>NZ_JAVHXC010000001.1:0-726911 GCF_032248695.1 Dietzia sp. CH92 | reverse complement strand
GCCATAGCGGCAGGGAAACGCCCGGTCCCATTCCGAACCCGGAAGCTAAGCCTGCCAGCGCCGATGGTACTGCACTCGCGAGGGTGTGGGAGAGTAGGACACCGCCGAACACAACTTCACACAGCCGGAACCCCGAACCCCACGGTTCGGGGTTCCCGCCATTTACACCCCCACACCGCCGCTGCGGTGCGAGAGCCGGCGCCCAACGTCACGTGACATCCCCGCGGTTGCGGTTCGGGGTCGGTGGGCATCGGCGCCGAGTGTGCGACACCGGCCGTACGGGGGAGGCGTCCAGATGGGCAGCCGTTGCTCAGGCACCCCGACTCATCTGGCTCGGCCGCGTCCATGAGCAGCGCCATCGGTTCCCTCGAACTGCTGATCGGCACGATCGGCGCGACCCGGCCATCGTCCACCGGCCCGCGTCCGACCACCTCGTCGTCGTCGCCCATAGCACGTCCCCCGCGCGGCGTGGCGACTCTTCCCACTCAGAATCCCGCCAAAGTTCTGACAACCGTCAACACCGGCGTATTCTCACTGACGTGACTACCCGCACCTCTTTCCCCCGTCTCACCTCGCCGGGCCGGATCGGCCCCATGGAGACCCCCAACCGCATCGTCCTGCCGGCCATGGACATGAACGTCTCCGAGGACGGTGAGATCGAGCAGTCGGAGATCGACCACTACGTCGCCCGCGCCAAGGGCGGCGCCGGGCTCATCATCACCGGCGCGTGCGCGATCGCGTTCCCCGTCGGCGCCGCCTCGCTCAAGGAGCCGGGTCTGTCCGACGACAAGTACATCCCCGGCCTCAAGGCCCTCGCCGACGCCGTGCACGCCGCCGGCTCGAAGCTCTGCGTGCAGTCCACCCACCACGGCAAGGTCGCGCGCGTGGACGTGGCCAACGACCGCCCGGTGATCGCCCCTAACGAGCCGGACTACAGCTACGACATGTCCGCTCTCGCCGACAGCACCCCCGAGGAGCTCGGCAAGATGGGCGCCGCCACCGGCGGCAAGCAGATGGTCTACAAGGAGATGGACTCCGAGGACATCGCCTGGCTCATCAGCACCTGGGCCGACGCGGCCGAGCGCATCGCCAAGGCCGGCGCCGACGCGATCGAGATCCACGTCGCGCACGGCTACATCCTCGGCGTGTTCCTCAACAAGCGCGACAACCAGCGCACCGACTCCTACGGCGGATCGCTGATCAACCGGGCGCGGCTGGCGTGTGAGGTCATCACCGCCGTCAAGGAGCGCGTGGGGGAGACGCTCGCGGTGATCGTGCGCGTCTCCGGCGAGGAGTACGGCCAGGAGGGCGGGCTCGAGCTGGACGAGGCGATCCTGGCCTCGCAGCTGTTCGAGAAGGCCGGCGCCGACGCCATCCACGTCACCGGCTGGGGCCGCAACCCCTTCGACAACTTCACCGACGGACCCCTGCCGGATCGCGTCGGCGCGTACCTGGACAACGCCGCGGCCATAAAGAACGCCGTGTCGGTGCCGGTGATCGCCGTGGGCCGCATGCTGCCCGAGGTGGCGGAGAAGGCGCTCGACGACGACAAGATCGACTTCGCCGCCATGGGCCGCCAGCTGCTCGCCGATCCGAACCTGCCCAACAAGCTGGCCACCGGACGCCGGGCCGAGGTCCGGCCCTGCATCAACTGCTACCTCTGCGTGGCCGAGAACTTCTTCGACGACACCCCCTTCTGTGCCGTGAACCCGGCGCTGGGCAACGAGACGCTCCTGCCGCTCACGCCCGCGCCCACGCGCGAGCACGTCGTGGTGGTGGGCGCCGGACCCGCCGGGCTCGAGTCGGCGCTCGTGCTCACCGAGCGCGGACACCGCGTCACCGTGCTGGACAAGGCAGACCGGCTGGGCGGCACCATGTGGTTCTCCACCCTCACCACCCCCGACAACGAGCCGCTGATCCGGTTCTTCGATCACGAGACCACGCGGCTCGGAATCGACGTGCGGCTAAATACCGAGGCGACGGTCGAGACCATCCGGTCGCTCGGCGCCGACCGGGTGATCGTGGCGACCGGCGCCAAGCGTCCCGCCCCGACCATCCCCGGCGGCGACCTGCCGCACGTGCACACCGGCGACTCGCTACGCAACACCATGCTCGGCACCGCCACCGCCGACGAGGCCGGGTTCTTCCTGCGGCTGGCCGGACGACTCGGCAAGCTGTCGACCATCACCAAGCGGCCGGCGTGGATCCGCAACCTCACCAAGATCGCGCTGCCGATGGGCAAGAACGTCGTGGTGATCGGCGGATCCCTGGTGGGCCTGGAGCTGGCCGAGTTCCTCGCCGAGCGCGGGCGACGCGTGACCCTGCTGCACGAGTCGCAGCAGCTCGGCCTGCCGCTGGCCATGCCGCGCCGCTGGACCGCCGTGCGGCACGCCAAGGAGCACGGGGTGGACATCCAGCGCCGCGTGTCCGTCACCCGCATCACCGAGCAGGGCGTGGAGTGGACCGACGCCAAGGGCAACGCCAGGTTTGCTGCGGCCGACATGGTGATCTACGCCGACGGCACCATGGCCGCCGCGCCGCTGGCCGACGAGCTGCGCGCCGCGGGCATCGACTGCGAGGTCGTGGGCGACGCCGGCGAGGTGGGCTACATCCACGGCGCCATCCACTCGGCGTGGAAGGTCGCGGCGGTCGGCTGATCGATGCCGGGGCGCGGACTGCGCCGCGAGAGAGGTCGGCTCGGGTCGATACCGGTCCGCCAGCGAGGTCGTAAAGGCCGGCCTACGACTACTCGAAGACCAACAGACGCGGATGGCCTCACTGTGGAGCGCACTCGCTAACGGAGAAGCAAGCGGAACTCCGGAGCCCTTCGACTTCGACACGTTCGTCGCAGCAAAGGGGCGATGACCGGCCCTGAACGACCGAAGACCGCCCGGCGAACCGGGCGGTCTTCGTGGTTACGGCGGGTCAGGCCAAAACCGCTTGGCCCCTTTGGCGATCCGCAGGCCTGCTCATCGTGCAACGGTCCTTGAATCCGAGCAGGCACACCGCCGCGGTCGAGGCCAGGACCACGACGACGCCGAGGATGATCGGCCCGGCGGGGAACGGCAGCTCCTGCGACAGGACGAACGCGCCCATGAGCAGGACGAAGGCCCCGAAGCCCTTGCGCAGCGCCCGCTCCGGCACGACGGAGGTGAGCCGGATGCCGACGAAGGAGCCGGCGATGGCGGCGAGGGTGACGGCGGCGACGAGCGGCCAGTCGAGGCTGACCGACGTGAGGTAGCCGCCGAGTCCCGCGAAGGACTTCATCGCGATGACGAGCAGAGACGTGCCCACCGCGGCCGTCATGGGCAGTCCCGCCAGGAGGACGAGGGCCGGCACGACGAGGAAGCCGCCGCCCGCGCCGACGAGGCCGGTCGCGGCGCCCACGACGAGTCCGTCCAGGAGGATCCGCCAGAGCGGGTGGTGGTGTGTCTGGCTCTGCCCGTCACGGTCCTTGCGTCCCTTGATCATCGCGCCCGCGGTGGCGATCATCATGAGCGCGAAGGCGATCATGAGGAGGGTGCCGGGGATGTAGCCACCGGCCAGACCGCCGAGGAACGCGCCGACCATCCCGGCCGCGCCGAAGATCAGGCCCGTGCGCCACTGGACGTTGCCCTTGCGGGCGTGGCCGATGAGGCTGACCAGCGAGGTGGCGCCAACGACGAACAGTGAGGTCGCGATGGCCTCGCGGGGGTCGAGCCCACCGATGTAGGTGAGCAGGGGGACCACGAGGATGGATCCGCCCCCGCCGAGAAGTCCCAGGGACAGGCCGACCAGGACGGCCAGGGCCACGACGACGATCGTGGTGATCTCCATGGAGGGTGCCTTTCTCCGGCGTGGGCGCCGGGGTCGCGGGTGGGGTGGCGGGTCAGGAACGGGTCGGCAGCGAGTTCAGGACGGTGCCGAGCTCGGGCTCGTCGGCGGAACGGTTCCACGGCATCTTGGACAGCGCGGCGGCCATGGCGCACGAGTTGCTCGCGGCGGAGTAGGTCAGCCCCGCACCGATCGCGCCGGCGAGGTAGGCGAACTTCGGGGACATGAGCTTCGAGGCGGTGACGCCGACCAGGACCAGCGAGCCGGCGGCCATGCGGACCTGCCGATCCATCGCCCAGACGCCCTTGCCGCGGACGACCTCGCCGCCGGCGGACTCGTAGCCGGCGATCCCGCCGTCGAGCACGGTCACCGAGTCGCGGTCGACGCCCGCGGCGCTGAGCCGCTCGCATGCCCGGCGGGCGCGGTTGCCGGACTGGCAGATGAGGACGACCTGGCCGGGGAGCCGCGAGGCGAACTCCTCGCCGTGCTCGGCGAGCAGCGGCAGCGGAACGTTGTAGGAGCCGCGGATGTGGACCGAGGCGTACTCGGCGCCGGAACGTACGTCGACCACGGTGGGCGGGGTGTCACTGCTCATCGCGTCGCGGAGGTCGGCGGGAGTCATGGTCGGGTTGCTGGCGGGAGTGGAGGACACGGGTGGTTCAGACCTTTCGGATGAGGTGAGTGGGTGTGGTCAGACGGCGGCGAGGTTGCGCTCGGACCAGGCGCTGTAGCTGCCCTCGAGTTCGACGACCCGGTAGCCAGCTCGCCGCAGGGCGCTGGCCGTCACCGAGTTGCGGACTCCGCTCTGGCAGTAGGTGACGATCGGCCCGTCGGTCGGGAGCCGGTCGAGGTTCCACAGGACGCGGCCGCCGCTGAGCTGCTCGGAGCCCGGGATGTGGCCGTCCGCGTGCTCGGTCTTGTTGCGCACGTCCAGCACCATCGCCGCGTCGAATGTGGCGAGGTCGTCGGGCCCGATCATCTCGGGGGTCGTCATCGGCAGCCCGTCGAAGCTGGTGGTGTAGCCGGTGACGGTGTCGATGCCGACCCGGATCATGTGGTCGCGGTACCGCTCGGCGGTCTCCTCGTCCTCGGCGAGGACGACCAGGGGGGTGTCCTCGCGCTCGGGGTCGTAGACCCACGCGCCGTACGACGCGGCCTTGTCGACGCCCGGGATGTTGAGCGCCCCGGGGACGGTGCCGGCGTGGACCTCGTCCTGGTCGCGGGTGTCGACGACGACGAGGTCGTTCTTCTCGAGCGCCTCGGCCAGTTCTCCGGTGCCGAACCGGCGGAGGGGTGCCAGTGTTCCGAGGATCGCCGGGCCCTCCTTGTTCTGCCGCTTCATGCGGCCGAAGTAGGCGTGCGCGTCAGGTTGTCCGTCGAGCATCTCGTCGATGAAGCCCTGCTCGTCGTCGCGCTCGACGTAGTCGGCCCACCAGGCGAACCGGCGCTCGTAGCCGACGCTGGTCGAGGGGAGCGCGCCGAGGGCCTTGCCGCACGCGCTGCCCGAACCGTGACCCGGGAACACCTGGACGTGGTCCGGCAGCGAGACGAAGGACTCCTTGAGGCTGCGGAAGATCTGTGAGGCGCCCTCGAATCGGGTGTCGACTCCACCGGCGGCCTCGTCGAGCAGGTCCGGTCGGCCGAGGTCGCCGGCGAAGACGAAGTCGCCGGTGAGCATGTAACCGGGGGAGTCGGCGAACGCTCCGTCGGTGACGAGGAACGACAGGTGCTCGGGAGTGTGGCCCGGGGTGTGGACGGCCTCGACGGTGATGTTGCCCAGCGTGAGCTGGTCACCGTGGTGCAGGCGCTCGGCCTCGAAGCCGTACTGCCAGTCGTCGCCGCCCTCGCCGGACACGTAGATGGTCGCCCCGGTCGCCTCCGCCAGCTCGCGGGTGCCGGACAGGTAGTCGGCGTGGATGTGGGTCTCGGTGACGGTGGTGATCGTCATGCCGTGGCGGTCGGCCAGTTCCAGGTACTCGCGGATGTCGCGGCGGGCGTCCACCACCATCGCCTCGTTCTTCGCCTGGCAGCCGATGACGTACCCGGCCTGGGCGAGGTCCTCGTCGTAGATGCGCTCGAGAAGCACGGTGCTCTCCTTGTCGATCGGGGTCCCGGTCTCGGGGTGTTCCCCGAACATATATACCCCGGGGGGTATGCGCAACATGCCCCGGGGGGTATGCGTCGAGCAGGAGGCAGGGGGGTGGCGAGCTACGTGCAGGGACTGGAGCGGGACACCCCAGGGGGTATAGACTGTGGTGACTTCTCGCCGATTACAGGGGGCCCGATGCAACTCGACACAGTCGAACTGACGCCGACACTCAACCGCCTCAAGCGCGCCCAGGGCCAGCTCGCCGCCGTCGTGCGCATGATCGAGGACGGTCGCGATTGCAAGGACGTCGTCACCCAGCTCTCGGCGGTGTCCAAGGCTCTGGATCGGGCGGGGTTCGCGATCATCGCCAGCGGCCTCGAGCAGTGCTTGACGAACCCCGACGAGGCCCTGGACAAGAAGGAGCTGGAGAAGCTGTTCCTCTCCTTGGCCTGACCCGCCGCAGCCCTGCGCACAGGCCGGGGACACCTCAACGCCGTCGAAGAGATATCGAAGGAGTCGGTCATGACCTACACCCGCACCGTTACTGTCGACATGCCCTACGAGCAGGCCATGGAGCGCACGCGCGCCGCTCTGGCGGAGCAGGGCTTCGGCATTCTCACCGAGATCGACGTCAACGCGACGTTCGCCGCCAAGCTGGGTGACGAGGCCGCGGACGCGGTGGGCGCCTACACGATCCTCGGAGCGTGCAATCCCGGCCTGGCCAGCAAGGCGTTGGCCGCCGAACCGGAGCTCGGCGCCCTGCTGCCGTGCAACGTCGTGGTGCGCCGCGGAAAGGACGCCGAGCAGACGACCATCGAGGCCATCGACCCGCAGACCATGGTCCAGCTCAGCGGCAGTCCGCAGGTGCGGGAAGTCGCCGACGATGCCGACGTGCGGCTGCGTGCTGCGCTGTCGGCGATCAGCGACGCCGCTTCCGGGAGCTAGCCGGACAGCGGCGGAACCTCGCCCTGGAGCGTCACGTCAGGTTGACCGGGGTGAGCGCGCCTCCACGACCCAGGTCTTCGCGCCCATCCGGACCTCGCCGTCCGTGACGTGGTCGCCGAGCGCCGCGGCCGCGGCGGCGACCGCGTCCTCGCGGGCCCCGGGGTTCGCCGTCATCGCCATCATGGCCTGAGGGTTCTGCTCGAGGGCCTGGCGCGCGATGTCGTCGAGGTCCTCGACGGGGCCCAGGATCACCTCGTCAGGCCCGGGGCTCACCGAGACGGATTCGAACCCGGCCGACTCCAGCAGGCTGTGCACGTACCCGGGGTCGGCCAGGGCGAACGGCCCCGGCCCGCCGGGAGGCGGTGGCGGTGGCCCGCCGAGCCGGGCGAGCGCTGCGCCCGTGGGGACCGTGATGAAGGGGTTCGCGGCCGGTGCGGCGTAGCAGACGAACGCGAACCGCCCACCGGTCCTCAGCGCGGACGCGATGGCGGAGAACCCCGCCACGGGGCCCTCGAAGAACATCACGCCCATGCGGGAGAACGCCGCGTCGAACGGGCCGGGGAGTGGATCGCTCTCCACGTCGAGCCGGGCGAACTCGACGTTGTCGGCGTCCGCCTCGTCCGCCGCCCTGGCCTGTGCGAACTCGATCATCGGGCGGGACACGTCCACGCCGACCACCGTTCCGCCGGGGCGCACCCGACGCCCGATCTCCAGCGTCGTGGCGCCGGTTCCGCAGCCGATGTCCAGCACGCGGTGACCCGGGGACGGTTCGAGGCGGTCGAGCGCGGCCCGGCCCAGCGGTTCGAGGATCGTGTCGTACATGCGCGCGTTGCGCACCCAGGACCGTCCGACGGGACCGCTCCAGAGTTCGGCCTGCGTTGCACTCATGGTGAGCTCCAATGACTCGGTTCCATCGTAGAACCGGGGGAACGCGACCGGAACCCTCGCGGAGGTCTTCAGATGTGCAGCTCCTCGCCCAGGACCACCGTCCGCTGCGGCGGGAGGTGGAACGCCTCGGTCCTGTTGGCCTGGTTCCTCTCCATCGCGAGGAACAGCCGCGCACGCCAGTGTCGGAACCGGGGGGCCCTCGACGGCCGCAGGGTCAGCACCGAGAGGAAGTACGTCGCCTCGTCGGGGTCGAGGTCCAGATCGTCGAGCCGTTCCGCCGCCCGCCGGAGGTTCCCGGGGATGTCCTGGTCGTCGGCGAACCCCACGAGGATCGTGACGCGGCGCAGCACGCCGAGCGACGAGTCGAGGTCCTCGCACCGGTACTTCCGCTCCGGGCGGACGCGTGGGACGTTGCAGTGTTCCAGCCGGACCACCACGACCACATCGGGGAAGATCCGCAGATCCGTGACGCAACTGACCAGGGCCAGCGGGGTGGTGAGCGGATCGGCGTGCGGGAACACGGCCACCCCGGGGCCGTGGCGCACGGGCGTGTCGCCGAGCGTGTTGAGGAAGTCCTCGAGTGGCCCCTCCCGCTCGCGGCGCGCCGCCGCGACCGTCGAGCTGCCGCGCCGCCAGGTCACCATCACCAGCACCACGGCGGCGGCGAGCAGGACCGGCAGCCAGCCGCCGTCGAGGATCTTGGTGGCATTGGCCGCGAGCAGCAGCATCTCGAGCGTCCCGATGGTCGCCGCGTAGCCCACCACCGCCGGCCAGCCCCAGTGCCACACGGCGACGGCGAACAGCAGGAACAGGACCGACTCCAGGACCAGCGTGCCGGTCACCGCGAATCCGTACGCGCTGGCCAGGGACTCGGAGGAACCGAACATCACGACCAGCGCCAGCACGGTGACGAACAGCAGCCAGTTCAGCGCCGGGACGTAGACCTGCCCCTCCTGGTCGCGTGAGGTGTACCGCACGGTCAGCCGTGGCAGCAGCGAGAGGCGCATCGCCTGGCGGGCGAGGGAGAACGCCCCGGAGATCACGGCCTGCGAGGCGATGATCGTCGCGGCCGTGGCGAGCACGACCAGGGGCACCTGCAGCGCGTCCGGAGCGAGATGGAACATGGGATTGCCGACGGTGTCCGGGCGGGAGATGACGAGCGCCCCCTGGCCGAGGTACACCAGCGCGAGGGCCGGCAGGACCACCCAGAACCAGGCCCGGCGGATGGCCGACGCGGAGAAGTGCCCGAGATCGGCGTAGAGGGCCTCGGCGCCGGTGACCGTGAGCACCACGGCACCGAGCAGCACGAACGCCTGGAACGGGTGGCGGATCAGCAGTTCGAGTGCCCACGTCGGCGACAGGCTCACCAGGATCGTCGGGTGCGCGAGGATCTGGGGGACGCCGAGCACGGCGAGCACCGCGAACCACACCAGCATGACGGGGCCGAACAACCACGAGACCCGGACGGTGCCGACGGGCTGGACGAGGAACAGCAGGGCCAGCATCGCCACCGCCACCGGGACGATGATCCCGGCCAGCCCCGGGTTGACCACTGTCAGGCCCTCCACCGCACTGAGAACGGAGATCGCCGGGGTGATCACGGCGTCGCCGAAGAACAAGGCGGCCCCGAGGATGCCCAGGACGGTGACGACCCAGGTCGTGCGCCGGCCGTCCAGGCGGCGGTGCAGCAACGCGACCAGTGCGAGGATGCCTCCCTGGCCGTCGTTGTCCGCCCGGATCACGAAGACCACGTACTTGACCGTGACGATCGCGGTGAGGGTCCACAGGACCATGGAGATGATCCCGTACACGTTGTCCGGCGTCACCGCCACGGCGTTGTGGCGCATGCTGAACGCGGTGTGCAGCGCGTACAGCGGGCTCGTGCCGATGTCCCCGGACACCACGCCCAGGGCCCCCAGGGTCATGAGTCCCGCGCCGCGGCCGCCCGCGCGACCGGGCGGGGCGCGGCGGGGGGTCGGCGGCCGGACCCGGGCTTCGGGACGCTTCATCGCCCCAGTGTGCTCCCGATGTGCGGGGTGGGCCAGTGCTCGGACGGGGCGATCGGACGAGCCGACCGCGCCGCTCCCGGTGACCAGGGCCACAGGGAAAAATAGACATCTGTCGAGAGTGGGCGGTCAGTACGGGATAGATTTTTTCTCGACTCGCCGGCGCCGTGCCGGCCCCGGGACTCTCTGGAGAACATCGTGACTTCTGCTCGCCGACGACTGGGCGGGGCCGCCGCTGCGGTGTGTATGGGACTGGCGCTCGGTGCGTGCGCGTCCGGCCAGGACGCGGAGGCCGAGGCGCTCGGCTCGACCGGGTCCCTCGCCGAGGGTTCCTCGACCACCTCGCCCGCGGACCCGGGCGGCCCCGGCGGACCGGGGGAGGGACGCGAGGTCCCCGCCTCGTGCGCGGCACTGACGTTGGCGCCCGGCTCCGTCCTCGACGGCACCGGATTGGGCGACTGCGTTTCGCAGGCCCTGGCGAGTTTCGGTTCCGGGACGATGCAGGCGATCGGCGATCCTTACGGCGAGGTCGACTTCACCTACGATCCCGACTACAGCTTCCGCGGCGAGTTCACGGGGCCCGACGGCCCGATCTCGCTGACCTTCGTCGACGGGGTCATGTGGGTCGACACCGGATCCGGCCCCGTCAAGGGCGACACGGAGTCCGCGGACCCCGAGGAACAGATGGCCGGCGTGGCGGCGGCCCTGTATCGCGTCTTCTCCGATCCCGCCCAGACGGCCTCCCTGGTGGCGGCCCAGCCGAATTGGACGGTGCAGCAGGCCCGCGATCAGGTCTCGCTCCCGGACGGCAGCACGGTCGAGTCCTTCAAGATCGTCAGCGACGGGCCGTTCGTGTGGAACGAGATCCCGGTCGCCGAGTACATCCTGTGGTACGGCGACGACTGGGTCCCCGTCGGGTCCCAGGCCTCGATGACCGTCATGGGGCAGAGCGCGATCAACTCGCAGAAGTACTACGACCTCGGCGCGCCTATCACCATCGCCCCGCCGGCGCGGTGAGAGATCCCGACACCCGCGACGCCCGCTAGCGCCACAGCTCGATCAACTGCCGGGTCGCCCGGGTCATGGCCACGTAGCGGTCGACGGCCCCGGTGACGCCGCGGTCGGCGCCGTCCGGGTCGCCGTCACCCCCGCCGAAGGACCCGGGGTCGACGACGACGACGAGATCGAACTCCAGCCCCTTAGCCTCCGACGGGGTCAGCGCGCGGACGCGGTCCGAGTCGGTCGGTAGCGCGAGAGGGGAGCCGTCCGCGTGGATGACGCACGCGACGCCCTCGGGGTGGGCGGCGAGCCAGTCCTCGAGAACCCCCTGCAGGTCCTCGACCCGGCCACGCCCGACGGGCAGCCCGCTCCGGCGCACCGACTCCGGGACGTTGGCGTCGGGGCGGACCGCCCTGATCACCGGGGCGGCGGCCTCCATGATCTCCGCCGGCGTGCGGTAGTTGATGCTCAGATGCACCGTGGCGATCCGGGCGGACGGCAGGCCGATCCGCTCCAGACGCTGCGGCCAGGTCTCGGCGAAGTCCAGACGCGACTGCGCCCGGTCGCCGACCACCGTGAGACTGCCCGACGGGCACCGGCGCAGGATCATCCGCCACTGCGCGTCCGTGAGTTCCTGGGCCTCGTCCACGATGACGTGTCCGAACGGGCCCGTCAGCCGGGCAGCGCCCGCGGCGGGGTCGTCGCGGTCGGTCGACGGGTCGAGCAGCGCCTCCTGCAGATCGGCGTGACGGAGCATCGGGGCGACGCCCTCGGGGTCGTCGTCCGCGGCGATCACCTCGTCGATCACCCGCCGTCTCCGCTCGAGCTCGGCGGCCCGCTCGGCCCGCCGGCGCTGTGACCGGCGCGCGCGGTCGGCGTCGCCCAGCCTGTGGCGGGCCGCGTCCAGCAGGGGCAGGTCGGCGCCGGTCCAGGCGCGCGGGTCGGACCGCTGCAGGAGCCGGAGCTGCTCGGTGGTGAGCCACGGCGCGCACAGCCGCAGGTACGCGGGCACGGTCCACAGGTCCCCCACGAGATCGCCCGCGTCGATCACCGGCCACGCGCGCGACAGCTCGCGGCGGAGTCCGGGATCCGCGGCCAGCTCCGCCCGCAGGGCGCGCCGCGGGGTCTCCGCGTCGTCGTCGGCGCTCGCACCGCCCACCAGGATCTCTACGAGTGTCTGGTGGATCTGCTCCCGCGCCTCGTTGTGCGAGGTGCCGTCCTCCACGGAGGCGAACGCCTCGGCCCAGTCGGACGGCGTCACCCGCAGGTCCGCCCATTCGGTGGGCACCACCAGCGACTGCTCGGGCGGCTGCTCGTAGAAGCGGACGGCGGCCTCGATCGCGTCGACCATCCGCGCGTCGGCCTTGAGGCGCGCCGCCTCGGGATCGGGCTCCTCGGGCAGCATGCCAGCCGTGCCGCCGAGCAGGTCATCGGCCGCGTCGCCGAGCGCGGCCACCGCCAGATCGGCCACCGTCGCCGTCTGCACCCCGTGCTCGCCGAGCGCCGGCAGCACGTCGGCCACGTAGTCGAGGTACGGCCGGTGCGGGCCGACCAGCAGCAGGTTCCCGCGCCGCACCCCGGAACGCGACTGCTCGTGCAACAGGTACGCCGCCCGGTGCAGGGCCACCACCGTCTTGCCGGTGCCCGGGCCGCCGTCCACCACGAGCACGCCCCGGGCGTCCGCGCGGATGACGGCGTCCTGATCGGCCTGGATCGTCGCGAGCACGTCCCGCATCCGACCGGTGCGCGCCCAGGACAGGCTCGAGACGAATGCGGAGGTGTCGTCGGGACTGACGCGCGAGACGAGCTCGTCGTCGTCATCAAGAACCTCGTCCCAGTAATCCACGATGCGCCCGCCCGACCACCGGTACCGGCGTCGATACGCCACGCCCCTCGGGTCGGCGAGCGTCGCGGCGAAGAACGGTTCGGCGGCCGGGGTGCGCCAGTCCACCAGCAGGGCGGTGCCGTCCGGTCCGGTCAGGCCGATCCGCCCCACGTACACCGTCTCGCTCCCGGCGCCGGTCGACCGCGCCCGGGCGGTGGCGTAGTGCCCGATGCACAGGTCGAGGCCGAAGCGGCGCAGGGTGGCGAGCTCGGCGACGAGCCGGCGAATGTCGGTGTCGCGCTCGATCGTCTGCGCGCCCCGGCCGGCCGGATCGCGGCGGCGCGACTCCAGGCGGGCGGTGAGGTCGGCGACCTTGTGCGCGAGACAGTCGGCGACGGCGGCGAAGTGGCGCTCGTCGGCCGCGATGAGCGCCGGAGCGGACTTGTGGGACAGGCGGTCGGGAAGGGCGAAGACGCTGGTGGCAGGGCGTGGCATCGCGCCAGTGTGCGCCCCCGAGGGGGTCTTGCCGCAAGGCCCCCCACCAGCTATAAGTTGAGAGTGGGAAGGGTATCGCAGGGTCGTGGGTCGGCCACCGTGCTCACCGCCTGAGACAATGGCCCCGTGCCCTCTCACCCCGCCGCCGGCCACACCACGACGACCGTCCAGTGGCGCGAGAACGACACCGTCCGCACCGCGGGCTGGCGCTCGGAGAACGGCGCCCCCGCACCCCGGCGCATCGTGGTGATCCACGACGACATCGCCGCGGACAAGGCCCTCAAGATGATCCGATCGGGCACGGCGCTGTTGTGGCGGAGCGACTTCCACAACGCCCGGCAGCTCATGCGGGCGCTCGACCGGCGACTGGGCAGGCGCGCGTCGCGGGCGCCGAGGAGCCCCGACCCCGGCGAGATCTTCCGCGCCAACCGCAGGTCCCGCGCCGAGCGGGCGACCATCCTGGGCGGGATCCTCGTCCCGCTCGACCCCGATTACTCGATCAGCCTGCGGCGCGCGCCCGACGTGCGTGACGCCTGCGAGCACGCCTACGGTCCGCCCGCAGACGGGGCCGGCGAGGCGCCGGGCGGCGGCGGGGCCGGCGAGGCGCCGGGCGGGGAGACGCTGGTCTCGCTACCCGAGCTGCTTGGCGTGATCAGCGCGTACGAGTGGCACCGCAGCGGAATCGAGATCGCCGCCCTGGGCGCGCGCATCCACCCCGCCTACGGCGTGTTCGCCCCCACCCGCGACGAGTACATCGACCTCATCGCCGACGCGCCGTGGCCCGACGGCGTCGACCAGCCGGTCGTGTGGGACATCGGCACCGGCACCGGGGTGCTCGCCGCGGTGCTGGCCGGGCGTGGGGCGCGCGCTGTGGTGGCGTCCGACATCAACCCGCGCGCCGTGGAGTGCGCGCGGGACAACGTGCGGCGACTCGGGCTGGAGGACCGGGTCACCGTGACGCGCGGCGACCTGTGGCCCGGGGGCGACGACGACGAGGTGGGCTACCACACCGGGCGGGCCGACGTCGTGGTGTGCAATCCACCCTGGATCCCCGGCCGGCCGACCTCGGCGCTGGAGCAGGGGATCTACGACCCGGACTCCGACCTGCTCCACCGCTTCCTCGCCGAGCTGCCGGAGCACCTCACGCCGAACGGGCAGGGGTGGCTCATCCTGTCCGACCTCGCCGAACACCTGGGTCTGCGCACCCGCGACGAGCTGCTCGCGCGCATCGCCGACGCGGGACTGACCGTGGTCGGCACGCACGAGACCACCCCGCGGCACTCCCGCGCGGCCGACAGCGCCGACCCGCTCCACGCCGCCCGCGCTAGGGAGCGGACGATCCTGTGGCGTCTGGCCGCGCGGGGGTCCGGCCCGGGCGCCGCAGCGCGCGGGTAGCCCGGAGGACGAACCCGGTCGCCAGCAGCGGCGCGATGACGAACACCGCACCCCACCCCGTGGTGGCGACCGGCACCCAGTCGTCCCACCAGAGCGTCGCGTCGCGGGCGTAGTCGCCGCGCCGGGGGAGCGTCCATCGCTGCGGCGATTCCGCGGGCGACTCGTCCGGTGGGGGTTCGGTGTGCATGCCCGGGGTTCGGCGCCGGGTCCACGGCGGATGGTTCAGTCGGCCGGCGTGGGCGTGGCGTCCCGCGTCATACCCTGGTCGACCTGAGGGTCGTGCGGCGGCTTCTGCCACGGCCAGCGGCCGGAGATCTCCAGCTCCAGCGACCAGCTGAGGAACGTCCGGATCACGACGATCGCCGCCAGCACCGCCACGCTCTCCAGGGTCGGGGCCACCGCGACGGTCTTGATGATGTCGGCGGCCACCAGGATCTCCAGACCCAGCAGGATCGACCTGCCCAGGTAGCGGCGGAACTGGTGATAGACGTCCGGCTGCCGGGTGGTGAGACGCCATGCCGCGATGAGCGTGGTGGTGAGGATGCCGATCACGATCGCCGCTACCCCGAGGGCGTCGATCACCTCGCCCACGGCCTCGATGGTCTCCTGGAACTCCACGCGGTCTCCCTCCGGGGCCCAGCGAGTCCTGTTCCCGCACTCGCGCGTCCGCCCACACATCTGATATCCCGGAAGGGTAGATCAGTCCCGATCCCCAGGAGAGAGATCATGATCCCCACCGGTTCGCTCGAGAATCCGCTGCGCTTCATCTTCGGCCCCGGGCCGGGGGAGGCGGCCTGCATGGCCCTGACCCCGGAGTGCATGGGGTGGCTGCCCTACCTCGCGGCGAGGTTCGGCATCGGGTCCTGACGGGGCCTGTTTTTTGGTGTAGCTATTGCGCTTCGGCGGGAGTTTTCTCGCAGTAGCTACACCAAAGTTCGATGTGGGGCCGCGGGCGGGCATTCCGGCATCACACCACCGCCCGGATGCGCTGCCCCATCGGCCTGCGCTGCGAGAATGGTCCATCCCGCCAGCATAAGCCCGGTCGGAGCGTGCATTCCGCCAGCGCACGGCGAAGGGGCAGCGTATCCGGCGGCACTCGCGCTGGCTCTCTGTCGATAGCGCCCGCCCGGACGAGAGCCGGGGCCCGGGGTTCAGGCCTCCCGGGCCGCCGCCGCGTCCGCCCGCGCCGCCAACGCGTCTGCCTGCCCCGTCGCCGCGTCTGCCCGCGCCGGAGCCGCGTCCGCCCGCGCCGGAGCCTCGTCGGTCGCGGCCGCGAGCGCGCCCTCCCGCACGCCGTGTCGGCCCAGCGGCAGCATGAGCGGCCGGCCGGAGGTGGGGTCGGTGATCACCACGGCGTCCAGGCCGAACACCGCGCGGACCATCTCGGGCGTGAGCACGTCGTCGGAGGCGCCGCAGCAGTGGACGGTGCCGCCGGCGATCGCCACCAGGTGGTCGGCGTAGCGGGCGGCCAGGTTGAGGTCGTGCAGCACCATGACGATCGTGGTGCCGCGGTCCCGGTTGAGGTCCACGAGCAGGTCGAGCACCTCCACCTGGTGCGCCACGTCGAGGAACGTGGTGGGCTCGTCGAGCAGCAGCAGGTCGGTGTTCTGCGCCAGCGCCATGGCGATCCACACGCGCTGCCGCTGACCGCCCGACAGCTCGTCGACCGGTCGGTCGGCCAGTTCGAGGGTGCCGGTCGCCTCGAGTGCCGCGGCCACGGCTTCGTCGTCGTCGCGGGACCACCGCGACATGATCCCCTGGTGCGGGTTCCGCCCGCGCCCCACCAGGTCGGACACCGTGATGCCCTCCGGCGCGATGGGGGACTGGGGCAGCAGTCCCAGCGTGCGGGCGAGTTTCTTGGCGGGCATGCGGTGCACCTGGGCGCCGTCGAGGAGCACCTGCCCGCCGTGGGGCCTGAGCAGCCGCGACATCGAGCGCAGCAGCGTGGACTTGCCGCACGCGTTGGCGCCGACGATCGCGGTGATGCGCCCGGGCGGCACGACCAGGTCCAGTCCGCGGATGACCGCGCGGTCGCCGTAGGACAGGTCCAGCCCGGTGGCCTCGAGGGTGTGGTCGGCGGTCACAGTGAGCCTCCGGTGCGGTTGGTGCGGGCGATGAGATAGATGAGATACGGCGCGCCCAGGACGCCGGTGACGACGCCCACCGGGTAGCGGGCGCCAAAGGCGAACTGGCCCACCAGGTCCGCGGCCAGCACCAGCACCACGCCCACCAGCGCGGCCGGGACGAGCGGCGAGCCGTGCGGGCCCACGAGTCGGGCGGCGATCGGACCGGCGAGGAACGCGACGAACGCGATCGGCCCGGCCGCGGCGGTGGCGAACGCGATGAGGGCGACCGCGGCGATGATGAGCGCGATGCGCGTCCGTTCCGTGCGCACCCCCAGGGCGGAGGCGGTGTCGTCGCCCAGGCGGAGCAGTCCCAGGTCGCGGGAGAGGAGCAGGAGCAGCGGCGCGAACACGAGTGTCGCCACCAGCACGGGCCGGGCCTGGTCCCACGAGGCGCCGTTGAGGCTGCCGGTGAGCCAGCGCATCGCCTCCTGCAGTTCCCACTGCGGGGCGGTCTTGAGGATGTAGTCGGTCACGGCGTTGAGGGTGGCGGCGATCCCGATGCCGATGAGCACGAGCCGCGTGCCGGCCACGCCGCCCCGGTAGGCCAGCGCGTAGATGAGCAGCGCCACGGCGATGCCGGCGACGATCGCGAACGCCGACACCTGCGCACCGCCCAGGCCCAGCACGACGATCGCGAACGCGGCCGCCGCGCTCGCGCCGGAGCTGATGCCGATGATGTCCGGGGAGGCCAGCGGGTTGCGCAGCATGGTCTGGAACGTCACGCCGCCCAGTCCGAAGCACGCACCGGTGAGCACGGCCAGCACCGCGCGCGGCAGACGGAGTCGCCCGACGGTGAAATTAGCCCCGTCGACGTCGTGGCCGAGGATCACGCCCAGCACCTCGGCGGGGGAGTAGAAGGTCTTGCCCACCATGAGTGTCGCGGCGAACAGGCCGAGGGCGGCCAGCGCGAGCAGGGCCATCACCAGCTGGCGGCGCCGCTCCCGCGCGCGGCGGCCGGCGGCCACCACCTCGACGGCGGAAGGGCGGGCGGGGGAGAGTGCGGACGGGCGGGCGGGGGAGAGCGCGGCGCTCACAGCTCACGCACCTTCTGCCGGCGCACGATCGCGATGAGGAACGGCGCGCCGACGAGGGCGGTGATGATCCCGACGTCGATCTCGGAGGGCCTGGCCACGATGCGGCCGAGCACGTCGGAGGCGGTCACGAGCACGGCGCCGGTGAACGCGGAGAACGGCAGCAGCCAGCGGTGGTCCACGCCCACGAGCAGGCGGCAGGCGTGGGGGACGATGAGGCCGACGAAGGCGATGGGCCCGGCCACGGCGGTCGCGGCACCGCACAGCAGGACCGCGCCCAGGGAGGAGATCGCGCGGATGGCCACGACGTGCTCGCCGAGCCCGGCGGCGAGGTCGTCGCCCAGGGCGAGGGAGTTGAGGGGCCGCGCGGTGAGGAAGCAGATGAGGGCGCCCACCAGCAGGAACGGCGCCACCTGCTCGATCGCCTCGGCGCCCGCGCCGCCCACGCCGCCGACCTGCCAGGAGCGCACGCCGCCGGCGATGTCCCCGCGCGGCAACACGACGGCGCTGATGAACGACGACGCCGCCGCGGACGTGGCCGTCCCGGCCAGGGCGAGCTTGAGCGGGGTCGCGCCGCCGCGGCCGAGTGAGCCCACGACGTAGACGAACACCGCCGTGATCGCGGCACCGACGATCGCGGCCCAGATGTAGCCGGTGTAGGTCCACAGGCCGAACCACGCGATGCCCACCACGACGGCCAGCGACGCGCCCATGGTCACGCCCAGGATGCCCGGGTCGGCGAGCGGGTTGCGGGTCACGCCCTGCATCACCGCGCCGGCCACGCCGAGCGCCGCGCCCACGAGGACGGCCAGGACGGTGCGCCACACGCGCTTGGTCACCGCGGCCTCGCCGAGGCCGTCGGTGGAGCCGCCCAGCGCGGCGACGATCTCGTCGAGGGTGACCGCGCGCGAGCCGATGGACACCGAGGCGATGACGACGACGACGAGGACCGCGATCGTCACGACGAGCCACAGCAGACGCACGCGCGCCGGGCGCCGCACGGTCTGGACAGCAGACCGGGCGACGCCCGACGCGGGGGAGGCGACCGTGTCCGACTCGGCGGTCACGGGCCCGGTGCCGTGCGGCTCGGTCACTTGCCGGTGGCCTCCGCCAGCTGCGCGACGTAGTCGTCGAGCACCCAGGAGATGGCGAGCGGCGTGGGGTTGGCGGCGGTGCCGGTGGGGCCGTTGCCGTCGAGGAACACGATCGCGTCGTTCTTCACCGCCGGCATCTGCGACAGCAGGGGATCGGCGCGAAGGGTGTCGACGAGCTCCTGGTCGCCGTAGGTGACGATGAGCTCGACGTCGTCGAACATGTCGAGCTGCTCGGCGGACACGCTGCCGGAGAACTTCCCGCCGGCCGACGCCTCGGCCACGGCCTTCGGGGTGGTCAGGCCCAGGTCCTCGAAGAACGCGGCGCGGGTGTCGGCGGCGGTGTAGAAGTTCACCGTCGACAGGTCGGTCGGGTCGACGTGCGTCATGAACATCGTCGCGGTGCCCTCGAGCTCGGGGTACTGCGCGGTCGCCTCGTCGATCTCGCCCTCGATGCGCGAGACGAGCTCGGCGCCCTCGGCCTCGAGGCCCAGGCCCGTGGCGTTGAAGGTGATGACGTCGCGCCACGAGGTGGCCCACGCCTCCTCGGGGTACGCCACGACCGGGGCGATCTCGGAGAGGGTGTCGTAGTCCTCCTGCGTCAGTCCCGAGTAGGCGGCGAGGATGACGTCCGGGTCGGTGTCGGCCACGGCCTCGAAGTCGATGCCGTCGGTCTCGTCGAACAGCACCGGGGTCTCGCCCCCGAGCTCGTCGAGCTTCTCCTCGACCCACGGCAGCAGGCCGTCGCCGTCGTCGTCGCCGAAGTTCGCCGCGGCCATGCCCACGGGGACGACGCCCAGCGCGAGCGGCACCTCGTGGTTGGCCCACGCGACGGTGGCGACCCGCTCGGGAGCCTCCTCGATGGTGGTCGTCCCGAGCGCGTGCTCGATCACGATCGGGTACTCCGCGGATCCGGCGGCCGGGCTGGTGTCACCGGCGGACGTGCCGTCGGACGACGACCCGCACGCGGTCAGCACCAGGGCGGCGGTGGAGGCGATGACAAAGGAGACAACTCCGCGAGAACGCATCAGGGCGACTCTCTCACTCTCGTAAGGACGGCAGGACTGCTCACTCCGGCCGTCCGCGACTCGCGTGGGCTTTAGGTGAGGCTCACCTAAGACGGTACGACGGCGCTGGTCAGCGACGCAATCGCTTGATCAGGACGCGGGATGTAGCGCTTCGGACACGCCGGGCTCGCGGAACCGGCCCGGCGTGAGCCCGGTGGTCCGGCGGAACGCGGCGCCGAACGCGCTCGCGGAGCTGTAGCCCACCCGGGCGGCGACCTCGTCCACGGACATCCCGCGGCCGAGGAGCAGGGCGGCCTGCTGCGCGCGGAAGGCCGCCTGCCATGCGCCGAAGCTCAGTCCCGTCCCGGCGCGGAAGGCCCGGGTGATGGTCCGCTCGCTCACGCCGAGGCGCGTCGCCCACTCCGACAGCGAGTGCGGGTCACCGGGATTCGCCTCCAGCGCGGCGACGATCGGGCGGAGCAGTTCGGCGTCCGGGCGCTGCACGAGCAGTGCGTACGGCGACGGCTCGAGCAGGTCGAAGACCATCTGCTCTGTGAGCTCGCGCGACCGCTGCTGCAGCGTCCGGTCCACCAGCCGCTCCAGCAGCAGGGTCAGCAGGGGGGTCATCTCCACCGCCACGGGCTTGCCCGGCACCGGCGACTCGGTCCGCGGATCGACGTGCGCGGTGCGGTACCACGTGCCCGCGGGGGCGGCGGCCGAGTGCAGGATCCCGGCGGGGATCCACAGGCCGACCGACGGGGTGATGGTCCACGTCCGGTCGCCGATGGTCGCGGTCGAGGCGCCGGCGCGGTTCCACAGCAGCTCGTGGGTGGGATGCGAGTGCGGCTCCCACTCGGTGTCGTGGTGCACGAGCTCGTCCATGCCGGTGATGACGTGCGGCATCACGGCCGACCCCGCCTCGTACACCGGCAGCGTCCGCGTCTCCACGGGCTACAGGGTAGACCTGTTGCCTGACGGGTCCGCACGCGCCGACGGCCCGACGGCGGGGGAGGGGAGGGTCGCGTACGTGAGCGTGGAGTGGATGGAGCGCCATCAGGTGGCGCTGTACCTCGCGGGGCTCGGGGTCGGCGGGGTCGTCGGACTCCTCGTGCCCGCGGTGGCCGGCCCGGCTGAGCTCGCGATCCAGCCCGTGCTCGCGCTCCTGCTGTACGCGACGTTCCTCGGGATCCCCTTCCGCGAGGTCGGCCGCGGCCTGCGGGACCGGCGGTTCCTCGCGAC
The DNA here is from genome assembly GCF_032248695.1 of Dietzia sp. CH92. Taxonomy (NCBI): domain Bacteria; kingdom Bacillati; phylum Actinomycetota; class Actinomycetes; order Mycobacteriales; family Dietziaceae; genus Dietzia; species Dietzia sp. CH92. The sequence continues at coordinate 705,962 of NZ_JAVHXC010000001.1, read as the reverse complement.
GATCGGCGCGGTCAACTTCGTGGTGGTCCCGCCCGTCGTCTGGCTGCTCTCGCGCGTGGTGGCGCACGACCGCGTCCTGCTCGTGGGCGTGCTGTTCGTCCTGCTCACGCCGTGCATCGACTACGTCCTGGTGTTCTCCGGCCTGGCCGGTGCCGACACCCGGCGCCTGCTGGCGGCCACGCCGCTGCTCATGCTCGCCCAGATGGCGCTGTTGCCGCTGTACCTGTGGGCCTTCCTCGGGGCCGGGTTCGTCGACGCCGTGGAGCCGGGCCCGTTCGTCGAGGCCTTCCTCCTGCTCATCGTGGTGCCGATGGCGGCGGCCGCGCTCACCCAGCGCGCCGCCTCCCCGGCGGTCTCCGGCGACCCGGCCGCCCGGGCCGCGGGCCCCGGCGCACGCGCCGCCGGCGCGCTCATGCGGGGAGCGGTGGCCGCGATGGTCCCGCTCATGGTGGCCACTCTCGCCCTGGTCGTGGCGTCCCAGATCGCCGCGGTCAGCGAGCGGCTCGGGGCGCTGGCGATGGTCGTCCCGGTGTACGCGGCGTTCGTGGCCGTCATGGTGCCCGTGGGCGTGCTGGCCGGGCGACTGGCCGGGCTCGACGTGCCCGGCAGGCGGGCGGTCGCGTTCAGCGGGGCGACCCGCAACTCGTTGGTGGTCCTCCCGCTCGTGCTGGCGCTGCCGGCGGAATTCGAGATGGCGCCCCTCGTCGTCGTCACCCAGACCCTCGTCGAGCTCGTCGCGATGGTCGTCCTCGTCCGCCTGGTCCCGCGCCTCGTCCCGGCGGTTACGGCTGTCACATGAGCGGCGCTCTGGTCGAGCGTTCGAGTACAGTGCGAGGGTTCCCGTGCGCGGCCCACCGGCGCCGGATTCTGCTCTCTTCTCACACCGCAATCCCAGAGGACGACCGTGACGTCTGAAGTCTCCGCCCACCCCACCGCCGGCGCGCCGGCCGCCGCGCAGGGCTCGCCCGCCCTTCCCGCCGCGACCGTGCGCCTCATCGCCCTGCTCGTCGGCGCCGCGTTCGTGGTGATCCTCAACGAGACCATCATGTCCGTGGCGCTGCCCGAGCTCATGGTGGAGTTCGCGGTCACCGCCGCGACCGCGCAGTGGCTCACCACCGCGTTCATGCTCACCATGGCGGTGGTCATCCCGTTCACCGGGTGGCTGCTCGTCCGACTGCCGCTGCGGTCGGTGTTCGTCATCGCGATGAGCACGTTCACGGCCGGGACACTGTTCGCCTCGCTGGCCGTGGTGTTCCCGATGCTGGTCGCCGGCCGGGTCGTGCAGGCCGTCGGCACCGCGATCATGATCCCGCTCCTCATGACGACCGTGCTCAACGTGGTGCCGGCCGACCGCCGCGGCCGCACCATGGGCGTCATCTCCATCGTGATCGCCGTCGCGCCCGCGATCGGTCCCACGGTGGGCGGCCTCGTGCTCGAGGTCCTGAGCTGGCGGTGGATGTTCTGGTCGGTCCTGCCGATCGGGATCGTGGCGCTCGTGGCCGGAGCGGTCCTCATCCGTAACGTCACCGAACCCCGGCCGATCCCGCTCGACGTCCTCTCCGGCGTTCTCTCGGCCGTCGGCTTCGCCGGACTCATCTTCGGTCTCAGCTCGATCGGCGAGGCCGCCAGCGGCAACGCTCTCATCTCGCCGTGGATCCCCGTCGGGATCGGTGCGGTCGCCCTCGCGGTGTTCGTATGGCGTCAGCTCTCGCTCAAGGACTTCGCACTGCTCGACGTGCGGGCCTTCCGGTTCGCCACCTTCACCGTGAGCCTCGTGCTCATGCTCGTCTCGATGATGTCGCTCTTCGGCACCCTCATCCTGCTCCCGCTGTACATGCAGCAGGTGCTGGGCACCAACACCCTGAACTCCGGACTCGCCCTCCTGCCGGGCGGCCTGATCATGGGTGTCCTCGGCTGGTTCGTCGGCCGCGCCTTCGACCGGATCGGCCCGCGCCCCCTCATCATCCCCGGCTCGATCCTGGCCTCCGCGGGACTGTGGGGGATGTTCACGACCTTCTCCGACGGCAGTTCGTTGGCCCTCGTCGTGACGTGGCACATCGTCCTCAGCGTGGGGCTGGCCTTCCTGTTCTCGCCGCTCATGACCTCCGCGCTCGGGTCGCTGCCGCCGCACCTGTACTCGCACGGTTCCGCACTGCTCAACACCCTGCAGCAGGTCGCGGCGGCCACCGGGACCGCGCTGTTCATCACCGTGATGACGCTCGGCATCGTGTCCGGCGCCGAATCCGGACTGGGGGACGCCGCCGCGCAGATGACCGGCGTGCACAACGCGCTGCTCCTCGGCGCGGTCATCTCGCTGATCCCGGTGATCGGGGTGTTCTTCGTCCGCAACAGCGCGCAGACCGAGGGCCCCGCGACCGCGCCCGCCGCGCACTGACGGACACGGCGCCGGGCCCGCGCCGGTCTGTGACCGGCGTCATATGATGCGTCCATGAAGGTCGATCTCACGGTCCTGGCCATCCCCGCGTTCATCGGGTCGATGGCGGCCGAATACGCCTGGCAGCGGCGCAATCCCGCCCCCGACCAGCGAGCCGGGGACTACGAGTTCGCCGACACCATGGCCAGCCTGTCGATGGGCGTCGGCAGCCTGATCGCCCCGTACCTCACGGAGAGGCTCCTCGCCCCGCTCACCCCGCGGACCGGCCGCTACGCCAAGGCGGTGATGGGCGTCGCCCTGGCCTCGGCCGCCGTGGCCAGCGCCGGAGACCTCATCCGCCGCCACCGCGGGCCGGGCCTGGCGGAGGCGGGGACCGTGGCGTCGTCGTCGTCATCATCATCGTCGTCGTCGGTCCGCTCCCACGGTGACGGCGGGCTACCACCCGAGCGCGACGCGGCCATCCCGCTCGAGCGCGGCGCGGTCATCCCGCCCGCCCTGCGGCGGATCACCGGGGGAGCGGCCGTGTCCGCCGTCGCGTCCACGGTCGTCATGGTCTCCACGCTGTGGAGCGCCCAGACCGCGAGCACGGCGCTGTTCCGCCGCAGTCCCCTCGACCTGGGCTCGGGACCTCTCGCCTACGCGGTCGGCATCCTCGGCTGGGACTTCCTCTACTACTGGAACCACCGCCTCGACCACGAGAGCCGCTGGCTGTGGGCCATGCACGTCGTCCACCACTCCAGCGAGCGGTACAACCTCTCCACCGCGCTGCGTCAGCCGGTGGCCGAAGCGCTCACCATCTACGTGCCCTACGGGCTGCTGTCGCTGCTGGGCGTGCGCCCGGCGATCGTGCAGGACGCCCGCGCGGTCAACCTCATCTACCAGTTCTGGGTGCACACCGAGGCCGTCCGTTCGATCGGCCCGCTGGAGAAGATCTTCAACTCGCCCTCGCACCACCGGGTGCACCACGGCAGCAACCGCCGGTACCTCGACCGCAACCACGGCAGCATCCTCATCATCTGGGACCGGCTGTTCGGCACCTACGAACCCGAGGGCGAGGACGTCGTCTACGGCCTCACCACCAACATCAACACCTTCAACCCGCTGCGCATCGCCACCCACGAGTGGGTCGCCATCGCCCGCGACGTCTTCCGTTCGGAGACCTGGCGCGACCGTGTGGGCTATCTGGTGCGCGGGCCGGGGTGGGCGGGCGCGCGGCAGGCCTGAGCCCCCGGGCGAGCCGGGCGGATCAGCCCCCACCACGGGCCCGACCCGCCTAGGGTGCTGCCATGGAGCGCACGTCACGGCAGGTCACGGGTCCAACGCCGGCGCCGCGGTTCGTGGCGACCCTCCTCGCGCTGGTGCTACTGGTGGGGACGGTGGTTCTTCCCGCCGCCGTCGCTCCGGTCGCCTCCGCCGGCGGACCGACCGCCGCGGCAGACGCCGGTCCGGGCGGACCGGCGATCGCGCCGGACTTCCACTGGGGCGTGGCCACGTCGGGTTTCCAGGTGGAGGGCTCGAATCCCGATTCCAACTGGAAGCGCTATTCGGACGCGACCTCGCCGTCCGGTCAGTCAGATCCCGTCGGCGACGCCGTGGACTTCTGGAACCGCTACCCGGAGGACATCGCGAACGCCGCGGCGATGGGCGTGAACACGTTCCGATTCTCGGTGGAGTGGGCCCGGATCGAACCGGTGCGAGGGGAGTACGACGAGGCGGCGCTCACCCGCTACGACCGGATCATCGAGACCATCCGCGCCCGCGGCATGACGCCGATGATCACCATGGTCCACTTCGTCTACCCGGGATGGCTCGCCGACGAGGGCGGGATGCTCGCCCCGGGAGCCGTGGAATCGTTCGGCCGGTTCGCCGAGCTCGTCACCGACCGTTGGGCGGGCGACGGGACGCTCTGGGTGACGTTCAACGAGCCGCTGGTGTTCTTCAAGCACGAGATGACCATCGGGAGGGTGGGACCGCCCGACTTCTCCCGCTTCCTCGACGCGGTGGAGGCCGCGCACCGGCTCGGCTACGCGGCCGCCCACCGTGCCGACCCGCACGCGATGGTCACGATGAACGAGGCGTACCTGCCGCTGGCCACCGAGTTCACCGACACCCTCGTGGCGGACCGGGTGGCCGACGCGGTGGACTACGTGGGGATCGACTACTACTACGGCGTCGCGCTGAACAACCTCACCGCGGCCCACGCGGCGGTCGACGACTTCGCCGCGGTCCGCCCGCAGCCGGAGGGGATCTACGAGGCGATTCAGCACTACGCGCGCTCGTACCCGGGCAAGCCGATCTACATCGTGGAGAACGGGATGCCGACCCGCGACGGTCACCGCGCGGACGCCATTGAGCGGGGCGACTTCCTGCGCGACACCGTCTTCTGGCTGCAGCGCGCCGTGGCCGACGGCTACCCGGTGATCGGCTACAACCACTGGTCGCTGGTCGACAACTACGAGTGGGGCGACTACTCCGCCCGCTTCGGGCTGTACCGGGTGGACGCGCTGTCCGACCCGGCGCTCACCCGTCACCCGACCTCCGGGGTGGAGGCCTACCGCGAGATCATCGCGGCCGGGGGAGTGGAACCGGGCTACCGTCCGGTGCTCCCGTCTGCGTGGTGCTCGCTGGCGACGATGCCGGACAGCTGCCTGAACCCCGCCCGCGCTGACGGGCCACTGGCGTCGCTCGTCGGGTGAGACTGCGTCTGCGGACGCCCTGACGCAGGCCCGGCAGACCAGCCACTCGCGCGCCGCCGCACACCTCGTCGTCGTCGTCACTTCGTCTCTCTCCCACCGGAACCCACGCCCGGCGTTGACAACGCCACGCGGCGGTGTCACTGTATTAATCACCTAATACAGCAACACGGAAGCGGGGCGATGATGCAGTTCGACACCTCGTCCCCGATCTGGGTGCAGCTCGTCGAGGAGTTCTCGCGGCGCATCGTGACCGGGGACTGGGCGGCGGGCGCGAGGATGCCCGGCGTCCGCGAGTTGGCGGCCGACCTGGGCGTCAACCCCAACACCGCCCAACGCGCCCTCGCCGAACTCGAGCGACTCGACCTGTGCCGCTCCGAACGCGCGACCGGCCGGTTCGTCACCACCGACGAGGACCGGATCGACGAGGTCCGGGCCGACCTCGCCACCGACGCCGCGGACGCCTACGTCCGGCGCGTGCGCGGCCTGGGCATGACACCGGACAGAGCCCGCGCACTACTCGACTCCAGATGGGACAGCCATGACGACCACCCCACTACCGATGCAGACACCGGAGACGCCTGACATGACCGAGCCCACCACACTTGTCGAGGCCTCCGGCCTGACCATGCGGTACGGGCCCGTCACCGCCCTCGACGGCCTCGACCTCACCCTCACCTCCGGGCGGATCGTGGGCTTGCTCGGCGAGAACGGCTGCGGAAAGACCACCCTGCTCAAGATCCTCGCCGGCGTCATGACCGGGTACACCGGCGACGTCCGGATCGCGGGTCACGCACCGGGCCCCGAATCCAAGGCGCTCGTGTCCTTCCTGCCCGACACCAGCTTCCTGCCCGACCGGGCGCGGGTGAGCTACTGCCTCGACCTGTACGCGGACTTCTTCGCCGATTTCCGCCCCGAGAAGGCGCGCGACCTCATCGGGTTCTTCGGACTGAGCGAGGCCATGCGGCTCAAGGAGATGTCCAAGGGCATGCGTGAGAAGGTGCAGATCGCGCTCGCCATGTCGCGCGACGCGAGCGTCTTCCTGCTCGACGAGCCGATCTCCGGCGTCGACCCGGCCGCGCGCCAGCTCATCGTGGACGGCATCGTGCGCACCCTGTCCGAGGACTCCCTGCTGGTCATCGCCACCCACCTCGTCCACGACCTCGAACCCGTCCTCGACGCGGTCGTGATGATGCGCCACGGCCGCGTGCTGCTCTCCGGCGACGCCGACGACCTCCGCGGCGGCCACGGGGCCAGCCTCGACCAGATCTTCAAGGAGACGTACCGATGACCGCGACCACCGCGACCCCCTCACCGTCGACCGCGACCCCGAGGACGGCGACGACGACAACGCTCGTCACCCACGAATGGCTGCGCACGCGAGGCCCTCTCGCCACCCTTTTCGGGTTGATCGCCCTGGTCGGGGTGGTGGGCAGTCTGCTCGGTGCCTCGGGATGGCCGCTGCTGTCGCCGCTCGGAATGGCGCTGGGCTTCCTGGCCGCCGTCGCCGCGGTCCCGGCGACGCAGTTGGTGCTGGCCGCCGACTACTGGCGTTCCGGTTACGGACGGACCGGGTACTTCACGCACTCCCTCCCGATCCGTGGGGCCCGGATCTACCGGGTCAAGCTCGCCTGGGCGATGCTCGCGTCGCTCGCGGCGATCGTGCTCACGGTGATCCTGGCGCTGGTCGCGTGGTGGGCTTTCGCGCGGATCTCCGAGGCGCCCGGGCCGTCGTGGGCCGGGCTGGTCGACCTGTGGGACGCCGTCACCGCGGCCGCGCCCGCGTGGATGATCGTCGCCGGTGTGCTCGTGATGCTCGCCTGGGTGCTGGTGTGGCCGGTGTTCTACTACTTCTCCGTCTCGATCGGCCACGAGCGCCGACTGGCCGGGCTCGGTGCCGGCGGGCCGATCGTCGTGTTCGTGCTGGTGTACATCGCCATGCAGGCGCTGTCGCTGCTGGGGATGGCGGTGCTGCCGTTCGGGGTGCGCATGGGGGATGAGGTGGGCCTGGTGTCGTTCAACCTCGTCGACGAGCTGGCGGCGGGGGCCAACACCGGCGACGTCATGCCGATCGGCTTCATCGGGGCGATGGTCCTGCTGGCCGGCTTCTGCATGTGGCGCACCGCCCGGTCGTGGAACCGGAACGTCTCCCTGGGGTGAGCCCACGTCCGAGATAAGGATTTGTTTGGCGGGCGTCGCGCGGTGGAGTAGTGTTCACATCTCCACCGCGCGGCGCCCCATGGGCGCTCCGCAGACCCCTCCTCCCTCCTCGAAAGACCGCGAGCATGCCGATCGTCCTGCCGTCCCCGGCGCACCCGACCCTGTCCGAACCGACGTACATCGCGCCGCCCGTCTGGAAGCGGGCCCTCGCCTGGGCTGGTGTGGTCGTGGGCGGGTTGATACTGGTCGCGTCCATCGGCACCGCCGGCGGTGGGGCTCTGGCCTCGCTGGCCGGGGTGCTGGTGGGCCTGGCCGCGGCGGGCCCCGGCGGGTGGTGGATCCTGTGCGAACACAAGGACCGCACCCGGGCCGAGGAGGACTACCGTCTCGACCGGGAGGCCGCGCTCGCGGCGCAGTCGATGTCGGGCCAGGTGTCCGCGGACGCGCTCAGCCCCCTCACATGGAGCACCCCGCTCGCCCCCTACGCGCGCCGGTGGCCGCTCGTCGGGTCCGTCTCGGCCGCCGCGCTCGTCGCCGGCGCCGCGCTGATGCCCGCGACGACGCCCACGCCCGTTCCCGCGGCGAGCCCGGCGGCGGCGACAGGCGCCATCGCGACCAGCACGGTCACCTCCACCGTCCGGTCGACGACCACCACCACGGTGACGTTGGCCCCCACCAGCACCTCATCGGCCCCGGCCGCTCCCGTCGCGGCCGAGCCGGAGCCGGCACCCGCCTCCACGGTCGCCCCCGAGCCGACCTACGCCCCGGCGCCCGCCCAGACCTACGCGCCGGCCCCGGTGGCGGAGCCGGCTCCGCAGTCCGCGTCGTACGCGAACTGCTCGGAGGCGCGGGCGGCGGGCGCCGCTCCGATCTACCGGGGCGAGCCCGGGTACGCCTCGAAGCTCGACCGCGACAACGACGGCGTCGCCTGCGAGTGACGCCCTCCCGCCTTCGCGACCGCTGCCGCGGACCGCGCCGCGGCAGCGGTCAGTCGCCGGCGTCCGCGAGCAGACCGTAGAGCCGCTTGCGCAGCGCGACCAGTTCCTCGGTCGCGGCGGCCCCGACGGCGGCGTCCCCGGTCTGCACGACCGCGCGCACGGCCATCGCCGCGTCGCCGAACGCCTTCCACAGCTCGGTGCTCCCACCGAGGCCCGCCGCGGCCTCCTCGGTCGCGTCCTCCCACGGTGCGGGGCGGCCGCTGAGGGAGTCCACCTCGGCCCGTCCGGCGTCGGTGAGCCGGTAGTGCTTCGGCCCGGCGTCCGCCGCGGGTTCGATGAGGCCCTCGTCCTCCAGTAACGCCAGCGCCGGGTACACCGCGCCCGAGCTGGGCCGCCAGGTCCCGCCGCTGCGCTCGGCCAGCTCGCGGATGATGCCGTAGCCGTTCCGCGGCTCCTCGGCGATCAGCAGGAGCGCTCCGTGTCGAACGTCTCCTCGTCGTCGTCGTTGATGGGGCCCGCGCCGACCGCCGCGGCCCGGATCGGACGTCCCGAACGGTCCACCCGCTCCGAACGGCCCGCCCGGACCGAACGGCCCGCCGGGTCCGAACGGCCCGCCGGGACCGAAGGGTCCGCCCGGGCCGAAGGGGCCGCCGCCGTGCCCGTGACCGTGGCGATGGTCGCGCTGATGGCCGCGGTGTCCGTGCGGCCGACCGCCGCGACGGGGATGCCCGCCGCGGCCCCGTGTCCCCGGGTGGCCGAACGCCTCCGGGGTGTGACCGATGTCGTCGTCAGTCATCGCCGTCTCCTCTGCTCGTCGGGCCCGCGGTGCGAGCCCCTTGGCAACGAGTATCTACGTCATGCCATAGATAGTCAACGACATATCGTTAACTGTCGATGGGCGTGCGGGATGGCCGGCGCGCGGATCGGTGCGAGAGGATGGGGGCCGGCGCCGGGAACACACAGGTTGACCCGTGCGTTGAACAGTGACGAGTGATTCGTCGGTGACCCGGCGGGGACTCTCGATAAACGACCTTCCCCGACAACTTCCGAAGGGACCTCGATGCGCAGCAGCAGCAATCCGGTCTTCAGTTCCCTGTCCACGGACAGCGCCCGCGGCGCCACCCAGTTCGGTGCCGCCGGACGCGGCGCGTTCCAGCAGGGCCAGTACGGCCAGGCGGGCTACGGAGCCCAGCCCGGTTACGGTGCGCCCCAGGCGCATTCGCAGTTCGCCGCCGACACGCGGCCCATGACCATCGACGACGTGGTCTCGAAGACCGGCATCACCCTCGGGGTGATCGGCGTCGTGGGCCTCATCGCCTACTTCCTGTCCGTCGACATGGGACTGGCCATGCCGCTCCTGCTCGTCGGCGGCATCGGCGGGTTCATCACCGTGCTCGTGGCCACCTTCGGCCGCAAGATGGACTCCGCGCCCGTCACCCTGATCTACGCCGCGTTCGAGGGCCTGTTCATCGGCGCCGTCTCGCACATCTTCACCTTCGACATCGCCGGCGCGGACGCCGCCGCCGTGATCGGTCAGGCGGTACTCGGCACGTTCGGTGTCTTCGGCGGCATGCTGTTCGTCTACAAGACCGGTGCCGTGCGCGTCACGCCGAAGTTCACCCGCTTCATGACCGCCGCCCTCATCGGCGTGCTCGTCCTGATGGTGGGCAACCTCTTCGGCGCGCTGCTGTTCGGCTTCAACCCGCTGCGTGACGGCGGCATGATCGCCATCGTCTTCTCGCTGGTCTGCATCGGCCTCGCTGCGTTCAGCTTCCTGCTCGACTTCGACAACGCCGACCGCCTCGTGCGCGCCGGTGCGCCGGCCAAGATGGCGTGGGGCGTCGCCCTGGGCCTGGCCGTCACCCTGGTCTGGCTCTACGTCGAGATCCTGCGCCTGATGAGTTACTTCCGCGAGTGACCGACACGAGTCGCCGCCCGGCCTGACTTACCGGGCCGGCTCCGGAAGACCGACGGCCCCGGCTCCCCTCGAAGGGAGCCGGGGCCGTCGGCGTCTGCGGGGCCGGGATCAGTTCTGCAGGGCGGGCTTGATGTACTCCCAGCCGTCGTCGAAGTACCGCATGAAGGTCGCCCAGTTGTGCAGGCCGGTGGTGCCGTAGTCCGCGCGGTGCGTCACCCCGGCGTCGGTCAACGCCCGGGAGAACTTCCTGGTGGCCTCGTTCACGCCGCGCTCGAGCACGATGCCGAACCACATGGCGTGCTGCTCGCTGCCGTACTCGCCCGGGTCCTCCGGCCCGATGTCGCCGTTGCCGGCCGACATGTACACGGCCGTGTTCCGCAGCTTCTCCGGGTGCGAGATCGTGTCGTGGTAACGCCACCGCTCGCTGCCGCGCGGTCCCCACATGTTGTCGAGGTCCCCGCCCCGGGTTACGACGCTCAGGCGTACCGTCTGGTAGCCGAGCGGATCCAGCGTCGAGTAGTTGCCGCTGAGGGCGATCACGGCGTCATAGATGTCCGGATGCTGGGCCGCCAGGTGCATCGCGGCCTGGGCGCCCATGGAGTTGCCGGCGATCGCCGACCTACCGTTGGTGTCCAGCTCGGCGGCGACGATCGCGGGCAGCTCCTCCGTCAGGAACGTCTCCCACTTGTGGTTACCCAGGACTGGGTCCTCCTTCTCCCAGTCCGAATAGAAGGAGGCGAAGGCGCCGGCCGGGTTGACGATGTGGACGTTCTCGTCCGCCATCACCTCGTGGATGTCCGCGACGTGATTCCAGCCCGTGCTGTACTCGGGCGCCCCGACGCCGTCGAGCATGTACATCACCGGAGCGGCACCCTCGCCGCGGGAGCGCACCACCTCGACGGTGACCACGCGCTGCATCGCTGCGGACTGGACCGACCAGTACTCGTACACGTCGCCCGGGCCGTCATAGCGCGAGATCCCGAGGAACTCCGTCTCGGTGATGGACGGGTCGACCTCCGACGGAACGCCGACCTCCTCCACGGACATCGGGACGATCGGGACATCCGACGATCCCACGGAACCGAGCAGCGCGGCGGTCGAGCCGACGGGGAGCTGCTCGAGGCTCCCGGAGACCGCGTCGAACGCGACCTCGCCCACGGAAGACGACGAGCCGGACCGACCGTCCTCCGCGGTGGCGGGCGCGACCGAGACGGCGACCAGGGCGAGGGCGAGCGCGCCAGCACCCGCGGCGCGACGGAACGACGATGAAAGGGTGGGCATGAGACTCCGATGTGACGACTGGTAACTGAGGAAAGAGTAATGCCCGCGTACGACAGTGGGCGATCCGCCCTGGACAGACGTCCATCGCGTGAAGTGGGCCAGTGGCGCCAAAACATTCGTGTGCCGGCGGGGCACGGGCCGCACGGGCCGCACTGGCCGCATGAGCCGCTCGGGCCGCACGGGCCGCTCGGGCCGCACGGGCCGCTCGGGCCGCACGGGCCGCACTGGCCGGCGCCGCCCCGCATTGCGCTGCGTAGCCGAGCAGCGGGACAGCGCATCCAAGCAGCCCGGCAGCGCAGCCGAACTGCCCGCCAGCGCAGGCCGGTGCCGACTCGTGTCGCGCCCCGTTTCCGAGCAGCGGGGCAGCGTATCTGCCCCTGGGTGCGCTGCGCGTGTGACCCGCGCTGGCGAGATGCACAGATCCGACCCGGTTGTGCTGGCGCCAGGGACCACCGCGCCAGCACAAGCCCGCGAGGCAGCGTGAGTCACGGCAGTCGCGCTGCGGGAGTGCTCGGTTTCACCGACGCCGCCGGGCGAGACGCGATGCCGCCGCGCAGACTGCCAGCGGAGGTGGCCCACTGCGGTCGCTGCGGCCGGGGCGGTGACCGGATGCGGGGCGGGGCCACGGCGCCTGCCGGAGCGGACCCGGCCCCCTGGCCAACGAGAAGAGCGTCCCGGCCACGCCTCTCGAGGAGGTCGTGGCCGGGACGCTCGTGCTTGCCCCGTCAGGGGCGTGGGATCAGCTGAGGCGCTCGAGCACCATCGCCATGCCCTGGCCGCCGCCGACGCACATGGTCTCGATGCCGAACTGCTTGTCCTTGGCCTGGAGGTTGTTGATGAGCGACGCGGTGATGCGGGCGCCCGTCATACCGAAGGGGTGTCCAAGCGCGATCGCGCCACCGTTGACGTTGAGCTTGTCCTCGTCGATACCGAGCTCACGGGCCGAGCCGATGACCTGGACCGCGAACGCCTCGTTGATCTCGAACAGGTCGATGTCCGAGATCGACTTGCCGGCGTAACGCAGGGCGTTCTTGACCGCCTGGACGGGGCCGAGGCCCATGATCTCGGGCGACAGGCCGGACACGCCGGTGGAGACGATGCGGGCCAGCGGGGTGAGGCCGAGCTCCTTGGCCTTGGTGTCGCTCATGATCACCAGGGCGGCGGCGCCGTCGTTGAGCGGGCAGCAGTTGCCGGCCGCGATGGTGCCGTCCGGACGGAACACCGGCTTGAGCTGCGAGATCTTCTCGTAGGTCGTGCCGGGGCGGGGGCCGTCGTCCTTGGTCACCACGGTGCCGTCGGGCATGGTGACCGGGGTGATCTCGTTGGCGTAGTGGCCGCTCTCGACGGCCGCCACGGCGAGGTTCTGGGAGCGCACGCCCCAGCGGTCCTGCTCCTCGCGGGTGATGCCGGTGATCTGGGCGACGTTCTCGGCGGTCTGACCCATGGGGATGTAGACGTCGGGAAGCAGCCCCTTCTCACGCGGGTCGGTCCACGTGTCGGCGCCACCCTCGGCGCGCTTGGCCGTGATGTCCATGGCCTCGAAGAACGCGGGGTTCTTGGTGTCCGGGATGTGGTCGGAGGTGCCCGCCGCGAAGTTGGACACGGTCTCCACGCCGGCCGAGATGAAGACGTCGCCCTCGCCGGCCTTGATGGCGTGCAGCGCCATACGGGTCGTCTGCAGCGAGGAGGAGCAGTAGCGGTTCACGGTGGTGCCCGGGACGGTGTCCAGGCCCGCGAGGACGGAGACGACGCGGGCCATGTTGAAGCCCTGCTGGCCACCGGGCAGGCCGTTGCCCAGCATGAGGTCGTCCACCTGGGTGGGGTCGAGCGCGGGGACCTTGTCCAGGGCGGCCTTGACCATCTGGGCGGTGAGGTCGTCGGAGCGGATGCCCACGAGGGATCCCTTGTTGGCGCGCCCGATCGGGGAACGGGCGTACGAGACGATCACGGCTTCCGGCATGGAAGGCTCCTTTGTTTCTGGTGGGTGCTCTGTATGCAGATGAGGGTCAGCTGGGGTCGGGGCGGTCGTCCGGGCGGGGGTCGTCCCGGGTCGGTCGTGCCAACCGGAGGATCCGGCTCCGGCGGCGGAGGGTGTCCGCGGCTTCGCGGGCGTCCCCCGTGCTCTCCGGATCACCGTCCACGTCTCCATTATGCAGGAACGCGTTCTCATCCTCGCCCGCGCGGTCCCCGCCCTCGTGGGTGCGCACGAAGTCGGTGAGGCGCTTGGTGAGGCGGGCGACCACGGACTCACGGTGCTCGCCGGACTCCGCGGGCGCGGCGGGGTCGCTGGGTCCGACGGCCTCGGCGGCGTCCTCCGCCGCCTCGAGCGACTCGGCGGCCTCGGCGGCGTCGTGCGGCGCCTGCTCCCGGGGAGCCTCGTCCCACACGCCCAGAGCCACGCACACCGCGGGCAGCAGCAGGCCGGCGGCGAGTTCGTACCCGGCGGAGTTGGGGTGGAACCGGTCGGGGGAGAACAGGCTCTCACCGCGGCGGTGGAACTCCGGCGCCAGCGTCTCGGCCAGCGACACGGGGACCCCGCCGGCCCTGCGCACCTGGACCGTCTGCGCGGCGGCCAGTCGGCGGCTCAGTGTGGCCATGACCGAGCGCAGCGGCTGGGGCACCGGCTTGATGATGCCCAGGTCCGGACACGTACCCACCACGACGTGGGAGCCGCCCTCGCGCAGGGCCTGCACGGCGTCACCGACGCGGCGGGCCGAGGGGCCGATGGCGTTGCGGGAGGTGATGTCGTTGCCGCCGATGAGGATGACGGAGATGTCCGGTCTGCCGTGGGCGACCTGCATGGCCTCGATCTGCCCGGCCAGGCCCTTGGACGTGGCGCCGACGATCGCCTTGATGCTCAGCCGCACGTTCCAGCCGGACTCCTCGGCCAGGCCCCTCGCCAGCAGGACCCCGGGGAGCTCGTCGGGGGAGTCGGCCCCCAGGCCCGCCGCGAGCGAGTCGCCGAAGACCATCATGTGCACGTCGTACGCGAGGCCGGGACGCCACGGGTCCGGGGACGCCGCGCCCGGCCGGTACAGCCCGTCCCCGTCGTAGGGCCGCGCGGTCGGCTTGGGGATGACGCGGCGCGCGATCTTCGCCTGCTGCGCCAGCACCTCGTACGCGCCGCGATAGGCGCCGACCGTCCCCACCGTGGCCAGAGCGAGGCTCACCAGGAGTCTGCTGCGGGCGGGATCGTCGGCGTCGCTCATCGGGCGTGTCGTCTCCCTTCCGTGCGGTGGCGGGCGGCGGGTGTGCAGGCCAACGTGCGGGCGTGCTCGGCCAACTCGACGATAGCCCGGCGGCTGTCCGCCGGGCCTCCGGACAGGTCGACGGGGTACTCGACGATCGAGATGTCGGTGTGGACGATCCGCCGCGGCTGCGGGGAGTCGTCGCGGCGCTGGGCGGGGTACACCAGGTACGCACGGTCCACGCCGAGCGCCGTGCAGGCGGCCAGCAGGCGGTAGTGCTCGGCCGCCCGTGCCCGTCGGTCCGTGGGGTAGGTCGGGACGAAGGTGGTGAGCGGCTCGCCGTCGACCTCGTACACCAACCCGGTGCGCACGGAGATGTGGTCACCGTCGCCGGCGGGGGCGCGGTGCCGACCGGACGGGGCGTCGCCGTCGGCCTCGGTGCCGGAGTCCAGGTTGACGACGGGGTTGTGCAGGAGCCGGCCGCCCCGCCCGTCGAGGGCGGCGGTCAGTTCCGCCTCCACGTAGCGTTCGAACAGCGCCGGCATCTCGGTGACGAACGCGGCCGACGCGGCGTGACCGTCCTCGACCTCGACGGAGATGCGCCGCACGATGCGGTCCGCGAGCGCGAGGGCGTCCTGGAACCGGGCGTTGAGCCGGCTCGGCGTCCACGAAGGCACGGGCGCCCTCTGGCCGATGAGCGAGGCGTCGGACAGGCGCGCGTCGACCATCGCGAGCCGGCGGCGGGTCGCGTCCGGTAGCTCCGGCAGGAACTGCAGGCGGTGCGCGGCCGTGCGCAGGATGCGGTTCTCGGCGATGTCCGGCGTGAACTCCGAGTAGGTGACCTCCAGCGGGATGGTCATCCCCGGGTGTCGGCGGATCTGATCGCCCAGCCGGATCCGGCCGCGGACGGTGGTCAGCGCCTCGTCGACCCGCCGGTACCCGCGCAGCAGTCCCGCGGACAGGGCCTGGTGCGCCAACCGGGCCATCGACTCGGCGACGGAGGACCACAGCTCGTCGTCGTCCCGCGCCTGGACGGCCGAGGACAGGAACGCGTCGTCGGCCGCGTGGTCGAGCAGGAAGAACAACTGGGTGAGACCGAGGCTGGCGGCCGGCAGCACCCGCACGGACAGGCCCTCGACCCGCACCGAGCCCACCGCGCCGCTGGGGATGAGCCGCCACGTGTCGCGGCCGGCGGGCAGGACCTCCACCAGGCCGGTCTGCGACAGGTGCTGTGCGCCCTCCCAGCTCAGGGTGACGAGCCGGCCGCGGCGGTCGAACTCGTCGAACTCCAGGGCCATCAGCTGTGAGGACCCCGGACCCGTCGAGGTCGTGGTCACGCCCGCCCGATCTTGCGGCGCAGTGCCGCCAGGCCGAAGCGTTCGTGGACCTCGGCGCGGGTGAGCCGGCCGTAGTAGTGCTCCTCGAGCAGGGGCAACAGGTCGAATCGCCAGATCGCCTCGAGTCCGCCGGGCTCGGTGGCCTGGTCCTTCATGAAGTACGACGGGCCGATCCGCAGGTCGCGGTCGGAGTCGTCGATCTCCGAGTTGAGGGCCTCGAGCAGCTCCGCCGGTTCGGAACCGGCCCCTCGCGCCTCGAGGTGCCGGCGGAGGACACCCGCGACCGGCGGGGTGTCGGGGTGCAGTTCCATGAACGCGAAGCGGCGGCGGATGGCGGCGTCGACCATGGCGATCGAGCGGTCGGCGGTGTTCATGGTCCCGATGATGAACAGATTGCGCGGCAGCCGGAACGACGTGTCGGGGGAGTACTGCGGCAGGACGGTGCGGTCGCGGTACTCGAGCAGGAAGTACATCTCGCCGAACACGCGCGCGAGGTCGGCGCGGTTCATCTCGTCGATGATGAGGAAGCTCGGGTGCTCGCGGCCGGACTCGGAGGTGGCCCGGGCGGCCTGCCTGCGCAGCGGGCCCGCCTGCAGCGCGAAGCCGGGCTGACCGGACTCGGTGAGGGTCGGCCGGTAGCCCTCGAAGAAGTCCTCGTAGGCGTAACTGGGATGGAACTGCACCAGCTGGACGCGGCTCGGGTCGTCGGGGCCGGCGAGGAACCGGGCGAGCTCCTGGGCGAGGTACGTCTTGCCGGTGCCGGGCGGGCCGTAGAAGACGATCTGCTGACGCTGCTGCAGCGTGTCGACGATCTCCTGGAGCTCCTCGCGCGGCATGTGGAGGCCGTCGGCCAGCTCGTCGGTGACCTCGGGCAGGGTGGGCACAGCGCCAGCGGCCGGGGCCTCGGCGACCTGCGACTCCGCGGAGTGACGGCCGGGGTGCATGGCAGACAGCAGCGCGTCGAGACCGTCGGTGAGGTCCACGACCGTGCCGGGCTCGCCGATCAGCTCGGACAGGGGACTGGGCAGCGACTCCAGGTCGAGGGTCACCGCGCTCCACAGGACGGACCGTTCGAGCTGCTGCCCGCCGTCGTCCACGTAACCGAGGTCGTCCGTGAGCGTGCCGAGGTGCAGTTTCGCGTCGGCGACGGTGGCCACCACGTCCTGCGGGCTCATCCGGGACAGGAACGTGTGCAGCTCCGCGGTGAGCTGGAACCGGGCCTGGTAGTCCAGGTGCGGGTAGCCCTGTTCGACGGCCTGGGAGACCTCGAGCCGACTGGCGTGCGCGGGGATGCGCGGCAGGTGCGAGGCGGGCAGGGCGATGCGGTTCTGCGCGACCCACTGGCCCGACTGGCCGACGCCGCCGCGGCCGGGGCGCACGAGCCAGGCGCGGCGCGAGTGGTCGTCGCGGTGCCGCTGCCACTGGTTGGCCACGGATCCGCGGTACCAGTCGACGGGCTGCCCGAGCTGCGCGGACAGGACCTCGGAGATGCGGTGCAGGTCCTGGTCGATGTCCAGCTCGTCGATCCCGGAGGGGCCGCCGATGAGGTCGGCGAACGCGTCGCGGATGCGGGTCTTGTGCTCGTGCTTGACGATCGGCTGGAAGTAGCCGGGCCACACCAGGTACTGGAGGCTGTAGCGGATGGCCCGCCAGTCCCCGGGCGTCGAGCGGGCGGCCCGCTGGAACTCCCACGGGTCGGACAGGGCGGCGTCGCGGACCGAGGCGTCGAGCTCGGCCCAGTGGACGATGAACGAGCACAGCCAGCGCAGGTGCTCGCGCATCTGCACGTTGAAGCCCAACCCGCCGGTGAGCGGGCCCTTCTCGGTGAGCACCTCGTCGAGGTCGGCGGGGATCTGCGGGGCCTCGTCCATCCAGGACAGGACGTCACGGACACGCCCCCGCTTGAGGCGCGCCGTGACGGTGGAGAGCGGGAGCTGCTGGATGTAGAGCAGCTCCGCGGCCAGCAGGATCACCGGCCGCGGAGCGCCCTCGAGCTGGTCGTGCAGCGCCTGCATCACTGGGGAGCGGGTCGAACCGGGGGCCGCGGACCCGCCGGTGGGCAGCCCGGAGCCCGGCCCGCCGCCGGTGCCGCCCGCGTCGTCCGCGGGGTCGGCGTCCAGGCGGCGGGCGAGCTCCTCCGCGACCTCCGGGGTCCAGGTGTAGAGGTCGTCCTCGAACGGCGACTGGCCGGTCCGGAGTGCCGGACCCAGGACCCTCGCTGCGGCCGCCTCGATCGTCGGGGCAGGGCCGTGGGGCCTGTCCTGGGAACCGTCTGACACGTGGAACTCCTGCTACGCCGGCGCTGATTCGGGCACGTCTGGGCGACCCGACATTCGTGAAGAACCTACCACCGGGGTCGCCACGGAGCAGGTCAGCTCTGGTACGGCTCCGCGGTCACGATGGTCACCTTGACGGTCTTGCCGTTGGGCGCGGTGTACTCGCGGGTCTCACCGTTCTTCGCGCCCAGGACGGCCTTGCCCAGGGGCGAGTCGGGCGAGTAGATCTCGAGGTCGTCCTTGCCGGAGCCCTCGCCGCGGGTACCGATGAGGAAGGTCTCCTTGGTGTCCTCGTTGCCGTTGTAGTAGGCGCGGACGACGGAGCCGATGAGCGCGACGCCGGACTCGGTGGGCGTCTCGCCGACCTGGGCGTTGGCCAGCAGGTCGTCGATCGTGCGGATCCGCGCCTCCTCCTGGCCCTGCTGCTCGCGCGCGGCGTGGTAGCCGGCGTTCTCCTTGAGGTCGCCCTCCTCGCGCCGCTCGTTGATCTCGGCGGCGATGACCGGACGGTTGGCGATCAGCGCCTCCTTCTCGGCCATGAGGCGGTCGTACGAGTCCTGGGTCAGCCAGTGGACCTGGGTGTCGTTCGCCATGAGCGCACTCCAATCTGTTCGCGTGCGTGAACTAAGAAAAACACGGCCCCGCGCGAAGGGAGCCGTGCTGAAGCGTCGATATTAACACACCGACCGCCCCGCGAGTGGGCGGCGGAGCGTCACGCCCGGGCGTTCTACCTGCGCAGGTAGTCGGGCACGTCGTCGCCGCAGCCGTAGACGTCCGCGATGAACGCGCGGCCGCTGGTGAACACCGACGCGGTGATCTCGACGGTGGTGTTCTCCGACGGCGGGACGTACACCTCGCGCCGGCCGAGCTCGCCCTTCGACTCCTCCTGCGCGCGGATGATGCAGTAGGCGGGCGTGCCCGGCTCCTCGCGCGTGACCGTGAACGTGAGGTCCACCCGGCCGTCGTCCACGACCTCCACCCCGGTCGCCTCGCCCGCGATGTCGGGGGTGGCGTTGAGGCGGTACATGGTGACGACGCCGGCGACGATCAGCGCGCCCACCAGGAGGACGAGGAGGACGGCGACGACCTTTCCGGCCATGCCGGAGCCCCGATCGACGTCGGCGTAGCGGTCCGCGGGGCGCTGCGACGGGACGTCCGACCTCGGCTCACTCATGCCGACAGGGTATCGGGACGGGTGGCGCGGGACGGTCGGGGGTCCGCGCGGGGTCCGGCCCGGGGGCGCGACGCGGGTCGCCGCCCATAGAATGGTGCGGTCATCCACTCACGCGAGAAGAACGGCAGGTGTGTCGAATGGCCGGTCTGCGGCTGATGGCGGTCCACGCCCACCCCGACGACGAGTCGTCCAAGGGGTCGGCGACCATGGCCAGATATGTCGCGGAGGGCGTCCACGTGCTGGTGGAGACGTGCACCGGGGGAGAACGGGGCGACATCCTCAACCCCGCGATGGACCGCCCGGACATCACCGCGGACCTGCCCGCGGTGCGGGTGCGCGAGATGGCGCGCGCCGCCGACATCCTGGGCGTGGACCACCACTGGCTGGGCTATGTGGACTCGGGGTTGCCGGAGGGCGACCCCAAGCCGCCCCTGCCGGAGGGGTGCTTCGCCCTGGCCGACGACGACGAGGTCACCGAGGCCCTGGTCCGCAGGATCCGCGAGTTCCGGCCCCACGTGATGATCACCTACGACGAGAACGGTGGGTATCCCCACCCGGATCACCTCAAGGTGCACTCCGCGTCGATGGCCGCCTACGAGGCCGCCGCGGACCCGAGCCGGTACCCGGACGCGGGTGAGCCGTGGGCCATCGCGAAGGTCTACTACACGCACGGCTTCCCCCGGCGCCGTCTGGAACTGCTCGACGAGGAGCTGTTCGCCCGCGACGGCGTCCGCCACTTCTCCGAGTTCCTGTCCCGCTGGGGCGACCGCCCGGACGTCATGGAGCGGGTCACCACGCGCGTGGAGTGCGCGGACTACTTCGAACAGCGCAACTCGGCTCTGCTCGCGCACGCCACCCAGATCGACCCCAACGGCTGGTTCTTCGCCGCTCCGGTGGAGATGCAGCAGCGGGTGTGGCCGACCGAGGAGTTCGAACTCGCGGCCAGCCGGGTGGGATTCCCTCAGCTCGCTGAGGGAGAATACGAGACAGACCTCTTCGCGGGGGTCGACCCGTCGGTCGAGCTCCCCGTCGGACCGAGCACGAGTGAGGACCAGCGATGATCACCCTGGGGCCGGACGTCCAGATCCTGGCGTACGAGTCGGCGATGGTGTTCGCGCAGAACCAGTCGCCGGGCACCCCCGGGTACAACGACAACCCCGTCGGCCCCGAGTTCGGCAAGGCCTCCCCGCTGGGCATCCCGCTGGTGCTGATCCTGCTCATCGCCACCGTGCTGCTGGTGCGCAACATGAACAAGCACATCAAGAACCTGCCGGAGAGCTTCGACGCGGAGAACCCGACGCCCGACCAGCTCGCCGACGAGGGCACCGACCGCTCCGGCGTGATCGGTGCCCCCGATGGTGACGAGGTGGGCGACCCGCGCTGACGCCCGCAGGCATCAGGCGGGCCGGACGCCGGTTCAGCGGCCCAGGAGATCGCCCATCGGGACGAAGTCGCTGAACTCGTCGTCGTCGTCCCGTCGTCCCCGCTTGTCGTCGGCGCGCGTCGGCGCCACCGCGCCGGCGGTGACCCCCGCGAACCGCAGCATGTAGTCGCCCAGCTCGGTTCCCACCCGGGTCGCCCGGGACCGCAGGGAGTTCTCGTCCGCGGCGGTGGACACGGCCCCGAAGTCCTCGGCGGCGGCGAACACGGTCGTCGGCACGACGTCGGCCTTGAGATAGGCGAACATCGGCCGCAGCGCGTAGTCGATCGCCAGCGAGTGCCGCGCCGTCCCGCCCGTCGCGCCCAGCGCCACCGGCACCCCGGCGAGCGTCCCGGGCTCGATCACGTCGAACAGTGACTTGAACAGGCCGGAGAACGACTGGTTGTAGATCGGCGTCACCGCGATCAGCCCGTCCGCGCGGCCGATCGCGTCGATCGCCGCGCTCAGCTTCTCACCGGGGAACCGGGTGAAGGTGGCGTCCACGACCTCGTGGGCCAGCTCGCGCGCCTCGAGGACCGTCACCTCGACGCGCTGCCCGTGGCGGGCGAGGGCGTCGCGGGTGGCGGAGGTGAGTCGGTCGGCGAGCATCCGCGTGCTGGAGGGCACGGAGGTGCCGGCGGCGACGACGACGAGGTTGAGCGGCCGCTCGCCGGGGATGGTGTGGTCGGTCAGGTGCTCGGAGGTCACTTGGACTCCTTTCCGGCCGGCGCCTCGGCGAGGCGGGCCTGGGTGCGACGGCTGCGGGCGAGCGACTCCTGCTGTGCCCGCTGCCCGCCCTCGGCGGTGAGGCCCGTCCAGTTGTCGCCGGTGCCGAAGCGGTAGGCGTCGGAGTAGGCGGGCTCGCCGGCTGCGGCCAGCTCGGCGTCACGGGCGGCGACCCGCGCGGCGTGGGTCGGCCCGTCCGGCACGTGGGCCGGGCGCAGCGCGTCGAGCTCGCGGCGCAGGACCGGGACGATCTCGGTGCCGAGGATCTCGATCTGCTCGAGGACCGTCGTGCGCGGCAGGCCTGCGTGGTCGATGAGGAACAGCTGGCGCTGGTAGTCGCCCACGTGCTCCCGCATCGTCATGTAGCGGTCGATGACCTGCTGCGGCGATCCCACCGTGAGCGGGGTCTGGGCGGTGAAGTCCTCGAGCGAGGGGCCGTGGCCGTAGACGGGCGCGTTGTCGAAGTAGGGGCGGAACTCGTTCACCGCGTCCTGGCTGTTCTTGCGGGCGAAGAACTGCCCGCCGAGTCCGACGATCGCCTGGTCCGCGGAGCCGTGGCCGTAGTGCTCGTAGCGGCGGCGGTACAGCTCGACCATCTGCTTGGTGTGGTGGATGGGCCAGAAGATGTTGTTGTGGAAGAACCCGTCGCCGTAGAAGGCGGCCTGCTCGGCGATCTGCGGCGAGCGGATCGAGCCGTGCCAGACGAACGGGGCCACGCCGTCGAGCGGCCGCGGGGTGGAGGTGAACTGCTGGAGGGGCGTGCGGAACTTGCCCTCCCAGTCCACGACGTCCTCGTGCCACAGGCGGTGCAGGAGTTCGTAGTTCTCGATCGCCAGCGGCAGGCCCTGGCGGATGTCCTGGCCGAACCACGGGTAGACCGGGCCGGTGTTGCCCCGGCCCATGGTCAGGTCCACGCGGCCGCCGGACAGGTGCTGCAGCATGGCGTAGTCCTCGGCGATCTTCACCGGGTCGTTGGTCGTGATGAGCGTGGTGGCCGTGGAGAGGATGATCTCGTTCGTGCGGCCCGCCACGTAGCCCAGCGTCGTGGTGGGGGAGGACGTCACGAACGGCGGGTTGTGGTGCTCGCCCAGCGCGAAGACGTCCAGGCCCACCTGCTCGGCCAGGGTGGCGTACTCGACTATCGCCTCGAGCCGCTCGTGCTCGGTGGGTATGCGCCCGGTGGTGGGGTCCGGGGTGATGTCGGCGATGCTGAAGATTCCGAACTGCATGGTGATGCCTCTCTCGTGGTGGCCTGGCCCATCTCGTTTGTTGACATGGCCCATCCTACTTTGCTGATACGTCAAACAAAAGGGGGCCGGCCGGTATTCCCCTCACCCGGCGGTGGGCGAGAAGTTCCCCCGCGGAGGCTCGGCAGTCCGCGGGATTCCCCCGCGCACGCCCGACGACGCGGCTTGACCCGGGCCCGCCGCCTCCCGAGGAGGTTTCCCGCGTCAGCCGTCGCTTGTGTACGTTCCGCCGGGAGGCGTCCTGGGCGAATGCGGGCCGAAGTGACGGCTGGCGGAGGCGTGCCGCGCAGGCGCGAGCGCACGCCGGACCGGGGCGGCCGATTCCGGGGGCGGGCCGGCCGTCTGCTACTGTGTCTGCCATGTCGATCGCTCGCGCATATTGGCGCTTTATGTGGGCTCCGGGTGGAGCCCGCGCCGCGAGCGCACGCGTCCGCTAGACGGATCGTCGACACCCGGAGCCCAGAGGCGGTGACCACCATGGTCGCCGCCTCCCGCCTTTTCAGTAGCGGCGGATCCGGGTGCGACATGGGCACCTCGAAGGATCACGGCACCCGGGCCCGCCACCACCGCGACACCAGGAGCGACCGCCGTGACCATCACCGCCGAGAACCCCACCCAGACCGCCGACAGGCGCGTCCTGTCCTACTCGCCGCTGCCGACGCCGACCGAGATCCTCGGCGAGCTCCCGCTGGGGGAGGCCCGCGAGGCGCTGGTCGAGCGCAGCCGCTCAGAGGTCGCCGACGTCCTGGCCGGCCGCGACGACCGCCTGCTCGTGGTGGTGGGCCCCTGCTCGGTCCACGACACCGACGCCGCGCTGGACTACGCCGGGCGTCTGGCCGCG
Source organism: Dietzia sp. CH92 (assembly GCF_032248695.1). NCBI lineage: Bacteria > Bacillati > Actinomycetota > Actinomycetes > Mycobacteriales > Dietziaceae > Dietzia > Dietzia sp. CH92. Next base: position 682,368 of record NZ_JAVHXC010000001.1, on the reverse strand, counting down.
CTCGCCGAGGAGACGGCCGAGGACCTGCTCGTCGTGATGCGGGTGTACTTCGAGAAGCCCCGCACCACGGTCGGGTGGAAGGGTCTCATCAACGACCCCGCGCTCGACGGGAGCTACGACATCCCGCGCGGTCTGCGCACCGCCCGCAAGCTCCTGCTCGACGTGCTGGACCTGGGGCTGCCGGTGGGGACGGAGTTCCTCGAGCCGACCAGCCCGCAGTACATCGCCGACGCCGTCTCCTGGGGTGCGATCGGCGCCCGCACCACGGAGAGCCAGGTGCACCGTCAGCTCGTGTCGGGCCTGTCCATGCCGGTCGGCTTCAAGAACGGTACTGACGGCGAGGTGCAGGTGGCGGTCGACGGGTGCCGCTCCTCGGCGGCGCGTCACGTGTTCTTCGGCACCGACGCCGAGGGGCGCGCGGCCGTGGTCGAGACGGCGGGCAACACCGATTGCCACGTGATCCTGCGCGGCGGCACCCGCGGGCCGAACCACGACGCGGAGTCCGTCGCGGCGGCGGTCGCGGCCGTGGGCAAGGTCGGACTCCCGGGCCTGGTGATGGTGGACGCGAGCCACGCCAACTCGGGCAAGTCCCACGAGCGGCAGGCCGAGGTCGTGGCCGAGCTGTCCGAGCGGATCGGCGGGGGAGAGCAGGGCATCTCCGGACTGATGATCGAGAGCTTCATCGAGCCCGGCGCCCAGTCCGTCGACGCCGACGAGCTCGTCTACGGGCAGTCCGTCACCGACGCGTGCATGGGGTGGGAGACCACCGCGGACGGGCTGCGTGCCCTCGCCGCGGCGGTGCGCGCCGGCCGCCGGGACTGACCCCCGCCGGCCGCTGGGACTGACCCCCGCCGGCCGCCGGGACTGACCCCCGCGGGCCGGCGCGGCTGACCGCGCGGCGCGTCAGGGGCTCCACGGGGCGGGGGTGGCCGCGCGGTACTCTTTCCGGCGTGGCCACCTCCCCCTTGTACCGGTTCTACGAGTCCCGACTGCGGTCGTCGCTCGACGGGAAGAGGCTGCCGCGTCACGTGGCGGTGATGTGCGACGGCAATCGCCGCTGGGCCAAGGAGGCCGGCTTCACGGACGTCGCCCACGGGCACCGGGCCGGCGCGGTGAAGATCGCCGAGATGCTGGGGTGGTGCGACGAGCTCGGGATCGACGTGGCCACCATCTACCTGCTGTCCACCGAGAACCTCGGCCGCGACGCCGACGAACTGGGCGAGCTGCTGGAGATCATCGCCGACGTGGTGGACGAGATCACCCGGCCCGAGCGGAACTGGGAGGTCCGGATCGTCGGGCGCCTGGAGCTGCTGCCCGAGTGGCTGGCCCGGCGCCTGCGGCACGCGGCCCAGGCGAGCACCGGCCGCCCGGGGGTCAAGGTCAACGTCGCGGTGGGCTACGGCGGGCGACAGGAGATCGCCGACGCCGCCCGCGAGCTGGTGGCCCAGCTGATCGACGAGGGCAGGTCGGGCGCGGACCTCGTCGAGGGGATCACCGTCGAGGGGATCGGCGAGCACCTCTACACCTCGGGCCAGCCCGACCCCGATCTCGTCATCCGGACCTCCGGCGAGCAGCGGCTCTCCGGCTTCCTGCTGTGGCAGAGCGCCTACTCGGAGATCTGGTTCACGGAGGCCTACTGGCCCGCGTTCCGGCGCGTGGACTTCCTGCGTGCGCTGCGCGAGTACTCGGCCCGCAACCGGAGGTTCGGGCAGTGAGCACGCCGTCGGCATCCTCGGTGCCCGCCTCGTTCACGGTCCGCGCCGTCTGCGTGGTCGACCAACTGATCGACGTGCCGGGTCGGGTGGGGGTGAGCGCGATCGACAAGCGCCCCGTCGACGGCCCGGTCCAGGTGCGGGAGTACGGGCTGCACGGCGACGTCCAGGCCGACCGCAAGCACCACGGCGGCATCTGGAAGGCCGTGTACCTGCTCTCCGATTGCGATGTCGCGCAGTGGGAGTCCGAGTTCGGCGGCCCGATCCCGCCGGGCTTCTTCGGTGAGAACCTCCGCGTCACGGGTGTCGACACCTCGCGGCTGCAGATCGGGACGGTGCTGGAGGTGCCCGGCGACGGCGCGGCCGGTGGCGCGGCGGGCCTGCGCATGGAGATCACCACGCCGCGCGTGCCGTGCCAGACCTTCGCGCACCGGGTCGGGAAGCCGCGCTGGGTGCGGCGGTTCACCGAGGGCGGGCGGCCGGGCGCGTACGCGCGGGTCCTGACGCCGGGGCCGGTCGGGGCGGGCGACGAGATCCGGGTGGTCAGCGTGCCCTCGCACGGGGTCACCATCGCGAGGGTGCTGTCCGGGGTCGACGACGACGAGGTCGGGCGCCTGCTGTCCGAGTTCGAGCTCTCGGAACTCGCGCCGAGCCTGGTGCGGAAACTGGATCCGAGGACCGACGTCCGGCCCGTCGACGCCGACTGAGTCCGCGGTGGGTGTCACCGGGCGCCGACACCGGGGCGACGGTCAGGCCCCGGGCGTGAGGTGGTCCCAGACGTCCCCGGCGGTCGACCACAAGTCGCGCGCGGCCCGCTCGTCGACGTCGGGCAGCCGGAAGGCGCCGCCACCCCCGGCCGACGTGGCGACCAGCGTCACGAGCCCGGCGCGGCGCTGGAACGGGGTGCGCCGCACGTTCCAGCCCAGGATCCCGTCGCGGATGAGGACGTCGGTACGCCGCAGGAACGACCCCTTGCGCAGGACCACGAGCGTCGGGCCGACCGCGTGGCCGAGTCCCCGGTAGTTGTCGACGGCGGCCCACGCGGCGACCGCCCCACTGGTCGCGGCCACCGTGACGGGAACCCACCACAGCCACCGCCACACGAGGACGGGTGCGGCCGCGAGCGCGGTGAGTGCGGCCGTGGCGAGGAGGGCGCGGACGGCTCGTCGTCGTCGCGCCATCCGTGGGTGGGCCCGCAGCGCGGTGACACCGGGCGCCGACGCCCCACCGTGACCCGGCCCGGTCGGCGCCGATGGCCCGCCGTGACCGGACACGGCCGGGACCGCCTCGCCCAGCACCGCCTCGGCGACCCGCACGGGGACCCCGCGCGGTGAGCCCGGGACCAACGCCGGGCTCTGCGTGGACGCGCCCTCCTCGTCGGTGCCCGCGCCCACCCCCACGGCGATGACGTCCAGGCGCGCGGCGCCCACCGACCGCAGGCCCGGCGGCTCGTAGAGCGTCACCCCGCGGACCCGGCGGCCGTCGAAGGACGTGTGCCGCCCCACCACCAGCCCGCGGCGGAGCTCGAGCGAACCGTCGCGGTGCCGCTCCAACCGCATGCCCCACCAGGTCTCCACGAACACGGCCACCGCCGCCACCGCGCCCAGCGCGAGCGCGGCCACCACCACCCCCACCACGACGAGGGGCACCGGCAGCGAACCGATCCGGCCCCAGACCCACTCCAGCATGGCGGGCACCGCGTCGAACCAGTCCGCCACCTGAAACACCAGGCCGAACGCGACGAGCCCGGACACCGGCGTGACGACCCCGACCGGCGCGTAGCGCACCCACCTCGGGTCGAGCCGCGCGATCTCCTCGGTGTCCGCGGAGGCCCGCTCGGCCAACAGATCGCGACGGAGCCGCTCGGCCACACGGCGGTCCAGCGCCGACAGGGTCAGACGGGAGCCGTCGGTCTCACCGCTGGCGAGCCTGAGCGTGGCGATACCCAACCGGCGCTCGACGACATCGGCGGTGAGTTCGATGGTGCGCACACGCTGGGCGGAGAGGGTCGTGGTGGAGCTCGACAGGAAGCGCACGCGCTTCTCGATCCGGTGGGTGTCGACCCGGTAGTCGGTCACCGCGAGTCGGACCACCTCCGAGATCGCGGTGCCCGCCGCGCCGAGAACCGTGGCGAAGATCGTCCAGAACGCGACCCGGCCCGGGCCGACCCCGTTGAGGAGCAGACCGATCGCGACGGGTACCGCCACCGCGGCCAGTGCGCCGGCGGCCACGATGCTCGACGCGCCGATCGTGCGGCGGTCGAGGCGTTGCCATTCCGGTCGCGGCGCGGGCGGCAGGGGCCCGGGCGGCTCGGGCGTGGTCACGTGGCGTCCCGCTGGTCGTCCTCGGCGAGGAGGGTGAGGCGATCGACCATCTCCTCGGCCAGGTCGGCGTCGAGCGCGCTGATGCGCACCGCGCCCTTCGAGGAGGCCGTGGTCACCACGATCGTGGCCAGGCCGAACCGCCGCTGTAGCGGACCGCGGGTCCTGTCCACCGTCTGCACCCGCGACAGGGGAGCGGCCCGCCACTCCTCCCAGAACAACCCGCTACGGCTGTAGATGGCCACGTCCGTGGCCTCCCACCGGTGGATCGCCCACCGCACCCGCGGCACCCCGATCAGCGCGACCACCGTGAGCGCCGCCCACGCCACCGCGGCGAGGACCAGCCACGGTCCCAGGAACACCGCCGCGACGGCCAGCGCGATCAGCGGGCCGGCCATCCACAGCGCCACCTGCGCCGCCCACCACCGGCGACACCGCGGATCGACGTGCTCGCGGGGCGGCCGCAGGGCCAACTGCGTCTCGTACACGCCTTCACCCTAGATTCCCGACTCCCCGCCGGTCCCGGTATGGGACGCTGGCAGCATGGGACCCCTCCGGCGATACCGGGCGACCGGTGCAGACCTGCCCTTCGGAGATCCGCGCCGCGCACACGGCGTCGCCATGGAGGGGTACTTCCTCCGGATCACCGACCGCGAACGCGGGCGCGTCGCGATCGCCCTCATCGGGGTCAACCGCGGACCCGACGGCCACTGGGCGACGCTCGGCCTGGCCTCCGACGAGGTGATCATCCCCCTCGAGGCCGGTGGCGCGCGCCGACCCGGCGACGGGGACACCTCGTCGTCGTCGCCCTCGGGCCCGGTCTCCACGCTCCGCCTCGCCGCGGCGCCGCACGGCTGGGCCGACCCCGAGCGCATCGGCGCACGCTCCGGCGGGCGGTTCGAGTACCTGCCCGAGGGCATCCGCGTGGACATGGGGGACGGTGCCCGTCTGCACGTGGACATCGCCGATCCCGTGGAGTGGCCGCGCCGCGCCGTCGGCGGGTCGAGCATCTTCCAGTCGGTCCCCGCGCTCAACCAGTACTGGCACCCCTGGCTGCTCGGCGGGCGCGCCAGCGGCTGGGCCGAGCTCGACGGCCGCCGCTGGGACTTCGACGACGCCGAGGTGTACGGCGAGAAGAACTGGGGCGCCGAGGGCTTCCCCGACTCGTGGTGGTGGGGCCAGGCCCAGGCATTCTCCGAGCCCGACACCTGCGTCGCGTTCGCCGGCGGCCAGATCCACTCGGGGCCGCTGCGCACCGAGGTCACCGCCCTGGTGGTGCGGCTCCCCGGCGGGCGTGTGATCCGGCTCGGCAACCCCGTGGTCTCGCCCGTGCGCGCCGACGTCACCGACGAGAGCTGGGAGCTCGAGGGCCGCGGCTACGGCTGGGAGATCCGCGTCAGCGGGCGCTCCCCGCTCGACCGCGCGCACGTCCTGCCCGTGCCGCTGCCGTCGCAGGAGCGCAACTCCGCCGGGTCGATCGAGCACCTCACCGGCGAACTCGCGGTGGAGGTCAGACGGCGAGGTCGGCTGGTGTGGTCGGACCACAGCTGGCTCGCCGCGCTCGAACACGGTGGCCTGGTCCGGGCCGAAGCCGAATTGCGGCGCCGCGGTGTCCCCGAGGGGGAGACGGGCGCGCCGCCGGTGCAAGAAGGACGATAGTGAACAGGGTATCCGTGGGCTTACCGAGTTCCTGAGGATCGCCGGTCTGCCAGCGAACCGACTGGCGCCTGAGCGTGATCTGCCAGCCTCCGGGGCGTAGTTTCCCTGAGCCTTCCTCAAGCTCGCTGGCGCACTCTGCAATCGCCGTCGCGCCGATCGTTAGAGGCTACCCGCTGCTCTCCGTCGCTGCGCCCGGTGCGGACATCGACGTACCTTGCCGCCACGCGTAATCATCGAGGTTGTACTTATAGCGCGAGTTCAGGACGAGGACTCCCGTCCAACCGGTTGGGGGGAGCCGAGACTTGATCGATCAACTTTAGGTCCCATCTCGTCATTGGTGGTGCGATCAGCAAAAGACTCATTAGCCGTTGACAGTGTGTTGTGGCTCACATAGCGTCGCTGAAGAGAGTTCAATTCAGCCGAAAGGGAGCGGTATGGCGGACAGCAGCAACGAAGTGCGGGCCACCTCGGAGATGAAGCTCCACGACGACGTCACGGTCGACCAACTCAGATCCATCCTCGCTGAGGTGAGCGCCGGTTCTTCGGCGGAGGGCGAGCACATTCGCGGGCACAACTTCTATCTGGACGAGGGCGCCCGGATCCTCTTCGCGCACGAGCACTACGCGGACGCCGGGGCGATGGTGCGGCATCTGAAGGAGATGGACCACGAGACCATCGGCCGGCTCATGTCGATGGTCGACGTTCTGGATCTGCGGATATACGGGCCGATGAACGAGGAGCTCCACGGACTGCTCGAGGGCTTCGGGAGCGTACGGTCTTTCAAGTTCGTCAGTGGGTTCACTCACCTTGGAGGTGTTAAGTGACCACCGGCTATGACTACGAGAAGTTCTTCGGTCTCGACCCCGAGCAGCTCAAGTGCCCGCACACCGCCTTCGACGAGGTGCGTTCCGAGTGTCCGGTCTCCCGTAGTGACGCGCTGGGGTTTTGGGTGGTGGCCGACCACGAGCACGCCCAGGAGGTCTTCAAAGACGCCTCGGTGTTCTCCACCAAGAAGATGCTCGGCGAACAGGTGTCCGACGAGTGGCAGCGCCTGGTCGAGCTCGCGGCCCGGCGCCCGGGCGCCAAGGAGGAACTCGGTGACGACTACGGGACGAGCGACCGGAAGGTTCTGCTCTTTGCCGACCCGCCGGAGCACGGTCGGCACCGACGGCTCATCATGGGCGCGCTCACTCCGAAAGCGCTGACGTCGTGGGCGCCGCGGATCGAGGAGACGGCGGACATCTTCGTGGGCGGAATCGAACCCGGCGAGGAGGTCGAGTTCGTGGACGACTTCGCCAACAAGTACACGATGACCGTCATCGCTGACATCCTCGGATTCCCGCGGGATATGGTCCCGCAGATGCTCGACTGGACCGAGGGGTTCAATTCGATGGTCGGCAACCCCGACCAGACCGACGAGCAGATCGAGGCGCTTGTCGACACCAGGTACGGCTTCGATGCCTACTGCAACAAGCAGATCGACGACCGTGTGGCCAACCCGACCGAGGACCTCATCTCTCGGATCGTGAGGCTCAATTCCGCCAGCGAGACCCCGCTCGGTCGGGACGATCTCTACCAGGTGCTCCAGCTGACGATGGTCGGCGGGAGCGAGACCTCGGCCACCGCGCTGTCGAAGATGATCGAGTATCTCGGCCGTTATCCGGAGATGTGGGCGGAGCTGAAGGCAGACACCGCGCTGATCCCGCATTTCATGGAGGAGATGCTCCGTATGTTCTCGCCCGTGCAGGGCTCATTCCGCGGGGTCACCAAGGACGTCGAGCTCGGCGGTCACCAGCTCCGGGCTGGCGACATGCTGTGGGTGGGAATGGGCACAGCGAACCGCGACCCGAAGGTGTTCGAGGCCCCGGGCCGGATGGACCTCGGTCGTAGGGACCGGTCCGATCACGTCGCCTTCGGGGGCGGGCCACACGTCTGTCCCGGCACCTCTCTGACGCGAATGGAGCTGCGGATGGTGCTGGAGAAAGTTATCTCCCGCTTCTCCGGCGTGGAGTTGGTCGACGAGGATCCGGCCGCGAAGAAGAGCTTCAACTTCTACGGACCCGCTGCGCTGCCTGTTCGCTTCATCTCGTAGGGGACGGGTGGTCGAACCGCCTGCGCCCACAATTAGAAAGGAACCCGGTCATGGTCTCGATCGAGAATCAGCCTGTATATCTGTTCGCCCTCTATCGCTGGGCGGGAACTTCGCCCGAGGAATTCCGCGATCACTACCTGAGCAAGCACGCGGACATCGGCAAGTCGATTCCCGGTGTCGCGTGGTGGCATACCTTCCTCAATGACAACCCGATGACGAACTGGGGGATCCCCGAGGGGGCGCCTAAGCCCGACGCGTTCTCGATCATGGCGTTCGAGTCGGAGGAGGCGCTCAGGAAGGCGCCCGAGAGTGAGGGGTGGGCGGCCGCGAACGGCGACAACACCGGATTCGTCCAACACATCGACGTCTACGAGGTGTCGCGTGTTCAGCTCGTGTCGGAGGGGTCGGCAGACGACTGACAGCGCGTCTGCAATTTGACGGTCGGGCTCGGGGCATCCCCGGGCCCGACCGTCATGAGACTGCGGATCAAACCGGTTCGGCCGAGACGGCGAACGGGCTCGGATTCCGGGGGCTGCCATCAGGCACCTGTCAAACCCGTGGGGGTGGCGAAACGGACGCTAGCCCAGTTTCGTTGCCACGTCATAGTTTAGTGGCCCTACCTGCGGCGACATGATGGCCGGCCGGGAAGCGGTTCTGACCTGCAAGTTTGTTCGGAGTGCGAACAAACAAGGAAATCCAAGTTGTTTGTCAATATGGCTTGCGTCACCGTGTGACCGTGGTTACAGTTCGCCCTAAGTGAATTCAACTCGACCCAATGGAGGGGAAGAAGATGACCGAGGATCTTCGGCGCAGGAACTTGGATCTGGTGCGCGACTACACAGACGCGCTCAATAAGTGGGACATCGAAACGATGCACGATTTGTCCACCGAGGACATCGTCTTCGAGCTCCCGTTCCGCCCGCCGACATTCGAACGCGAGACCGTAGGTCGCGCGGCCTACATGGAGGTGCTCGGCCAGGCCCGAGACCACATGATCGAGGGCTCCGAGAATCTCCACGACATGTCGATGGACACGCTCGCGAACGACCCGAACGTCGTTATCGCCACCTACAAAAGCGACATGACGCTCCGTAGCGGCGTCCGCTACGCCAACGAGTACATCGCCCGCTTCGTTCTTCGTGACGGCAAGGTCGCGCGCTTCGTCGAGTACTACGACTCGATCATCCTCTTCCGCGCCCTCGGGGGATCGCTCGTCGAGGCCGACGAGTCGGAATTGCTGCCCGAGGGACTCAAGTCCTGACACCGGTCGTATCCGACCGGCCCCTCACTCGCCCCTCACACTCCAGGAGAAGCACCATGGGTAAGCAACTGCCCGATCCGAGCACCGTTGATGCGGACAACCCTCAGTGCCCGTTCGTCGACATGTGGTCCGACGAGTACAACGAGAACAACCTCGAGATCCTCAAGCATCTGCGAGAGAACCACGACCTCGCGTTCCACAAGCAGGGCAACACCGCCGTGCCCCTCGTGACCCGCTACAAGGACCTGTGGAAGATCCAGCGCGACTGGCGGACCTTCCAGTCCGGTCGCGCGGCCTCCCATCTCGCCGATCGCCGCTACGACGACCCCAACGACACCCCGGTGTTCATCCCCCTCGACACTGACCCTCCAGTCCACAGCGAGTGGCGCAGGATTATCGAGCCGTTGATGACCCTCAAGAAGATGGAGGCACACTCAGAGCTGATCGAGGGCATCGCCGACGACCTCCTCGCCAGCCTCCAAGGACGTACGAGCTTCAAGGTCATGGACGAGTTCGTCCGACCGATGCAGGCCCGCGCGATCTTCGCAGCGATCCTCGGCATCCCGGCGGACAGTGACCGGATCCTCCAGTTCTCGGAGTGGGCGCAGGACGCACTGATCGTCCCCGAGCGCGCGGTCGATGCGTTCGCAAGCCTCAGCGCAGCCCTCATGGAGATTCTCCGGGATCGCCGCGAGAACCCCCGGGGCGACGACGACATCGTCACCGTCCTGGCCACTTGCAGGCCCGGTGGGGAGGTCCCCGAGGACTCCGACCTCATCAAGATCATGATCGCTTTGACGCTCGGCGGTCTCGAGTCCACCGGCACCGTCCTCAGCGGGACCATCCACCACATGGCCACCCACCCGGATGACCTCAAGGAGTTGCAGGACGACCCGTCCCTCCTCGACGAGGCCATCGAGGAAGCCCTGCGTTTGTTCGTCAACGTCACACTCATGCAACGGACCGTCACCACCGAGACGACCCTCAACGGTTACGACCTCAAGCCCGGCGACAAGATCTGGAACCTGCCGGGTTCGGCGAATCGTGACGAGTCGGTTTTCGCGAACGCGGACTCCTGGGACGTGCACAGGGAGAACAAGCGCCACGTCTCATTCGGTGCCGGCATCCATCGCTGTCTCGGATCCAACCTCGCCCGCATCTTCTTGCGAGTGGCGTTCACGGCGGTGCTCACCCGGATGCCGGGAATCGCCCTCGCTCCCGACCAGACGATCAAGACTCACTCGATGCCAACCCGCGGTCTCACCGAGTTTGTGGTCACCGTCGATGAGATCACCCCTGCCGCGGCCGTCCGCTGAGTTCGGACGACGCACACCCGAGAGGACGCACCATGAAGGTCAAGATCGATCACGAGTTCTGTGTCGGCCACGCTCGTTGTTACACGCTGGAGCCCGGCCACATCGCCGAGGACGACCGGGGACGCGGCGTGGTTCGCGAGGATGCGCCGGAAATGTCGGCCGAGACCGCACGACGGTTGGTGCGGGCGTGCCCGGAATCAGCCATCTCCATCGTGCGGGAATCCTGAGGTAGCAATGACCATGGTTCAGGAACCCGCGCGTACGGACATTGTCGACCTGGGGGAGAAAGCGATCGGTGACCGGGCGATTAGTGCGATCGTGGACCGCCGGCGGGAGATCGCCGAGGGCATCGTCGAGCTAGTGTTCCGCGCCGCTGACGACGGTGACCTGCCGCGGTGGGAGCCGGGCGCCCATGTGGACATCGTTCTAGACGACGGGGAGATCAGGCAGTACTCACTGTGCGGGGATCCGGCTGACCGCACGACTTTCACGGTCGCGGTCCTCCTGGAGAAAGAGGGCAGGGGAGGGTCGCGCCGCATCCACGAGGAACTCCGGGCTGGCACGTCGGTCGAACTGCGGGGGCCGCGGAACCACTTCCCGCTTCACGAGTCGCAGCGGTACTTGTTCATCGCCGGAGGGATCGGCGTGACCCCGCTGATCCCGATGATGCGTGCGGTGGAGGCCGCCGGCGCCGAATGGCGGTTCGTCTACGGTGGCCGCAGCGAGTCCACGATGGGTTACGTGGATGACCTGCGCGAACTGGGTGATCGGGTCACTATCTGGCCCGAGGACGTCAACGGTCTCATTGATCTCGACGGACTGCTGGGCACCGCGACAAAAGAGACCCTAGTTTACAGCTGCGGCCCGGAGCCGCTGCTCGCGGCGGTCGAGGAGCGGTGTCAGTCCTGGCCGCAAGGCACGCTGAACATCGAGCGGTTCACGGCGATCCAGATCGACACGTCCGCCGACACTGGGTTCGAGGTGGAACTGGCGCAGACCGGCATAACGGTTCACGTGCCCGAGGACCGGACGATCCTCGAAGTGGTCAATGAGGCGGGAGTCTACGTGCCGACCTCATGCACCGAGGGCACGTGTGGCTCCTGTGAGACACCGATTCTCGACGGCACCGCGGAACACCGCGACGTCGTGCTGTCCCCTGATGAGCAGGACGCCCAGGAAACCATGATGATCTGCGTTTCCCGCGCCTCGTGCCCGCGCCTCGTTCTGGATCTGTAGTCATCTCGGCGGTCGCTGCCGCAGCACCGACCTTACTCACACCACATCAGGAGGATCGATGCTCCCCAGGAGCTACAACGAGTTCTACATCGACGGGAAGTGGCGGCCGACGGCGTCGACCGAGAAGTTTACCGTCGTGTCCCCGTCGACGGGCGAGCCGATCGGCGAGGTGCCCCGCGCCACCCGCGACGACATTGACGCCGCCGTCGAGGCGGCCCGGCGCGCGTTCTACGAGACTGACTGGGCGAGTCGGCCGGTCGAGGAGCGTGCCGCGTTGTGTGAGGCGCTCGCGACCCGGCTCTACGAGGTCAAGGACGAAATGGCCGAATTGCTGGTCGACGAGCTGGGGTGTACGCGGATGCTCGCCGACGTCTACCAGGCCGTCGCGCCCACCCTGCATTGGAACTACAACGCGGAGGTGGGACGTAACTACCCGTTCCAGGAAGTGCGCAAGGCCGACCTCGGACCGCTCGCCGGAGGATCGGCCGGCGGCATGATCATGCCGTACGAGACTCAGGCCCTCGTTGTCAAGGAGCCGGTCGGAGTAGTGGCGACGATGGTCGCCTACAACTTCACCATGCCTGGGACATCCCAGAAGGTCGCACCGGCCATCGTCGCCGGATGCACCGTTGTGGTGAAGGTTCCGGAGCCCGACCCTCTCGCCGTGTTCGCATTGGGGAATCTGATCGACGAAGTCGGTTTTCCGCCCGGGGTCATCAACATCGTGGCCGCTGGCCCAGAAGAGTCCGCCTACCTGGTCTCCCACCCGGACGTCGATATGGTGAGCTTCACAGGATCCACGAGCGTCGGCTCCCAAATCGGCCGCGAATGCGGTTCGCTCATCCGGCCGGTCGTGCTGGAACTCGGCGGAAAGTCTGCCGCGATCGTCTTGGACGATGCCGATCTCGACACCACTGTCCCGATCCTGCTCGGGGTCAGTGTCATCCCTAGCAGCGGACAGAGTTGCGTGTGTCAGAGTCGGTTCCTCGTCTCGGAGGCCCGCCATGACGAACTGGTGGATCGATTGGTTGCGGCAATGGCCGACATCAAGGTCGGTGATCCTCATTCCGAGGACACGGACATGGGGCCTCTCATCACCGAATCCCACCGCGAGAACGTCCTGGCGATGATCAGGCGCGCCGTCGAACAGGGGGCGAAGGTGGCGTTCGGCGGCGGTATCCCGGAGGGGGCCGACAAGGGCTGGTATGTCGAACCCACCCTTCTCATCGACGTCACTCCCGACATGGAGATCGCCCAGGAGGAGGTGTTCGGCCCCGTCGTGGCGGTGCTCAAGTACACCGACGAGGAGGACGCCATCCGGATCGCCAACGACAGTCGATACGGCCTCGCGGGATCGGTCTACACCTCGGATGTGGAGAGGGGCTTTCGCCTCGCCCGCAAAGTAAGAACTGGAACGTTCTCGGTCAACTCGTTCTCGGCGGATTTCAACTCCCCGTTCGGCGGGTTCAAGGAGTCGGGAATCGGCCGGGAGCACGGGGTGGCCGGTCTCGAGGGTTACCTCATCCCCAAGACTATTTCGGTCGACCCGTCTCTGTCGATTCCGGAGTCCGTGGTGGAACAGGCGGACGTCGTGACCACCGGCGTCCGTAGGGGAGCGTGACCGCCGTGGTATCCGACGAGTTGAGGCAGGCGAGCATCGACAGACTGCTGGCGCTCGAAGAGATCAAGAACCTGCGCCTCGCTTATTCAGCGTACTTCGACAGCCAGGACATCGATAAGCTCGGTTCGATCTTCACTGAGGATGCGGTTTGTGAATTTGACGAGCAGTACGGGGGCGACTGGGTCGGTAGAGAGACCATTCGCGCGAACTACGCTGCGGTCGCCGAACAGGTGGGAGCGCCGTACAACGCGATCCACGCCGTGACGAATCCGTGGATCGAGTTGACGGGGGAAGACTCCGCGAGAGGGCGTTGGTATCTGTTGGACATCCTCACCCGACAGGGAACGCTCACATCGCAGGGCGGGCACGCGAACCCGCTTCTCTACGTCGGACTCTACGAAGACGAATACCGGAAAGTGGACGGGGTCTGGCTGATCTCGCGGGTGCGTCTGTCCTTCCTGTGGCCGGAACGGACTCTACAAGCCTGACAGCCTGAGCCACCGATACGGACCGCTGTGGATTCACCGTCTGCTGCGGTCCGTTCGCCGCTTCCGTAAGAGTCCGTTAGATGGGCCCGCCCCAGAGGCGTCAGATCTTGCGCAGGCGCAGCCGCTGGATCGAGTGATCCGAGTTCTTACGCAGCACCAGCGTCGCGCGCGGCCGGGTCGGCAGGATGTTCTCCACCAGGTTGGGCCGGTTGATGGAGTTCCAGATCTCCCGCGCCGCGATCCGGGCGGCCTGGTCCGACAGGTCCGCGTAGTGCGCGAAGTGGGAGCCGGGGTTGGAGAACGACGTGCTGCGCAGCTCGAGGAAGCGCTCGATGTACCACTTCTCGATGTCCTCAATCCGCGCATCCACGTAGAGGGAGAAGTCGAACAGGTCCGAGACCATGAGGCGCGGGCCGGTCTGCAGAACGTTGAGACCCTCGACGATGAGGATGTCCGGGCGGCGCACCTCGATGTGCTCGCCCGGCACGATGTCGTACCTCGTGTGCGAGTACACCGGGGCGCGCACCACGGGCGCCCCGGACTTGACCTCCGTGACGAAGCGCAGCAGCGCGCGGCGGTCATAGGACTCCGGGTACCCCTTGCGGTGCATGAGCCCGCGGCGTTGTAGCTCCCTGTTGGGGTAGAGGAACCCGTCGGTGGTCACCAGGTCCACCCGGGGGTGGGAGTCCCAGCGGGTGAGCAGCGCGCGCAGCACACGCGCGGAGGTGGACTTGCCCACCGCCACTGAACCGGCGACCCCGATCACGAACGGCATCGGCGCGTCCACGGTCTCGCCGAGGAACAGGTTGGTGGACTGGAACAGGCGCTGACGTGCGGAGACCTGCAGGTGGATGAGCCGGCTCAGCGGCAGGTAGATCTCCGCGATCTCGTCCAGGTCGAGGTGTTCACCCAGACCGCGCAGCCCCTCGAGGTCCTGCTCGGTGAGCACCATGGGCATCGCACGCCGCAGTCGCCGCCAACTCCGGCGGTCGAACTCCACGTACGGCGTGTAGTCCCCGGCTTGTCTGCTCACGACTGTCGATTGTGGCAGGTGGCCACGGGGTAGGGGAGCCCGGGTGGCGTGCCACTAGACTGGTGGGCGACGACACGAGCCGTGGCCCCACACGATTCGTATCCGGTGAGAAGCCCACGCGCGAGGAGCAACGATGACCGACCCGAACACCGACGTGTTCTCCGCATCCCTGTCCGAGTTGGACCCGGAGGTCGCGGAGGCGATGGCCGGCGAGCTGGCCCGCCAGCGTGACACGCTGGAGATGATCGCGTCGGAGAACTTCGTCCCGCGCTCGGTCCTCCAGGCGCAGGGGTCGGTCCTGACCAACAAGTACGCCGAGGGCTACCCGGGCCGCCGCTACTACGGCGGGTGCGAGCACGTCGACGTGGTGGAGAACCTCGCGCGGGACCGCGCCAAGGAGGTCTTCGGCGCCAAGTACGCCAACGTCCAGCCGCACGCCGGTGCCCAGGCCAACGCGGCCGTCCTCATGGCGCTCGCCGCGCCGGGTTCCAAGATCATGGGCCTGTCCCTGGCTCACGGTGGCCACCTCACGCACGGCATGAAGCTCAACTTCTCCGGCCAGCTGTACGAGGTCGCCGCCTACGAGGTGGATCCCGAGACCATGCTGGTCAACATGGACGCCGTGCGCGAGATGGCGCTGGCCGAGAAGCCCGACGTCATCATCGCCGGCTGGTCGGCGTACCCGCGCACCCTCGACTTCGCGAAGTTCCGCGAGATCGCCGACGAGGTCGGCGCCAAGCTCTGGGTGGACATGGCGCACTTCGCCGGCCTGGTCGCCGCGGGCCTGCACCCGAGCCCCGTCCCGCACGCCGACGTGGTCTCCACGACCGTGCACAAGACCCTCGGCGGACCGCGTTCCGGCATGATCCTCACCAACGACCTCGAGCTGTTCAAGAGGCTCAACTCGACGGTGTTCCCGGGTCAGCAGGGCGGGCCGCTCATGCACGCCATCGCCGCCAAGGCCACCGCCATGAAGATCGCCGGAACGGAGCAGTTCCGCGAGCGTCAGCAGCGCACCCTCGAGGGCGCGAGGATCCTCGCCGAGCGACTGACCCAGCAGGACTGCAAAGACGCCGGCGTGTCGGTCCTCACCGGCGGAACCGACGTCCACCTCGTCCTGGTGGACCTGCGTGAGTCCGAGCTCGACGGTCAGCAGGCCGAGGACCTGCTCCACGAGGTCGGCATCACCGTGAACCGCAACGCCGTCCCGTTCGACCCGCGCCCGCCGATGGTCACCTCCGGCCTGCGGATCGGTACGCCCGCCCTGGCGACCCGGGGCTTCACCGCGGACGAGTTCCGCGAGGTCGCCGACATCATCGGGACCGCGCTGGCCGCCGGTAAGGACGCCGACACGGCGGCCCTGCGTGAGCGCGTCACGGCGCTGGCCAAGGCCACGCCGCTGTACGAGGGCCTCGAGGACTGGACGATCCTGGGCTGAGGAGGCCTGCCGGGGAGAACCCCGGACACGGGAGAACCCCCGCAGCTCGGCTGCGGGGGTTCTCCCGTGTCCGGGGCAGGGCGCCCGGGGTGGGCCGCCGCGGGGGTCAGTCCGTGAAGCGGACCTTCGGGGTGCGGCAGATGAGCAGACGTCGCACCTTGTCCCGGTCGTCGAGTTGGGCGGTGGCGTTGAAGCTCGCCTCGAACAGCCCGTCGCGGCGGGTCTCGCCCAGGCACAGCTCGGTGTCGCCGATGCGGGTGCCGCTGAGGATGTGGTGGGTCAGGACGCTCTTCTCGCGTTGTTCGAGGTAGACGACGAGGCCGGCGCGGTCGCCGTCGAACTCGGCGGCGGACTCGCCCTTGGAGAACAGGATGGACAGCCGGAAGTCGTCGGTGATGTGGTCGAGGACCCGGTCGGGATCATCCGAGTCCATGATCTCGAACCAGGCGTGGAGCAGGGGCGTGTCGGCGGACATGGGGGCCTTTCTGGAGGTCAGGACAGGGCGGGGGAGACCAGGCCGAGCTCCGGGTCGAAGGCGACCTGGTAGCCGGCGATGAGTCCGTCGTCGCCGATCCGGGCCGAGGCGAGGAAGTGCCCGGTGATCGTCACGCCGTCCTCCACGACCGCGCCGTAGACGAACTCGAGTTCGCCCTCCCGGGTCGCGTGGGTGGGGACGTGGCGCCTGTCCACAGGGCCGCGGCCCTCGAGGTACTCGCGTACCCCTCGGCGGTTCTCACCCCGAACCGCGGTGCCGGGCAGGATGATGGCGAACGAGACCCCGGGGGCCAGCAGTTCCAGCCCCCCGTCGAGGTCGCCCGCGTCGATCTTCGCGTAGTAGGAGACGAGCGTGGAATCGGTCAGCGACATGAATCGAACTTAGTTCAGACAACGTCGGCTTTCAATAGGGTTGCGTGACGCGGCTCACCGTGTTGTCATGAGTCGAACTGAACCCGGCTCAAATACAGCGCTAGTGGAGGAACCCGTGACCCAGCACCGTCGGACGGCCCAGCCCGAAGCTGATCCCTCGATCATCCTCCCCTCCGAGGAGCGCGAGGAGCTGAGGTCGGTCATCGCCCAGTTCGTCGCCCGCCACGCCACCCACGAGGACGTGCGCGCCTCCACCGAGGCCGACCCCGGGTTCTCGCAGGCCAGGTGGGCCACCCTCAACGAGGAGTTGGAGATCTCGGCACTGGCGGTCCCCGAGGACCTCGGCGGCCACGGATTCGGGTTCGGTGACCTCGGCGTGGTGCTCGAGGAGACCGGCGCCGCACTGCTCCCCGAGCCGATCCTCGCCAGCGCGGTGGTCGGGTGCCGCGCTCTGGTCCGGGCGGACGACACCGAGGCGATTTCCGGGCTGCTCGCGGACGTCATCGCGGGTCGGGTCACGCTCGCGGTGGCGCTCGACGCGTCCGTCGCCCTGGACGAGGACGGCGACCGGGTGGGAGCCGAGCAGAAGACCGAGGGCGTGCTCTGGGGCGCCGCGGCGGATCACCTCGTCGTCGTCGCCACCCACGGCGGGTCCGACGTCCTCGCCGTCATCGACCTCTCGGACGCCGCCCGCCATCCCCGGGAGGTCATGGACCTCACCCGACGGCGCGCGGACCTCGACCTCGCGGGCGCCCCCGCCCGCGTCATCGTCGGCGCGGAGCGGCTCGGTGAGGTCCTCGCCGAGCTCCGTCGCGTCCAGTCGGCCGCACTCGCGGCCGAGCACGCGGGGATCGCCGCGCACCTGGTCGACATCACCGTCGCCTACGTGCAACAGCGCCATCAGTTCGGCCGGGCCATCGGGTCGTTCCAGGCCATCAAGCACCGGCTCGCCGACATGCTGGTCGACCGCGAGCGGGCCCGCGCCGCCGCGATGTACGCGATGGCGATCCTCGACGAGCCCGACGCCGCCGACGCCGAGATCGCGGTGGCCGTGGCCTCCGCCGTGTGCGCCGACGCCGCCACCCGCAGCGCCTATGAGGCCATCCAGCTCCACGGCGGGATCGGGTTCACCTGGGAGCACTCCGCCCACTTCTACCTGCGTCGCGTCCTCGGGGACGAGGGGGCGTTCGGCGGCGGCCGACAGGCCCGCCGCGTCGTCGCCGACCTGGTCGGGGTCTGAGTCGTGGCGACCGGGCCCGCGGACACGAGCGGGAGCGCCCTGGGGCACATCGGGGCGCACGAACTCATCACCACGACCCGGGCCGTCCGCCTGCGGCTCGACCTCGAGCGTGACGTCGACCCCCGGGTACTGGAGGACTGCGTCGCCGACGCGCTCCAGGCGCCCCAGGGGTCCAACCTCATGCGCACCGAGTTCGTGATCGTGCGCGACCCGGAGCGGATCGCGGCCATCGGGGCGATCTACCGCGAGGAGTTCGACGACTTCTACCGCACCAGCGAGACCGGCCTGTTCAACCGCGTCGACGCCGACCCCCGCCACGCGGCCCAGAGCCGTCGCACCCGCGATTCGGCCGAGCACCTCGCCGCCGTGATGTCACGCGTGCCGGCCATCGTGATCCCGTGCCTGACGCCCCGCCTCGCCGAGGGTGACGTCCTGGCGGCCAAGCATCGTCTGGGGACCGTCTACCCGACGGTGTGGAACTTCATGCTCGCCGCCCGACTCCGCGGGCTGGGGACATGCTGGACCGGCATGACGCTGGGCCGCGAGGACGACGTCGCCCGGATCGTCGGCATCGACCCGGCCGCGGTCGAGCAGGTGTGCGTGATCCCCGTCGCCCATCACACGGGCACCTCGTTCAGGCAGGCGTGGCGGCCCCCGGCGGAGGAGTTCATCCACTGGGACACGTGGTGAGTCCCGGGGCCGGGGCGGCGGGCGCCCGCGGGGCCTCGTCCCACGCCGTCGCGCTCTGGCGAGAACGGGCCTTCCGCGCGCTCATGCCCGTCCAACTGGCCAACGCCGTCGCGGTGTGGATCCACGTCGTGTCGGTGCAGTGGGTGCTCACCGAACGCGGGGAGTCGGCGTCGGTGATCTCACTCGCGCCCGCCGCCATGGCGGTGCCGTTCCTCGTTCTGGCCCTCCCGCTCGGGGTGGTCGCGGGTCACGCCTCGAGGACCCGGCTCATGGCCGGTGCCACCGCGTTGTCCACCCTCGCCGCGCTCGCCGCCCTCGTCCTCACCGCGACGGGTGCCGACGGCGCCGCTCCCATGATCGTCACCGTGGTGCTGGTGGGAGTCGCGCTGGTGGCGGTGGGGGTGTCCTGGCAGTCGCTGCTCCCCGAGACGGTGGACCGGCGTCTCATCCCCACCGCAGCGCTCGTCGACGGCGCCGTGTTCAACACCGCCCGATCCGTCGGTCCGCTCCTCGCCGGGCTCGGACTGGGCGTGGTCGGCGCCGTGTGGACCTTCGCCGCGGTCGCCGTCCTGTCCGCGGGCTGTTGCCTCGTCCTCCTGGGGCGGGAGCGCCGAGCCCCGGACCGGACGGCACCCCGGCGGGCGATCCTGCCCGAACTGATCGGGGCCCTGCGGTTCGTCACCTACTCCGCGTGGACCACCCGGCTGCTGTTCCAACTGTTCCTCTTCGGCATCCCGTCGAGTGCTCTGTGGGCGCTGATCTCGCTGGCGGTGCACGAGCGGCTCGGTATGTCCTCGGCGGGGTTCGGCGTGATCATGGCCCTGATCGGGGCCGGCGCCGTCGTCGCGGTGGTGGGGTTCGGCGGGCTCCGACGCCGACTGCGCGTCACGGTGTTCGCCGCGATCGGGGCGCTGACCTACGGCCTCGCCCTGGTGGTCCTCGCGGTGTCGACCTCGACCGCCCTGGTGTCCGTGGCGATGCTCCTCGCCGGCGCGGCGTGGGTGAGTGTGCAGAGCACCTGGATGTCGATGGGCCACCAGTTCTTCCCGGACTGGGTGCGTCCTCGGCTCATCGCGTTCATCCTGCTCGTCTTCCAGGGGACGCAGGCGGCGGGGTCGTTGCTGTGGGGAGTGGTGACCGACGCGATCGGGCTGCAGGGGGCACTGCTCGCCGCCGCCGCGATCATGGCGGTCAGCTGCGTCTCTCTGGCGGTGATCGGCCTGGGCGCGGAATCCGGGATCGAGCCCGTGCTCGCCGGGTCCGATGTCGACACCGCGGTGCCCGGGGTCGGCGCCGCGGTCCCGGCCGGGAGGGCCGGGCCGGCCGGTGTGGTCGCCTCCGGCTCCCGGAACGCGCACCGTCTTCTCGTCAGCTACGACTACCGCGTCCCGCCGGCCGCGGAGAGCGAGTTCCGGGCCGCGATGCGGGACCTGCGGCGATCGAGGTTGCGGCTGGGGGGTCGCCGCTGGCGCCTGGGGCGGGGCCCGGCCGGTTCGTCGCTGTTCGTGGAGTCCTACCTGGTCGCCGGCGAGTCGGAGTTCGCCGAGCAGGAGAGCAGCCGCCTCACCGTTCCGGAGACCCGTCTGCGCCTGCGGGTCGCGTCCCTGGCCGACGAGGTGGCCGGACCGCGGTTCTCCGTGTGGACCCCGGTGGAGCGCGGCACCCGTACGGACCGGTACGGCCTTCACCGAAAAAGTAAGTGAACTGACTTCAGGTTGGTGCTACGGTGGGGTTCGTCACAATCTCGACGCACAGGAGTGCCCATGGATAACGCCGTCGATCTTCTCGTCATCGGAGCCGGCATGGCCGGCCTCACCGCCGCGGCGCGGGCGACGTCCCGCGGCGCCCGGGTGGCCGTGGTCGAGAAGGCCGGGGAGGTCGGCGGATCCGCGCGATTCGCAGGATATGCCTGGACCGCGCCCACCCGGCAGATCATGGCCGAGATCAACCCCCACGGGGAGGTGGACCTGCGCAACGCGGTGGTCGACGACTTCCCGGCCGGACTCGACTGGATCCGCGGCCGCGGAGTGGAGTGCGCTGACGGCGTCCCGGTCTTGCGCTACGGGATCGGGCACGCCTTCGACACCAACCAGTACCTCGACGCCTGCGCCCGCGAGGTCAGGGCCGCCGGGGGAGAGATCCACACCCGGACGACCGTGGAGGGCCTGCTCACCGCCGACGGCGCCGTGGTGGGGGCGACGGTCCGGCCGGCCGACGGCGAGCCACGCGAGATCCGGGCCGGCCACGTCCTGCTCGCCACCGGCGGATTCCAGGCGAACGCGCAGTTGGTCGAGAAGCACCTGCACCCCCTCGCCTCGTCGTTCCCGCTGCGGTCCAACCCCCACAGCGACGGCGGCGGCCTGACGCTCGCCGAGTCGGTCAACGCCGCCATCGGCCTGCCCGACGCCGGCTTCTACGGCCACCTCATCCCGTCGGGGCTGCCGTTCCGCGACTCCGGTGACTTCGTGGGCTTGTCCCTCTACTACTCCGAGCACGCCCTGTTGTTCAATCTCCACGGCGAGCGGTTCGTGGACGAGACCCGGGGCGACCACCTCACCGCGATGGCCCTGATGGAGCAGCCCGAGGCCCGCGGTCTGCTGGTAGCGGACGAGCGCGTTTACCGCGACTGGATCTGCGGGTCCTACGTCGAGGGCGCGGTCGCGGTGGACAAGTACACCGAGGCCGCCAAGCGCGGGGGGCGCTGCGGTCTCGCCGAGTCCCTGGAGGAGTTCGAGTACCTGCCCGAGGAGTGGGGGTACGACGGCGCGAAGATCGCCGAGGAGATCCGCCGGGTCAACGAGGCCGGCCAGAAGGTCCTGCCTCCGCGAGAGTACGACTTCACGCCGCTGGACCGGGGTCCGTACTACATCGTCGAGACGACCCCGGCCGTGACCTTCCCCTTGGTGGGCATCCGGATCGGTGCCGACACCTCCGTCCTGCGTGAGGACGGCACAGCGATCCCGGGGCTGCTCGCCGCCGGCTCGGACACCGGCGGCGTCTATCGCCGCGCCTACGCCGGTGGCCTCGCCACGGCACTGGTGTTCGGGCTCCGTGCGGGCGACGCCGCCGTCACCTCCTGACCCGGTCCGCCCCGACCCCCGCGTATGAAAGGCCCGCCCGTGGACTCCCCGTTCCCCTCCGCGTTCTCCCCGTTCTCGATCGGCCCCCTCACGGTGCGCAACCGCCTGGTCGCGTTGCCGGCCGGCACGAGCATGGCCACCGACGGTGTCCCCACCCACGGGGACCAGGAGCATTTCGAGCGCCTGGCGCAGGGCGGGGTGGGGCTCATCGTGGGTGGGGCGACGGTCGTGCACCCCACCACCACGCTGCGCTCGCGCAAGCTCGTCGAGGCCTACATCGACGAGGTCGTCCCCGCGCTGACCGACAAGGCGGCGGCCGTGCACCGTCACGGTGCCAAGATCATCGGCCAACTCGTCCACCTGGGCCGTGAGTTCATCGGCGGGGAATCCGACTCGCCGCCCAGCGCCCCCTCGGCGCTGAAGACCGTCCGCGACGCCTACCCCCCGCACGAGCTGTCGGCCGAGGAGATCGAGGACATCGTCCGCGGGTGGGGCGTCTCGGCGGCCAATCTGGCCCGGGCGGGCTACGACGGCGCGGAGATCCATGCCGCCCACGGCTACCTGCCCGCGCAGTTCATGTCGGGGGCCACCAACCTGCGCACCGACTCCTACGGGGGCTCGTTCGAGAACCGGATGCGGTTCGTCGACGAGGTCGTGGCCGTCATGCGCGAGGCGATGCCCGGGCACATGGTCCTGGGCGTGCGACTCAGCGCGGAGGAGGAGATTCCCGGGGGCATGGACATCGAGGACTGCGTGCGCATCGCCCGCCACCTCGCGGCCTCGGGGTCGGTGGACTACTTCAGCATCACCCACGGCACCCGCGGCAAGTACGTCAAGGACTCGTCCCACCCGGATGCCGTCGCCGTGGACTCGGCGGCCCGCGTGCGTGCCGAGACCGGGCTGCCCGTGCTGGTGGGTCAGCGGATCCGCGACGTGGCGACCGCCGACCACGTCGTCCGCAGCGGTAAGGCCGATCTCGTGGGCATGGCCCGCGCCCTGTTGGCCGACCCCGAGCTCCCGAACAAGTCGGCCGAGGGGCGACTGGCCGAGATCCGTGGCTGCCTGGGCATCAACCAGGACTGTCGCGCGTTCGACCCCCACCTGCACTGCGCGGTCAACGCGGAGATCGGCCGCGGCCGCCACCCGGGGGTCGGGGTCCGCGCGGCGACGGTGAAGGACGTCTTCGTGATCGGCGGTGGGCCCGCCGGGCTGGAGGCGGCGCGGGTCGCCGCGGGCCGGGGGCACCGGGTGACGGTGTTCGAGGCCGCGGCGGAACTCGGCGGTGCCGTGCGGGTGGCCGCCGCCTCGCCGCACCGCGCCACCATCATCGACGTGGTCGACTACCTCGCCGGGGAGATGCGCCGCCTGAAGGTGGATGTCAACCTGGGAGCCGAGATCGCGCCCGACGATCTGGCCGAACTCGTGGACGCCGCCGACCACGTCGTCGTCGCCACCGGCTCCCGACCCGGCGCCGCGCCGACGGTGGGGTGGGGGCCGGCCGTCGTCACCGTGGACGACGTCCTGGGCGGTCGGATCCCCGCGGCGCCGGGGCGCGCGGTGGTCTACGACGAGAGCGACGGGTTCTGGCCCGCCTACAGCGCCGCCGAGGCCCTGGCGGCGCGGGGGTGGGACACCCGCGTCGTCACGCCGCTCACGGCGCTGGCCTCGAGGGTTCCCGCGGAGAGCGTCGGGCCGTTGTTGGGCCGCCTGGGCGCGGTCGGTGCCCGGTTCCACGTGGCCACGGGGTTGGAGTTACCGGGGGACGACGACGAGGTGGGCCGACTCGTCCCGGTCTTCGGTGGCGAGGCCGTCGCTCTGGACGCCGATCTCGTGGTCTGGCACCGGCCGCGGACCGCGGTCGACGGGCTCGCCCGCCGGCTCGGTCGCCGGGACGACGTCAGCGTGATCGGGGACGCCCTCACGCCGCGGCGGATCAGCCATGCCATCGCCGAGGGCTACCGGGTCGGCGCAGAGATCTGACCGGGCAGCGGTCGACGTGAACGGGACGGGGATGATGATGGTCAACAGCTCTACGCCTGCCGAGATGACGGCCTGGCAGTGGACGGGCACGGGTAATCCACTGACCGAGGCGACGGTCCCGGTGCCGTCCCCGGGGCCGGGTGAGGTGCTCCTGCGGGTGCGTGCCGCCGGCATGTGCCATTCGGACGTCGGGGAGCTCGACGAGCCCTCGTGGGCCGCGAACATCCACCAGTGCCCCATCACGCTCGGCCACGAGATCGCCGGCGACGTGATCGTCGTGGGCCCCGGGGTCACCGGGGTGGCCGTGGGGGACCGGTGCGGCGTCCACCCGCTGGGCGCGACGGTGCCCGGGTACGGCCGCGACGGCGGCTACGCGGCGTACCACCTCGCGCCGGCCACCGACCTCGTCCCGCTACCGGACGGCCTGTCCTACGAGCTCGGGGCCCTGGGCACCGACGCCGGCATGACCTCGCACCACGGGGTGGCCGTGGTGGCGGGAGTGCGGGCGGGCGACCGGGTGGGCATCATCGGGCTCGGCGGCCTCGGGCAGGTCGGCGCCCGCATCGCCGTGCTGTTGGGCGCCGAGGTGCACGCCGCGGACCCCAGCCCGGCCGCGCGCGAGCTGGGGGAGTCCCTCGGCGTGACGAGGGTGGTGGCCGACGCCGCGGAACTCGCCGGCGCGGGCCTGGACTCCGTCATCGACTTCGCCGGGTTCGGCTCCACGGCGCAGGCGGCCGTCCGGGCGATCCGGGTCGGCGGCACCGTCGTGATGATCGGGATGGGGGCGCACACCTCGGAGCTCGTCACCGCCGACGTGATCCACCAGAAGGCGGTGATCCGCGGATCCTCCGGTGGAACCAAGAGCGACATCGAGGCCGTCTACCGCTACCTGGCGGACGGGCGGATCACCCCGGTCGTCGAGCGACTGACGTTCGATCAGGTGCCCGAGGGCATCGACCGGTTGCGCGACGGACGGGTCACCGGACGTCTCGTCGTATCCATGTGAATCGCTCCGGAGCCGGTGACACCACCGACCCGGTGACACGACCGCCCGGCGGGCCGGGCCGACAGAACAGGACGGACATCATGACAGACACACACCAGCAGCGGTTCTCCGGCAAGGTCACCCTCGTCACCGGAGGCGCCTCGGGGATCGGGGCGGCCGTCGCACGGCAGCTCGCCGCCGGCGGCGCCCGGCGGGTCCACGTGGTGGACCTCGACGAGGGCGCGGCCCGGTCGGTCGCCGACGACATCGGGGGTGCCGCCCACGGGGTGGACGTCGCGGATCCCGACGCGGTGCGCCGCCTGGTCGACTCGGTCACGGAGACGGACGGGCGCCTGGACGTGGTGGTCCACGCGGCGGGAATCGACGACCCGATCGCCAAGGGCCACATCTACGAGGCTGCGGACAAGGGCGAGCCCGTCGACGTGCTGTCCCGCCTCGAGGACTCGACCTGGCGCCGGATCCACGCGGTCAACCTCGACGGCACGTTCCACGTGCTGCGCGAGTCGGTGCGCGCGATGCGTGAGACCGGTGGGGGAGCGATCGTCACGGTGGGGTCGTCCGCCGCGTTCGACACCCTGGTCGGTTACCCGCACTACGCCTCCTCCAAGGCGGCCGTGCACGCCCTGTGCCAGTCGGTGGCCAAGGAGGTCATCCACTTCGGCATCCGCGTCAACACCGTGGCGCCGGGTCCCGTCGACACGGCGATGGCGGCACGGACCCCCGAGTCGGTCCGCAGGGCGATGAACGAGGGCAGCGCGTTCGGCTACGCCACCGCCGACCAGCTCGCGGACAACATCACCTACCTCGCCTCCGAGCAGGCCTCGAACGTCGTCGGTGCGGTCCTGCTGAGCAACGGCGGGCGCTTCACCGTCTGACGCTCGCGCCCATGCGCTGAGACGTCCTCCGCCGGGTTCCCGAAACACCGCACGCGAGTGTGACGAGTGCCATATTCTGGCTGAAGTGAGTTCAACTCAGTGGACTCGTCGGATCAGGGAGGGCTCGGATGAGAGTCGACAAGGGTGTGAAGGCGGCGGCCGCTGCTCTCGCCGCAGCGGTGGCGTTGACCGGATGCGGGTCCGCTGGGGGGTCGGGCCCGGAGCTCGCCGGATCGTGGGACGAGATCGTCGAGGCGGCGACGTCCGAGGGGGAGGTCACGCTCTACTCGAACCACGCCCCCGCCAACCTCGAGGCGCTCAAGACGGCGTTCGAGGCCCGGTATCCCGGAATCACCCTGACGTACGTTCGTGGCACCGACTCCGATCTCATCCCCAAGGTGGAGGTGGAGAACCGGACCGGTAACGGGATCGCCGATGTGCACATGACCACCGACGCCGGGTGGATCCATCGCAGCCTGGAGTCGGGTGACTACTCGGTGGAGGTCGCGGCGCCCGCCATCGACCAGCCCGACTACAGGGCGGCTGACGGGGTCCTCGACGACACGTTCTTCGTCACGAGTGCCACGTCGATCGGCCTGGCGTGGAACACCACGCACGTGCCCGAGGGGCTGCGCGCACCGGAGGATCTGCTCGACCAGCGACTCGCCGGGAAGATCGGGGTGGTGACGCCGGCCGGCTATCCGGCCGTCGTCCACATCTACCGCCGGATGGATATCGACTACGGGTCCGGCTTCGTCGACCGACTTGCCGCCTTCGGGCCCCGGGTCTACACCAGTGGGCCCGGTGTCACGCAGGCGCTCGCCTCCGGCGAGGTCTGGGCCGCCCCGGGCGCCTCCATGGATGTCCTGGTGGAGCGGGACAAGGGTGCGCCGGTCGACTTCGCGCTCCCCGAGAACCCCATCGGGATCCCGTTCTACTCGCACGTGCTCTCGGCGGCGCCCAACCCCAACGCGGCACAGCTCCTCGCCGACTTCATGATCACGCCCGCGGGGCAGCAGGCGCTCTCGCGGAGTTATATCGCCGCGCTGCCGGGCGTCCCCGGTACCGGCGTCGAGGGGTCGGACGTCATCGCGCAGGATCTCGAGCTGGCCGACCCCGGTTCGCTCGAGGCCGAGGCGGTCGAGCAGTTCGTCTCCCGGTGGGAGCAGAAGTTCCTCGGGTGAGAGTGCACCCGTAAGTGGGCCTGTCGAAGTTGTCGGCGATCCCCCCTTGCGCCAACGTGACACACGTCATATTCTCCAGTTGAATCTACTTCAATTCGACTCCGTGGGGAGTCGCGGAAGGAGGGAAGCCATGCGCTTCTCCACGATCAGGGCCGCCCTCGCCGGAGGGGCCGCGGTCGCGCTGCTCCTCACCGGGTGCGGGTCCGACGCCGGGTCCGGCTCCGAGCTCGCGGGGTCATGGGACGAGATCGTCGCCGCCGCCACCGAGGAGGGGAGCGTCACCATCTACTCGACGCACTCCCCGGACAACCTGGAGGCGCTCAAGCGGGCCTTCGAGGCGGAGTACCCCGGCATCACCCTGACGTACGTCCGCGGGACGGACGCCGACATCCTCCCGAAGATCGAGGTGGAGAACTCCACCGGCTCCGGGGTGGCCGATGTCCACATGACCACGGACGCCGGATGGATCAACCGCAGCCTCGAGACCGAGTACTCCGCCGAGGTCGTGGCCCCGGGCCTCGAGAACCCCCAGTACAACGCGGCGGAGAGCGTGATCGAGGACAAGTTCTTCCTCACCAGCGCGACCGTCTTCGGCCTGGGCTGGAACACGACCAACGTCCCCGAGGGGCTCTCCACGCCCGACGACGTCCTGGAGCCCCGCCTCCGGGGCAAGGTGGGGATCCAGAACCCCAACGGCATCCCGACGTACGTCGACATGTACCGCACGATCGATGTGGACTACGGGCAGGGCTTCCTGGACCGTCTCGTCGCCACCGAGCCGCGCATCTACCCGAGCGCGGTGGGCATCACCCAGGCACTGGCCTCCGGCGAGGTCTGGGCCGCCCCGATGGCCGCGAGCAACATCCTCACCGAGCAGGCCAAGGGCGCCCCGGTGGACTTCGCCCTTCCGGAGAAGCCGTGGGGCGTGCCGTGGTACTCGCACGTGCTCGCATCCGCGCCGAACCCCAACGCCGCCCAGCTGCTCGCGGACTTCCTCGTCTCCCCCAAGGGGCAGGAGGCCATCTCGGCGGACTACCTGGCCGTGCTGCCGGACGTCCCGGGGACCGGGGTGCCGGGCTCCACGGTGACCGCGCAGGACGTCGAACTCGGCGACCCGGACACCCTCGACCCCGAGTCGGTCGAGGCGTACCAGGCCGAGTGGGAGCAGAAGTTCCTGAAGTGACTCTCCTCGAATCCACGGGGCGGCCGGCTCCCACCGCGGGCCGGCCGCCCACGGCCGTCACCCGCCCGCGCACTACCCGAAGCAGAGGTCGATCCGACATGACAGGTCCAGGTTCGCGAACGATATGGCGACACCGGCTGATGTACGTGCCGCTGGTCCTCGTGCTGGGGTACCTCGTGGTGTGGCCGCTGATCAAGCTGCAGACCCTGGCGTTCGAGAACGGTGCCCGGGGCTACCGGTCACAGTACGGCCGCGCCGACATCCTGGACACCCTGCAGACCACCGCTGCACTGGCGTTCTTCTCCCTGGTGATCGCGATGGTGTGCGGCACCGTCCTTGCCTTCGCCACCTCCCGGCTCCCGCGCCGGATGGGGTTCCTGCGGTTGGTGCCGATCCTGCCGATCGTCATCCCGTCGGTGGCCAACGTCGTGGGCTTCGCCTTCCTCCTCTCGCCCGGGCCCGGGTACATCAACATCCTCCTGCGGATGCTGCCCTGGTGGAGTGACCTCCAGTCCGGGCCGGTGAACGTCTACAGCCCGACGTGGATCATCATCATCACCGGCTTCAGCCTCACCTCCTTCGTGTACCTGTTCGTCAGCGCCGGGATGCAGAACATCAGCGGCGAGCACCTGGAGGCCGCGCAGATCAGCGGATCCACGACCATCGGCACGTTCTTCAAGATCGTCCTGCCCCTGCTGCGGCCGTCCCTCATCTACGGGGCGGGCGTCGCGCTCCTGCTCGGGCTGGGACAGTTCACCGCCCCGCTCCTCCTGGGGCAGAACGAGGGCGTCAAAGTCCTGGCCACCGAGATGTACCTCCGGGCATCGGAGTCGCCCATCAACTTCGCCGCCGCGGCGGCAGCCGGGTCGCCGCTCGTGGTGATGGGGATCCTCGTGGTGTTCGGGCAGAAGCTGCTGCTGGGCAACCAGTCCCGGTTCGTCACCCACGGGGGCAAGTCGTTCGCCCCGGTCGGCGGCTCGTCGCCCTGGGCCGCCGTCATCGTGGGGCTCTACGGGCTCGTGGCGCTGGTACTCCCGCTCGCCGGGGTCATCATCGTCTCGCTGACGCCGTACTGGTCCGGTGAGCTGTCCTGGGACCTGTTCACCCTCGCCAACTACGAGGCCCTCATCACGACGCCCGGCATCGTCGACTCGGTCGTGACCAGTGTGGTGACCTCGATCATCGCGGTCCTCATCTGCGTGCCCATCGGGTTCGGCGTGGCCAACCTCATGGTCCGCCGCCAGGACCTCAGGATCCTGCGCACCCTGGCCGATCTCGTCACCGCCCTGCCGATGGGTATCCCCGCCGTGATCTTCGGCGTGGGTTTCCTGCTCACCTACACCGAGCCGCCGCTGATCCTCTACGGCACCAAGGCCGTGATCGTCCTGGTCTACGTGGTCCTGATGATCCCGTTCGCCACCCGGATGCAGCTCACCGCGCTCATCTCGATGGGGGACAAGTACGAGGAGGCGTCCTCGGTCTCCGGGGCCGGCCCGGTGGCCACGATGCTCCGGGTGACCCTGCCCATGCTCAGGCCGACCATCCTGAGCTCCATCGCGCTCATGTTCATCCTGCTCACCCACGAGTTCGCCGCGTCGCTCATGGTGCGCTCGGCCACCACCCAGGTCATGGGCACCCTGCTCTACGACCACTGGAGCAACGGTTCTTACACGCTGGTCGCCGCCATGGCCATCCTCATGTCGGCCGTGACCGGTGCGGGCGTGGCCGTGGCGATGCTCGTGGGCGGCCGCAACGTCCTGGAGAAGCTGTGAACCCCGACGGCGGGTCGAGGCCCGCCCGGTATCCACATCCCCCCGCCGCGCGTCCCCGCCGGCACGACTGCGAGGAAGTCTGATGACCGCCAGAATCGAGATCTCCGGTCTCACCAAGAAGTACGGAACGAACGTCGTCGTGGACCAACTGGACCTGGAGATCGACGCGGGGGAGTTCCTCGTGTTGCTCGGGCCCAGTGGGTGCGGTAAGACCACGACGCTCCGGTGTCTCGCCGGGCTCGAGACACCGGAGGAGGGGTCGATCACCTTCGACGGCGACCCGATGTTCGACGCCGCGAACCGCGTGAACGTCCCGCCCAACAAGCGCAGCATCGGAATGGTCTTCCAGTCCTACGCGCTGTGGCCCAACATGACGGTGCGCAAGAACATCGCCTACCCGCTCAGAGCACGCAAGATGAAGGACGCGCTCAACTCGGGAAGGGTGGAGGAGGCGGCGGGGATGGTCGACTGCGGCCACCTCCTGGACCGGTACCCGGCCCAGCTCAGCGGCGGCCAGCAGCAGCGAATAGCGGTGGCCCGCGGGATGGCGGCGAGGCCCGACCTGGTCCTCTTCGACGAACCGTTGAGCAATCTCGACGCCCTGCTCCGCGACCAGGTCCGTACCGAGATCCACCGGCTGCACTCGGAGCTCGGGTTCGGGGCGGTGTTCGTCACCCACGACCACTCGGAGGCTTTCGCCCTGGGCGACCGGCTGGCGATCATGAAACACGGCAAGATCGAGCAACTCGCAACGCCCCAGGACGTCTTCGACCACCCGGTGAGCGAATACGTCGCGGACTTCATCGGGATGTCCAACAGGCTCGAGCTGCACCGGACGGGGCTCGAATGGAGCACCGCCGCGGGGACCGAACTGCCGCTTCGGTGCGAGACCGGCGGCCACCAAGCCATCGCGGCCCGGTTGTGGCCCGACGACATCGTCCTGCACCGCAGGGACGAGGACGTCTCGGACCGGGAGATCGTGCTGGAGGCCACCCTGTTGTCCGCCGAGTTCGGTGGCCGACACTACGACGTGGTGGTGGGCGCCGGCCCCGAGAAGTACCGGCTCCGGGCGTCGTCCGCGACGCACGGTGCGTGGCTCAGGAGCGCCCAATCGGGAGAGCCCGTCGTCATCAGCTTCCGCTCCGAGAGCCTCAAGATCTACCCGCTCCAGGAGCTGGCGGCTGCGGCCTGACCTGCTCTTGCATGGCCCGTCGGGCCAAATTGAACCAAGTTCGACAAATGGGTTGACGGGCAGACCGCGACCCTGTAGACATGAACTGAATCCAGTTCAGGAAACTTCGAAAGGAACGATCATGGTGCAGACCGATCACGTGCTGTTGGAGAAGGACGGCGACGTCGCCCGCGTCTGGCTCAACCGCCCGCACAAGAAGAACGCCGTCACGGTGGAGCTGCTCCACCGCCTGGACGAGATCATCAAGGAGGTCGACGCGGACCCCGACCTGAAGGTGCTGGTGCTCCGTGGAGTGCAGAACCAGTTCTGCTCGGGTTTCGATCTCGACGAGCTGCTGGGCGACTTCGTCGGTACCACCAACGCCATGGACGTCGGCGTCCTCTCGGCCCAGGTCTGCGACCGCCTCTACTCGATGAACACGCCGTCCGTCGCCGTGCTGGAGGGCTACGTCACCGCCGGTGGGTTCGAACTCATGATCTCCTGTGACTTCGCGATCGCGGCGGACGACGCCAAGATCGGCGACTTCCACATCCGTCGCGCACTGTTCGGCGGCGCCGGCCCGATCTACCGCCTGCCCCGGATGATCGGTCTGCGCAAGACCAAGGAGCTCATGCTCACGGGCAAGCTGCTCTCCGGCAAGGAGGCCAAGGACTTCGACCTCATCAACGACTCGGCCCCGGCCGACAAGCTCGACGAGTGCGTCCAGGACTTCATCTCGCAGCTCACCGACAAGAGCCCCTTCATGATGAAGCTCACCAAGATGGCCGTGAACCAGGGCCTGGACGCCGACATCAAGTCGCTCATGATCATGGAGCACTTCGCCGTGGGCAACTCGCTGCAGTCGGAGGACGGCAAGGAGGGCATCCAGGCCTTCCTCGAGAAGCGCGAGCCCAAGTGGGTCGGGCGCTGATCTGACAGTCCCATCACGGAGCGGGAAACGTCACACGAGAACCAGGAGCACACCATGACCCAGTACGAGAACGCCTCACCGCAGTTGCGGGGGAGTCGGTGTGACCGCTGCTCGACTGTCGCGTTTCCCGCGTCCGTGAGCTGTCAGCGCTGCGGCGGAGCCGAGACGACCGAGATCGATCTGTCCCGCACGGGGACAGTCTGGACCGCCACGATCCAGCGTTTCGCTCCGAAGTCGCCCCCGTACATCCCGCCTGCCGAGGGGTTCACCCCCTTCGCCGTGGGGTACGTCGAACTGCCCGAGGGCGTGAAGGTCGAGGCGCTCCTCGACGGCACCGACCCGGTCGAGCTCATCGGCAGAGAGGTCCGCCTCGTCGACGCCCATCCCGTGCCGCGCTTCGCCCGGGCGGCCGCTACCACCGAGGAGAACTGATGTCGGACGTGTTCATCGTCGGCGCCGGACTGTCGAAGTTCGGACGCCAGGACGGGATCACCGGCCGGCAGATGGCCGTGACGGCCATCCGCACCGCGCTGGCGGACGCCGGACTGGAGTGGAAGGACGTGCAGATCGCCTTCGGCGGGAGCGACGGCTCGGGCCTGGCGGACACGCTGGTCGCGGACCTCGGGCTCACCGGGATCCCCTTCACCAACGTCAAGAACGGCTGCGCCACCGGCGGGAGCGCCCTCGTCTCCGCCATCAACGCGATCCGCTCCGGCGCCGCGGAGGTGGCCCTGGCCGTGGGGTTCGACAAGCACCCGCGTGGCGCCTTCGACCCGCGCGCCGAGGACTGGGGGCTCACAGAGGGGTACGGCACGCACGGTCTCATGGTCACCACCCAGTTCTTCGCCATGAAGATCACCCGCTACATGGCCCGGCACGGGGTCTCCGAGACCGCTCTCGCGCGGGTCGCCGAGAAGGCCTACCGCAACGGCCAGCTCAACCCCAACGCCTGGCGGCGGGACCCCAAGACCCTGGAGGAGATCGCCGCCTCGCCGATGGTCAACGACCCGCTCACCCAGTTCATGTTCTGCAACCCGGGGGAGGGCGGCGCCGCGATCCTGCTCGCGTCGGAGACCGTGGCCGCGAGGATGGGCGGCCGTGCGGTCGCCGTGCGCGCGGTGGCCACCGGGACGCGGCCGTTCGGGTCCTTCGAGGTCTTCAGTCCCGCCGTGCAGGGTGAGGGCGAGCCGAGCAGCGTGAGCACCGAGGTGGCGCGTCGCGCGTTCGAATCCGCCGGGGTGTCCCCGTCGGACATCGACGTGGCCCAGCTCCAGGACACCGAGTCCGGTGCCGAGATCATGCACATGGCCGAATGCGGGTTCTGCGAGGACGGCGAGCAGGAATCCATGCTCGAGCGCGGCGACACCGAGATCGGCGGCCGCCTGCCGGTCAACACCGACGGTGGCTGCCTGGCCAACGGCGAGCCGATCGGCGCCTCCGGGCTCCGGCAGGTACACGAGATCGTCACCCAGCTGCGTGGCGAGGCCGGCGACCGCCAGGTCCCCGGGACCCCGCGGCTCGGGTTCACCCACGTCTACGGCGCTCCCGGCATCAGCGCCTGCACCGTCCTGGAAGGGGGCCGGCGATGACCGCCGCTACCGAGACCACGCCCGCGGGGCTGTCCGAGTTCATCGACTCCGCCCGGGCGTGGCTGTCCACCGTCGCCTCCCCGCGCCAGGCCCGCCCGTGGGGCGAGGGGTCCGACGCAGTGGTCGTGTTCGAGAACTGGACCCCCGAGCAGGAGCGCGAGGAGACCGACCGCCGGCGGGACTACGAGAAGGCCAAATTCGACGCCGGCTTCGGTGCGCTGACGTGGGGCGCCGAGTACGGCGGCCGGGGCCTGCCGATCGCCTTCGACCTGGCCTTCCGCCGGCTCGAGGCGGAGTACGACCTCCCGCAGCGGACCGAGATGTTCCCGGTCACACAGCAGCTCATCGCGCCGACGATCGCCCAGTGGGGCACCGAGGCCCAGCGCGCCGAGTACGTCCGCGCCCTCCTGCGCACGGACCTCATCGCCTGCCAGCTCTTCTCCGAGACCGAGGCCGGTTCCGATCTCGCCTCGGTCCGGACCCGCGCGGTGGAGCGTGACGGGACGTGGGTGCTCAACGGTGCCAAGGTGTGGACCTCCGGGGCGCCGGTCTCCGACTACGGGGTCGCCGTCACCCGGACCGATCCCGACGTCCCCAAGCACCGGGGCCTGACCGTGTTCATCGTGCCGATGAACGCACCCGGGGTGACGGTGCGGCCCATCCGTCAGATGACCGGCGGCAGCTCGTTCAACGAGGTCCTCCTCGAGGGCGTCGAGCTGGACGACAGCTATCGTCTGGGTCCGGTCGGAGCCGGCTGGAAGGTCGCGCTGACCGTGCTGGCGGCCGAGCGTCTCGACTCGGGCAGCCTCGGACTGGACAACGCCGACCAGGCGGTCGAGCTGGCCCGGAACCTCGGTCGTGACCTCGACGCGCTCGAGCGCGACAAGGTCGCCGACCTGGTCTGCCGCAGCTTCGTGCAGCGGCTGGTGGGCATGCGTGTGGCCGCCGCGGTGGTGGCCGGACGCGAGCCCGGGCCCGAGGCCTCCGTGGGCAAGCTGCTCGCCACCGACACCATGGCCCGCACCTCCGAGACCGTCCGTGAGCTGCTCGGTCCGGAACTGGCCGTTCGTGGCGACAAGTGGGGGACCTGGGCCTGGACCGAGCACGTGCTGGGCGCACCGGGCTACCGCATCGCCGGCGGCACCGACGAGATCCAGCGAAACATCCTCGCCGAGCGTGTGCTCGGCCTACCCCGGGAGCCGAGGCCATGACCGCCGCAGACACCACCGAGACCAGTCACGAGACACAGCTCCGCGACCGTGTGATCGCCGGGCTCGAGGCGGCCGGCGTGGCCGGGCCCTTCGGAGAGCTCGAGCCGATGCTCGGGGGACACTCCGGGCTGACCTACCGGATCTCCGGAGCCGATGAGTCGTTCGTCATCAAGTCCGTCCCCCCGGGGCAGAAGGCGATCGGTCGGCACGACATGCTCCGGCAGGCCCGGATCATGACCGCGCTCGCCGACACCGACGTCCCCGTCCCCGGCATCCGTGCCACCGACGAGACCACCCCGGGCTGGTTCGCCATGGATCTCGTGCGGGGCGAGTCCCTCGAGCCCGTCCTGGACGACCCCGCCGTCGAACCCACGCTGGCCGCGGCACGGATGCGGCGCGCGGCGGAGGTCCTGCCGGCCCTGCACGCGGTCCCGCTGGACTCCCTGCCCGTGGACGGTGACGTGCTCTCGCCGGCTGACGAGCTCAAGCGCTGGTCCCGGACCATGGGCGCGGTGCCCCCGGAGCTCGTGCCCGATGCCGCACGCTTCGAGGAGCTGCTCAGCGCACGCATCCCGGACGCGGTGGACCCGGTCCTCGTCCACGGGGACTACCGCCTGGGCAACATCCTGTCCGACGGCACCGAGCCGGCCGCGCTCATCGACTGGGAGATCTGGAGCCCGGGTGACCCGCGGGTCGAGCTCGGATGGTTCCTCGTCTTTGCCGACGGCACCAACTTCCCCGGCGTCGGCCGGGTGGTCGAGGGACTGCCCTCCGCCGAGGAGCTCATCGACACCTACAGTGCCGCGGCCGGCCCGCTCACCGATTTCACCTGGTTCGACGCGCTCGGTCGGTTCAAGATGGCCGCCATCATGGGCCACAACCTGCGCCGCCACCGCGAGGGACGCCACCACGACCCCGCCCAGGAACTCCTCCCCGACACGATCAATCGCCTCATCGTCACCGGCATCGAACGCCTGGCCTGACGCGACACCCCAGAAACGAGACAGACGATGGATTTCGCGTATTCCCCGCGGACGGCGGAACTCGCCGAGAAGCTGCACGTGTTCATGGACGAACACGTGTACCCGGCCGAGGCGGTGTACGACCGCCAGATCGCCGAGAACGAGAATCCGCACGAGCAGCCACAGATCATGCGCGATCTGCAGCGCATCGCCCGCGAGCAGGGCCTGTGGAACCTCTTCATGGCCCACGGTGACCTCGGTGCCGGTCTGACGAACCTCGAGTACGCCCCGCTGGCGGAGATCGTCGGCCGCTCGCTCATCGGCAACGAGGCGATCAACTGCTCGGCCCCGGACACCGGGAACATGGAGATCCTCGCGCTGTACGGCACGCCAGAGCAGAAGAAGCAGTGGCTCGAGCCCCTGCTGAACTGCGAGATCCGGTCGGCTTTCGCGATGACCGAGCCCGCGGTGGCGAGCTCGGACGCCACCAACGTCTCGACGAGCATCGTGCGCGACGGTGACGAGTACGTCATCAACGGCCGGAAGTGGTACGCCTCCGGCGTCATCGACCCGGACTGCAAGCTCATGATCGTCATGGGCAAGTCGGACCCCGGGGCACCGACCTACCGTCAGCAGTCGATGATCCTCGTCCCGAAGGACACCGAGGGCGTCACCGTCGTGCGCGACCTGCCGATGCTCGGCTACCACGATCGGCTCGGCCACGGCGAGGTCCTCTTCGAGAACGTCCGCGTCCCCGCCTCCAACATGCTCGGTGAGGAGGGCGGCGGGTTCGCGATCGCCCAGGGCCGGCTCGGGCCGGGACGCATGCACTACGCGATGCGCGGGATCGGGATCGCCGAGCGGGCGCTGCAGATGATGTGCCAACGCGCCCAGGACAGGGTCGCCTTCGGTGAGCCCCTGGCCGAGCGCGGCGTCGTCCGCGAGTGGATCGCCCGCAGCCGGATCGAGATCGACCAGATCCGCCTGCTCACCTTCCAGGCCGCCTGGATCATGGACACCCAGGGCAACGCCGCCGCGCGCTCGCAGGTCGCCGCGATCAAGATCAGTGCCATGGAGACCGCCCACCGGGTCGTCGACCGGGCGATCCAGACCTACGGCGCCGCGGGCGTGAGCGACGACAACGTCCTCGGCCGGTTCTACGCGCTCACCAGGGCGCTGCAGATCGCCGACGGGCCCACCGAGGTCCACCTGCGCACGATGGCGCGTCTGGAACTGAAGAAGTACACCCCGTCCACCACGTCGGAGGTCACGGCATGAGCACCACCACCCCTCTCCTCGCCGGCAAGGTCGCCCTCGTGACCGGGGCGACCCGCGGGCTCGGCCGGGCCATGGCACAGGCCCTGTCGGAGGCCGGGGCGACCGTGATCGTCTCCAGCCGGAAGGCCGACCAGTGCGAGGCCGTCGCCCGCGAGATCACCGAGGCGACCGGCACAGCGGCGCACCCTCTCGCCCTGCACGTGGGGGACTGGGACGCCATCGAGCCGGCCGTGGACGCGATCATCGCCGAGCACGGGTCGCTGGACGTCGTGGTCAACAACGCCGGCATCGCCCCGCTCGCGCCGACCTCCCTCGACGTGACCCAGGGGCTCTTCGCCAAGACGATCGAGGTCAACCTCCAGGGACCGTTCCGTCTCATGGCGGTGGCCGGTGACCGGATGGTGAAGGCCGGGGGCGGCTCGATCATCAACATCTCCAGCATCGGGGCCGAGCGGCCCAGTCCGCAGGAGGCGACCTACGCCGCGGCCAAGAACGGGCTCAACGCCCTCACCCGGGCGTTCGCCCAGGAGTACGCGCCCACCGTCCGGGTCAACTGCATCATGCCGGGGGCCTTCGCCTCCGACATGGCGGCCGACTGGGACTCCGAGTTCCTCGGGCTGGTGACGAACCGGCTGCCCGCCGGCCGGCTCGGCGATCCCCGCGAGCTCGCCGGGATGGTCGTCCACCTCGCATCCGACCAGGCCGGCTACACCACCGGCGCGCTGATCCCGGTCGACGGTGGACGGACGGCGGTGTACTGAGATGGTCACACCCGCAGAGATGTTCGACCTCACCGGCCGGGTGGCCGTGGTGACCGGCGCCTCCTCGGGGCTGGGTGACGGGTTCGCCCGGACCCTCGCCGCCGCCGGGGCGACGGTCGTGGCGGCGGCACGCCGCGCGGACCGCCTCGCCGCGCTGGCAGCCGACGTGCCCTCCGTCATCCCCGTCGAGTGCGACATCACCGTCGCGGACGACCGCGAGCGCCTCATCGCCACCGCGACCGGCATCAACGGTGCCGTGGACGTCCTGGTCAACAACGCCGGCCGGCCAGGACCGCCCGACGCGCTCACGGAATCCGCCGAGGAGTTCGACGACATCCTGCGCGTCAACCTCACCTCGGGATTCCACCTGTCAGTGGCCGCCGTGAGGGCGCTGCCCGAGGACCGGGAGATGTCGATCATCAACGTCTCGTCGGTGGTCGGACTCGTCTCCACCGCGCCCATCGGGGGCGCCGGCTACGCGGCCAGCAAGTCCGCCGTCATCGGCACCACCCGCGAGCTCGCCGGGCAGTGGGGGCGTCGCGGGGTGCGGGTCAACGCCGTGGTCCCGGGATGGTTCGATACGGAGATGACCGACGGGCTCTTCACGAACGACAAGTCCGCCGGCTGGGTCCGCCGGAACTCGATGCTCGGCCGGGGCGGTCGGGCCGGAGAGGTCGACGGCGCGGTGCTCTTCCTCGCCTCGGACGCCTCGAGCTACGTCACCGGCCACGTCCTCACCGTGGACGGTGGGTGGACCGCGCGATGACCGGGACGACGGGGACCGCCGACCTGCCCGAGACGATGCGGGCGGTCCGCCTGCACGAGTGGGGCTCGACCCCCACTCTCGACCGGGTCCCCGTCCCCACTCCAGGCCCCGGTCAGGTGCTGCTGCGGGTGGACGCCGCCGGGTTGT
This sequence comes from Dietzia sp. CH92, assembly GCF_032248695.1. Taxonomy (NCBI): domain Bacteria; kingdom Bacillati; phylum Actinomycetota; class Actinomycetes; order Mycobacteriales; family Dietziaceae; genus Dietzia; species Dietzia sp. CH92. The sequence goes on along the minus strand of NZ_JAVHXC010000001.1, from coordinate 643,498 downwards.
GCCACTCGGACCTGCACATCATGGACTCGCCCGCCGGGGTCCTGCCGTACGAGTTGCCGTTCACCCTCGGTCACGAGGTGGTCGGCACCGTCGTCGCGGTCGGGGACGACCGGGACGGGTCCTGGCTGGGGCGCACGTGCGGTGTCCACGGGGTGTGGTCGTGCGGCGAGTGCCGTAAGTGCCGGAGCGGTCGCGACAACTACTGCGTCGAGCTGACCGGCCCCATCGGGGGAGGGACGGGGTTCGACGGCGGACTCGCCGACTACATGCTCGTCCCGTCGACCCGCCACCTGGTGGAGGTCGACCCGGCCGCCGGCCCGGCCCTCGCGCCGCTGACGGACGCCGGGCTCACCGCCTATCACGCCGTCGTCGCCCAGCCGGTCGACCCGCACGGGGCGATCGTGGTGGTGATCGGCATCGGCGGACTCGGCCACCTCGCGCTCCAGGTACTCGCCGCGCGGTCGCCGGAGGTGGTGATCGCGGTGGATCCGCGCGCCGCCGCCCGCGATCTCGGGCTCCGGCTGGGGGCTCACCACGCGGTCGAGTCGGTCGACGAGGCCCGTGCGCTCGTCGACGAGATATCCGGCGGGACCGGAGCGGACCTCGTCATGGACTTCGTCGGGGCCCCCGAGACCCTCGACGCCGCCCCCAGCCTCATGGCGACCGGAGCCGCGTTGGCCGTGGTGGGATCCGCGGGCGGTCGGTTGGCCGTCGACAAGACCGGCTCCGTACCCCGCGGGTGGCGCGTCGCCGCACCGTTCTGGGGTCCCCACCATCACCTGCAGGAGGTCTTCGACCTGGCCACCGCAGGGAGCCTGAGCGCGGTGGTGGAGGAGAGGGGCCTGGACGGCGTCCTCGAGGCGTATGAGGATCTGCGTCACGGCCGGGCATCCGGTCGCCTCGTCGTCGTCCCCTGATCGCTCACCCGGATCCCCCACTGCACCGGCCCCACAGCACCGGCCCCCACCGCGCCACACCCTCCGACCCGCGTCCCCGCCCGCGGTTCCCACCCACAACCTCCAGGAGAACGTCACCATGAAGCAGTTGGCCCGCGACGTCGTCGAACGCGCCGCCCGCACCCCCGACGCCCTCGCCGTCGTGGACGGCGACGGGGCACACACGATCGACGAGGTCGTGCGCGCCGCCCGTACGCTCGCGGAGCTGCTGGACTCCGCGGCGGACGGCCCGTCGACCGTCCTCATCCGCGCGGACAATTCGTGGCGGACCGTCGCGGCCGCGGTCGCGGTGGGCCTGTCCGGCGGGATGCTCGCCGTGATGAGCGGTCACGCGACGCGATCCGAGTTCGACATCGCCATGGAGGACCTCCAGCCCGACATCGTGGTGGCCGATCCCCACGCCGCAGAGGTGTGGGGGGTGACGGAGCAGGGCTTCGTCACCGCCGGCGAGGCGCTGGACGGGTGGGGCGTCCACGGGCCGGCAGACGGGGTCTCCCGGGGCGTCGCGAGGTGGAACGGCGGAGCCGTCGCGGCCATGACCTCCGGGTCCACCGGGCGACCCAAGTGCGTCATCCAGACCGAGGACGCCCTGCGCTACGCCGGGCGGTCGACCATCGAGGCCGTCGGTCTGGAACCCGGTGACGCCGTGGGTGCCCTGGTGCCGCTCTCCTCGGCCGCCGCGATCTGCTTCGGGATGTACCTGCCCGCGATGCTCGACGGGCCGATGGTCGCGTCCGAGAAGTGGAACCCCGAGGCGGCGGTCGCGCTCCTGCGCGAGCACCGGGTGGCCTGGACGATGCTCGTGCCGACCATGGCGCTGCAGCTCACGCTCGTCGACGGCGCAGACGGGGCGCTGTCGGCCATGAAGGCGATGACGGTCGGTGGCGGTCCGATGAGCCAGAACTCCCTGCGGGGCGCGGAGGTCAAGCTGGGCACGACCCTGCTGCGGGTGTTCGGGATGTCCGAGTGCCTGGGCCACACCACGCCGTCCCCGTCCGACGATGCCGAGACCCGGCTGGGACGCGACGGACGGCCGTTCCCCGGAACCGAGGTGCGCGTGGTGGGCGAGGACGGAGCGGTGCTGGGCGCCGGTGAGATCGGATCCCTGCAGGTGAAGGGGCCGTCGCTGTTCCTCGGATACGCCCGCGGGGGAGTGCCGGTGGCGCCCGACGTCAACGCCGAGGGGTTCCTGGCGACGGGGGACCGCGCCCTCATCCACGACGACGGGAGCGTGAGCATCCGCGGCCGGGAGAAGGACCTCATCATCCGCGGAGGGCGGAACATCGACATCAACGAGGTGGAGGACGCCCTCGCGGCGATCCCCGGCATCCACCAGGTGTGTGTGGTCCCTGTGCCCGACCCCGTCCTCGGGGAGCGCGCGGCGGCCCTGGTGGTGTCCGAGCGTGAGGCGCTGAGCCTGGACGAGATCCGCCACCACCTCGAGGCGGCGGACTTCCCCAAGTTCAAGTGGCCGGAGTACGTCCGGACGGTGAGCGCGCTCCCGCAGTCCCGGGTGGGCAAGCTCGACCGCCGCGGCGCCGCGACGCTCGCCGCCGAGCTCGTCGCCGGCGAGCAGGGATGAGATCGAGCGCCCGGCGCGGTTACCCGAAGACCTTATGAGCTGAACTCACTTTCGCATAACCTGGACCGAATACACCTACCACGGGGGGAACTCGCGATGGCGGTCACGACCAAGGCCAAGACGGACGGACCACGTTCCAAGAGGAAGGTGATCCTCGACGCCGCCGTGGCCAACTTCGGCAGCGTCGGATACGAGCACACCAAGTGGGCGACGGTCGCCAGCGAGGTGGGTATCGGGCAGACGGCGCTGTACCACTACTTCGAGTCCAAGGCCCATTGCCTGCTCACCATCATGAGCACGGAACTCGAGCGGTACCACGAGCGGTTCTCCGTGGCCGTGGACGATGCGTCCGACGCCGAGACGGCGCTGAGGGCGGCCATCGCCAGCGCGTATGACATCACGGAGACCGAGGCGCTGCAGGCGCGCATCCTCCTGCACCACATCGACATGCTCGCCACCCCGCGCTCCTCGGCGCGCGAGGAGGAGGAGCGGGTTCGTGCGCGGGAGCTGGTCCGGGTGGTCGAGCGGGACTGGAGCGGGCTGCTCGGACGCGGTATGGACTCCGGTGAATTCCCCCGGCGCGACGAGGTGGAGCTCGGTCGATTCGTCCTGGGCCTGATCAACTCGGTGTGGAACTGGTACCGACCGGGCGGGGACCGTTCGTTGTCGGAGATCGCCCAGTCCGTCACCGACGCCTGCGTACGGCTGGTGCACTGACCCGATCCGCCTCGGACGGAGGTGGTCGGTGCTACCGTGGCCTATGAATCTGAAGTGAATTCAACTATGGAGGAACGATGTACAACCTCATCGTCATGGCGTCGAAGCCCTCGGAATGGACTCACGAGCAGTTCATCGAGTGGTGGCGTGGCGAGCACGCCGACGTGACCTACCCGCTGCCGGGGCTACGACGCTGGTCCCACACGGCGGTCAAGGAGAACGGCGGCAACAAGCACTCGCTCGGCTGGGACGGCGTGTCGGTGCTCAGCTTCGACTCGAAGGAGGCCTACGACGCCATGCTCGAGAGCCCCGAATGGGCCAGGGCCGCAGAACACGTCGGTTCGATGGGGGGCCGCGCCATCATGGTGATGGGCGAGGAACAGGTCATGGTGTCCTAGCCATGACCACGACGACGGACTGGACGGAGATCGGCTGCCACCCGGTGGCCGAGCGGATCCACCGCATCCCCCTGCCGATGCCGGGGGACGGGCTCCGCGCGATCAACGTCTACGTCGTCGAGGGGCCGGACGGCGTCTCGCTCGTCGACGCCGGGTGGAACGTGCCCGGCAACCTGGAGATCCTCCGGGCGGGCCTGCGCTCGATCGACGTCGGGCTCAGCGAGATCACGGACGTCCACGTCACCCACATCCACCGCGACCACTACACGATGGGACCGGAGCTGCGGCGGGTCGTGGGTGCGCGGATCCACCTGGGTGTCGGAGAGTCCCCGGGGCTGGCCGCGCTGCGGGATCTGGCGAACACCGTGCCGGCCGACTCCCTCCTGCAGCTGCGCAGAGCGGGTGCGCCCGGTATCGCCAGTGCCGCCCGCGAGCAGGCGCTGACGGAGACCTGGCTGGAGCGCGACTGGGAGCTCCCGGACGAGTGGACCGACGAAGGGCCGGTGGTGATCGGCGGCCGCCCGATGACGGCGACCGTGACGGCCGGCCACACCAAGGGGCACCTGGTGTTCGACGACCCCGGCTCGGGCGTCACCTTCACCGGCGACCACGTCCTGCCCCGGATCTCCCCGTCGATCGGCTTCGAGCTGGGCGGGTGGGACAACCCGCTCGGCGCCTACCTGAGTTCTCTCGAGGCGATGTTGGACCGGCCGGATTCGCTCATGCTCCCCGCGCACGGCGCGGTGGGGGGAAGCGTGCACGCCCGGGTCCGCGAACTCCTCGCTCACCACGACGCCCGCCTCGACGCGACCCGCCGGGCCGTGGCGTCGAGTCCCGGCGCGACCGGGCTGCAGGTGGCGCAGGCCCTGCCGTGGACCCGCAGGGAGCGCGCGTTCACCTCGCTCGACGATTTCAACCAGATGATCGCGGTGTGCGAGACGATGGCGCACCTGGACGTGCTGCTCGAGCGCGGCGAGGTCATCGCGGATTCGTCGGAACCCGTGGGCGGTGGCGTCGCGGACGAGGGGATCGAGCGCTACGTGGTGGCGTGATCATCCGGGGTGGCCGGAGCCGTCGGGCCCGCGGGGGGAGTCCCCCGCGGGCCCGCTCCCGTCAGCGGGCGGTCCACCCGCCGTCGGCGTAGACCTCGGTGCCGGTCATGAATCCGGCGTCGTCGCTGGCGAGGAAGGCCACGCAGCCGGCGATCTCCTCCGGGGTGCCCAGCCGCCCCATCGGGGTGTTGGCGAGCATGCCCCGGTGACGCTCCGAGCCCTCGTACCGCTCCAGCAGCTGGGGGGTCTCGATGAAACCCGGGTGCAGGGAGTTCACGCGCACACCGCTGGTCGCCCAGTGGATCGCCGCGTTCTTGGTCATGGTCCGCACCGCGCCCTTGGCGGCGTGGTAGGCGAAGCTGTTGCCGAAGCCGCCGACACTGCCGAGGATCGAGCAGACGTTGACGACCGCACCGCCTCCCGTGCGCTCGATCGCGCCCCCGGCGTGTTTCATGCCGAGCCACACGCCGGTCTGGTCCACGTCGATCACGCGCTGCCAGTGTTCGGGGCTCTCGTCCTCGAGCGTCTTGATACTCCCGATGGCGGCGTTGTTGACCAGGGCGTCGAGCCGGCCGTGCGCCTCGAGGGTGCGCTCCACCGCGGTCTCCCAGTCGGATTCGGCGGCGACGTCCAACTCTGCCGTGAGGTGGGGGCGGGGCGGGAGCGAGGCGACGACGTCGTCGAGGGGGGTGCCGGGGAGATCGGCGACGACGACGACGGCGCCCTCGGCCGCGAGCCGGCGGCAGATCTGTGTGCCGATGCCGCCGGTCGCGCCGGTGACGAGGACGATTCTGTCGGTGAAGCGGTCCATGGGGGCCCTTTCCGGCGTGTGCGCCGTGATGGTGGGTGGTCACCCGGGGTGGGGTGGGTGGGGAAACGTGTGTCGCCGGTCAGGATCAGCCGGGGAAGGCGATCATGAGCGACTCGGCCACGCAGGCCGGCGCGTTCCGGCCCTCGACCTCGATCGTGTAGTGCACGCAGCCGAGCACGCCCCCGTCCGAGGCGTCCCGCGTCCACGCGACCCGGCCGCGGGCGCGAACCCGGTCTCCGGGGCGGACGTAGGACGGGAAGCGCACACGGTCGAGGCCGTAGTTGATCGCCCGGCCGACCCCGTCGAACGTGAAGAGGTCCGAGCTCAGGCGGGGGATCAGGGACAGCGTGAGGTAGCCGTGGGCGACGGTCGTCCCGAGATCGGTGGCGCCCGCCCTGTCGGGATCGATGTGAATCCACTGCCAGTCCTCGGTGACGTCCGCGAAGGCGTCGATGCGGTTCTGGTCGACGGTGAACCAGTCGCCGACGCCGAGGTCGAGTCCGGCGGCGTCGCGGAACTCGTCCACTGTCGTGAAGGTATGGGTCAAGGCATCTCCTGTCGACGGCTCCTTACCGCACTGAATTTAGTTCAGTTGGTGACAGGTTACCTTTAGAGGGTGAATGACCAGAGCGGTTCCGCGGGTGCCCGTCTGTCGATCGGATACGTTCCCGGGGTCCAGCCCGACAAGTGGCTCACCCGGTGGCGGGAACGGAACCCGGACGTGCAGATCACGGCGCGGCGCGCGGCCGACCCGCGGGCAGAGCTGGCCCGGTCCGCCGGGGAAGACGGGTTCGACGTCATCTTCTTCCGCGAACCGGAGGACGCGCCCCGCTCGGCGCCGCCGGGCCTGCTGCGCGTACCGCTGTACACCGAGACCATGGCGGTGCTCGCCGGGAAGGACCACGAGCTCGGGGCCTTCGACGTGCTCGGTGCGGCTGACCTGGACGGCGAGCGCTGGCTGGACGCGTTGGACGCGGTCGCGGCGACGCCGGAGGAGGTGTCCGCCGCGGTCGACCTGGTCGCCGCGGGTGTGGGGCTGCTGGTGCTGCCCCTGCCCTATGCGCGGTCGCTGAGTCGGCGGGACATCGTGGTCCGGCCGTTCGACGGTGTCCCCGCCACGCGGATGGGGATCGCGTGGGCGCCCGAGCGGGAGGGCGATGCGCTCATCGACGAGTTCGTCGGAATCGTGCGGGGCCGCACCGCCGCCACGACCCGGGGCGCGGGGGAGCAGCCGCGTGAGAAGCGCACCGCCCGCGAGAAGACGGCGGCGAAGGCGCGGGCGAGAGCCGAGCGCGGAACGCGGCCGGCGGAACGGGGCACGTCCCCGGTGCGGGGCAAGCGGAGGCGCTGACCAGGCGGGAGTCACGGGGGGTTCCCGGTTCTGGTGGTCGCGACGCCCGGCGGGTCAGTGGGCGGCCGCGCCGACCATCCGGCGGGCGAACTCGACGTGGCGGCACACCACGTCGTCCGCGCTCAGCGGCCCGTCGGGTCGGTACCAGTTCGCGATCGACACGCACAGCGAGGCGATCGCGCGCGCGGCGTCCTCGGGGTACTCGCACGAGAAGTCGCCGGACTCGACACCCGCGCGGATGGCGTCCTCGATCATCGCCTGCTGGGCGTCGCGCTGTGCCACGTGATGGGCGCGTACCTCGGGATCCATGCTGCGCATCTCGGTGGAGGCGACGAAGGCCTGGTCGCGCCGCGCCATGTGGAAGCGGGCCAGGCATTCCACCACGTTCTCGAACCGGGTGACCGGATCGTCGCCCGCATCATCAGCGGCCGCCGCGGTGTTCCCGAGCATCTCGGCCATCGCGGCGTCGACCAGGGCGGCGAGGATCGCCTGCTTCGAACGGTAGTGGTGGTAGAGGCCGGGCACCGACAGTCCGGCGGCCTCGGCGATCATCCGGATCGAGGCCCCGTGATACCCGTGGCGCGCGAACACCCCCAGCGCGGCGCGTAGGGGAGGGGAGAGCGCGTCATCCCCGAACTCGCGCCAGTTCGCCGTGGTCGCGATCTCCTCGCTCATCTCCATCACCCTATAACCGCCCTCCGCTTGACACCGAATGTGGTGTGGGCAACACTATGGCACACCGAGCGATCGCTCGGTCGGCTACGTCGGAACCGGCGCTGACGGGAGGAGCGAGATGAGTCAGAGCGACCCGCGACCATGGCGGGAGCTGTACCGTCCAGGGCTCGACGAGAGCGCGGTGGCGCGACGTTCGACACTGGTCGAGGCGTGGCGCGAGCGCGTCGCCGCCGCGCCGGAGCGGGCGGCGATCGCCTACTTCGACACCGAGCTGTCCGCGCGCGAGGTCGACGCGATGTCCGACGCGCTGGCCACGGCGCTCCAGGTCCGCGGCGTGGCGCCGGGTGACCGAGTGGGCATCCACCTGCAGAACATCCCCCAGTACGCCCTGGCGATGCTCGCGCTGTGGAAGATCGGCGCGGCCGCTGTGGTGCTCAACCCCATGTACTTCGGCCGCGAGCTGCGACTCCCGGTCGCCGACTCCGGAGCGGTGGGGATCATCGCCACCGACCGTGACGTCCCGGCGATCCGGGACGCCGTGACCGGCACGGACGTCGCGTGGGTCGTCAGCACCGACGAGCGCGATCTGCAGACGCGGAACGACTCCCGCGCATTCGGCGACGACCTGCCGGCGGAACCCTCGGCGGACGGCGACCTCGTCGACCTGATCCGTCAGTTCGAGGGCCGCACGCCCGAATCGGTCCCGGTCACGCCCGAGGACCTGGCGCTGCTCACGTACACGTCGGGCACCACCGGGCCGCCCAAGGGTGCCATGAACTCCCACGGCAACGTCGTCGCGGTGGCGCGGAGCTTCGCCGACTTCGTCGACGTGGCGCCGGGGGACGTCGTCCTGGCCATCGCCCCGCTGTTCCACATCACGGGTGCCGTCATCAACGCCACGCTCGCCCTCGTCGGCGACGCGACCCTCGTCTTCGCGGGCCGCTTCCGGCCCGAGGTCGTTCTCGACGCGTTCCGCGAGCACGGCGTGACGTTCACGATCGGTTCGATCACCGCCTACAACGCGCTCATGCGCCTGGACGACGCGGGCCCTGAGCACTTCGCGGCGGTCAAGACCCTCTACAGCGGCGGCGCCCCGATCCCCCCGTCGACGGTCGAGCGGTTCGCCGAGCGGTTCGGGCACTACATCCACAACGGCTACGGCATGACGGAGACGACGTCCGGTGTCATCGCCGTCCCGCCGGGCCTGCGGGCGCCGGTCGACGAGGCGAGCGGCACCCTGTCGATCGGCGTGCCGTTGCCCGGGATCGACGCCGAGGTCGTCGGCCCCGACGACACGCCCGTCGCACCGGGCGAGCAGGGCGAGCTCGTCCTGTCCGGGCCACAGATCGTCTCCGGCTACTGGCGCAACGAGGAGGCCACCGCCGCGACCATGCCCGCCGGGCGGCTGCACACCGGAGACGTCGCCGTCATGGACGCCGCCGGCTGGGTCTACCTCGTCGACCGCCTCAAGGACCAGATCAACGCCTCCGGGTACAAGGTCTGGCCGCGCGAGGTCGAGGACGCCCTCTACGAGCACGACGCGGTGTTCGAGGCCGCCGTCGTGGGACTGCCCGACGAGTACCGCGGGGAGAAGGTCGCCGCGTTCGTCTCGCTCAAGGCCGGCCGCACGGCCACCGAGGACGAGCTCATCGCGTTCGCCGCCGACCGTCTGGCCGCCTACAAGCGGCCGGCCGAGATCCACCTCGTCCCCGAGCTGCCCAAGACCCAGACCGGGAAGATCCGTCGTCGCGAACTCCGCGACGCGCACGCCCCCGACCGTCCGTGACCACCACCCCGATCGACCCCTCAGACCGAAGGACACACGACATGGCCGACGCCACCCTGAACCCCGGCGACGCCGGAGGCACCGCCGCCGGCACCGCCGCTCCCGTGCGGCCCGCCAAGGGCAACCGCGGGAACATCCGGTCGCTCGCGGCGAGCACGACCGGGCAGCTCTTCGAGTGGTACGAGTGGACCGCGTACGCGGTGTTCGCTCCCTACATCGCCGCCGCGATGTTCAACAACGACAACCCGGTCTCGGCGCTGTTGGCAACTCTGGCCGTCTTCGCCGTCGGCTTCCTCATGCGCCCGCTCGGCGGGATCGTGTTCGGCCGGATCGCCGACGTCAAGGGGCGCAAGTTCGTCCTCATCACCACCATGCTCATGATGGCCGGCGCGAGCCTGCTCATCGGCCTGCTGCCGACCTACGGCGCGCTCGGGATCGTCGCCTCCGGCCTGCTGCTCCTGTGCCGCATGGTCCAGGGCTTCGCCCACGGGGGCGAGTCGGCGACCGCCTACAGCTACGTCGCCGAGATCGCGCCCCCGCACCGTCGTGGCATGTGGGGCAGTCTCGTGTTCGTCGCCATCATGGGCGGCACGGTGATCGCCTACGGCATCGGCGGCGGCATCACCGCCGTGCTGTCCGAGAGCGCGGTGGGCGAGTGGGGCTGGCGCGTGCCGTTCCTGCTCGGCGCCGTCTTCGCGCTGTTCGTGCTGTACCTGCGCCGCGGCATGGAGGAGTCCGACGTCTTCGACAAGGCCGCGGCCGTGGCCGAGGCGTCCGGCACCACCGTCACGTTCTCCCGGCGCAAGCTGGCCGGCGCGATCGCCCTGGTCGTGGCCATGGTCTCCGGCATCACGGTCGCGCACTACACGTGGAGCTCGTACGCCTCGACGTTCGCCATCACGCAGCGTGACATGGACTCCGAGTCCGCGTTCTGGATGATCTTCGCCAGCCAGCTCATCGCCCTGTGCACCCTGCCGCTGTGGGGCCTGCTCTCGGACCACATCGGCCGTCGCCCGGTGATCTTCATCTTCGGTGTCGGCACCATCATCACCACTCCCGTGCTGATGGGGATGATCGACGAGCGCCCGTGGACGCTGTTCGTGGCCTCGCTCATCGCGATGACGTTCGTCGCGGCCGCCGGGTCGATCCTGTCCTCGTTCATGTCCGAGGCGTTCCCCACCAAGATGCGCACCGCCGGCATCGGGTTCGCCTACTCCCTGTCGGTCGCCGTGTTCGGCGGCAGCGCCCCGTACCTCAACGCCCAGTTCATCGAGTGGGACCTGTACTGGATGATCAGCGCCTACATCATCGCCCTGTGCGTGTGCACGATGATCGCCACCGCCGTCATGAAGGAGACCCGGGGCCACGACCTGCACCGGGTCGGACAGCACTGACCCGTTCATGACAACGCCCACCCGCCCGCCCACCAAGCGCGAGGATCCCTGTATGACCACATCATCGTCCGAGTCGACGGGCCTGCCCCTCGACCAGTTGCTCCGCCCCGACATCGTGGGCCCGAGGCTCGTCGAGGCCACGGGCGACCGGGCGTGGGCCGACTTCGACGCCGAGCTCATCGCCGGAGGCAAGTCGAACCTCACGTTCACGCTCCGCTCCGACGCGGGCGAGCTGATCCTGCGGCGCCCGCCGACCGGGGAGCTGCTGCCGAGCGCCCACGACATGGGGCGCGAGGCGCGCATCCAGCTCGGTCTCGCGGGCACCGACGTACCGGTGGCGAAGGTGGTGCTCAACGAGACCACCGGTGAGGACCTGGGCGTGCCGTACTACGTGATGGAGAAGGTGGTCGGCCACGTCATCCGTGACGTGTTGCCGCCGGGCTTCGCCGAGTCCGACGACGACAAGGCGGCCATGGCCGACGCCCAGATCGATGCCCTGGTCGCGCTCCACGCCGTGGACCAGGAGGCGGTCGGCCTGGGTGATCTCGGTCGCCCGGAGGGTTATCTGGAGCGGCAGATCCGACGCTGGCTGGGCCAGTCGGAGAAGTCCAGTGAGTCCGTCCGGGCCGAGCGCCTGCCCGACCTGGCGGCCCGTCTGCGCGAGAGCATGCCCACCTCGCCGTCGTCGCGGATCACCCACGGTGACTACCGCCTGGACAACTACGTCGTGGACCCCGACGACCCGGGTCGCATCAAGGCGATCCTCGACTGGGAGCTGTCCACCCTCGGCGATCCCGTCGCCGACCTCGCACAGACGGTCCTGTACTGGGGCGACCCCGAGGGGCCGACGGTGCCGCTGATCCCCACCATCACCACCGAGCCCGGCTGGCCCGGTCCGCAGCGACTCCTCGACCGGTACTGCGACGCGACCGGCACGGACCCGTCCCAGATGCCCTGGTACCTGGCGTTCGCCACCTTCAAGTTCGCGGCGATCGCCCAGGGCGTCGCGACCCGCTCGGAGTCCGGCGCCATGGCCGGACAGGACTTCGGCGACATCGGCCCGCAGATCCGCGAGCTCGTCGACCACGGCCACTCCATCCTCGACTCCCGGAAAGGGGCCCAGTGATGACCGACCCGACCCCCGGCGCCGCAGCCCCCGGTGCGCCGGCCCCCGTCGACCCGCGCACGGGACCGCAGTCGGCGGTGCCCGTCCTGGACCGGTTCCGGCTGGACGGCCGCGTCGCCGTGATCACCGGCGCGTCCTCCGGCCTCGGGGCGGGGTTCGCCCGCGCGCTGTCCTCGGCCGGCGCGACCGTCGTGCTCGCCGCCCGGCGCCGCGACCGGCTCGAGGCCCTCGCTGAGGAGCTCCGCGGGGCCGGCGGCACCGCCTCGACCGTGGCCTGCGACGTGGCCGACCCCGACGCCTGCGCGGCGATGGTCCGTACAGCCGTGGACACCCACGGCCGCATCGACGTCCTGGTCAACAACGCCGGACTCGGCACCGCCGTGCCCGCCCTCAAGGAGACGCCCGAACAGTTCCGCGGTGTGGTCGACGTCAACCTCAACGGCGCGTACTGGGCGGCCAAGGAGTGCGCTGCGGTGATGGAGCCCGGCTCCAGCATCGTCAACGTCGCCAGCGTGCTGGGCCTGACCGCCGGCTTCGCGCCCCAGGCCGCCTACTCGGCGACGAAGGCGGCCGTCCTCGGACTGACCCGCGACCTGGCCCACCAGTGGGGGAGCCGCCGCGGCATCCGCGTCAACGCCCTCGCCCCCGGGTACTTCGCCTCCGAGATGACCGACGAGATCCCCGAGCAGATGCTCGCGGACATCACCGGCAGCACCATCTTCGGGCGGCTCGGGCAGCAGGCCGAACTCGACTCCGCGCTGGTCTTCCTCGCCTCCGACGCCTCGTCCTTCATCACCGGCGCGACCCTCGTGGTCGACGGCGGGATGACACTGCACTGACCGCGTCCGCGTCCACAACCCCTACAGGAGTAGAAACAATGGAATTCGCTCACAGTCAGCGCAGCCTCGAGCTGCAGGAGAACATGTGGGAGTTCATGCGGGAGCACGTCTTCCCGGCCGAACCCGTGTGGTCGGCCTACCTGCGCGAGCACGGCGACAACGCCTACCCGCCGATCATGGAGGACCTCAAGGCCGAGGCCCGGCGCCGCGGCCTGTGGAACCTCTTCCTGCCCGAGTGGTCGGGCATCTCCAACCTCGAGTTCGCCGCCGTCTCCGAGATCACCGGCTGGTCGCCCGTGATAGCCCCCGAGGCGATCAACTCGCAGGCCCCCGACACCGGGAACATGGAGACCTTCCACCTGTTCGGCACCGACGAGCAGAAGGCGAAGTACCTCGAGCCGCTCAAGGAGGGGAAGATCCGCTCGGCGTACGCGATGACCGAGCCCGACGTCGCCTCCTCCGACGCGACCAATATCCAGACCGTCATCCGGCGCGAGGGCGACGAGTACGTCATCAACGGCCGCAAGTGGTGGATCACCGGCATCGCCGACACCCGCTGCGAGATCCTCATCGTGATGGGCAAGACCGACCCGGACGCCGAGACCCACCGACAGCAGTCCATGGTCCTCGTCCCGCGCGACACCCCGGGCCTGCGGATCGAGCGGAACCTCCCGCTGTTCGGCTACCAGGACCAGCACGGGCACTGCGAGTTGGTGTTCGACAACGTCCGGGTGCCCGCCGAGAACCTGCTCGGTGAGGAGGGCGCCGGCTTCGCGATCGCCCAGGCGCGTCTCGGGCCGGGCCGGATCCACCACGCGATGCGCGCCATCGGTATGGCCGAGCGGGCGCTCGCGCTCATGGTCGACCGCGCCAAGTCCCGCCACGCGTTCGGTGGCTCCCTGGCGAGCCAGGGCGTGGTCCAGGAGCACATCGCCAACTCGCGGATCGAGATCGACCAGGCGCGTCTGCAGGTCCAGCACTGCGCGTGGATGATCGACACCGTCGGCGCCAAGGACGCCCGTTTCGAGATCTCGGCGATCAAGGTGATCGCGCCGCAGGTGGCGTGCGCGGTCATCGACCGGGCCATCGAGGTCTTCGGCGGCGCCGGCGTCTCCGACGACACCCCGCTCGCGTACTTCTACGCGTGGGCGCGTGCCCTGCGCATCGTCGACGGGCCGGACGCCGTCCACCGTCGCACGATCGCGCGCGGCGAGCTGAAGAAGACCCCGCCGTACATCGGATAACCCTAGGATGTCCTACCAGTGGCCGGGGCGACCGGCGCCGGGGGACGCACGAGAGAGAAGGAAGAAGCACATGGGTGCAGTGATCGTGGAGGCCGTGCGCAGCGCGGTGGGTAAGCGCAAGGGTGGCCTCGCCGGGGTGCACCCGGCCGACCTGTCCGGCGTGGTGCTGAACGGGCTCGTCGAGCGGGCGGGGATCGACCCGGCGATCGTCGAGGACGTCATCTGGGGTTGTGTCACCCAGGCCGGTGAGCAGGCCGGTGACATCGCCCGGACCGCCGCCCTGTCCGCCGGGTGGCCCGAGACGGTCAACGGCGTGACGATCGACCGGCAGTGCGGGTCGTCCCAGCAGGCGTTGAGCTTCGCCGTCGCGGTGGTCGAGTCCGGGTACCACGACGTCGTCGTGGCCGGCGGCGTGGAGTCGATGACCCGCGTGCCGATGGGCTCGCACGTGTCCTCCGACTCGTTCCCCTACGGGCAGCAGTTCATGGACCGGTACAACGGCATCGCGCCCAATCAGGGTGTGGGCGCCGAGATGATCGCCGAGCGGTGGGGCTTCTCCCGCACCCAGCTCGACGAGTTCGCCGTGGCCTCGCACGAGAAGGCCGCTGCCGCGCAGGACGCAGGGTTCTTCGCCGGGCACATCTTGCCGGTGACCACCCCGGACGGCGTGTTCGACACGGACCAGGGGATCCGCCGCGGCAGCACCGTCGAGGGGCTCGCAGGGCTCAAGACCCCGTTCAAGGAGGACGGTGTCATCCACGCGGGCAACGCCTCGCAGATCTCCGACGGGTCGGCGGCGATCCTGGTGATGAGCGAGGAGGCGGCCGCGAAGTACGGCTGCACGCCGCTCGCTCGCGTGCACACCGCGACCCTCGCGGGTGACGACCCGGTCATCATGCTCACCGCTCCGATCCCGGCGACGGTCAAGGCCCTGCAGAAGTCGGGTCTGACGATCGACGACATCGGGGTCTTCGAGGTCAACGAGGCGTTCGCCTCCGTGCCGATGGCGTGGCTGGCCGACACGGGCGCCGACCCGGCCAAGCTCAACCCGAACGGCGGCGCGATCGCGCTCGGGCACCCGCTCGGCGGCTCCGGCGCGCGCATCTTCGCCGACCTCGTCCACCACATGAAGAACGAGGGCATCAAGTACGGCCTGCAGACGATGTGTGAGGGTGGCGGCCAGGCCAACGCCACCATCATCGAGCTGCTCTGACGGGCCCGACAAGCGAGCCTCGACCCCCGGTCCCCGCCACGATGGCGGTGGGCCGGGGGTCGAGCGCGTGTGCGAGGTCGGCGGCGGCCGCCGCACCGCTCGCCGCGGTTCGCCGGTGCTGGCGCTCAGTCGCCGGTGAGGACGATGGCGCGCCCCAGCACCTCGCCGCGGTCGAGGGCCTCGTAGGTCTGCGGCGCCTCCGTCAGCGGGACGCGGCGGGAGATGACCTGGCCGAGATCCAGCTTCCCCGCGGCCAGTAGTCGGATGAGCGCCGGCACATCCTGCCGGGCGCGGGCGCCGTACGAACCCTTGATCTGGATCTTCCGGCGGACGATGCGCGCCAGGTCGGCGTCCAGCGAGGTCCCGGCCGGCGGGATGCCCACCACGACGACGCGGCCGCCCTCGCGGGCGATCTCGGTGGCCTGGCGGGTCGTGACCGCCGAGCCGAGTGCTTCGAAGGCGGCGTCGACCCCGCGGCCGCCCGTGATCTCCATGACGGCGGCCGTCGCATCGGTCTGCGCCGAATTGATCGTGTGGGTGGCGCCCATACGGCGGGCGAGCGCGAGCTTGTCGTCGTCGACGTCGATCGCGATGACCGATTCCGCGCCGCTCACCGCGGACAGTTGGACGATGTTCTGGCCGACGCCGCCGACCGCCACCACCGCGACCGACTCGCCGGTGCGGACGTCGCCGACGTTGCGGACGGCCCCGTAGGCGGTGAACATCGAGCACCCGAGGATCGCCGAGTCCGTGAGATCGAGGTGATCGGGGAGGGGGAAGACCGCGGTCGCAGGGGTGACGCTGTACTCGGCCAGGCCGCCCATGGAGTACATGGACAGCGGTTCGCCGGAGGCCCGGCGCAGCCGGCTCTCGCCGTCATACAGGGTCCCGCGGAGGCGGTTGTACTCGAAGAACGTGGAGCAGATGTCCTCCATTCCGCGCGCGCAGTTCTCGCAATACCCGCACGGCATGATGAACGACCCCACCACCCGGTCACCGGGTCGGACGGTGGTCACCCCGGGGCCGACCTCGGCGACGATGCCCGAGATCTCGTGGCCGAGGACACCGGGCAGCGGGAAGCCGACCTCGCCCTTCATGACGTGTAGGTCCGTATGGCACACCCCGCAGGCGTGATTGTGGACGAGGACCTCGCCCTCCCGCGGCTCGGGGATCGGGATGTCCTCAATCACCAGCGGCGACCCGGTCTCTACACACACTGCGGCCTTCATGGCGCCGACTGTACGCAGGAGGCGCGGCGCTTCTCAGCAGATCCGGTGGGACTCAGTTGGTCCGGAGGGGCTCGGTCTTTCCCGAGAGGTTCAGTTCTCCGGAGGGCCCAGTATTCTGGAGGGGCTCAGCAGATCCGGGACACTCAGCTGATCCGACCGAGCAGTTCGTCGGAGATGATCCGCATCTGGATCTCGCTCGTCCCCTCGAAGATCCGGGTGAGGCGCGCGTCCCGCCAGTGCCGTTCCACCTGGAAGTCCGTGGTGTACCCGGCCCCGCCGTGGATCTGGATGCCCTGCGAGGTGACGCGCTCGGCCATCTCGGTCGCGACGAGTTTGCACATCGCCGCCTCGAGCGAGCACCGCCGCCCCGAGTCGATGGCGGTGGCCACCGAGTACATGAGCTGGCGGGCGGCCTCGATGTCCGCGGCCATCTTGGCGATCTGGAAGCGCAGGTACTGGAACTCGCCGATGGGCCGGCCGAACTGCTCGCGGGTCTTCACATAGGCGATCGAGTCCTCGAGCGCGGCGCGGGCGAGGCCGATGGCCCGCGCCGCGGTGTGGGCGCGGCCGACCTCGAGCCCGGACACGGCCAGATAGAAGCCCTTCCCCTCTTCGCCGAGCAGGGCCGAGGCCGGGACGCGGAAGTCGTCGAACGACAGCTCCCAGGTCTGCCAGCCGAAGTACCCGATCTTGCGCACGGGGTTGCCGGTGATGCCCGGCGGGAACCCCCCGCGCTCCTTCTCCACGAGGAAGGCGGAGATCCCACGGTGCGGCTTGTCGGGATCGCGGTGGGGGTCGGTCCGCGCGAAGAGCACGAGGTAGTCGGCCTGGTCGGCGTACGTGCACCACATCTTGGTGCCGTTCACGACCCACTCGTCCCCGTCGCGGACCGCCCGACACGAGATGTTGGCGACGTCGGACCCGGCTTCGGCTTCCGAGAGCGCGTACGCCCCCAGCCACTCGCCGCGCGCGACGCGGGGGAGCAGCCGGGCCTCCTGCTCGGCGGTGAACCCGCCGCCCATGCCGTTGCCGCGTGCCAGCAGGCCCGAGACGGACAACCATCCGCGGGCCAACTCCTCGGCGACGAGGCAGTACTCGAACACGCCGAGGCCCAGGCCGCCGTGCTCCTCGCCGATCATGATCCCGAAGAACCCGATGTCGGCCATCTTCTGCCGTAGTTCGTCGGGGATGTCGCCGCGTTCGGGGTCGAGTCGGTCGGCGACGGGCAGGACCTCCCGTGCGGTGAACTCGCGGGCCAGATCGCGGATCGCGAGACGTTCCGGCGTGAGGTGGACGGGGACGTCGTCGCGCGCGGTGGGCTTGTGGGTCATGCCAGTGATCCTCCGGTCGTCAGGCGGTCGGTGTCCGCTCCGAGTCGGGGCGCGGGCCCGGTGGTGAGGTGTGCGCCGTCGAAGGTGGCCGGGTGGGCGGCGGCCAAATACGGGCCGATGCCGGGTTGGTCGAGGCGGGAGAACAGCGGGTTGGCCTCGAGGTCCCCGTCGGAGACGACCTCGGCGAAGGTGCGGTACCGCTGGTGGAGGACCACCGACTCCGACAGCGCCCGGGCGACCTCGTCGGTCGTGTGGGCCGAGAACCAGCGGGCGAACAGGGCGGCGAGCACCTCGCGGTAGGAGTATCGGTCCGCCTCGGTGGAGAAGTCGGCACCGGTCGCGGTCTCGAGCGCGTCGACGGCCTCGCGGGATCCGGTCAGGCGCGCGAGATCGTGGAAATGTCGGGTCGTCAGGGCGACGATCATGAACCGCCCGCCGTCGCTGGTCGTGAAATCCGTACCGAACGTCCCGTAGACGTGGTTGCCCACCGCCGGACGGGAGGACCCGTCGAGTTGGGGCTCGGTCAGGTACCCGAGCGTGCCCGCGGTGGCCAACGCGACGTCGTCGAGCGGCAGGACGATGTGCCGCCCCCGCCCCGTCCGCTCACGGTCGCGGACCGCGGCGACCACGGCGAGGGCGGCGTGGAGCCCGGCGGCGACGTCCCAGGCGGGGAGGACGTGGTTGACCACCCGGCCGACGCCCTGCCCGGCGCCCCGCCCGCTGCTCTGCGCGTCGCCCTGCCCGGTGATGGCGGGGAAACCGAGGGAGGCGTTGACGGTGTAGTCCACCGCCGGTCGGCCGTCGCGCCGGCCGAGCAGTTCCAGGGTGATCACATCGGGCCGGACCGCGGACAGGACGTCGTGGCTCATCCAGTCGCGGCCGGCGGAGTTGGTCACGAGGATCCCGCCGCCCGCACCGGGCTCGGTGACGAGGTCGCGTAGCGACTGGCGGCCCGCGTCGGAGCGGAGGTCGAGCGTGACCGAGGCCTTGCCGCGGTTCAGGCCGGTCCAGTAGATGGACGTGCCGTCCGGCGCGACGGGCCAGCGGTCGACGTCGGCGGCCCCACCCACCGGATCGACCCGGATGACCTCGGCGCCTAGCTGGGCGAGCGTCAGTCCGCACAGGGGTGAGGCCACGAAACTCGACACCTCGACGACGCGGATGCCGTCGAGGGGAAGTCCCGCCCCCGCGGGAGGAGTCTGGTCCGTCATCGGTGCCTCCGTGGAAGAGGGGCGGTTGAGACACCCCGCAAACGATGATAATAGTTGCTAGCATACAAGCGACGCGCTGGAAGCGGCGGAAGGCGGGCGATGGACACGACGGCGGCCGACCCGGAGGTCTCCGGAGACGATTTCGCGGACATCCTCGCGACGACGCGTGACTACGTCCGCACGGTGGTGCTGCCGCGTGAACGGGAGATCGCCGACGCCGACGAGGTCCCGGCGGATATCCGCGCGGGGGTGGCCGACATGGGCCTGTTCGGTTACGCGATACCGCAGCGCTGGGGCGGCCTGGGGTTGGACCTGACGCAGGACGTCGAGTTGGCGATGGAGTTCGGCTACACGACCCTCGCGATGCGGTCCCTGTTCGGGACCAACAACGGGATCGCCGGGCAGGTGCTGGTGAACTTCGGGACGGACGAGCAGAAGGCGAGGTGGCTGGGGCCGATCGCCTCCGGGGAGGTGATCGCGTCGTTCGCCCTCACCGAGGACGGCGCAGGGTCGAGCCCGGCGGGACTGACCACCAAGGCGGTGCGCGACGGAGCCGACTGGGTGATCGACGGATCCAAGCGTTTCATCACCAACGCGCCGCTCGCGGGCCTGTTCGTCGTGTTCGCCCGGACCCGCCCGGCGGACGCCGACGGCACCGGCATCGCCGTCTTCCTCGTGCCCGCGGACACGCCGGGCGTGACGGTGGGGCCCAAGGACAGGAAGATGGGCCAGGAGGGAGCCTGGACCGCCGAGGTGAGCTTCCAGGGCGTCCGCGTCCCGCACGACGCCCTGGTCGGCGGCGATGAGGACGCGGGCTACCGGGCCGCGATGACCTCGCTCGCGCGGGGCCGCGTGCACATCGCCGCGTTGGCCGTGGGTGCCGCCCAGCGCGCGCTGGACGAGTCGCTCGCGCACGCCTCCACCGCCACCCAGGGCGGGAGGGTGATCGGCGAGTTCCAGCTGGTGCAGGCCATGCTGGCGGATATCCAGGTGGGGGTGATGGCGGGCCGGGCGATGGTCCGCGAGGCCGCCGCGAGGTATCACTCCGGTGAGGATCGCCGGATCGCCCCGTCGGCGGCGAAGCTCTACTGCACCGAGATGGTCGGTCGGGCCGCCGACCTCGCCGTGCAGATCCACGGTGGCAGCGGGTACATCCGCGGCGTCCCCGTCGAGCGGATCTACCGGGACGTCCGGCTGCTGCGCCTGTACGAGGGGACCAGCGAGATCCAGAGGCTCATCATCGGCGGCGGGCTCGTCCGGGCGACCACGCGGGCGGCGGGGACCCGGTGACCGCCGCGGGGTCGGTGGGTGGCTCGCGCGCGGCGGGTGGCGCAGGCGATCCGCGTGCGGGCGGTGACGCCGCCGACCCGCTCCCGCTCGCCGGGATCACCGTCGTCGCGGTCGAACAGGCCGTCGCCGCGCCGCTGGCAACCCGGCACCTGGCCGATCTGGGGGCACGCGTCATCAAGATCGAGCGGGAGGGCGAGGGCGACTTCGCCCGGGCCTACGACGACACCGTTCACGGGCAGGCGTCCCACTTCATCTGGCTGAACCGTGGCAAGGAGTCGATCGAACTCGACCTGGCCACGAGTCGCGGCCGGCGGGTCGCGCTGGCACTGATCGACCGGGCGGACGTCGTCATCAGCAATCTGGCCCCCGGGGCGATGGCCCGACTCGGACTCGGGGCGGCTGAACTGCGCGAACGCAGAGCGGACCTCGTCGTCGTCACCATCTCCGGGTACGGCGGCGACGGGCCGTACCGCGACCGCAAGGCCTACGACATGCTCGTGCAGGCCGAGTCGGGCCTGTGCTCGATCACCGGCACGCCCGAGACCGCCACCAAGACCGGCGTCCCGGTCTCCGACATCGCCACGGGGATGTACGCGCTCTCGGCGATCGAGGCGGCACTGTTCCGCCGGGAGCGGACGGGGCTCGGCGCCGCGATCGAGGTGTCCATGTTCGAGGCCACCGCCGAGTGGATGGGACACCCCATGTACATCCGGATGTACGCGGGGCGGCAGGTCGGGCGGATGGGGTTGTCCCACGCGTCGATCTGCCCGTACGACGCGTTCCCGACCCGGGACGGACAGGTCATGATCGGCGTGCAGAACGACCGGGGCTGGACCGCGTTGGTGCGCGACGTCCTGGGAAGGCCCGATCTGGTCGACGACGAGAGGTACGCCACGAACATCGCGCGGGTGGCCCGGAGGGCGGAGGTGGACGCGCTGATCGGGTCGCTCACCCGCGAGTTCGACTCGGTGGAGCTGGCCGACCGACTGGACCGGTTCGGCGTGCCGGCGGCGCGGCTCAACGATGTCGCCGGGCTGGTCGACCACCCGCAACTCGAGGCGAGGGACCGCTGGCGCGAGATCGAGACCCCGGCCGGAGCGGTCCGCGGACTGCTGCCGCCGATGACGTTCGACGGCGTCGAACTGCCCATGGGCCGAGTCCCGGCGTTGGGCGAACACACCGAGGCGATCCTGGCCGAGCTGGCCGGAGAACTGGACGAAGGGGACACATGATGGGACTTCTCGAGGGCAGGACGGCGGTCGTCACGGGGGCCGCTCGCGGGATCGGGCTCGAGATCGCCCGGACGTTCATCGCGAACGGCGCGCGGGTGGTGATCGGGGACATCGACGACGAGGCCGGTGCCGCGGCGGTCGCCGAGCTGGGCGGTGAGGACCGCGCCCGGTACGTCCATTGCGACGTGCGCGACGGTGACGCCGTCGAGGCGATGATCGACGTGGCCGAGGAGGCGTTCGGACCACTGGGCGTGTTCGTCAACAACGCGGGGATCACCCGCGACGCCACCATGCGCAAGATGACCGAGGACCAGTTCGACGACATCATCGCCATCCACCTCAAGGGCACCTGGAACGGCACCCGCGCGGCCGCCGGGCGCATGCGCGGGCACGGGGGAGGGGCGATCGTCAACATCTCGTCGATCTCCGGGAAGGTCGGGCTGGTGGGGCAGACCAACTACTCGGCCGCCAAGGCCGGGATAGTCGGACTGACCAAGGCCGCGGCCAAGGAGGTCGCCTTCGCGGGGGTCCGCGTCAACGCCGTCCAGCCCGGCCTCATCCGGACCGCGATGACGCTCGCGATGCCCGAGCACATCTGGGAGGAGAAGATGGCCGAGATCCCCATGGGGCGGGCGGCCGAGCCGAGCGAGGTCGCGCAGGTGGTGCTGTTCCTCGCCAGCGACATGTCGAGCTATATTACCGGCACGGTCCTGGAGATCACCGGCGGTCGGCACATCTGAGACCGTCCGCGCTCGTCACCAGGCGAGGTCCCAGCGGATCGGCTGCTCCAACGCCGCCCTGAACTTCTTCTGCAGGTAGACGTGATGGTCGGTGATGTGCTGTGCCATGAGGTCGTGGGCCGCCACGGCGTCGCGGTCGGCGATCGCCCGGTAGATGTCCTCGTGGATGTCGCACGTGTGGTCGCGCTGTCGCTTCGGGTAGGCCACTCCCATCGACGCCCCCGCCAGGATCCCCAGCAGCGCGTCGAAGAGATAGCCGAACAGGACGTTGCCGGAACCCCACGCGATGAGGGCGTGGAACCGCTCGGAATCGTCGGTGAAGGAGTCGCCGTCGACCGCCCCCTCACGTGTGGCCTCGACATTGAGGCGGAGTTCCTCCAGCGCCTCGCGGCTCATCCGCGCGGCGGCCAGTCGCGCGATCGACGGCTCCATCGCCGCCCGCGCCTCCATGATCGTGGAGAACGGGGCGTTTTCGAACTGCATGAGCAGGCTCAGGGCGGCGGCGAGCGTGCCGCCGTCGGGCTGTTGGACGATCGGGCCGCCGCCCGGTCCGGGCTTGAGGGTGATCGCCCCCTGGAGTTCGAGGTACCGCAGGGACTCCCGGAGCGTGCCTCGGCCGACGCCGTACTCCTCCAGCATGAGGTGCTCGGGCGGCAGCCGGTCGCCGACGGTGTTTCCGCGTCGGGCGATGTCCTCGATGATCCGCTTCGCGACCAGCAGCGCGGTCTTCTGCGGACGCGAGACCCCTCCGGGCCCGCGCTGCGCATCGCCTGTCGTATTCATGTGCACCATCATCCTGCACTCACGGCATGAGGACCGTGCAGGCCCAGTCGAGGACGTCCACGTCGCCGTCGGGACGGTGGGCGCGCACGCGCGAGCGCAGATCGAGCGCGGTGCCGCCGCCGGCGAGCGGTACGGCGACCCCCACCTCCAGCTCGCTGGACAGGGTGTCGCCCTCGCGCACGGGACCGGTGTGCTCGCAGGACCGCCAGCCGAGCACCGTCAGCATCGACGGAAGGACGCGCGTGGCCTGGGCGAGCGCGAGGCCGATGGTGTGCCCGCCGTAGACGAGCCGTCGCCCGCCGGCCACGCGCTCGTCGTGGTGCGTCTCGGCGATGTTGAGCGTGAGCCGGGCGAGCCCGGGGGCGCCGGTGACGACGTCCGCGCCCGATCGCAGGACGGTTCCGGGCGCGGGGAGCGGGTCGTCCGCGCCGGGCACCGCGTCGCGGTAGGCCGCCACGTCCCATCCCTCGGGCGCGGTCCACGGGCCGGGGTCGGCGGTGCCGATCGTCGACAGGTCGTCGGCGTGGTCGACGCGCTCGGGGTCGGCGTCGGGGGACAGGGGGAGCATGGCGCAACGGTGGAAGTCCAGGACGGTCCGGCCGCGCTGGTCGGTGGTGGTCATCCGCAGGGCGGCCAGCCCGGTGCTCGGGCGGCCCGGTCGCGGGGTGTTGCGCTTGAGGGCGACCACCTCGGTGCGGGTGGCGAGGGTGTCGCCGAGGTGGGGGAGGCGGTGGAACCGCAGCCCGCGGTAGAACAGGTTGGCCCTGACGCGCTGCGTCACGACGGTCGACTGGCCTATCGCGACGTCGGTGACCAGGCCGGGATGGGCGACAGGTGCGCCGGCGACCGCCGCGCTCAGGTGGTGGTCCAGGGGGAGGCGGAGGCGGTCGCCGAGCGCGGCCTGGTGGGCGGCGGCCATCCCGTCGGTGAGGGTGAGCGTCGGCGCCCGGTCGAAGACCATGCCGCGCGCGAGATCGTCGAAGTAGGGACCGCCCCCTGAATCGATGCGCATGATTATTGACTATAGCGGCGTGGGTGGGGAAGATGGCGGGAGATCGCCGCGGGTGACGGTGGACGGCGTGTGGCGTGGTGACCACGGTGACGTGACGACGACGAGGTGTGACAGGTGCCGGAACTGAACGACGAAGAGTCCTACCTCGTTGCCACGGTCCGGCAGTTCATCGACCGTGAGGTCAAGCCGTCGGTGCGCGAGGTGGAGCAGACGAACGCCTATCCCGAGCGCTGGATCGAACAGATGAAGCAGATCGGGATCTACGGGCTCGCCGTGCCGGAGGAGTACGGCGGGATGCCGGTCTCCATGCCCTGTTACGTCCGGGTCACCGAGGAGCTGGCCCGCGGGTGGATGTCGCTGGCCGGGGCGATGGGTGGGCACACGGTGGTGGCCACGCTCCTGTCGCGGTTCGGGACCGAGGAGCAGAAGTGGGCGTACCTCCCCCGCCTCGCGACCGGCGAGATGCGGGCGACGATGGCGCTGACCGAACCGGGCGGCGGCTCGGACCTGCAGAACATGTCGACGGTCGCCCGCGCCGACGGTGACGAGCTGGTCATCACCGGCGCCAAGACGTTCATCACCAATGCCCGCCGGTCGGGTCTCATCGCGCTGCTGTGCAAGACCGATCCGGAGGCGACCCCGCCGCACCGGGGGATGTCGATCGTTCTGGTCGAACACGGCCCGGGGCTGACGGTCTCGCGCGACCTGCCCAAGCTCGGTTACAAGGGGGTCGAGACGTGCGAGCTGACGTTCGACGGCTACCGGACCAGCGTGGATCGCGTGCTGGGCGGCGAGCCGGGCCGGGGGTTCGCCCAGATGATGAAGGGCCTCGAGACGGGACGTATCCAGGTCGCCAGCCGAGCGCTGGGCGTCGCGGCGGCGGCCCTCGAGGACTCGCTGGCCTACGCGCAGTCGCGGGAGTCGTTCGGGCAGCCGATCTGGAAGCACCAGGCCGTCGGGCACCATCTGGCGAACATGGCCACGACCCTCACGGCCGCCCGGCAGCTCACCCTGTTCGCGGCGGAGAGGTACGACTCGGGTGAGCGGTGCGACATGGAGGCGGGCATGGCCAAGCTGTTCGCCTCAGAGACGGCGATGCAGATCGCGCTGGACGCGGTCCGCATCCACGGCGGGTACGGCTACTCGACCGAGTTCGACGTGGAGCGGTACTTCCGGGACGCGCCGCTGATGATCGTCGGCGAGGGGACCAACGAGATCCAACGCAACGTCATCGCCGCGCAGTTGGTGGCGCGTGGCGGCCTGGGATGAGGAGAGGACTGACATGAGGGTGTTCGAGGGACTGGACGAGGTGTCGGCGGCGATCGGCGAACACGTGGGTCACAGCGACTGGATGGAGATCACGCAGGAGCGCGTCGACGCGTTCGCCGACGCGACCGGGGACCACCAGTGGATCCACGTCGACCCCGCCCGGGCGGCGGAAGGTCCCTACGGCACCACCATCGCCCACGGGTACCTCACCCTGTCGCTGCTGCCCGTGCTGGGCAACCAAGTCATGGACATCCGCGGGTTCTCGATGATGATCAACTACGGGCTGGGCAAGGTGCGGTTCCCCGCGCCCGTCCCGGTGGGCTCCCGGATCCGGGCCGGCGTCGAGCTGACCTCACTCGACCTCAAGCCCTCGGGCGCCCAGCTCACCTCCCTCGTGACGGTCGAGATCGAGGGCGGCGACCGGCCTGCGGTGGTCGCCGAGGCCATCCGCCTCATGGTCGAGTGACCGATCGCCGGCGGGAGGGCAGCGCGGTGACCCCACGGATGGCCGAGGCCCTGGCCGACGTCGTGATCTGCGAGCCGGTACGCACGGCGGTCGGGCGCAGGCACGGCGCCCTCGCGCCACTGCAGGCCGCCGACCTGGCCGCGGCCGCGATCACGGGCCTGCTCGAGCGCACCGGACTCGGCACGGCCGACGTGGACGACGTGATCCTCGGGCAGTGCTACCCCAACGGCGAGGCCCCCGCGCTCGGCCGGGTCGCCGCGCTCGACGCCGGCCTCGACATCAGCACGCCGGGGATCCAGATCGACCGCCGCTGCGGGTCGGGCCTCCAGGCCGTACTCAACGCGGCGATGCAGGTCGCCGTCGGGGCCAGCGACGTGGTGATCGCCGGCGGTGCCGAGTCGATGTCGAACAGCGAGTTCTACGCGCTCGGCCTGCGGGAGGGCGTCCGCGGCGACCGGGTCGAGTTCATCGACCGCATCGCCCGCGGTCGCGTCACCTCCGGTGGCCGCGGTTACCCCGTCCCCGGCGGGATGCTCGAGACCGCCGAGAATCTCCGCGCCGAGTACGCCATCTCCCGGGAGGAGCAGGACGAGCTGGCCGCAGAGAGTCAACGCCGTGCGATCGCGGCGCAGGACGCGGGGGTCTTCGACGAGGAGATCGTGCCGGTGCGGGTCCCGCGGGGGAGGGACGACCTCGTCGTCGTCGACACCGACGAGCACCCCCGGCGGGGCGTCACCACGGACTCCCTCGCCGCACTGCGCCCCGTCCGGTCGCGCGTCGACCCCGACGCGACGGTGACGGCGGGCAACGCCTCCGGAGAGAATGACGGCGCGTCGGTCTGCGTGGTCACCACCAGGCGCCGCGCCGACGAACTGGGCCTGCGCGCCTTCGTGCGGCCCCTCGGCTGGGCCGTGACCGGCGTGCACCCCGCCCGCATGGGCATCGGCCCGGTCCCGGCCACGGCCCGGGTGCTCTCCCAGCTCGACCTCCGGCTGGCGGACCTCGACCTCATCGAGCTCAACGAGGCGTTCGCCGCGCAGGTGCTGGCCTGCCTGCGGGAATGGGAGGCCGACCACGGCTTCACCGCAGCGGATCGCGCTCGGCTCAACGTGCACGGCTCCGGGATCTCCCTCGGGCACCCCGTGGGCGCGACCGGCACCCGGATCCTCACCACCATGGCCCGCGAACTCGTCCGCAGGGACGGCCGCCTGGCGCTGGAGACGATGTGCCTCGGCGGCGGGCAGGGCATGGCGGCCGTGTTCGAGCGGGTCTGACGGCCGGGCGGCGCCGCGCCCCGGCGGAGGGCGCCGGGGGTGCGCACACAGTTCACGCGGACTTAACTACAGGATTGTCATTCAGGCACGCGGGGGAGGCGAAGTCGGCGTAGCGTCGTCACCAACGGTCGGTGGGGAAGCCGACCGTCGGGAGGTCCCAGCCGATGATCGTCTGTTGCGATCGGGAGGGGGCCGGCACCCGGCCCTGTCGTCCCCGGACGACCTGGGCCGACCGGTCCATCCCGACACGACCGCGGGTGCCGCGGCCCAGGAGCACGCCGTGACCGACACCGTCCGTACCTACGTCCTCGACACCTCGGTTCTGCTGTCCGACCCGTGGGCCGTCACCCGCTTCGGTGAGCACCGGGTGGTCCTGCCCATCGCGGTGATCGGCGAGCTCGAGGCCAAGCGCCACCACCCCGAACTGGGCTACTTCGCCCGCGAGGCACTGCGGCTGCTCGAGGACCTCCGCCTGCGTCACGGCCGCCTCGACGGCGACCTGCCGGTCACCGACACGGGCGGCACCCTGAGGGTCGAGCTCAACCACACCGACCAGTCGGTCCTGCCCGCGGGGTTCCGCGACACCGGGAACGACTCCCGGATCCTCGCCTGCGCCCTCAACCTGCGGGCCGAGGGCGCCGACACCGTCCTGGTCTCCAAGGACGTCCCGCTGCGGGTCAAGGCGGGCTCCGTGGGTCTGCCCGCCGACGAGTACCACGCCCAGGACGTCGTCCTCACCGGCTACAGCGGCATCGTCGACCTGCCGGCGACCCAGGAACTCGTCGACACCCTGTTCTCCGCGGGCGGCGTGTCCCCGCTCGCCGCGCGGGCGGCCGGCCTCGACTCCGATACCCCCGTCCACTGCGGGGTGCGGGTTCAGACCGAGTCCTCGTCGGCGCTCGCCCGGACCACGGTGGACGGGGGACTGCGACTCGTCCGCGGCGACGTCGAGGTGTTCGGCCTGCGGGGCCGGTCGGCCGAGCAGCGCATCGCGATCGACTGCCTGCTCGACGAGTCGATCGGCATCGTCTCCCTCGGCGGCCGTGCCGGCACCGGCAAGTCGGCGCTCGCCCTGTGCGCGGGACTGGAATCGGTCCTCGAGCGTCGCCGCCACCGGAAGATCGTCGTCTTCCGGCCCCTGTACGCGGTCGGCGGGCAGGAACTCGGCTACCTACCGGGTAGCGAGTCGGAGAAGATGTCGCCCTGGTCGCAGGCCGTGTTCGACACCCTCGAAGGGCTCGTCAGCGAGAACGTCATCGACGAGGTGATGGATCGAGACATCCTCGAGGTGCTGCCCCTGACCCACATCCGGGGCCGCAGCCTGCACGACTCCTTCGTGATCGTGGACGAGGCGCAGTCGCTCGAACGCAACGTCCTGCTCACCGTGCTGTCCCGGCTCGGAACCGGGTCCCGCGTGGTCCTCACCCACGACGTGGCCCAGCGGGACAACCTCCGGGTGGGCCGACACGACGGGATCCAGGCGGTGGTGGAGAAGCTCAAGGGCCACCCGCTGTTCGCCCACGTCACCCTGAGTCGCTCCGAGCGTTCGGCGATCGCCGAGCTCGTCACCACCATGCTCGAGGAGTTCCAGCCGGACGCCTCGGCCGGTGCGTTGCGGCGCATCCACGCCGCCTGAGGCGGCCCGAGGGGCAGGGCCCGGGCGGGCCCAAGGGGCAGGGCCCGGGTGGAGTCGCCCGGGCCCTGCCCCTGTCCCCGTGTGCGGTGGCGCGGGCTCAGCGCTCGCGGTCGAGGCCGGTCATCCCGAGCACGTCGAGGCGCCGGTCGAGCTCCTCCTCGGTCAGCGGATCGGGCACGAACCCCAGGGCGATGACGGCCTCGCGGATCGTCAGCCCCTCGGCGAGGGCGTGCTTGGCGACCCGGGCGGCCTCCTCGTAGCCGATCGCCGAGTTCAGGGGCGTGACGATCGAGGGGGAGGACTCGGCCAGACGGCGCATCCGGTCGACGTCCGGCTCGATGCCGTCGATGCAGCGCTCGGCGAACAGCACCGACGAGGTGGACAGGATGCGGACGGACTCGAGAACGTTGCGCGCCATCACCGGGATGGCGGTGTTCAGCTCGAACGCGCCGCTCGCGCCGGCCCAGGCGATCGCGGCGTCGTTGCCCACGACCTGCGCGGCGACCTGCGCGATCGTCTCGCACAGGACCGGGTTGACCTTGCCGGGCATGATCGAGGACCCCGGCTGCAGATCCGGCAGGTGCACCTCGGACAGGCCGGTCATGGGGCCGGACCCCATCCAGCGGATGTCATTGGCGATCTTGGTCAGCGAGACCGCGACCGTGCGCAGGGCGCCGGAGAGCTCGACCAGCCCGTCGCGCGCGGCCTGCGCCTCGAACGGGTCCGCGGACAGGCGCAGTTCCTCGAGGCCGGTCAGGGAGCGCAGTTCCTCCACGACGGCGGAGCCGAACCCGTCCGGCGCGTTGAGCCCGGTGCCCGCGGCGGTGCCACCGATCGGCAGCTCACCCACGCGGGGCAGGGTGCCGCAGACCCGCTCGACGCCCGCGCGGATCTGGCGCGCGTAGCCGCCGAACTCCTGGCCCAGCGTGACGGGGACGGCGTCCATGAGGTGGGTGCGGCCGGGCTTGACGACGTCGCGCCACTGCTCCGCCTTCGCCTCGAACGATTCCGCCAGCACGTTCAGCGCCGGCACGAGGTCGGCGATCACGACCTCCGTCGCCGCCACGTGCGTGGCGGTGGGGAACGTGTCATTGGACGACTGCGACATGTTGACGTCGTCGTTCGGGTGGACGGTCACACCCTCGGCCGCACACAGCGAGGCGATGACCTCGTTGGTGTTCATGTTGGAGCTCGTGCCCGAGCCCGTCTGGAACACGTCGACGGGAAAGTGCTCGTCGACCTCACCCTCGGCGATCCGGCCGGCGGCCGCGACGATCGCGTCCACCTTCTCCCGGTCGAGCAGCCCGAGCCGCCCGTTGACGGTCGCGCACGCGGACTTGAGCAGACCCAACGCGCGGATCTGTGCCCGCTCGAGCCCCCGGCCCGAGACCGGGAAGTTCTCGACGGCACGCTGGGTCTGTGCCCGCCACAGGGCGTCGACAGGGACCCGGACCTCGCCCATCGTGTCGTGTTCGATACGGAATTCAGTCTGATCGGCCATACGGCCACAGTAGGCGCGCCCGCCGCGCCGTGCAGGAGCTACGGCGCAGGCGCGGCGGGGCGGGGCGGCGTCAGCGGGCGTCGGCGCCCTGGCCGTAGTCGACCGCCGAGAACTCGCGGAGCTTCTCCATCTTGTGGCGGCCCTCGACGTGCCGGACCGTCCCGGACTTGGACCGCATGACGAGGGACCGGGTGACGGCGCCGTTGGCGCGGTAGCTCACGCCCCGGACCATGTCACCGTTGGTGATGCCGGTGGCGGCGAAGAAGCAGTTGTCGCCCTTGACCAGGTCGTCGGTGCCGAGGATCGCGTCGACGTCCAGACCGGCGTCGACGGCCTTCTGCCGCTCCGCGTCGTCCTGCGGCCACAGCTGGCCCTGGATCTCGCCGCCCATGCACTTCATGGCGCACGCGGTGATGATGCCCTCGGGCGTGCCGCCGATACCCATGAGCATGTCCACCGAGCTGTCCTCGGAGGCCGCGGCCACGCCACCCGCGACGTCGCCGTCCATGATGAGCCGCACCTTGGCGCCGGCCGCGCGGATCTCGGCGATCAGCTCGGCGTGACGAGGCCGGTCGAGCACACACACCGTCATGTCGCCGACGTCGATGTTCTTGGCCTCGGCCACCGACCGGATGTTCCACTCGGTGGACTTGGACAGGTCGATCCGCCCCACCGCGTCCGGGCCGACCGCGATCTTGCGCATGTAGAACACCGCCGACGGGTCGAACATGGCGCCGCGCTCGGCTACCGCGATCACGGCGATCGAGTTGGGGCGGCCCTCGGCCATGAGGCGCGTGCCGTCGATCGGGTCCACGGCCACGTCCACGGCCGGGCCCTCGCCCGTGCCGACCTTCTCGCCGTTGTACAGCATCGGGGCCTCGTCCTTCTCGCCCTCGCCGATCACCACGGTGCCGTCCATGTCCACCGTGGAGATGAGCTCGCGCATGGCGTCGACCGCGGCGCCGTCGCCACCGTTCTTGTCGCCCCGGCCCACCCAGCGCCCGGCGGCGAGGGCGGCGGCCTCGGTCACTCGGACCAGCTCCATGGCGAGGTTACGATCGGGGCGCTTGGCGTCTGACATAGGTGGTCTGGCTCCTCGGGAGGCGGGCGCGGGCGCGACGGGGTCACGCGCGACGCGGCGGGTTGTCGGCGCTCATTGTTCCACCTCCGCGATCAGGCCGGGGGCCACGCGCCGGAGTCGCCCCGGGTGGGTGGGATACTCACAGCCGTGGCCGAGGCGAAACCGAGAATCCTGCAGGGCAACCGCGACATGTTCTGGTCGGTGGTGGTGCTCATGGTCATCTGCGGGCTCTTCGCCGGCGTGGCCGGACTGTGCACGTTCAGCCCGTCCGGCCCCGAGCAGGGGCAGATCCCGCGGTTCGACGCCGAGGCGTCGCTGCGTCAGGACGCCCGCAGCCTCGACTACCCGATCCGCTCGCCCGAGGTCCCGGAGGACTGGACCTCCAACTCCGGTCGCGTCCAGGGCTTCGCCGGCACCACGTCCAGTCACGTCGGCTGGGTGACCGGCGAACGCAGCTACGTGGAACTCGTCCAGTCCGACGCCCCGGCGGACGCCTTCCGCTCCCTGGGCGGCGGCCCCCGGCCGGACCGCACCATGGTGCCGATCGCCGGACGGGAGTGGACGGTCCTCACCGGCGACGACGTCCGCCCCGTGTGGGTGCTCGACCTCGACGACGTCCGCGTGGCCGTGACGGGCTCCGCGCCGACCGATCAGTTCGAGACGCTCGCCGCCGCCGTCCAGGACGCGGAGCCGCTCCCCACGCAGTGATCGCCGACCCCGGGGGAGTGCGCCCGCCCGCACCGCCGGGCGGCGGGCTCAGCCCCGGGCGGTGCCGCCCTCGTCGTCGTCGCCGAGGACCGCGTCGATGCGCGCACGGGCGCCGTCGAGATGCTCGGTGCACCGCGCGGCGAGTTCCTCGCCCCGCTCCCACAGGGCCAGGGACGCGTCCAGGTCCTGCCCGCCGGCCTCGAGGATGCGCACCACCTCGATGAGTTCGTCGCGGGCCTGCTCGTAGCCCAGTTCGGAGACGGGGGTCTGCTCGTCGGACATCAGGACTGCTCCTCGGGGGTGGCGGACTCGGGGGTGTCGGACTCAGGGGTGTCGGACTCAGGGGTGCCGGTCTCGGGTGTAACGGTGGCGGGCGACCCGGTGGTGGCCTGCGCGGGGGTCGTGGTGCGGCCGGCGGCGGGCGTCGACCCCAGCACCGCCGCGGACAGGGCGCCGTCGGAGACCCGGATCCGCAACTGCGACCCGGGCGGGGCGTCGGCGATCGAAGACACCACCCGGCCGTCGTGCACCCCTGCCACCGACTGGACGACCGCGTAGCCGCGGGCAAGCGTCGCCGCCGGGCCGAGGGTGGTCAGGCGCGCCGACAGGTGACCGAGCGACGCGGTCTCCGAGTCGATGATCCGGGTGATGTCCCGCCGCGCCGCCCGCAGCGCCCCGGCGACGACCTCCGCGCGCGAGTCGACGATCCCGTACGGGTTCGCCATGCACGGTCGGGACCGCACCGCGGCGAGCTGGTCGCGCTCACGCTCCACCCACCCGCGCAGGGCCCGGGCGGTGCGGGCGCGGGCCTCGGCGATGCGCCGCCGCTCCTCGACCACGTCGGGGACGACACGCTTGGCGGCGTCGGTGGGCGTGGCGGCGCGCAGGTCGGCGACGAGGTCCGACAGCGGGGAGTCGGGCTCGTGCCCGATCGCCGAGACGACCGGCGTGCGGCACCGCGAGATCGCGCGGATCAGCGCCTCGTCGGAGAAGGGGAGGAGGTCCTCGACCGAGCCGCCGCCGCGGGCGAGGATGATGACGTCGACGACGGGGTCGGCGTCCAGCTCGGCCAGCGCGTCGAGGATCTGTGGCACGGCGGACACCCCCTGCACGGCGGTGTTGCGCACGGCGAAACGCACGTCCGGCCACCGGCCGCGCGCCACCTCGACCACGTCGCGCTCGGCGGCACTGGCCCGGCCCGTGATCAGACCCACGCACGTGGGCAGGAACGGCAGCGGCCGCTTGAGGCGGGGATCGAACAGGCCCTCCGCGGCCAGCGCCTGCTTGAGCCGCTCGATGCGCGCCAGCAGCTCGCCCACGCCGACCGGGCGGATCTCCGAGACCTGGAGCGAGAACGAGCCGCGGCCCGTGTAGAAGCGCGGGGTCCCGCGCACCACGACCCGGCTGCCCTCCGTCACCGGAACGGGTGACTCCGAGATGAGCCGCGGCGGGCAGGTGAGCGTGAGCGAGTTGTCGACGGACGGGTCACGCAGCGTGAGGAAGGCCGTGCGGGTGCCCGGGCGCAGACTGAGCTGGGTGATCTGCCCCTCGACCCACACCGCGCCCAGGCGGTGGATCCACGCGGCGATCTGGTCGGAGACGACCCGGACCGGCCACGGTGACTCGGGGCTGCTCGGGGTGCGGGGGGACGAGGCGCTCACGTGTCGCGGGGGGTGACGCGACCGGTCGGCACGTCCGGATCGTCATCGTCATCCCCGCCACCCCGGCCCGGCCGCGACGACCCGTAGACCCGGTAGGAGACGTCCAGGACCTCGTCGGTCTCGTCCTCGTCGAACGTCGCCCACTCCGGCTGATCCGATCGGGCGGGGAAGACCGTGGCGAGCACCCTGTCCCCCTTGACGGCGAGGTCGGTGAGGGTCTGCCCCGCGTGCAGGTATGACTGCACCAGGCCGCCGGCGACCCGCACGGGCACGCCGGGCAGCGAGGACACCGCCTCGATCGCGCGGCCGGGCAGGGCCACGACACGCTCGGCCGCGGTGGCGGCCAGACCGATCGAGGCGCGGGTGAGGAAAAGTGGTCGGAGCATGCGGACCTCTCTGCCGGGGGGCGTGGAGGGAGGCGTAATGGTCGAAATCCAGTATGAACCGTACCCTGGGGGCATGACCGAGCAGACCGACATGATCGCCGAACCGGCAACCAAGCGGGTACTACTCGCGGAACCGCGCGGCTACTGTGCCGGCGTCGACCGAGCCGTCGAGACGGTTGAGAAAGCCCTGGAGAAGCACGGGGCGCCGCTGTACGTCCGCAAGGAGATCGTCCACAACAAGCACGTCGTGGAGTCCTTCACCGACCAGGGCGTGATCTTCGTCGACGAGACCGACGAGGTCCCGCGCGGGGCGAACCTCGTGTTCTCCGCCCACGGGGTCTCGCCCGCGGTGCGCGAGAGCGCCCTGCAGCTGGAGCTCAACACCTTCGACGCCACCTGCCCGCTCGTGACCAAGGTGCACACCGAGGTCAAGCGCTTCGCCCGCGAGGGCTACCAGATCCTCCTGGTGGGTCACGAGGGCCACGAGGAGGTCGAGGGCACGGCCGGGGAGGCGCCCGACGTGGTGACCCTCGTCGACGGGCCCGAGTCGGTCGACGCTCTGGAGATCCCCGTCGACACGGAGAAGCTCATCTGGCTCTCCCAGACCACCCTCAGCGTCGACGAGACCATGGAGACGGTCCGCCGCCTCAAGGAGAAGTACCCCACGCTGGTCGACCCGCCCTCGGACGACATCTGCTACGCCACCCAGAACCGCCAGACCGCGGTCAAGGCGATGGCGCCGCAGTGCGATCTCGTCATCGTGGTGGGCTCGCAGAACTCGTCCAACTCGGTGCGCCTCGTGGAGGTCGCCCTCCAGGCCGGCGCCCGCGACGCGCACCTCGTGGACTACGCCAAGGAGGTCGACACCTCCTGGTTAGAGGGCGTGACCACCGTCGGTGTGACCTCCGGCGCCTCCGTGCCGGAGGTTCTCGTGCGCGGGGTGCTCGACCTGCTGGCCCGGCACGGCTACAACGACGTCTCGCCCGTCCGGACCGCGCAGGAGACCATCACCTTCGCGCTGCCCCGCTCGCTGCGCGCCCCGCAGAAGGCCTGACCGGGTCGCCCGTGATCCGCGGGCGCAGCAGCGAATCCCACGCGCCGCCCCGGTGCGCCCCGCCTCAGCGGCGGGCGTGTGCCGGGGCGGTGCGCTGTAGGTACGGGGCCGGCGGGCGGGCGGCGCGGGGCTCCAGCACGAACGCCCGGATCAGGGCGAGTACGACGACGACCACGGTCGTGCCGATCATCAACGGGAAGCGGGTCGCCAACGGCAGGGCGACCGAGATCACCTGACCGCGGGAGAAGACGTCCGCTCCCGAACCCGCCCCGGAGATCACGTAGACCAGCGGTACCAGCAGCGCCATGATGATCGGCGGCTGCACGCCGGCGACGAACACCGAGCGACGCGCCACCGCGAGCACCGACACCACGCACCCGAGCACGTAGGCGACCGCGAAGCCGGCGCCCAGCTCACCCGCGCCGGAGTCGATCGCGACCCCGGTCAGCGCGATGGCGACGGCCAGCAGCACCGCGGTCCAGGCCGGTAGACCGCGCCACGAGGACACCACGGACCTCTCGTCCGCGGGCACCCGACCACTCCTGCGTCTGCTCACGGGAGAAGACTCTAACCGCCCAGTCGACGGGCGAGGAAACGGCCGAAACGGCGCAGCGGGTTGGGTCTGGCCGCCTCCTCCTCTCTCGGGGAGGGGCGCCGGCCGGTGACCGCCTTGGAGTCGACGACCCCGGGCTCGGGCGGCAGCTCCTCCGACATCGGCGGAGCGGTGGCGCTCGCATCTCCGCCCGCCTCGGCGTGGCCCCCGGACGGGGAGGCCCCCGCACCACCCGGAGCCCCGGCGGGGACCCCGCCGACCGCGGTGGAGCCCGGCGGGGCGATGTCCGGGCGCTCGTCGATCATCCCGGCCATGATCGCGGTGCTGCTCTTGCGCAGCGCGGCGAACCGCGAGCTGGACATCTCACCGAGCCAGGCGGTCAGACGGCCCTCGTCGGTCGCGGAAGCCAGATCCGAGGCGGTGACGTCCCCGGTGCGGAGGTCGATCTGCTCGTTGATGTACCGGATCACCACCGCCACCACTGCGAGGATCGGCACCGCGAGGAACGCGCCGATGATGCCGAACAGCGTGCTTCCCGCGGCCACACCGAGGAGGATGACGCCCGGGTGCAGGTTCATCGCCCGCGACTGCAGGATCGGCTGGAGCACGTTGCCCTCGATCTGCTGCACCGCGATGATCACCACGAGGACGATGATCGCCGTGGTGAACCCGTTGGCCACCAGCGCGATCAACACCGCCAACGCGCCGGCCGTGAACGCACCGACGATCGGGATGAACCCGGCGATGAACGTGATGACCGCCAGCGCCCACGCCAGCGGCACCCCGAGGATCACCAGGGCCAGACCGATGAGTACGGCGTCGACGAACGAGACGATCGCCTGGGCACGGATGTATCCGCCCAGCGTGTTCCACGCCCGGGTGAGGACCTCGGTGAGGTGACGGCCGGCGGTGCGCCCGGTGTTGCGGCGCACGAACGGCAGGAACCGCGGCCCGTCCTTGATGAAGAAGAACGTCAGCACCAGGACCAGGACGAGCGTGACGAGGAGGGAGCCCACCGCGCTGACCCCGGAGAACACGCCCGAGGCGATCTGGTCGCCCCGGTCCTGCAGCGTCGAGCTGAGCTGGTCGAGCACCCCGTCCAGCTGCTCGTCGCGGATGTTGAGCGGCGGACCCCGGAGCCAGTCCTGCACCTCACCGATCGCCTCGGACGTCTGGTCGGCGAGCTGCACGCTCTGCTGCACGATCGACGGCGCGATCAGTGCGATGACACCCGAGAGGAGCCCGAGCGCGCCGACGATCGACAGCAGCGCGGCCAGCGACTTGGGCACCTTGTGCCGCACCATCCAGCCCGTGGGAGGCCACAGGACGGTGGAGATGATCAGCGCCAGCAGGATGGGCAGGATGCCCACCCACAGGGCCCCGCCGATCCGCGAGACCAGCCAGCCCGCGACGAGCAGGATCGCCAACCGCAGCGCCCAGTCCGTGACCCATCGTCCGCCGAGGCCGATGAGGACGGACCTGTCGACGTGCTGTTCCTGATCCTCGACGGGGGGATGCGGTTTCGGCTCGTCGCTCATGAGTGTCATCTTGTCAGAGGCCGCGTCGGGGCGCTCCCGTCACGGCTCCGACGGCCGAGGGGGAGGGCCGGCGGTGGCTGTCCGTAGACTGTGCCCTCGTGAGCCTCACCCTCGGAATCGTCGGACTGCCCAACGTCGGTAAGTCGACCCTGTTCAACGCCCTGACGAACAACGACGTCCTCGCGGCGAACTACCCGTTCGCCACCATCGAGCCCAACGTCGGCGTGGTCGACCTGCCCGACCCGCGCCTCAACCGGCTCGCCGAGATCTTCGGCTCCGAGCGGATCCTGCCCGCCGTGGTGTCGTTCGTCGACATCGCGGGCATCGTCAAGGGCGCCAGCACCGGCGAGGGCATGGGCAACAAGTTCCTCGCCAACATCCGCGAGGCCGACGCCATCTGCCAGGTCGTCCGCGTCTTCGACGACCCGGACGTCATCCACGTGGACGGCAAGGTGGACCCGATGGCCGATATCGAGGTGATCGCCACCGAGCTGATCCTGGCGGACCTCGAGACCATCGAGAAGGCCCTGCCGCGTATCGAGAAGGACGCCCGTAAGGACAAGTCCCTGGTGGCCCAGCTCGACGAGATCCGCAAGGCCCAGGCGGTGCTCGAGGACGGGCGCACCCTGTTCAAGGCCCAGGACGAGATCGACCGCGGCCTGCTGCGCGACCTGCACCTGATGACCGCCAAGCCGTTCCTCTACGTCTTCAACGCCGACGAGTCCGTGCTCACCAGCGACGAGCGCAAGGCCGAGCTCAGCGCCGCCGTCGCGCCCGCGGACGCGGTCTTCCTGGACGCCAAGGTCGAGGCCGAGCTGCAGGAGCTCGACGAGGACGACGCCATGGAACTGCTGGAGTCGATCGGCCAGACCGAGCCCGGCCTCAACGCGCTGGCCCGCGCCGGCTTCCACACCCTCGGCCTGCAGACCTACCTCACCGCCGGCCCCAAGGAGTCGCGCGCCTGGACGATCCGCAAGGGCGACACCGCCCCCAAGGCCGCCGGCGTCATCCACACCGACTTCGAGAAGGGCTTCATCAAGGCCGAGATCGTCTCCTTCGACGACCTCGACGCCGCCGGGTCCATGGCCGCGGCCAAGGCCGCCGGCAAGGTCCGCATGGAGGGCAAGGACTACGTCATGGCCGACGGCGACGTGGTGGAGTTCCGCTTCAACGTCTGAGACCGCGGCGCAGACGCGGCGGCGGTCTGCGCGGTCCGCGGTGAGATCAGCGGGCCAAAATCGAGCACGAACGGTCAAGCCGATGGCGGCCCGCTCCGCTGATAATCAAGGCATGACCGCACGACGCCCGGGACGAGATCGCCTCCGCGAGCTGCTCGACGCCGTCCTCGTCGAGCACGAGGGCGCTGCAGTCGTGGGCACCCTCGCTGCCGGAGCCCATTCGTCGTCGTTCCACTTCACTCGTCAGGTGAGCCGGGCGGCCGGGGAGGCGCCGGCGGCGCTGCGGCGTCGCGTCCTTCTCGAGCGCGCGGCCTGGGAGCTCCAGCGGGGACGGACCGTCACCGACGCGGCGTTCGCGGCGGGGTACGACTCGGTCGAGGGCTTCTCGCGCTCCTTCTCCCGGGCGTTCGGGTGTCCTCCGAGCGCCATGTCCCGCGCGCACGAGCGCGGGCACTGGTTGCCGGCGCCGAACGGCATCCATTTCCACTCCCCGACGGTGCTCTACGTCGATGTGGGGCGGGAGGTGTCGGCCGGAGACGTCGTCGCCCTGATGGTCCGCCACGACCTCGAGGACACCGATGCGCTGCTCGCCGCCGCCGAGGAGGTCGACGACGACGAATTCCGGCGCGAGAGGATGCCGGACCACCGCGTGCTCGAGTGGTCAGGGGACGAGACCTCGCTCGCGGACGTCCTGCACCACCTGGCCCTGGACAAACTGCCGTGGCTCGCGTGCATCGAGGGTGATGACGAGCCTGATCTTTCCGCGGCAACCGACGTCCCGTCTCTGCGCCGGCGGCACTCGGAGATCGCCGCGCGGTGGCTGGCGCTCACACGCGATGTGGAACGGCGTGGAGCATGGGGCGACCGGGTGATCGACGCGCTCTGCGACCCACCCGAATCCTTCCTGCTCTCTCAGATCGTCGCCCACACTCTCACCTTCGCGGCCCATCGCCGCCAGCTCGCCCGGTGGATGCTCGCGCAGGCGGGCGTCGACATCAAGGGCCTCGATCCCGATCCGATCATGTGGCACCGCCGCGCCTCAGGAGGACTGTCATGACCCGCTACCGCTACTACACCGCCACGACCCTCGACGGATTCCTCGCCGACGACGACCACTCCCTGGCCTGGCTCTTCAAGCAGGACATCGACGAGAACGGGCCGGGCAGCACCGACGCGTTCCTCACGGAGGTGGGAGCCCAGGTCATGGGGTCGTCCACCTACACGTGGGTCCTCGAACACGACCGCGACTGGCTGCCCGAGATCCCCACCTTCGTGTTCACCCACCGCGATCTCGAGGCGGCGAATGACCACATCTCGTTCCTCGCCGGCAGCCCCGCCGATCATCGCGCGACGCTCGTGGCGGCGGCTTCCGGCCGCGACGTGTGGGTCATGGGCGGGGGAGGGCTGGCAGCCGAGTTCGCCGGGGCGGGGATGCTCGACGAGGTGGTGGTCTCGATCGCACCCGTGACCCTCGGTTCGGGCAAGCCGCTCTTCGGCGGCGCCTTCGACCTCGAGCTAAAGGGGTGCGAGCGCAACCGCGACTTCGTGGTCGCGCACTACGACGTCCGGGGGCCGCTGACGAACCAGTGACGCCGGGGCCGCCCCCCCGTGACGGGTCAGGTGCACGAGCCGGCGAGCTCTCGGCGAACGAGGTGCGTGCCAGCGCTGAGCGCGCTGAGCTTGGCAAGTGCGACGTCCCGGGGCAGCGGTGCCATCCCGCAGTTCGTGCTCGGCATGAGGTTCTCCGCGTCGACGAACTCCAGCGCCTTGCGGAGGGTCTCCGCGACCTCCTCTGGGGTCTCGACCTGCTCGCTGGCCACGTCGATCGCCCCGAGCATGACCTTCTTGCCGCGGACCAGCTCGACGAGATCCACCGGGACGCGGGAGTTGTGGCACTCCAGGGAGATGATGTCGATGTCGGACTGCTGCAGCAGCGGGAACGATTCCTCGTACTGGCGCCATTCCGATCCGAGGGTGGCCTTCCATTCGGTGTTGGCCTTGATGCCGTAGCCGTAGCAGATGTGGACCGCGGTCTCCGCGCGCAGTCCTTCGGCCGCGCGCTCCAGTGCCGCCACACCCCAATCCTTGAGCTCGTCGAAGTAGACGTTGAAGGCGGGCTCGTCGAACTGGATGATGTCGACCCCCGCAGCCTCGAGTTCGCGGGCCTCCTGATTGAGGATCGTCGCGAACTCCCACGCCAGCTTCTCGCGGCTGCCGTAGTGGCTGTCGTAGAGGGTGTCGATCATCGTCATGGGGCCGGGCAGGGCCCACTTGATGGGCTGGTCGGTCTGGGTGCGCAGGAACGCGGCGTCGTCGACGAACACCGGCTTCTCCCGGCTCACGGCGCCCACGACTGTCGGCACGCTGGCGTCGTACCGGTCGCGGATCCGGACGGTCTCGCGCCGCTCGAAGTCCACCCCGTCGAGATGCTCGATGAAGGTCGTGACGAAGTGCTGGCGGGTCTGCTCGCCGTCGCTGATGATGTCGATGCCGCGATCGCCCTGCTCCTTGGTGGCGATACGCAGCGCGTCCTGCTTTCCCTCGGCCAGCTCGGCGCCCTCCAGCCGCCAGGGTGACCAGAGGGTCTCGGGCTGCGCGAGCCACGAGGGCTTGGGCAGACTGCCGACGGTCGTGGTGGGGAGTAGGTGATCCATGGTGGTCTCTCCTGCGGCGCTCATCCGACGAGCACCGGGTAGCGGGCGGCCCACTGCTCGAGCAGGGCGCCGTGGGGGGTCATGAGGACCTCGTCGGTGTACGCGCCCTGCTTCTTGGCGAGCTGACTGCGCTCCTGCCGGTCGTACACGATCGGGGTGGGCGTGAAGTCCGGGTGGTCCAGGCTCGGTCGGTAGACCTCGCCGGCGGGGGAGTGCGCGTTGTAGATCTCCGGCCGGTAGATCTTCTGGAAGGTCTCCATCACGGCGATGGTGCCGGCGAGCTGCAGGTCCGAGTAGTCGTCGAGCAGGTCTCCCCGGAAATAGAAGGCGAGCGGGGCGACGCCGCCGGGCGGCAGGAAGTATCGGACCGACAGGCCCATTTTGGCGAAGTACTCGTCGGTGAGGGAGTAGTCGTCCTGGGCGTACTCCACGCCCAGGGCCGGATGCTGGTTCCCGGTGCGGTGGTAGGTCCGGCTCGTCGAGACGCTGATGCAGATCACGGGTGTCGCGTCGAAGCGCTGCCGGTAGGCGGGGGAGTCGATGAAGTGTTGGAAGAGCGCCCCGTGCAGGTCACCGAAGTCGTGCGGGACGGTGAACCCATCGCCCCCCTGGTTGGCCGCCGGGAGCCGGACGCTGAAGTCGTAGTCGCGGACGTAGGAGGAGAAGTTGTTCCCCACGATCCCCGGCAGGCGGTCGCCGGTGCTCCGGTCGAGGATCGTCACGTCCAGGACCTCGATCAGCGGGAACTCGAGGTTCTGCTGGTCGGCGGTGAACTGAAGAGCGGCGGAGACGATCTCGAGCTCCACGGCGTAGCGGTCGCGGTCGGGGTTGTCCCGGGGCGCGAGTTCGTTGATCCGGTCGTTCATCATCGCCAAAGCCGCGCGGAGGTTGAGCTGACGGTGTTCGCCCCGGGCCAGGTTCGCGAAGTTCGTGGTGGTACGGGAATCTTCCGACGGGGAGTAGTTCTCGTCGAAGGGGGTGGTGCTGATGCGATACGTGAAATCGTCCGACATGGACATCCAATTCTGAGGTCGGTCGGCCGGGCTCGGCACTGCGGAAACTGTGGGCCTCCATCTTGCAGTCCCAGTTCAGGTATCGGGTAACTACTACTCGCTATGAATCTCTATAGTTAATGCCTATGGCGCGCGACTCCCGGGGGATCACCCTGCAGCAACTGACCTACTTCATCGAGGTCGCGGCGGAGGGCTCGATCACCGGCGCGGCCGAACTGCTCTACGTCGCCCAGCCGACCATGTCCGCCGCGATGAAGGACCTCGAGTCGCGAGTGGGTCGCACGCTGCTCTCCCGTTCAGCACGCGGTGTCACTCTGACCGAGGAGGGTGCGGAGTTCCTCGGGTACGCCAGGCAGGTCGTCGAGCAGATGTCGCTGTTGGAGCAGCGGTATCTCGGGCAGCCGCCGTCCCGCCGCCTGCTCGGGGTCTCGGCCCAGCACTACTCGTTCGTGGTCGAGGCGTTCATCCGGATGGTGCAGGCAGGCGACGCGGAGCAGTACGAGTTCTCTCTCCGGGAGACCCGGACCTGGGACATCATCGAGGACGTGCGGACGCTCCGCAGCGAGCTCGGCGTGCTGTTCCGGAACGACTTCAACCGGAAGGTCATCGACAAGCTTCTCCGCGACTCCGGTCTGGTGTTCCACCCGCTCTTCGACGCGGTGCCGCACATCTTCATCTCGCGGCAGAACCCGCTCGCCGCGCGGGACCGGGTCACCCTCGACGACCTGACGGACCTACCCCGCCTCACCTTCGACCAGGGCGCGAACAACTCGTTCTACTTCGCGGAGGAGATCCTCTCGACTCGGTCGAGCAAGCGGGACATCCGGGTCTCTGACCGCGCGACGATCTTCAACCTCATGATCGGTCTCGACGGCTACACGATCTCCACCGGGATCATCAGCGACGATCTCGACCCGGAGATCGTCGCGATACCGCTCGAGGTGGACGAGAGCATCGAGATCGGTTGGATCAGCCATTCCGGGATCCCGCTGACCGATCAGGCGCAGCGCTACCTCGCCGAGGTCCGCGCTGTCGTCACCGACTACGGGGTCGAGCTCATCGAGGCGTCCTGACAGCGGCTGGGGTCAGCGGGACCCGGCTCGCGGTTACGATCAGTTCGTGTCGACGTACGTGGGGGTTCCCAACGGCTCGGCGGAGTCGTCCGCGTATGCGGTGAGCCTCGTTCGTGGCCGTCCGCACGTGGCCCTCATGCCGGGGGACTCGACCGACATCAGCGAATGCGCCGGTCGGCAGTGACCACCG
Source organism: Dietzia sp. CH92 (assembly GCF_032248695.1). Classification (NCBI taxonomy): domain Bacteria; kingdom Bacillati; phylum Actinomycetota; class Actinomycetes; order Mycobacteriales; family Dietziaceae; genus Dietzia; species Dietzia sp. CH92. The sequence continues at coordinate 600,291 of NZ_JAVHXC010000001.1, read as the reverse complement.
CAGAGACCGAGCCGGCCACCGTGGCGAAGGTGGTCGCCTACGTGATGCACGAGGGCAGGCTCCTCGTGTTCACGCACGACGATTTTCCGCAGGCCGAACTCGGCGTCCAGGTTCCCGCCGGGACGATCGAACCCGGTGAGGCGCCCGCGGAGGCCGCGGTCCGGGAGGTCGCCGAGGAGACCGGGCTGCGCGCCCGCGTGGTCCGACCGTTGGGAAGTGGACTCTACGACTTCCGGCCGACGAAACCCGAGATCCACGAGCGGCACTTCTTCCATCTCGAACCCGAGGACCGGTCGCTGCCCGAGCGATGGTCGGCCGGGGAGCCGCATCCCCGGGGCGGCGGTACGAGCCCAGCGTGGACATGCTTCTGGATCCCACTGGAGCGCGCGCACGTCCTGAGTGCGGGGTTCGGTGCACGCCTGGGCGGGCTCTGCGAGCCCGCCGGGGGCGGGCGAGCGTGACGGCCGCGCGGCGCGTCCTGGTGGTGGGTAGCTCCGGTTCGGGCAAGACGACGACGGCGAAGAGGATCGCGGACAAGTGCGGAATTACCCACATCGAGCTCGACGCGCTGCACTGGGGGCCCGACTGGACCGCGGCCACGGCGGACGAGATGCGCGAACGGGTGCTCCGGGCGATCGAGGGCGGCTCCTGGGTGGTGGACGGCAACTACCGGTCCAAGATCGGCACGCTCGTGTGGGATCGCGCTGACACCATCGTCTGGGTCAATCCGTCCCGCCTGGTGGCGTTGTCGCGGGCGTTTCGGCGAACCGTGAGGCGCGTGGCGACCCGGCAGGAGCTGTGGAACGGTAACCGCGAACGCTGGTCGTCTCTGATGTTCTGGCGGGGCGAGGAGTCCCTCCTCTGGATCGCCTGGTCGCTGTATCCCCGAACGCGGGACCGCTACGAGGCGGCGATGAAGGAACCGGCGAACGCACACCGCCGGATGTACCGGGTGCGCGGCGCGCGGGACCTCAACCGCGTCCTCGCTGCACTGGGGTCGACCTCCGCGACCCTCGATCCGCCCGGCCCGACGGGGACTTCCTGACCCGGCGATCGCGATGCCGTCCACCGGCTACCCCTCGACCCACCCGGGCGGCGGATCGGTCGCCTCATCCCCGAGCCGCCATGTCGAGTCGGAATCACTGAACGCCGACGGACGACCGTCGACCTGCTCGGCTCGGAGGCGCATACGGGAGTACCACTCGACGTAGGCGACGTCGTCGGCGGACGTGACCGCCGCCGCGGAGCCGAGGTGCCGCAGGATCTCGTCCGCGACCCGGTCGACGGTGGTCTCCGGGCCGATCCGCAGGGTTCCCACGGTGGGGAAGCCGCCCGCGGAGACGGTGAATACGGCATCGTCGCCCCGCGGCGGGAAGCTCACGCCACCCGTCAGGTTCGCCGCGGGGGTCACCGCGAAGCGCCAGTACCCGACCGGGCCGTGGTGAGGAATTGCGCGGAGACCGGTGAACCCGCGGCCGTGCAGGCATTCCACGGCCGCGAGTAGGAGCTTCCAGTCCGAGTGTGACCCTTCGGTCTCGGCGCCGGATTCGTACTGGGTGGGCATCGGGCTCCTGAGTATGCGCGTGCGGCTGACGGGCACCGTGCACCATGCCAGCCGGGTCGGACATCGCAGTACAGTCGCGCCCATGGTGCACTCCCACGACCGACAGGTGCTCCGGGACGCCGTTGGTGGACGACGCGCTGTGTCGGCGATCCCGCGCCGGCCCTCGCCGCTGGGCGGCAGGCGTCCCACCCGGGAGGATCTCGCCGCGTTCGCGGGCCTGCGCGAGGACGGCATGGACGATCTTCTGCCGGTCGACCCCGGCGCGCTGCGACTGCTCATCGTGGGCATCAACCCCGGGCTGTGGACCGCGGCCGTCAACGCGCCGTTCGCCCGCCCCGGAAACCGGTTCTGGCCCTCGCTCCACCGAGCCGGCCTCACGAAACACCTGGTGGACGCCTCGACGGGGTTGTCCGAGGCGGACGAGGAGAGGGTGGTCTCGGCAGGGATCGGGATCACCAACTTCGTCGGGCGCGCCACGGCGCGCGCCGACGAGCTGTCCCGGGAGGAACTGCGCGCGGGCGGAGTACGGCTCGCCGAACGCGCTCGCCGATTGCGTCCGGATGTCGTGGCGGTCGTGGGGATCACCGCGTTCCGGATTGCGTACTCGCTGCCCCGCGCGAGCTCCGGCCGACAGGACCCCGGGTCGGTGCCGGATTGGCCGGCGGGGGTCGAGCTGTGGGTGGTGCCCCAGCCGAGCGGTCTCAACGCCCACGAGACCGTCGACTCTCTGGCCGATCACTGGCGGCGGGTGTGGGCCGAGGTCCCTGGTCGCACCGGGCCGGCCGGGCGCTGGGACGGCGATCGTTCGGCCGGCGGCTGACCTGTTGACCCTCTGTATCCTGGGGTGACGAGACGGACCGGGAGAGCGACGATGGCTGTGTTGGTACAGGTGAACTTCCCGATGCAGGGACCCTGGGGATCGGAGATGGCCGAGGCCTTCCGGGGGCTGGCGGAGTCGATCAACGCCGAACCGGGTTTCATCTGGAAGGTCTGGATCGAGGACGAGCAGGCCGGGCGGTCCGGCGGGATCTACCTCTTCGACACCCGCGACCACGCCGAGGCCTACGTCGCGATGCATACCGAACGCCTGGCCGGGTTCGGGATCACCGAGGTGAGCGCCACCTTCTCGGACGTCAACGAACCCCTGAGCACGCTCAACCGGGCCACGCTGGCCTGAGCCCGCCGGCACGAGGTCACAAGACGTGGCACGTGGAGAGCGCGCGGCCCGACGGTGGTCCTCCCCGGCGGCGGGCGGCCGCGGGCGGCGTTAACAGGGGTCGGTGTAGCCGGCCGTCGGGGAGAGCACCCGGGCGTTACCGCCCCGGGCCTGCTTGTCGCGGCAGAGTGCGGCGGTGTTGTGGCCGTGATCGATGTAGACCGGGTACACGCGGGCCCCGCCCACCTCTGCGCGGAGCGACGGGCACTGCCCCGGGGTCATGAACTCGGCCCCGGGATGGCGGTCGAGGAGAGCCGCGATGCCGGACTGGGGATCAGGGCTCTCGATGTAGGACTCCACGATGAGGATCCCCCGGCCGTCGCAGGGCGGCGCCGACGCGGTGACCAGCCGCCCGGAGGAGGTGCGAACCCCACTGACAAGACCAGTGGCGCCGATGAATTCAGGGGGCTGGGCGTTGGGTTGGTCCCGCGCGCCGGACCGTGCGGACGGCTCCCTGGTCCCAGCGGAGGGGTGGTTCGCGTAGTCGGTCTCCGCCAGGACCGGGCCCGTGGTGGTGATCGCCTGCTCCGGGCCACTCACCGTGAAGCTGTTCGCCCCCGTACGGCATTCGAGCGTGGAGGCGTCCGGTTTCGCGCAGCGGAGGTCGCCGATCTGCACCGCCTGCCCGGTGTCCAGGCGCGCCGAGACCGGCGGGACTCCCTCGACGAACGTGTAGCGCAGACCCACAGCGCCGAGCTCGATCGCGCCCGGGCGGCCCGGGAAATGCTCGGTCAGGTCCGGGACCTCGGGTGCGGGCCGGCCCGTGCAGGTCACTCCGTCCTGGTCGGCGACGCACAGTCCCACGTTCGGCCCGCCGGTGGAGTAGTTCCAGGCGTAGGCCCCCGGATTTCGTGGCGCCGCGAAGTCGGCCGGATCCACCTCGGTGAGCTGGGCCTGCTCCGGGGCGGGGGAGGTCGCCACGGTCACGGTGGTCGTGCCGGCAGGGCGGGCAGGAGACCCGGAGGTCTGGCCGGCGGGGTCCCCGTTCACCTCGCCCGGCTGTCCGGCCGAGCACCCCGCGATCAGCAGCGCGGCACCGAGCCCCGCGAGCACCCGGACGGCGCCCGCGGCGCGGCGCCGTTTCATCGCTGCGCTGCCCGTCGGAGATTCTTCGCGGTGGTTGGTCATGAGTCTCCTCGCAACTGGTCGTCAGGGCAGCGGGCGCGCCCGGCTGCGGCGTGAGGCCACAGTCGCACAGAGCTCCGACACCAGGGGCGGCAGACGCAGTCCCCGGAGGGGGCGGCGGCGGGGGAGCAGCAACTCGACCGGTATCCCCGGGCGCCTGGATGAGCCCGGCGTTCGGCAACTGACCACCGGGTCGTCGTCGCCGTCGTCGTCCCCCGGGTCGGCGGAGACCACCGCGCCCCCGTCGGAGTTTTTCCGGCGGGGGCGCGGTCGGTTGGGGCGGACGGGCCCGGGTCAGTGCGCGGGAACGGCTTCCGGTTCCGCCGAGGCGCGGGCGTTCAGGTAGCTGCTGATCGCCAGACGGTTGATCGCCGAGCGGCTGACGATGCCCACCATCCGGCCGCCGTCGCCCAGGACCGGCACCTTCTTGAGGTGGGCGTCCGACAGCGCGGCCACGGCGTCGGCGATCGACGCGCCCGCATCGATCGTCACGACCTCACGCGTCGCCAGCCGCATCACGTTCAGGTCCGCCAGATCGGCCATCGCGTCGGCCAGGTCCTCGTCGGCCCCGATCGCGTACGAATAGATCGAGGTGGACGACGGGTGCGCCGCCGAGAGGTACCGCATGACGTCGCCGTCCGAGAGAAAGCCCGCGAGCGAGCCGTCGGGATCCAGGACCGGGGCGCCGGAGATACCGCGAGCGCCGAACATCGTGATGGCCCCGAGGACCGTGTCGGTGGAGGAGAGCGCGTACACGTCCGACTTCATGATCTTCTCGACCGTGTCCGCCGGGTGCACCCCGGCGTCGGCGGCCGCGGGGCGGACGGTGCGCGCCGCCCGCGAGGCGGCGAACGCCAGCGCGATGCCGATGAGAGAGACCACGACGACGACGCCGACGGCGCTGCGGAAGCCCGTGAGCAGCGACTCGAATTCATCCATGCCGGAATCGAGGTTGGCGCCCGACACGGCGCCATAGATGCCGGCCGCCAGCGAGGTGCCCACACAGCCCGCGATCTGGAAGCTCGTCGAGACGACCGTGACGCCGTGCGGGGCGGACTCCCGGTCCAGGCTGGACAGGGCGAAGGTCTGCGACGGCCCGATCACGAGCGCGGTGGCCAGCACCGCAGGGATGTAGAGCACGCCGAACAGCAGGATCGACGAGTGACCGGCGGCGATGCCGACACCGGTGACGAACACGGCCATCACCAGGAAGCCGAGCGGGATCGACCAGCGGCCACCGTGCCGGTCGAACAGACGGCCGGCCACCGGCCCGGCCACCACGGTGAGCAGGATGCCCGGGGCGAGGGTGAGGGAGGCGCCGAGCGGGGAGACGCCCTGCGCGGCCTGCAGGAACAGGGGGATCACGACGTTCATCGCGAAGACGAACACCAGGCCCAGCATGGTCATCAGGACGCCGAGGACGAACGCGCGGTTGGAGAACGGCCGCATGTCGATCAGCGGGTGCGCGATCCGGCGCTGGCGGACGACGAACACCCACAGTGCGGCGAGGCCGACGACCGCCGAGAGCGCGGCGTACACCGGGGCGCCGCCGAACGCGGCGGAGATGCCGTAGAGGATGCCCACCAGGGCCACGGCGACGAGCAGGAACGACGGGATGTCCAGCACGGGGCGGCCCAGGTCGGCCACGGTGCGCAGCGCGATCGCACCGGCGATCAGGACGAGCAGGGTCAGCGCGCCGAAGACCCAGAGCAGGGTGGTCCAGGGGGCGAACGTCAACAACACCCCGGAGAGCACGATCGCCAGTGAGGGGCCCAGCGTGGTCATTGCGGCCATGATGCCCATGTTCAGGCCCAGCTTCTCGCGAGGTGAGACGGCCAGGGTGATGTTCATGCCGATGGGCGTGAGCAGGCCCGTCCCGATGGCCTGGAGCAGGCGCGCGATGAGCAGCACAGCGAAGGAGGGGGCGAGGGCGCCCACCACCGACCCGACCACCATGATCGCGACGACCGCGACGAAGAGCTGTCGGGTCGGGAAGCGGTGATACAGCACGTTCGAGACGGGGACGAACACCGCCGCGACGAGGAGGTAACCGGTGGTCAGCCACTGGACGGTGTTCACGTCGACCCCGAAGTCCGCCATGATCGGCGTGAAGGCGACGTTGAGGAAGGTCTCGTTGAACGTGGCGAGGAACGCGGCGGCCGCCGCGACGGCGATCATCCAGCCGGCACGGCCGGGGACAGGCGCAGGGGCAGTACGGGATGAGGGCAAGGAGTCTCCTGACGTCCGGCGGGTGGGGCGATCGACCGTGCCGTGTCAGAAGGTCCCTGCGTGGACCCTCGCGTGTCGTGTCATCGATACGAGATGGTGGCCATGAATGGCGCCGTTCAACGTAGCAGATTATTTTCCGGCGCATAAGCGGCCGGAGAACGCAGGCGCGCCCCGCCGGATCTCTCCGACGGGGCGCGGTGGGTGTGCCGGCTCTTCAGCCCGGATCAGGCGAAGGCGCTGTCCAGGTGAGCGTTGAGCGTGGCACTGGGGCGCATCGCGCTCTTCAGCTTCTCGGAGTCGGGCCGGTAGTAGCCCCCGAGGTCGACCGCGTTGCCTTGCACCTCCGTCAGCTCCTGCAGGATGGTGTCCTTGTCCGCCTCGAGCTTCTCGGCGAGCGGGGCGAACCGGGAGGCCAGCTCCGTGTCCTCGGTCTGGTCGGCCAGCTCCCGGGCCCAGTACAGGGCGAGCCAGAACTGGCTGCCGCGGTTGTCGAGCTCGCCGGTGACGCGCGAGGGTGACTTGCGGTTCTCCAGCAGCTTGCCGGTCGCGGTGTCGAGAGCCTTGGCCAGGATGGTGGCCTTGGGCTTGTCGTACTTGCGACCGAGGTCCTCCAGGCTCGCGCCGAGCGCGAGGAACTCGCCGAGCGAGTCCCAACGGAGGTGGTTCTCCTCCACCAGCTGCTGGACGTGCTTCGGGGCGGAGCCGCCCGCGCCCGTCTCGTAGAGCCCGCCGCCGGCCATGAGCGGCACGATCGACAGCATCTTGGCGCTGGTGCCCAGCTCGAGGATCGGGAACAGGTCCGTGAGGTAGTCACGCAGGATGTTGCCGGTCACCGAGATGGTGTCCAGGCCACGCCACGCGCGCTCGAGGGTGTACCGCATGGCGCGCACCTGGGACATGATCTGGATGTCCAGGCCCTCGGTGTCGTGCTCGGCGAGGTACTTGTTCACCAGGGTGATCAGGTTGTTCTCGTGCGGCCGGTACGGATCCAGCCAGAAGACCGCCGGCATGCCGGAGGCGCGGGCGCGATCCACGGCCAGCTTGACCCAGTCGCGGATCGGGGCGTCGTTGACCGTGCACATGCGCCAGATGTCCCCGGCCTCGACGTTCTGCGACAGCAGGACCTCACCGGTCGCGGCGTCGACGATGTTGGCCACACCGTCGTACTGGACCTCGAAGGTCTTGTCGTGGCTGCCGTACTCCTCGGCCTTCTGGGCCATGAGACCGACGTTCGGCACGGTGCCCATGGTGGTGGGGTCGAACGCACCGTTGGTCTTGCAGAAGTTGATGATCTCCTGGTAGATCCGCGCGAACGTGGACTCCGGGATGACGGCCTTGGTGTCCTTCTTGCGGCCGTCGGCACCGTACATCTTGCCGCCGATGCGGATCATCGCCGGCATCGAGGCGTCGACGATCACGTCGGAGGGGGAGTGGAAGTTGGAGATGCCGCGCGCCGAGTCCACCATCGCGAGCTCCGGCCGCTGCTCGTGGCAGCGGTGGAGCTCCTCGATGATCTCCTCCTTCTTGGCGGACGGGAGGTTCTCGATCTTGGCGTAGAGGTCGCCCATGCCGTTGTTGACGTTGATGCCGAGCTCGTCGAACAGCTCGCCGTACTTGGCGAAGGCGTCCTTGTAGAACACGCGGACGGCGTGCCCGAAGACGATCGGGTGGCTCACCTTCATCATGGTGGCCTTGACGTGCAGCGAGAACATGACGCCGGTCTCCTTGGCGTCGTTCAGCTGCTCCTCGTAGAACTCCAGCAGAGCCTTCTTGCTCATGAACATGGAGTCCACGACGGTGCCGGCCAGCAGGGACTCCGTCTTGAGGACGTGGGTCTCGCCGTCCGGCGTCACGACCTCCATCCGGACGTCGCAGTCGCGGTCCAGGATCATCGACTTCTCACCGGCGTAGAAGTCACCGTGGGTCATGTGCGCGACGTGGGTCTGCGAGGCCATGGACCACTTGCCCATGGAGTGGGGGTTCGCGCGGGCGTACTCCTTGACGGCCTTGGGGGCGCGGCGGTCGGAGTTGCCCTGGCGGAGGACCGGGTTGACCGCGCTGCCGAGAACGCCGGCGTATCGCGCCGCGACGTCCTTCTCCTCGTCGGTCTGCGGATCCCACGGGTAGTCCGGGATGTCGTAACCCTGCGACTGCAACTCTGCGATTGCGGCGGTGAGCTGCGGCACGGAGGCGCTGATGTTGGGCAGCTTGATGATGTTGGTGGACGGGTCCTGGGTCAGGCGTCCCAGCTCGGCCAGGTTGTCCGGGATCCGCTGCTCGTCCGTGAGGCGCTCCGGGAACGCGGCGAGGATGCGCGCGGCCACCGAGATGTCGCTGGTGGTGACATCGATATCGGCGGCGTCGGCGAAGGCGCTGACCACGGGCAGGAACGCCTCGGTCGCGAGGCGGGGGGCCTCATCGGTCAGGGTGTAGATGATCTTCTGTCTGCCATCGGTCATAGGTATCGACTCTTTCGTTCGTGCTGATCGTGTTCTTGTGGAACGTCTCGCGGCACCATCATCCCCCGAGTCGCACCGCAGTGGCCAACGCCACCCGGGGACAGCACGGGACTGGGCCGACGACGCGTGGGTCTCGCGGTCGTCCCGGCACCGCGTCCAGTGTGGTCCACCACGCGCCCGCGCGCGTCCTCTTACCGTCCGATCACCCCTGTTCGTCGGGCACGCGGCGGGCCCGTCGAGGACCCCTACCCGGGCGTCGATCCTCCCGGAGGCGCCGCGGACCGACGGCCGGCGGACCACGCGGCCCACAGGCGGTGGTAGATCCCCCCGTGGGCGACGAGCTCGTCGTGGGTGCCGCTCTCGACGATGCGCCCGGAGTCCATCACGAGGATGGTGTCGGCGCGGGAGGCCTGGTCGAGACGGTGGGCGATCACGAGGGCGGACCGGTCGCGGGTGACCTCGTCGGCCGCGCGCTCCAGCGCCTCCGCCCCGGCGGAACCGGCCTCCGCCGTGGCCTCGTCCATGACGATGACCGCGGGGTCGAGCAGCAGCACGCGCGCCAGCGCCAACTGCTGGGCGGCGACGGGGTCGAGCTGCACGCCCCGCGCACCCACGACCGTGTCGAGCCCGTCCGGTAGCCGCTCGAACCATCCGGTGGCGTTGACCCGGTCGAGCGCGTCCAGCAGCTCGGCGTCCGTGGCCTCGGGCCTGGCCAGGGTGAGGTCCTGCCGCAGCGTGCCGGAGAAGACGTGCACCTCCTGGCTGACGGTGGCCAGTCGGGCGATGCGCTCGCGGTCCGACAGGGACGACACCGGGTGGCCGTCGACGAGGACGTCGCCGGTGTCGGGGACGAGCAGTCCCGCCAGTAGTGCGGCGACCGTCGTCTTGCCGGCGCCGGACGCCCCGACGATCGCGACGGTCTGACCGGGCGAGATGGTGAAGTCGATGTCGCGTACGGCCCAGGATCCGCCGTAGCTGAAGCTCACGCCGCGCAGTTCGACCCGGCCCTGGGGCGCGTCGACGCCGCTGTCGGGGACCGGCGCGGGCGGGTCCACCACCACGCCGACGATCCGTGACAGGGACGCGTAGCCCGACTGGACCACGTCGAGGATCCGCATGAAGGTCATGAGCGGGCCCCGCAGGCGGATGATCATGAGCACCGCCCCGGTGACGGCGCCCACGGTCAGCGCCCCGGTGTCGACCAGGTGGTAGCCCACCGTCAGGGCGATCGCCAGCATGAGGAACTCGCCGACGAGCACCCAGACGTTGAGCACGAGCATCGTCGTGCGGGCCCGGATGGCCTTGCGCACCACGTCCCAGGACGCGTTGCCGATCCCGGTGTGCATGCGCCCCTCGAGCGAGAACGCACGGACCGTCGCCCGGCCGCGGATCGCCTCGAGGACCCGGCGCGCCCGCTCCGCCATCGCCGCCCGCTCGGCGGCGTAGCGGTCCGGTGCCTTGGCGAGGTAGCGACGCGCGGCGAGGTAGTAGAGGGGGGCGACGACGAGGGGGACGACGAGGAACTGCCAGTCCAGGGCGAACAGGGCGATCACGGTCGCCACCACCGTCAGGGCCGAGGTGGACAGCGTCGGGACGGTCTCGGTGACAGCGGAGGACAGCTCGGCCACGTCATCGGTCGACCTGCTGACGAGGTCGCCGGAGCCCGCGTCCTCCACTCGGTGGGTGGGCAGTCCCAGCGCGGTGCCGACCATGTCCTGCCGCAGGTTCGCGATGACCCGCTCCGACAGCCTGGCCACGAGGTAGAAGCCGCCCGCGCTCAGGGCCGCGCCGCCGACCGCCGCCGCCAGCAGCTGAGCCCCGATCGCCCACAGCGACCCCTCGGTGTGCCCGGAGACCAGGTCGACGATCCGGCCCATCAACTGGGGGATGAGCACACCCGCCGTCGCCCCCAGGCTCAGCAGGACCACGGCCAGCGCGAGCCACCGCCGGGCGTGCCTCACCCGGGCCAGTTGCCGGGCCACCTCGCGACGGACCTCGCCCGCGGAGGCCACGGGGAACCGCAGCGCCGTGTCGGTCTTGACGGGGGGAGTCGTGCTCGTCGTCGTCATCCCCCGACCCCCACCGACAGGCACCGCGCCGTCGCGCGGAGGCCGTCCACGCCCAGGCGGGAATCCGCCACGGCGTTCCACGCCGGGGCCTGGCTGAACACGATCGTGATCCGCCCCGCCCGCTCGCGGGCGAGGTTGTCCGCGATGGCCTGCTCGGTCACGGAGTCCACCGCGGTGGTGGGGTCCTGCAGCACCAGTACCTCCGGGTCGAAGGCGACGGCCCGCGCGAGCGCGACACGCTGTCGCTGGCCGCCCGAGAGCATGCGGCCGTTCTCGCCGACCCGCTTGTCCGGGCCGCCGGGGATGTCGTCGCAGCACGCCGTCCGAAGTGCGTGCTCGGCGACGGCGCGGTCGGGGTGGACGTTGTCGGCCACGCTGCCGTCGAACAGGTCGGCGGCGTGGGGCACGACCACCACGCGGGTGCGCGGAAGGGATTCGAGGAGATGGACGAGGTCCGGATCGGTGCCGTCGACCACCGTCAGGCCCGGGGGCAGCGCGCGGATGAACTGCTCCGCGGTCGCGGCGTCGGCCTCGGTGAGGCGCTCGAAGTCCGCGCCGAGCACCTCACGGATCCGCCGGCCGGAGGCCTCCGCCGACGCCCACCGGGACGCGATGTTGCGGCCGAACATGGTCATGGGGACCACGAGGAACTGGGTGAGTCCGACGACGGTGATGAGCTCGCCGATGGTGACGTGGCCGGCGAGGGCCAGCGCGCCCGCCGCGAGGCCGAGCGTCGAGACGAAGACCGCCCCGGTCGCCTCCGTGGCCGCGTTGAGCCGGGCCTCGGCGGCGTCGGCGTGAACGGTCTTGCGGTAGGCGTCGTCCGAGACCTCGTCGTACCGCCGCCGCACCGTGACGATCGCGCCGAGCCCCTTGAGGATCCGCAGGCCCTGGACGACGTCCGTCGCCGTCGCGGCAGCCTGGGCGATCGCCTGCTGACGCGCGATCGACCGGCTCTGCAGCGGACGCGCGACCCGCAGCGCGACGATCACCAGGACCGGGCCGCCGATCAGGGTCGCCAGGCTCAGCCACGGGTTGATGGTGAACATCATCGCCGCGCCGTAGGTGATGGCCGCGGCCTCGGCGACCGGCATGACGGTCATCATGACGATGTCCCCGACGCGGGTGGTGTCCGAGGACGCGATGGACAGCAACCCGCCCGCCGTACGCTCCCGGCCGGCGAACCCGCGCGGGTCCTGGATGCGGTCGGTGACCGCCGTGCGCAGGTCGTGGCTGACGAGCTGCTGGCTGCGGACCAGCATGAAGCGGGCGGTCCAGTTGGCGACCATCGCCACGAGGAACACGCACGCGAGCACGCCGATCCAGAACCAGAGGCGGTTCAACCGGCCGGTCGCGATCGCGTCGTCGACCGCCCGGCCCACGACGACCGGCGTGATCCCGTTGCACACGAAGCCCACGGCCATGCCGGCCGAGGCGATGAAACTCCACGGGCGCTGGGACAGCGCCACCTTGAGGGTCCACCTCGGGGCGTCGACCGCCGGGAGCCTGGACCGACGTCCACCCGGGCCGGGGAGCGCGGCGTAGTCGACGATGCTGCCCGCCTCCGGGCCGTGAGAGAAGTCGGGCACGAGGGCCGATGTTACCGGCGGGAAGCCCGGGGTCCGTCATCCGCGACCGGGGCCCCGCCGCAGCTCACCCGGCCGCCCGTCCCGGCTGCCGTCCGCGCACGGCGCGGCCCCCGACGATCTCCACGGTGTCGACGTCCGCGACGCCGAGAGCCAGCAGCGCCTGGCCCGAGGCGTCGAGCTCGTCCTCGATCGTCCGCAGCCATCGGCCGACCACCTCGTCCGGGAGGCGGCGCCGGGCGGACAGGCCCAGGACGAACCCGGGCGAGGCGATCGCCGGCAGTACCGCCATCGCCTCGCGGCGTTCGCGCGAGGTGCACAGCCAGTCCACGTCGCTGACGAGGACGGGCGCGGGTAGGCCGACGTCGTGCTCGTCGCACGGGAGGATGAGCATCGTGTTCCGGCCGCGGTCGTGGTGGCCGATGATCAGGTCGATCACGCCCGCGGCGAGCGGGGCGTCGTCGAGCGGCAGTGTGGTCCAGTTGTCGGGGAGGTCCTCGAATCTCATGCCCCGAGTCTGGGCGCGTCCGACCCGCGGCGACAGGGTCCGGGCGCCGATTGTGGGGCGCCGGCCCGGCCCTGTGGAGCGCGCGATCCGGTGGAACCTCCCGGCGGTGTCAGGCGTCTGCCGCGGGTTCGTGGCGGAATCCCACCTTGATGGTCACCTGCCAGTGGGTGACCCCGCCGCCGTCGAGCTTGCCGCGGACGGACTGGACCTCGAACCACTCCAGGTTGCGCAGGGTCCGTGACGCTTCCGCGACCGCGTTGGCGATGGCCTGGTCCGTCCCGTCCGGTGACGACCCGACGATCTCGGTGATGCTGTAGACGTGGTTCATGACTGGCCTCCCTGGCGCGACACGAGCGGGTTGGGGGTGTGACGCGTCTCACTGTACGGCGGTTCGGGGCGCGGTCCACCGGCGTAGGGTCGGGACAGAGACGCCACGCCTTTCCCGAGGAGGAACCAGATGACAGACGTACGTGCACGGGCCACCACGCTGGCCGAGCTCCACGAGTCGGGCGAACTGGCCGTCCTGCCCACCGTGTGGGACACCTGGAGCGCCCGCGTCGCCGCCGATGCCGGCTTCCCGGGCCTGACGGTGGGCAGTCACCCCGTCGCCGACGCCACCGGCAGTGCGGACGGGGAGAAGATGGACTTCTCCGAGTACCTGGGCGTCATCTCACGCATCGCGGCCGCGGTGCCGGTCCCCGTCAGCGCGGACGTCGAATCCGGATACGGGCTGGACCCGGCCGAGCTGATCACCCGCCTGCTCGACGCCGGCGCGGTGGGGGCGAACATCGAGGACGTCGTGCACCGCGAGGGCAAGCGGGTCCGGGACCGTCAGGAACACGCCGACTACATCGCCGCGGCCCGTCGCGCTGCCGACGACGCCGGGGTCCCCTTCGTGATAAACGGCCGCACCGATGCCGTGAAGCTCGGGACCGACGTCTTCCCCGACCCGGTGGCGGAGGCAGAGGCCCGCATCATCCTCATGGAGGACGCCGGGGCACGATCGGTGTACCCGGTGGGCGTGACGACCGCCGACCAGCTCACGCGCCTGGTGCAGGCCGTGACGATCCCCGTCAACGCGACCGCCCATCCGGTGAAGGGCCACGGCGCGGGCGACCTCGCCACCCTGAAGAAGCTCGGAGTACGTCGGGTGTCCTTCGGGCCGCTCTGGCAGATGTGGCTCGCCGAGGTCTCCGCCGACCAGCTCGGCGCCTGGCTGCCGGCGGACGACTGACCGGGCATCGGCCGTGAACCGGCAGCGGGGCGGGCCGGACGGTGGGACGGTGGGTGCATGACCTCCGCCCCGGAACCCTCCCTCCCGGACACCACGGACTGGACGACCGTGCTCGACGCGGGCTGTGACGAGTGCGGCTACCGGCCTCACGACCCGGCCGCCACGAGCGACCGCCTGGCCTCCGCCCGCGACCGCTGGCGCACCGTGCTCCGCCGTCCCGGAGTCGAGGCGCGGCCGGCTCCGCGGGTGTGGTCGCCGCTGGAGTACGCGGGTCACTGCCGCGACCTCATCGAGGTCCTGGGGGAGCGAGTCGCGGCGATGCTCGACCGCGCCGAGCCGACGTACGCCGACTTCGACGGTGAGCAGGCTGTCGTCGAGCACGAGTACTGGCGGAGCGACCCGGATGACCTCGCCCACCGCCTCGACGCCGCCACGTCGCGGGCGCTGCAGATCCTCGACCGCGTCGCCCCGGCGGACCGGGACCGCACCGGTCGCCGCGGCGACGGCTACATCTTCACCGTTGCGTCCCTGTGCCAGTACATCGTGCACGACGTCGAGCATCACCTGCACGACGTCGACGGGTGAGAAGAGGCGGTTCACCCCGACGCGGCGGCGCGGCAGGATAACTTCGTCTCCAGTGGGCCATATACGTCGGTAGAGGACGGGCCCGAGGACCCACCCGAGGAGACGGACCTTGCACGACACGGCCGATCAGCGCACCGTCGGCGGACGGCGGGTCCTCGGCGCCCTTCTGGCCCTCGCATCCATCGCCCTGGGCGCGACAGTGATCTTCGTCCACCTCGGCCTGCCGGTGATGGTCACCCTGGCGGGCGCGGGAATCGTCGTCGTCGGACTCGCCACCGTCTCCGGTGTCGACGGCGCCGGCCGCTCCGGACGGTGGGCACGCCTGGTGGCCGGGCTCGCCGCCGTGGCGGCGGGGGTCGTCGTGCTCGCGTGGCGCGCGGCCAGCCTGCGCACCCTGTTGTGGGTCATGGTCGCCGCGCTGGTCGTGCACGGACTCCACACCGTCGTCTCGGCCTGGCGCAGGGGCGCGGACCGGCGGGCGGCGGGGCTGTTCAGCGGCGCCGCAGCCCTCCTGCTGGGGCTGCTGTGCCTGGTCTGGCCGGTGCTCGCGGTGCACCTGATCCGGTACGCGGTGGGGGCGTGGCTGGTGTTCGTCGGGTTGCGGGCGCTGGTCGAGCTCGTCGTGGAGCGGCCGCGGGCCCGGTTCCGCGCCGGCCGCCGGCGGGTGCGCGCGTGGGCGCGCACGGCCGGGGCGGTGGCGGCGTTCCTGGTGGTGCTCGCGTTGACGATCGGCAGCGCGGTCCTGCTGCGCGGCGATGACCGGCCCGAGCCGGACGATTTCTACACGGCGGTCGAGCCATTGCCGGGGGAGCCGGGGGTCCTCCTGCGCGCGGAGACCCTCACCGCGGGCGTGCCCGCCGGCGCCGAGGCCTGGCGGATCCTCTACACGACCACCCGGCCCGACGACTCGGTGACCGTGGCCAGTGGAGTGGTGATCGCGCCGACGGACCGGGGCGCGGGCGAACTGCCCGTGCTCAGCATCGCCCACGGGACGACCGGCATCGTGCCACGGTGCGCGCCCTCGCTGAGCCCCACCCCGTTCGCCGACGGTGCGGCGGCCGCCCTCGAGCAGATGGTCACCGAGCGCGGGTGGGCCGGGGTCATCTCCGACTACGTGGGCCTGGGCACCGCCGGCATGCACCCGTATCTGGTGGGGCGGGCCGAGGCGCGCAACGTCCTCGACGCCACCCGCGCCGCGCAGCAGCTCGACGGGCTCGACCTGGGTACCGACACCGTGGTGTGGGGCCATTCGCAGGGCGGCCACGGCGCACTGTGGACGGGGCAGATCGCCGGCGACTACGCGCCGGAGCTGACGCTGCGTGGGATCGCCGGCATGGCACCGGCCAGCGACCTGTACCGCCTGGCCGACGAGGACAAGGACAGTGTCGGCGGCAAGACCGTCTCGGCGTACATCGCCACGTCGTGGAACGAGATCTACCCCGAGCTCGACCTGACCGGCCACCTCAATCCGGGCACGGCGCACGGGGTCGGGAAGATCTCCGACCTGTGCTTCAACGAGAAGGACGTCATCGCCGCACTCCTGCGCGGGACGCAGATACCCGAGCAGGTCTTCCCGGACTCCGTACTCGAGGGCGGGCTCGGCGATCGACTGCGGGAGAACTCGCCGACCGGCCCGTGGCCCGCGCCCGTCCTCGTCGCGCAGGGCCTGGCCGATCCGCTCGTGACGCCGACGATGCAGCAGGACTGGGTCGCCGGTCGCTGCGCCGCGGGCGATCCGATCGACTTCCGCACCTACCCCGGGCTCGACCACATGGGGCTGGTGGCCGCCGACTCGCCACTCACGCCGCAGCTGGTGCAGTGGACCCTCGACCGCTGGGCCGGGGCGGCGCCCACCCCGACCTGCTGATCGCCTTGCTCCGCACCCCTTGACGTGGGGCGGGAGCGGAATACGATCAGACGATGGACGCGGGAGACCACGCCGCACCGCGGGTGCGGGTGCACAACTTCTCGGTGTCCCTCGACGGGTTCGGGACCGGCGAGGGGCAGAGTCTCGAGGCGCCGTTCGGGCACGCCGGGCACCGGCTCATGGAGTGGGCGCTCGCCACGCGCACGTTCCAGGAGATGGGCCTGCACGGGAAGCAGCGGCCGACCGTCGGCGTGGACGAGGCGTTCGCGAGCCGGTGGAACACCGGGGTCGGGGTGGAGATCATGGGCCGCCACAAGTTCGAACCGACCCGGGGCGCCCCGGATGAGAAGTGGCGTGGCTGGTGGGGCGAGGATCCGCCGTTCCACACCCCGGTCGTGGTGTTGACCCACCACCCGCGGCCCGTGATGGAGATGGACGGCGGCACCAGTTTCCACTTCCTCGACGCCTCACCCGCCGAGGCTCTGGACTACGCCCGCGGTCTCGCCGAGGGTGGTGACGTGCGCCTCGGGGGCGGCGCCACGACGATCCGGCAGTTCCTCGCCGCGGACCTCGTGGACGAGATGCACGTGGTGGTGGTCCCGATCCTGCTGGGGCGGGGCGAGTCCCTGTGGGCCGGGCCGGAGGGCTTGGAGGGGCTGGAGGAGCGCTTCCACATCGAGTCCACGCCGTCGCCGAGCGGCGTCACCCACCTCAGTTTCTGGCGGGACCGCTGACGGGGGCGTGGGCGAGTGCCCGGCGGGTCACGAAATGTCGGGGCGCGCCGGTGACGGGATCGTCGAACTCGAGTTCGCGGGCGAGGAGCTGCAGCGGGAGGTCGGGGTCGTCGGGCGCCTCGGGCAGCAGGTCGGGGTAGCGGCGGTCACCGAGGATGGGGATCCCCAGCGCGGCCAGGTGCACGCGTAGCTGGTGGAGGCGCCCGGTGCGGGGCCGCAGGATCGTGTGGACGACGGGGTGCCCGCCGGGGCCGAGGCCGGTCGCGAGCACGTCGACAAGCGTCTCGGAGTTGGGCGGCAGCTCGGGGTGGAGGGTGACGCGCAGTTCGCCGCGCCGCGACCGGATGTGCTCGCGGTGGGTGACGGGCACGGGCCGGCCGCCGAGTGTCGGGGCGTCGGGGTCCCATCCGGGTGGGCGCGGGGACACGGCCTCGTAGACCTTGCTGACCTCGCGCCGTTCGAACATCGACTGGTAGGCGCCGCGCGTGTCCGGGCGGGCCGAGAACATGACCAGGCCGGCGGTCTCGCGGTCGAGGCGGTGGATCGGCGTGAGTGCGTCGTTGCGCAGGCGTAGGCGCAGCCGGACCAGGGCGGTCTCGCGGAGGAACCGGCCGGAGGGGGTGGTGGGGAGGAAGTGCGGTTTGTCGACGACGACGAGGTGGTCGTCCCGGTACAGGATCTCCTCCCGGTACGGCAGAACGGGCTCATCGGGCAGGTCGCGGTGGTACCAGACGAACTCGTGGGCGCCCAGCGGGGTGTCGTGGTCGATCGCCCGGCCGTCGGCGCCGACGATCTCGCCCGCCGAGATCCGGCGCCGCACCTCGCCGGGGTCGAGATGGTCGAACCGGGAGTCGAGATAGTCGGCGATGCCCGCCCACGGACCCTCGGCGGGCACGCGCAGCCGGGTGGGGCCGACGCCGTCCCGGACCGGCAGTGGCGGGGTCGTGGACATGGCTGCCATCCTCCCACTCCGGCAGCTGCCGGATCACGCGGTGAGGATCCGGGTGAGCTGGTCCAGGGAATCGAGGACGAGATCGGCCCCCGGCGCGTCGCTGCGCGACTGTATGAGCGCCCACGGGCCGCGTCGCAGGAAGGCGGTGCGCATCCCCGCGGCACGGGCGGGGAGGATGTCGTTGTCGAGCCGGTCCCCGACGTAGAGGATCCGCCCCGCCTCGGCCCCGGCGCGGCGGGTGAGCGCGGCGAAGAACTCCGGGTCGGGCTTGGCGACGCCGAGATCGTGCGACGAGACGGTCAGGTCGGTCTCGATCCCCAGGTCGGCGAGCCGGTCGACCACTCCGGCGGGCTGGTTGGCGGCGATGCCGATCCGCATCCCCGCGATGCGCGCGGCGCGCAGGCAGTCCAGGGCGTCCGGGTAGAGGTCGGAGAGGCAGGGGACGAACGGGCGGACCGGACGACCGGTGCCGAGCACCGACCACACCTCGCGGTGGTCGCGTCCCCGCTCGATCAGCGACCCGAGCGCGGCCATGAGTGTGAACGGGGTCGCGCCGATCTCGCGGGCGTGGTCGGTCCACATCCGGGTCTCGTCGACCAGGGTCTCGCCCACGTCGAAGACCAGGATCTCGACGCCCTCGGGCAGGCGTTGCCGACCGACCGGGTCCTCGTGATGCTCCACCGCACGATGGTGCCACGGGCGCAGCGCCCGTCGCGCGCACGGCGCGGCGCCGGGTCGCGCACGAGGCGACGCTGCCCGGTCCGGCCCGGCTCGTGCGCCGAATAGGGTGTAGCGGCACGGCAGTGGTGGTTCCAGGGCGAGAGCGGAGGAGGCGGTGATGACATCGCGCGAGACCGACTCCGTTCCCGGGTGCGGTGAGGACGGCCGACCTGTCATCGGCCCGGTGTCCGCCCCTGCGCTGCACGTCATGTCGTGGAACGTCCGTCGGCCGGTACCCGATGTTCTGACGCGCGCGGCGGACAGGTGGCGGCACCGCGCCCCGCGCGTGCGTGCCCTGCTGGCGTCGGAGCGACCGACCGTGCTGTGCGCGCAAGAGGTGGTGGCCGAGCAGGTCGCCGTGATCCTCGACGGGCTCGGCCGGGACTACTCCGTCGTCGGCCGGGGCCGGTCGGCCGACGGCGGGGGAGAGGCCTGCCCGGTCTTCTTCGACAGCCGCCGCCTGGAGCTGGTGGACTGGGAGCAGACGGCGCTCTCGGCGACACCCGAGCGCGCCGGATCGGTCTCCTGGGGCAACCTCTTCCCCCGGGTGCTGGTGCAGGCGCGCCTACGCGATCGGGCCACCGGGCACGAGGTGCTCGTGGTCAACACCCATCTCGACCCCCTCTCGGCCCGCTCCCGCCTGCGTTCCGTGCGGGCCGTGCTGGACGCGGTCACCGGCCGGGGCCTGCCGGCCGTCGTCACCGGGGACCTCAACGCGGGACCGGCGAGCGGTACGGTGCGCGCCCTCCTCGAGGACGGGATGCTCGCGGACAGCTGGGAGGCCGCGCGGACCCGACGGACCGACCGGTGGGGGACCTACGCCGGATACCGGCCGCCGCGCCGCGGCGGCGAGCGGATCGATTGGATCCTCACCACCGGCGGGCTCACCGTCACCGACGCCGCGATCCATGCGTCGCCCCACCTCGGCGGGTGGCCGTCCGACCACCTGCCCGTGCAGGCCGTCGTGCGTCACGGCGTCGGGGGCCCGGGCGGGCACAATGGGACGGGAGCAGACGGACGAGACGAGGGAGGTGCCGGACCGACGTGATCGACAACTTCCTGCGACCCGCGCGGAGCGGTGCCGAGCACACGGCGGACGCCCTGCGTGTGCTCGGGGTTCTCAGCGTGGTGCTGGCCCTGCTCTTCCACGGGCTCACCGACGCCGCGATCGTCGCGTTCACCCTGCCGGGCCTCATGCTCGCGCGGTTCCTCGGGATGCGCGCGTGGGCCGACATCACCGTCTCGATCACGCTCCTCGTCGCCGCCTGGAGCAACGTCGTCGACCTCTACCGGACCGTCGGGTGGTGGGACATCCCCGTCCACTTCGTCCTGGCGGGTGCGTTGGCGGTGGTCGCGTACCTGTTCTGCGCGCGCGCCGGGATCGTCAGAGCACCGGGCGCCCGCGGGTTCGGGCTCGCGGGCGCGGTCGTGGTCACCACGGCGCTCGGCCTCGCGCTGGGAGCTCTGTGGGAGATGGTCGAGTGGTTCGGGTACGCCTACCTCACCGACGAGATCTACGTGACCTACGAGGACACCGTCGGCGACCTGGCGGCGGGCGGATTCGGCGCGCTGCTCGCCGGCGTGCTCATGGCCCGTGGCCCCGGGCTGCTGCTCCCCGCTGCCACGCCGCCCGCCCGGCCGGTGCCCTCCTCCCGGCACCGGTAGGTCCCGGCCCGCCCGACCCGCGTGCGACCTGCGCTGCTCGCGACGAGATGCGTCCTCGTCGTCGTCATATACGCCCGGTGAGGCGCGCGGTGTAGAGTTCTCCTGCCTGAAAGATCCCGGCTGGTGTGGTTATTCCAGCCCTCGGTACTCCCGAGATGCAAGCACGCCCCCGGCGTGAACCCGAGGCGCCCCGATCCCACGACAGGGTGGACGGTGGCGCCGTCACGAGTACCGTCGGCGTCCGCCGTTCCCGGAACAAGGAACAGCAGATGGACAAGAAGAGCATCCTCCTCTCGCAGGTCATCATGACCTTCCTCATGGCCTCGACGATGTCGGGCATCATGGGCCTGATCATCGTCGGGCCCTCCATGGAGTGGCTGGCCTCGTGGCCCAAGCAGTTCGCGATCGCGTGGCCGGTCGCGTTCGCGCTCACCATGGTTGCCTGGCCCGCCTCCATGGCGCTCTCCAGCAGAATCCTGGCGCGCGGCCGCACGGACGAGGTGGCCGCCGGCGCCTGAGACCGGCGACCGGACCGGTGCGTCGAGGCGGTCCCCCCAGCTCAGCGGCGGGCGGCCCAGCGGCGGGCGGCTCAGCGCCGGGTGGCCACCCGACGGTCGTCCCCGGCGCGGACCACCTCGGCGAGAACCGGGAAAGCCAGCACGGTGACCGCGCCGGCCGCCACGAGGACCGACGCGATCTCCGCGGTCATCAGGCCGTTGTCCACGGCGACCTGCGTGACCGCCACGATGATGGGCAGGCCCGTCGCGGCGTAGAGCCCCACCCGGGCCCGGTCCCGGGGCGAGACGAGGTCGGGATGGGCGCGCAATACGGCCTCGCCCAACCACACCCCGCCGCCGCGCAGGACCAACATGCTCGCCACCGCGGACAGCAACAGCCACGGCGCGTCGGCCACCGCGCCCACACTGATCCCCATGCCCGATACGACGAAGAACACGGGGATGAACACCGTGTAGCCCACGGTCTCGAGCTGGCTCAGCAGGACCTCGGAGAGGTCGCGGCGGGGACCGTCGGCCGGGCGCGGCGTCCGCACGTCGAACCCGGCGACCAGGCGTCGCAGGATCATCCCCGCGGCGAACGCGCCCAGGACCACGTCGAGCCCGAACACCGTGGCCACCACCATCATCGAGGCCAGCAGCAGGATCACCGTCCGCATCGCCAGCTGGCTCGTCGACGTGGTGCCCCGGATCATCGCGCGCCCCAGCGCAGGGATGGTCAACAGCCGCGCCGGCACGGCCAGGATCACCAGCGCCGCCACCACGAACAGGCCCACGGCGACGGCCGAGGACACGACGTCGCGCGTCCCGAGTAGCAATGCCATGACCAGCACCGGTCCCAACTCGCCGACCGCGCCGTGCGTGAGCACGGCCCGCCCGACCGGGGTGGAGTCGTGGCCGGCGCCCTTGAGGATCGGCAGCAGGGTCCCGATCGCGGTGGAGGTGAGCAGCAGGCCGATCGCCACCGCGGTCTCCCAGCGACCCGAGACCAGCCACCCGACCCCGGTCGCCAGGACGACGCCGACCAGCCAGCTGAGCAGCGCGCGGCGACCCGGCCGGCCGGTGAGCGACGACACCTCCAGCTCGAACCCGGCGAGCAGGAACAGCAGACCCAGGCCGATCTCCGCGAGCAGCGCCACGCCACCGGACTCCGCCGCCACCCCCAGCCCATCGGGTCCGATGAGCATCCCGCCGACGAGCAGCAGCACCACTCCGGGGACCAGCGAGCGCGTGAGGCCGGAGAGCAGGGGCGCGGCCCACACCACCAGCGCGACCCAGAACAGGGAGACCAGTTCGGTCGAGGAGGGTTCCGCGGCCAGGAGGGTGGTGGTCACGAACCGGCCTTTCCGCGTCGACAGATGAACAGGAGCTTAGTGCAGCCCCCGGGCCGGTGGGCGGTTTCGTCCGGCGTGGCGGCGTGCGGTGACGGCGGCCCGCACCACCGCTGGGCCGGGCTTCTGCCACACTCGGGGGTCACGACGGCGGATCCCGGTCGACCCGCCGCGAGCGCCGACGAGGGAGGCCCCGTGGGGATCTCGATACTGTGGTTCCGCCGCGATCTGCGCCTGTCCGACCACCCGGCGCTGCTCGCGGCAGTGGAGGCGGGGGACGAGGTGCTGCCGGTCTTCGTCCGCGACCCCGCCCTGCTGCCCCGGGCCGGGGCGCGAGCCGACCGATTGGCGGCGTCGGTCGCGGCGCTGTCGGACGACATCGGCGGAGCGCTCGTCGTGCGTGCCGGCGATCCCGCCCACGTCATCCCCGGGCTGGCCGCGCTCACCGGTGCCCGCGAGGTGCACGTCAGCCGCGAGTCCACGCCCTACGGACGACGTCGGGACAGACGGGTCCGCGCCGCGCTCGAGGCCGACGGTCGGCGTCTGGTCGAGACGGGGTCGCCGTACGCCGTCGGGCCCGGTCGCGTCCTCAACGGCAGCGGCCGCCCGTACCAGGTGTTCACCCCGTTCTCACGCGCGTGGCGCGAACACGGGTGGCCCGGGCCCGGGCAGCGGCCCCGGGACGTCCCCTGGGCGGCCACACCCGCCGGGGAGCTCCCCGGAGACGACGGTGACGGGTGGGGACGCGTCACGGCGCGTGGCACGGGTGCCGGCGCGGCCGGTGACGCGGGGGAGGCCGCGGCCCTCGCCCGGTGGCGGGCCTTCCTCGAGCAGGACCTGGAGCACTACGGACAGCAGCGCGACCGCCCCGATCTGGACGCCACGAGCCGCCTGTCCGCGCCGCTGAAGTACGGCGAGATCCACCCGCGCACGATCCTGACCGATCTCGCGGCGCACCCCGCCGCCGACGGCGAGGGGGCCCGCCGCTTCGTCACCGAACTCGCCTGGCGGGAGTTCTACGCCGACGTCCTGTGGCACCAGCCCCGTTCCGCCTGGACAGACCTGCGTGACGCCCTCGCCGGGATGCCGTATGACCAGGGTTCCGAGGTGGAGGACTTCGTGGAGGCCTGGCGAGAGGGGCGGACGGGGTACCCGTTCGTCGACGCGGGCATGCGTCAGCTCCTCGCGGAGGGCTGGATGCACAACCGCGTCCGGATGGTCACCGCGAGTTTCCTCGTCAAGGACCTGCACGTGTGGTGGCCGGTCGGCGCCCGTCACTTCCTGGACCACCTGCTCGACGGCGACCTCGCCTCCAACAACCACGGATGGCAGTGGGTGGCCGGCACGGGGACGGACGCCTCGCCGTTCTTCCGCGTCTTCAACCCGGTCACCCAGGGGCGGAAGTTCGACCCGGACGGGGAATACGTCCGCCGGTGGGTCCCCGAGCTACGCCACCTGCCCGGCGCGGCCGCGCACGAGCCCTGGCGGTGGCCCGACGGGCACGACCACGGGTATCCGGAGCGGATCGTCGACCACGCCGAGGAGCGGGTCGAGGCGCTGCGCCGGTACGACCTCGTCAATGACGGCCACCGCTGACAGGTCGGGGCGCGTCGGCGTCCCGCGGTGGGTCCGCCCACGCGGACCCGTGGACAGTGCCTAGGCTGGGCGCATGAGCGCCGGAACCGACACCCCACGTCCAGGACACGCCGCCACCGACCACGGTGCCGACATCAAGCCCCGCAGCCGCGATGTCACCGACGGGCTCGAGAAGACCGCCGCCCGCGGGATGCTCCGCGCGGTCGGTATGGGCGACGACGACTGGGCCAAGCCGCAGATCGGCGTGGCCTCCTCGTGGAACGAGATCACCCCGTGCAACCTCTCGCTCGACCGACTCGCCAAGGCGGTCAAGGAGGGGACCCACGCCGGCGGTGGCTACCCGCTCGAGTTCGGCACCATCTCGGTGTCCGACGGCATCTCCATGGGCCACGAGGGGATGCACTTCTCCCTGGTCTCCCGTGAGGTGATCGCCGACAGCGTCGAGACCGTCATGAGTGCCGAGCGGCTCGACGGCTCGGTGCTGCTCGCCGGCTGCGACAAGTCCCTGCCCGGCATGCTCATGGCCGCCGCGCGGCTCGACCTGGCGAGCGTGTTCCTCTACGCCGGCTCGACGCTGCCCGGGTTCGCCACGCTCTCCGACGGGACGGAGAAGCAGGTGACCATCATCGACGCGTTCGAGGCGGTCGGGGCCTGCTCGCGCGGGCTCATGAGCCGCGAGGACGTCGACACGATCGAGCGGGCCATCTGCCCGGGCGAGGGCGCGTGCGGCGGCATGTACACCGCCAACACCATGGCGAGCGCCGCCGAGGCGCTGGGCATGTCCCTGCCGGGCAGCGCGTCGCCGCCGGCCCCCGATCGCCGGCGCGACGACTACGCCAAGGCGAGCGGCGAGGCCGTGGTCGACCTTCTGCGGAAGGGCATCACCGCGCGCGACATCATGACCAAGGAGGCCTTCGAGAACGCGATCGCCGTGGTCATGGCCTTCGGCGGGTCCACCAACGCCGTGCTGCACCTGCTGGCGATCGCCAGCGAGGCCGAGGTCGAGCTCACCCTCGACGACTTCGCCCGCATCGGCGCCAAGGTCCCGCACCTGGCCGACGTCAAGCCGTTCGGCGCGCACGTCATGACGGACGTGGACAAGATCGGCGGCGTGCCCGTGGTCATGCGTGCCCTGCTCGACGCGGGTCTGCTCCACGGCGACTGCCTCACCGTGACGGGCCGGACCGTCGCCGAGAACCTCGCCGACATCGCCCCGCCGGACCCGGACGGCAAGGTGCTGCGCGCGATGTCCGAGCCGATCCACCCGACCGGTGGGATCACGATCCTGCGCGGGTCACTCGCTCCCGAGGGCGCGGTGGTCAAGTCCGCCGGCTTCGACTCCGACGTCTTCGAGGGCACGGCCCGCGTCTTCGAGCGCGAGCGCGCGGCCATGGACGCCCTCGAGGACGGCACCATCACCGCCGGTGATGTCGTGGTGATCCGGTACGAGGGACCCAAGGGCGGCCCCGGCATGCGCGAGATGCTCGCGATCACCGGTGCGATCAAGGGCGCGGGGCTGGGCAAGGACGTCCTGCTCATGACCGACGGGCGCTTCTCCGGAGGCACCACCGGCCTGTGCGTGGGACACATCGCCCCGGAGGCCGTGGACGGGGGACCGATCGCGTTCGTGAGGGACGGCGACCGGATCCGCCTGGACGTCTCGCAGGGGACCCTCGAGTTGCTGGTGGACGAGTCCGAACTGCGATCCCGGCGCGAGGGGTGGGAGCCCCTGCCGCCGCGCTACACCCGCGGCGTCCTCGCCAAGTACTCGAAGTTGGTGCAGTCCGCCTCGACGGGCGCCATCTGCCGCTGAGGCGGGGTGCGCGGCGTACCCCACCGCCCGTGGGGCGGCGTCGGTCAGCCTCCCCTGGCCATGGAGAGCATCCCGGCCAGGGTGAGGCCTGCCTTGTTGCCGCCGTCGCAGAGGATGTCGGTCCCGGTGAGGTAGCCGGGCTTGTCGGACGCACAGAAGGCGAGGAGTTCGGCGATCTCCTCCGGTGTACCGAACCGCTTGAGCGCGGCCAGGCCGACCATGCGCTCCGATCCGCTCTTCTTCTCGAGGCGCCCCATCTCGGTGTCGAAGCTGCCGGGAGAGACCGAGAGGACGCGGGCGTCCTTCTCGCCGAACACCGCCGCCATGCGCTCCGAATACCAGATGACGAAGGCCTTGCTCAGTGAGTAGGCGGCGCCCGGAGCGCCCCGGCCCGGCGCCAGGGTCGCCATGCGGGTCAGGGCCGAGACCATCCGCTCCGGCTCGCTCGTCGCCCGGCGGAAGGCGGGTACGGGCCGCAGGAACGACGGCAGCAGGTGCCCGGCGATCGAGGACACGTTGACCAGGGCCGAGCCCGGGGCCGCCACGGACAGCGCCGCCCGGGTGACGTGGACCGTCCCGAGGGCGTTGACCCGCACGATCTTCTCCGCGTCGCCCATCAGGGGACTCACGCCGGCCGTGTGCACCACCGCACGGAGCCGCCCCGACGCCTGTGCGCGGGCGAAGGCCGCGTCCACGGACGCGCGGTCGGTGATGTCGCAGACCACGCCGTCCGCCTCGACCCCCAGGGAGGCCAGGCGGTCCACCGCGTCGGCGAGCCCGGCGGCATCGAGATCCGCGAGGACGATCCGGTGGTCGCGGCCGAGGATCGCAGCGGTCGCCAGGCCCATCCCGCCGGTTCCGCCGGTGATGATCGCGGTGTGGGTCACGTGTGGTCTCCTGTCCGTCAGGCGGGCGCGGGCGACGATCGTGACCCGGCGCGAGGTGGAGTGGGTCAGTCCAGGACGGTGCCGTCGTCGAGGTGCGAGAGGGAGCCGCCGTCGGGCCGCTCGCCGGTGGCGAGGTACACGATGCGGTTGGCGATGCTCACGGTGTGGTCGGCGAACCGCTCGTAGTAGCGGGCCAGCAGTGCGAGGTCCACGGCGCTGACCGACCCGTGGGGCCAGTCCTCGGTGGAGATCTCCCGCATCAGGTCGGCGTGGAGCTGGTCCACGGCGTCGTCCTCGGAGTCGAGGGTGCGGGCCTCCGCGGCGTCGTGGTCGGTGAGGAGGGTGGTGAGTCGGCGGGCCAACTCGACGTCGCGCTCCGCCATCTCGCGGATGAGGGGCACGACGGGCTGGGGAACGACCGCGTGGGGGTGGCGTCGCCGGGCGACCCGGGCGATGTGGCCGGCCAGCGCGGCCATCCGGGTGAAGTGCTCGACGATGTAGATCCCGGAGACCACCTGGCGGAGATCGCCCGCGACCGGCGCCTCGAGGAGCAGCAGCTCGAACGCGTGCTGCTCGCTCATCTCGCGGAGGTCCTCGAGCTCCGCGGCGCCGTCGATCACCTCGGTGGCGGCGACCTCGTCGGAGTCGAGCAGGGCGGCGGTGGCCCGCTCCAACAGGCGGGTGTTGGTCTCGCAGAAGCGGACCAGCTGGTCCTCGAACTCGTCGAGCTTGGATCGGAAGACAGTGCGCATGACACGACTGTAATCGCGCTTTCCGGAGCCCGACGTCCCGTTCTCCCACTGTTCACCGGGCAGCCCTCCGGAAAGGGGGAGCGCCGCCGGGAATAGTTAGACAGAACAGTCTGTTCTCCCTACCGTGGGGCGATACGAGTCGAGGCCCCCGGAAAGGACCACCCCCCAATGACCCTCTTCCTGTACGAGATCACCCCGTCTGCGGAGCAGCAGGCCGAGCCGACGGCGCTGATCGAGTCCATCGCGTCGACCCTGGCCGGGGCCGGCGCCGAGGTCATCGAGACCCAGATCACCAAGGGCGCTGCCCGCGTGTTCACGATCGTCGAGTTGCCCGATGACGAGAACGGCGCCTGCGCCGTGGAGGCGCCCGCGCTGGACGCCGCCGCGATCGGCGCCGCGGAGGTCACCGAGCCCGCGCAGGTGCGGCTCGTGGGCACCGATCTCGAGACCATCAAGGCCGCCCGGCCCGAGGCCGGGTACCTGGTCGAGTGGGACATCCCCGCCGAGATCGACATGGACACCTACCTGACGCGCAAGAAGGAGAAGTCCCCGAAGTACGCGGAGATCCCCGAGGTCTCGTTCCTGCGCACCTACGTCCGCGAGGACACGGACAAGTGCCTGTGCTTCTACAACGCCCCGGACACCGATGCGGTCGTCCGCGCCCGTGAGATCGTGTCCACCCCCATCTCGCGTCTGCACGAGCTGGCATGAGCAGCCCCGCGACCGACACCATCACCCACGACCTCGGGGCACCCAGGGCCCGGCTCACCGCGGGTGAGTTCGGCAGCGTCGAGGTGGCGGGTCTCGTCGCGGTGATCGACTCCGTCGCCGCCCGCGCCTCCGCACTCGACCGGGACGAGGCGGACCTGCGCGAGGACATCGCCGCACTCGCGGCTCTCGGCCTGTTCGACGTGGATCGCACGCCGGTCGCCGTCGCGGCCGCGATCATCGAGGCGGTGGCGACGGAGAGCCTGGCCGTCGCGTTCGGCGCCTGGGCGCAGCGGATGACCGCCGCCTATCTGCGGCACGCGTCCGAGCGCTCCGACGCGGCGGCCCGGACCTACCGGGCCGTCGCGGACGGCACCCGCCCGGGGGTCACCGGGATGGCGGCCGCCCAGCGGCAGGTCGTCGGCCTGGGCAACGTCCCGATCACGGCGACGAAGGTCGACGGTGGCTACCGCGTCGACGGGCCGATCGCCTGGGCGTCCAACGTCTACCCGGACAGCACCATCGTGCTCGCCGCCAACACCGAGGACGGGCGCAGTCTCGTGCTCACCTTCGAGGCCTCGGCACCGGGTGTGGAGATCCGCAACGCCCCCGATCTGCTGGCCCTCAACGCGACGGCGTCGACGATGATCGGTCTGGACGGCGTGGTGGTCCCGGACGAGCAGGTCCTCGGCGAGGACCTCGCGGACTTCCTGTCCGGTGTCCGGCCGCAGTTCCTCATCCTGCAGGCCGCCTTCTGCTCCGGTGTCGCGGCGCGGTCGCTGACGGAGGCCGAGGGGCGGCTCGAGGGGCTGGGTGCCTTCTACTCCGGTGAGCACACCGAGCTCGCCACCCGCCACACCCACATGCACGCCGAACTGCACCGGCTCGGCGCCGCGCCGGCCGAGGCCGCGCTGGCCGACCTGCTCCTGTTGCGCCTGGACGGCGCGGAGATCGCCCCGGCCGCGACCCGGCTCGAGGCCGTCCTCTGCGGCGGGATGGGTTACGCCCAGGCGGCCCCGGCCAACCGGCGCATGCGCGAGGCCGCGTTCCTGCCGGTGCAGTCGCCCTCGCAGTCGCAGTTGAAGTGGGAGCTCGACCGGCTGGGGATCCGCGCGTGACCGCCGGTGTGCTCGAGCGGCCCGTGGCCGTGAGCGTCACGGGCCTGCGCTACGACCTGCCGGGTGGTCGGCCGCTGTTCTCCGAGCTGGACCTGCAGGTCCGTGCCGGTGAGTCACTGGTGCTGCTGGGACCGTCCGGGGTCGGCAAGTCCACCCTCCTGCGGCTGCTCGCCGGGCTCGAGGAGCCGGCGGGCGGCGACCTGCGCGTCGGGTCCCGCGGCGTCGGCGACGAGGGCGGGCACTCGTACGCGGTGGTCTTCCAGAAGCCGCTGCTCTACCCCTGGCTGTCGGTTCGTGAGAACGTCGCCCTGGGGGCGCGCTTCCGCGCCCTGCGCGGTCGGGTCGACGCGGCCCACGTGGACGACCTCCTGCGCCACTTCGGCATCGCCGACCTCGCCGACGCCCGGCCCGACCAGATCTCGGGCGGTCAGGCCCAGCGCGTGGCGGTGGTGCGCGCCGCGGCCACCCGCCCGGAGATCCTGCTCCTCGACGAGCCCTTCAGTGCCCTCGACCCCGTGACCCGCGCCGATTCCCAGCGATGGCTCGTCGGCGTGACCGCGGACCTCGGTGTCACCACGGTGATGGTGACGCACGACGTGGACGAGGCACTCGTCGTGGGGTCACGCATCGCGCTGCTCGGGTCGTCGGGGCGCGTCCGCGAGGAGTGGACGAACCCCTCCCACGGGACCACGGACTCCGACCCGGCGCTGCGCGAGAGCATCATCGCCGCATACCGGACCGCCTGACCCGCGACGATGACCGATAGTTCCCGGGGCCCGGGCCCCGTCCTGGACAGGCGGGCGCTCCTGCGGGCCGGCGGCGCGATCGCCGTCGGCGCCGGGGCACTCGGAGGTGCCGCCGCCCTCGGCTCCCTCGTCACCGCGGCGACCGGGCCGCGCGGAGCGGTGAGCGAGGAGTTGAGGCTCGGCTACCTCCCGATCACCGATGCCGCGCCGCTGCTGGTGGCGCACGGCGACGGATACTTCGAGCAGCAGAAGCTCATCGTGGGGCGGCCGGTGCTGTTCCGTTCGTGGTCGTCACTGATGGAGGCGTTCCTCACGCGGCAGGTCGACCTCATCCACCTGCTCATGCCCTCGGCGGTCCAGTTGCGGTACGTGATCGGCGCGGACGTCAAGGTGGTGGCCTGGAACCACACCGGCGGCGGGGCCATCACGGTCGCGCCGGGTGTGACGGACATCGGCCAGCTCGCCGGTACGCAGGTGGCGATCCCCGGCTGGTGGTCGATCCACAACATCCTGCTGCAGCGGGTGCTGCGCGCGCACGGTCTCACGCCGGTGGCGCGACGGGCCGCCAGTCGCTCGGACGGGACGGTCGAGCTCGTCGTCATGGGGCCGTCGGACATGATCCCCGCCATGGCCACCGGGTCCATCTCGGCCTTCACCGTCGCCGACCCGTTCAACGCCGGCGCCGTCGCGCAGGGGGTCGGGTCGCTGCACATGCTTCTCGACCAGGTCTGGCGCGACCACGCGTGCTGCGTGACGGTCGTGCACCGGGACCTCATCGAGAACCGCCCGGAGACCGTCCAGGCCCTCGTCGACGCGGCTGTCGCGGCTCAGCTGGGGATCACCGCCGACCGGCCGGCCGCCGCCGCGATCCTCTCCGGGAAGGGATACCTACCGCAGCCGCCCAAGGCGGTCGAGGTGGCCATGACCGGCACGGTGCCCGACTCCGACGGGGGGCCGGCCCGCAACAGGATCGACTTCCACCCGTACCCGTTCCCCAGCTTCACGGCCGAGCTGGTGAGGCAGATGCGCACGACCGTCGTCGACGGTGAGACCCGCTTCCTCGACGGCCTCGACCCCGCCGGCGTCCACGGCGAACTGGTGGACGACAGGTTCGTCCGCACCGCCATCGCCCGTCACGGCGGTCCCGCCGCCCTCGGCCTGCCCGCCTCGCTGACACGACACGAACGGTTGATCTAGATGACGCGCACCGATTCGACCCCGGACCCGGGCACCGACCCCGTCGCCGCGGACCCGACGATCACCGCCCCGGGCGGCCCCGGCGGTGACGTCCCGGCGGCCGGCCCGGTGACCGAACCGTCCCCGCCCGGCGGGGGGCGTCGGCGCCGGGGCACCGGCGGGCCTGCGGGCGGCCTGCTCTCGCGCTGGGCCGCCGGCCTCGTGGGCCTGCTGCTGGGCCTGGCCGTGTGGTCGCTGCTCACCTCGGGACTGGTCACGGATGATCCGGTGATCGGGGGCATGTCGCCGGTGGAGACGTGGTCCGGCTTCGGTGACCTCCTCGACCGGGGTGTGCTCCTCTCCGACGCCGCGGTCAGCCTGTACCGGCTGGTCGCCGGCCTCGCGGTGGCCGCCCTCCTCGGTGTCCCGCTCGGGCTGTGGCTCGGGCTGCGGCGCCGGGCCGAGGCCGTCGCGGGCCCACTCGTCCAGTTCCTCCGCATGATCTCGCCGCTCTCGTGGGCGCCGGTCGCCATCGCGGTGTTCGGGATCGGCAACGAGCCGGTGATCTTCCTCGTGGCCGCGGCCGCGGTCTGGCCGATCATGCTCTCCACGTCGGCCGGCGTCCACGCGATGGACCCGGGGTATCTCGACGTGGCCCGGACGATGGGGGCCAACGGGTGGGAACGCCTCACCCGGGTGGTGATCCCCGCGGTGCGTCCGTCGATCCTCGGCGGCATCCGGCTGGCGCTCGGCACCGCCTGGATCGTCCTGGTGCCGGCGGAGATGCTCGGGGTCCGGTCGGGGCTGGGCTACCAGATCCTCAACGCCCGCGATCAGCTGGCCTACGACCAGGTGATGGCGGTGATCCTCGTGATCGGCGTGCTCGGGTTCGCGCTGGACTCGCTGTCCAGGCTCATCCTCCGGGACGCCTCCGGACGCTGACCGGCGTCATCCCCGGGCCCGGCGCCGCGGCGACCGCCCCGCGCGACCGCTCCGCGGCCGGCGCCCCGCCCGGCGGTCACACGCGCCGGAGGTCCGAGCGCAGGTGGTGGGTGAGCGGCCGGCCGACCGCGGCCATCGCGAACGTCGTGACCATCCGGTCGCCGACGGTCTCGTAGCGACGTCTCGTGGTCTCGACGGTCTTGGCGGTGGCGCTGCCCACCACGCGTGAGTCGAACTCCAGCACCACGGTGTCGGCCTCGGCGATCACCCGCCCCTCGCAGAGCTCGGTCTGCCCGGTGGGCTGGGCCAGCACGAACTCGGCGATCCCGTCCCCGGGGATGCGCAGATACCCGGTCTCGGTGTGCATGGGCGCACCGGCCGGGTTGAACGTGCGCTGGAGGTAGTGCAGGAAGGGCTTGCCCACGTCGGTGAAGGTGATCTCCTCGGTGTAGGTGAAGGGCTCGATGGTCGGGTACGACCCGACGCCCTCGCCCCTCCAGGTGCCGAGCAGAGCCGCGACGGTGGCGAGATTGGGGGCGAGTGTGGAGGCGGGATCCATGGCGTGAGACTAGGCCATCCCCGTGGCGGGAGGCGATCCCGGCGACCGGGGCGGTGACGGACGGCGCCGGAAGGTCAGCCGTCCCAGACGGGCTCACCGTCCGCGTCGAGGCGCAGGCCCTCGCTGGGGGTGTGCTCGGTGACGGAGCCCGAATGCATGAGATGGCCCACCGGGAGCCCGTGGACCGTCGCCACGACGTCGGCGACGATGCGGCGGTGACAGCGCCACCACACGGACTCCGAGCACATCACGGCCACCTGCCGCGCGCGGGCCTCGTCCACCACGCGGGCCAACGCGTCGCGGAAGGCGGGGTCGCGGGTCCACGCGCTGTACGCGCGGAACGCCTCCACGCGCCACCAGGTGTCGGGGGAGCGGCGTCGTTGCTCCGCGGTGAGGCGGCGGCGGCCACCCAGGTCCTCCTCCCAGCGGTACTCGATACCGGCTCCGGCGACGATCTCCGGCACCGCGCCCTTCGCGGCGGCCGCGTTCGCCCTGCTGCCGGGGAAGCGCCGGATGTCCACGAGCACCTCGACCCCGGCACCCCGCAGGAGGGCGGCGAGCTCGTCGCGCTCCAGGCGGCCGTGCCCCACGGTCAGCAGCATCAGTGACCCGGCTCCTCCCGCGTGGGGGCCTCGGCCGCCCGGGCGTCGGGATCGGCGGCCACGGGGCTGCCGCCGTGGGCGTCACCGCGGCCGCGGCGGGGGATGAGGTGCATGAGCGCGACGACGACGGCGCCCACGACGAGGCCGAAGACGAGCGCGCAGAGGGTGTCGACGAGCCATCCCAGGACGGCGCCCACGCCCGCCACCGCCGCCGCGGGGTCGGCCAGGACGTGCACGAGGTGGTAGGGCGCGGTGACCCCGAGTTCGTCGAGTCCCACGAGCAGGATGTGGCCACCGACCCACAGCATCGCGAGCATCCCGACGAACGAGATCACCTCGAGCACGGTGGGCATCGCCTTGACGAGGCCGAGGCCGAACCGCTTGCCGCCGGGCGAGTCCTTGCCCGCGAGGTGGAGTCCGATGTCGTCCATCTTCACGATCACGGCGACGACGCCGTAGACCAGCGCGGTGATCCCCAGGCCCACCACGACGAGGATGACGGCCCGGGACCAGAAGCTCTCCGAGGCGACCTCGTTGAGCGCGATCACCATGATCTCGGCGCTGAGGATGAAGTCGGTCGTGACGGCCCCGCGGACCATCTTCGCCTCGGCCTCGGGGCCCTTCTCGACGACCGGCGCGGCCTCCTCGTGGTGGCCGGACACGCGCTCCCACACCTTCTCCGCGCCCTCGTAACAGAGGTAGAGGCCGCCGAGCATGAGGATCGGGGTGAGCAGCCACGGGACGAACTGGCTGAGCAGGAGGGCGAACACGATGATGATCGCCTTGTTGCCCAGTGAGCCGAGGGCGATCTTGCGGATGATCGGCAGCTCGCGCGACGGTTCGACGTCGCGCACGTACTGCGGGGTGACGGCGGTGTCGTCGACCACCACGCCGGCGGCCTTGACGCTGGCGCGGCCGGCGGCGGCGGCGACGTCGTCGGCACTGGCGGCGGCCATGCGGGCGAGCACCGCGACGTCGTCGAGCAGGGCGGCGAGTCCACCGGCCATGGATGACCTCTTTCGTGCGGGCGGGCGCGGCCCGGTGGTCGGGTGCGGCCCCGCGGACGGGTCCGACCGCAGGGGTCGGGTCGTCACAGCGTATCGCCGGGGCGGCGCCCGCGCCGCCGCACACCCGGTGCTCAGTCCAGGGCGTCGAGGACCCAGCGCAGCGTGGAGACGCCGGCGCGGCCCGCCGCCAGGCCCAGATCGCGGGAGCCGAGCGGCCCTGCGGGCAACTCGAGCATCGCGCGCGCCCACCCGGGTAGTGCCGCGACGGCGCCCTGGCGCAGCAGGGCGTACGCGGGCCGGTCCGTCCACGCCATGGGCGGGCCGTCGAGGAGGAAGCGCCGGGCGTCGAGTGCGGCGGGGGAGGCCTCGAGCTCGGGGCGGTAGGACTCGAGGGCGTCCTCGAGTCCCCGCACGGTGGTCGGGACGTCCTTCGCGCCCAGCATCTGTCCGGTCCGCGCGGACTGGCGGACGTAGGCGTCCCGGTCGGCGCCGAACAGCTTCTCGCGCCCGTAGAGGCGGTGGCACTCGAGGAAGCTCCAGATCTCGGCGACGTGCACCCACCGCAGGAGGTGGGGGTCCCGGGCGTCGTAGGGGCGACCGCGGTGGTCGGTGCCGACGACGCTGCGGTGGGCTCCGTTGATGGCGCGGATGAGGGCGGAGGCGTCGGGGATCGTGCCGAAGGTGGTGGTGGCGATGAACTGGGAGGTGCGCTGGAGGCGGCCCCACGGGTCCCCGCGGTAGTCGCTGTGATCGGCGACCCCGGCCATCGCGCCGGGGTGCAGGGACTGCAGCAGCAGGGCGGTGAGGCCGGCGGCGAACATCGAGGCGTCGCCGTTGACCCGGCAGATGGCGTCGTCGGGGGAGTTCCACCGTTCGCCCTCGGACAGCCAGATCTGCTGCCGCCGTGCGTCGGCGTCGTCGCCGGCGATCCGTGACCGCACCACCAGGCCCACCCTGCGCCGGGCGCCGGTGAGGGCGCGGGACGCGGTCGTCGTCACCGTGGTCATGGCGGACACCACCTCGTGCCGGAGCGGTCGTCGTGGGACGACTCGCGGTCGTCCGCGTCACCATACCCCCGGTACGGACGTCGCGCGAGGTATCGTCGCGGTGATGTCCCCGCAGTACCGCGTCCCGGCCGACCGTTCCCGCCTGAGGGGGGTGGTCGGGGTCGTCGGGGTCCTGGGCACGTTGGTGGCGATCAACCTCACCGCGAACCTGGCGGGGCTGCCCCACCGGGAGTGGGTCGTGCCGCTGTCCGTGCTCGCCCTGGTGATCGTGGTCAAGGCCCGCGGGATGCACTGGGCCGAGCTCGGCCTGTCACTGCGCCACATGCCGCGGGGGCTGGCGTACGGGCTCGCCGCGACCGTCGCGGTGGCCGCGGTGGTGACGGCCGGGTGCCTCATCCCGGCCACGAGCCCGTTCTTCCTCTCCGAGCGCTACTCCGATCTGCGGATGGCCGTGTTCTCGGCGCTCGTGCTCATCCCGCTGATGACCGTGCTGCCGGAGGAGTTCGCGTTCCGCGGGGTCCTGCAGGGCGCGCTCGAGCGGACTTTCGGCACGACCGGCGTGTTCGTGGTCGGTTCGCTCGCGTTCGGCCTGTGGCACGTCACCTCGTCACTGGGACTGACGGCCGGCAACGCGGGCCTGGCGGAGGTCCTCGGGACCGGACTGGCCGGTCAGCTCGCCGGGATCGGCCTCGCGGTGGCCGCGACGTCGGTGGCGGGTGCCGGGTTCATCTGGATCCGTCGCCGCAGCCGGAGCCTGCTGGCGCCCATCGGGCTGCACTGGGCGTTCAACGCGGTGGGTGCGCTCGCCGCCGCGCTCACGTGGCGCGCACTGGCCGGCTGAACACCGCCCGCGCGGCCAGCACCGCGACCGCCGCGCACGTGCCCATCACGGCGAGCATCGGGGCGGCCGAGTGCGGACCGGCGAGGCCGGTCAGGGGGGACACGAGCGCGGCCAGGCTGAACTGCGCGGCGCCGAGCAGCGCGGACCCCGCGCCGGAGTTGCCCCGGGTGGCCTGCATCGCCAGCGCCACGGCGTTGGGCAGGACCGTGCCGATGGACAGGGTGAGCAGGATGAACCCGACCGTGACCGGGGCCAGCGCGAGGGTACCGGCGGGGGAGAGGGCGACGACGACGACGAGGAACGCGATCGCCACGACCATGCCCGCCACCCCGGCGCCCATCAGTTTCTCGGGCGCGAACCTGCCCACCAGCCGCGCACCCGCGAGATTCGACACGAGGATGCCGAGGGCGTTGACGGTGAACGCGATCGCGTACGCGGTGGGCGACAACCCGACCATGTCCTGGTAGATGAACGGGCTGGCGGAGATGTAGGCGAACAGGACGCCGAAGGTGGACACGAACACCGTGACGCGGGCGGCGAACGGGAAGTGGGTGGCCACCGTTCGCATCCCCGAGACCGTGGCGCGGACGCCGCCGGCTCGACGGTCCGCCGGGTCCAGGGACTCGGGCACGGCCACGGCCACGCCCACGGCCGTGACCGCGGCCAGCGCTCCGAGCAGCCAGAACACGCCCCGCCACCCGCCGAACGGCACGACGGCGCCGCCGACGAGCGGTGCGATCACCGGGGCGACGGACTGGATGGCCATGAGTGTGGCGAAGGCCTTGGCCACGCCCGCGCCGCGCCCCACGTCGACGACGACGGCCTTGGTGAGCACGACTCCCGCGGCGCCGAAGAACCCCTGGGCCACCCGCCCGGCCAGCAGCACCCAGATGTTCGGCGCGAGTGCGCACACCACGGCCGCCACCGCGGTGCCTATCGAACCGGCGATGAGCAGGCCGCGACGCCCGGTGCGGTCGGACAGCGGGCCGATCACCAGCTGACCGGCGGCGAGCGCCACCATGAACGCGGTGAGGGTGAGCTGGGCGGTCGAGGCGGACACGCCGAACTCGTCGACGATGAGCGGCAGCGCCGGCAGGTAGGTATCGGTCGCGAACGGGCCGATCGCACCGCACAGGGCCAGGGCCAGCAGCATCGTCGCGGGCACGGCGCCCGGCGGCGGGGTCGGGGTCGGGGAGGGGGTCGTCGTCACGACTGGACGATAGCGCCGGGGTGCCGACCGGCCCCGACCGGGTCAGTCGGTCCGGACCTCGGCGACGCCGTCGAGGTAGGTGATCACGCCGCCGTCGAAGGTGGAGATCCAGCCGCCGTCCGTGGTCGCCTCGTCGGCGGTGGGGAAGCCCAGGTCACCGGCCGGGCCGCCCGCCTCCCGGTAGGCGGCGAGGATCTCGCCCTGGACGACGAACGCCCGCCCGGTCGGTGTCAGGACGACCGCGCCGCCCTCGAAGTCGACGACCGCCCCACCCTCTACATCCGTGGCGGGTCCCGTCACCCGGCCGAGCGTGCCCTGCTCGCCACCGAGTTCGCTCCAGCGGTCCGCCACCGCCACCGGGATGTCCACCGGGGTCTCGGCGGGGCCGAGAACGGGGGTCGAGCTCGTCGTCGTCGCCGTCCGGGTCGTGGTGAGAGTCGGTACGGCCGGCGCGGCGGGGTCCCCCGCGGCGGGACCGTCCTCCGACGAGCAGGCCACCAGAGCAGCCCCGGTGACCACGGCCACGGCGAGGGGGGCGAGGACACGCGTCATCCTGTCCATGTCCCCGATCCTAGCCACCCGCGCACGGGTGCCGATCCGTGGCCGGATCGCGACCACCGACCTCTTCCCGACGGCAGCGCGGCGGCGCAGACTGGGACCCGACCCCGCCGGTCGCCACCACCGCCCGGTATGCCGCCGGGACGCCGACCGGCCCGCGAGGAGGACACCATGGCCGAGATGACGACATGCCTGTGGTTCGCCACCGAGGCGCAGGAGGCCGCCGAGTTCTACTGCTCGGTCTTCCCGCGCTCGGCCATCCGCGCCGTCGACACCACGCCCGTCGACACCCCCGGCCCGTCGGCCGGTGACGTGCTGCTCGTGGAGTTCGAACTCGACGGCCGGCCGTTCATCGCCCTCAACGGCGGGACCGCCGCGGAGTACACCGACGCCGTCTCACTCGAGATCCGGTGCGAGACGCAGGACGAGATCGACCACTACTGGAACGGGTTGCTCGCCGGCGGCGGGCAGGAGGTCCAGTGCGGGTGGCTCATCGACCGCTACGGGCTGCGCTGGCAGGTGGCGCCGCAGATGTTCTACCGGCTCGCGCGGGGCGGTGACGTCGAGGCCGCGCGCCGGGCGTTCACCGCGATGCTGGGAATGGTGAAGCTCGACATCGCCCGGATCGACGCCGCCGCCCGCGGGGACTGAGCCCCACGGACGGCGATGCCGTGGCGCGGCGGAGAGGGCCGGCGGGGAGCCGGCCGTCGCCGGTCAGAGGCCGGGGCGCTTGCCGATCGTCAGCGTGACCTCGCCGGTGTGGGCGAAGAAGTCCTCGCCCTTGTCGTCCACCACGATGAAGGCGGGGAAGTCCTCGACCTCGATCTTCCACACCGCCTCCATGCCGAGCTCCTCGTACTCGATGATCTCGACGTGCTTGATGCAGTCCTGCGCCAGCCGCGCGGCGGGGCCGCCGATCGAGCCGAGGTAGAAGCCGCCGTGGGTGGCGCACGCGTCGGTGACCTGCTTGGAGCGGTTGCCCTTGGCGAGCATGACCATGGAGCCGCCCGCGGCCTGGAACTGCTCCACGTAGGAGTCCATCCGGCCCGCGGTGGTCGGGCCGAACGAGCCCGACGGCATACCCTCCGGGGTCTTGGCCGGGCCCGCGTAGTACACGGGGTGGTCCTTGAGGTACTGCGGCATCTCCTCGCCGGCGTCGAGGCGCTCCTTGATCTTGGCGTGGGCGATGTCGCGGGCCACGACGAGCGGGCCGGTGAGCGACAGGCGGGTCTTCACCGGGTGCTTGCTCAGCTCGGCGAGGATCTCCGGCATGGGCTTGTTGAGGTCGATCTTCACCGCGGCGCCCTTGCCGGTACCGGAGATGCCGTCGGTGGCGGCGTCGAGCTCGGCGTCGGTGGTGGCGGGCAGGTACTGACCCGGGTTGAACTCGAGCTGCTCGAGGAACACGCCCTCGGGGGTGATCTTGGCCTTGGCCTGACGGTCGGCCGAGCACGACACCGCGAGCGCCACCGGCAGGGACGCGCCGTGGCGGGGCAGGCGGACCACGCGGACGTCGTGGCAGAAGTACTTGCCGCCGAACTGCGCGCCGATACCGATCTTCTGGGTCAGCTCGAAGACCTTCT
This sequence comes from Dietzia sp. CH92, assembly GCF_032248695.1. Lineage (NCBI taxonomy): Bacteria > Bacillati > Actinomycetota > Actinomycetes > Mycobacteriales > Dietziaceae > Dietzia > Dietzia sp. CH92. The sequence continues at coordinate 560,827 of NZ_JAVHXC010000001.1, read as the reverse complement.
CCTCCAGCTCGACATCGCGGAAGCCCCGGCCCGTGATGGCGCCCTCGCGGGGCAGCTCGTCGAGGTAGTGCGCGGAGGCGAGCTTGGCGGTCTTGAGCGCGAACTCGGCCGAGGTGCCGCCCACGACCAGGGCGAGGTGGTACGGCGGGCACGCCGCGGTGCCCAGCGACCGGATCTTCTCCTCGATGAACTGCATCATGCGGTCGGGGTTGAGGATCGCCTTGGTCTCCTGGTACAGGAAGGACTTGTTGGCCGACCCGCCGCCCTTGGCCATGAAGAGGAACTTGTAGGCGTTCTCGGAGCCCGGGGTGGTGTTGGCGCCGATCTCGATCTGGGCCGGCAGATTGGTGCCGGTGTTCTTCTCGTCCCACATCGTGATGGGGGCGTTCTGCGAGTAGCGGAGGTTGAGGCGGGTGAACGCGTCGTAGACGCCGCGCGCCACGGCCTCCTCGTCGGGGCCCGGGGTCAGCACGTGCTGGCCGCGCTCGCCCTTGACGATCGCCGTCCCGGTGTCCTGGCACATGGGCAGGACACCGCCGGCGGCGATGTTGGCGTTCTTCAGCAGGTCCAGCGCGACGAACTTGTCGTTGTCGCTCGCCTCGGGGTCGTCGAGGATCTTCGCGACCTGCGCGAGGTGGTCACTGCGCAGGTAGTGGGAGATGTCGTGCATCGCCGTCTCGGTGAGCAGGCGGATCGCCTCGGGCTCGACCTTGAGGAACGTCATACCGTCGGGGCCCTCCACCGTCGAGACGCCCTCGGTGGTGAGAAGGCGGTACTCCGTGGTGTCCTCCCCGACGGGAAGAAGGTCCTCGTAGAGGAAGTCGGCCATCGACGGCTCCTGGGTGTGCGGCGCGGATGAGGTCCGCCTCAGGATAGTTGCCGGATCACGCTGCTCAGAATCGGGTGTGCAGCAAGGGTACGAACCGGTAGCCGCCGTGCTCGGTGATCTCGACCTCCGCGCCGACCCGTCGCACGCGGTGCATCCGGTTCGCCCACGGCGCGACCATGATCCCGTCGTCGGCGAGCTGGTCGACGAGCTCGCGCGGCAGATCGGGGGCCATCGCGGAGACGAGGATCCGATCGAAGGGGGCGAGGTCGGGGAGCCCCAGGATCCCGGGCTCGGCCGGGTGGACCCTGACCCACGGCTGGTCGATCGCCTCGCGTGAGCGCTCCACCAACTCGGGGACGAGTTCCACGGCGTGGACCCGCGACTCCGGGCCACCGAGTTCACCGAGGATCGCGGAGGTCCATCCGCTGCCGGAGCCCACGTCGAGCACCGTCATCCCGGGGAACGGTTCGAGGAGGCCGAGCATGTCCGCCACCGTGGACGGCTGGGAGTTGGTCTGCCCGTACCCGATGGGCAGCGGGGCGTCGCGGAAGTGATCCGCGACGACCTCCGGCGGGAGGAAGCGGCGGCGGTCCTGGGCTCGCATCGCCGCGGCGATGCTCCGGCCGGTCACTGCGCCACCTCCTCCCGCCGGGTGCGGGGGACGGACCCGCTACGCCTCGCCGAGGACGCGCGTCTCGCCCTCAGGGTCCAGATCATCGATCTCGTCGCGCGGCTCGGGGGAGACGCCCTCGTCCTCCGGCTCCGGGCTGTCGACGTCGGGGCGCTCCGCGGCGAGCTTGTCGTCGAGGTCGTGGTTCTCCTCGATCGGCTTCCACGTCTCGGGGGCGTCGACGGTCAGGTCCTCGTTGTCGGTCGTGATGACGTCCGCGTCGAGCCCCTCGCTCCCGTCCAGGGTGTTCTCGTCGTAGTCTCCGTCGGTGTCCTGGTCGTACTGTCGTTCGGTCATGCCCCGATTGTCCTGAATCCGGGGCGGTCGCGCATCCGGTCAGCCCGGCTCAGTAGTAGCAGGCGAGCTTGCCGTCCGGGCCGTCGATCACGCTCACCGGGGTGTCGAAGACCCTGCTCAGGACCTCGTCGGTCATGATCTCGCCAGGGGTGCCGAACTCGACCACCTCGCCGTTCTTCATGGCGCAGATGTGATCCGCGTAATGCGAGGCGAAGTTGATGTCGTGCAACACGATCACGATGGTGCGGCCGAGCTCCTCCGCGGCGCTGCGCAGGTGCTTCATCATCTGCACGGAGTGCCGCATGTCGAGGTTGTTGAGCGGCTCGTCCAGCAGGACGTAGTCGGTCTGCTGGCTCAGCACCATCGCCACGTACGCGCGTTGACGTTGACCGCCCGAGAGCTGGTCGAGGTATCGGTTCTCGAGCGCGGCCAGGTCGAGGAAGTCGATCGCCTGGGTGATGATCTCCTCGTCCGCGACCGTGAGCCGGCCCTTGGAGTGCGGGAAGCGCCCGAACCCGACGAGCTGGCGCACGGTGAGCCGGGTGATGAAGTGGTTCTCCTGCCGCAGGATCGACACGATGCGGGCGAGGTCCTTGGACTTGGTGGTGGTCACGTCGTACCCGGCGACCTCGATGACACCCTCGTCGAGCCCCATGAGACGCCCGATCATGGTGAGCATCGTGGACTTGCCCGCCCCGTTCGGACCGACCAGCGCGGTGATACCGCCGCGGGGGATCTCGAGGTCGACGGGCCCGATGGTGACCGTGTCGGAGTAGTTCTTGGAGACCTTCTCGAGGGTGATCACAGGCGTCCCTTTCTGAGGATGACGAAGAGGAAGACCGAGCCGCCGATCACCTCGATGATGATCGAGACGACGCCCTGCGCGTAGAAGACGTGCTTCATGATGAAGTAGGCGCCGGAGAGCACCACGAAGCCGAGCAGGGCGGACACGGGGAAGATGTAGCGGTGGTCGTAGCTGTCGGCGAACTGGTAGGCCAGCGTGGCCACCAGGAAGCCGAGGAAGGTCATCGGGCCGACGAGCGCGGTGGACACGGCCATGAGGATCGACACGAAGAACAGCGTCCGCATCACCTCGCGGCGATGGTCCAGCCCGAGGTTGTGGGTGATGTCCTTGCCGAGGGAGACCACGTTGAGGCGTTTGGCGCTGAGCACGAGCATCACGCCCGCGACCACGCACAGCGGGATCGCCACGGGCAGGTAGGACACCTCGGCGTTGGCCATCGAGCCGAAGAGCCGGGCGGTGAGGATGTCGAAGTCGCTCGGGGTGAGCAGGCGCTGCATGAAGGTGGAGATCGACCCGAGGCCGCCGCCGATCACGATGCCGATGAGCAGCATCACCTGGATGTTCGCGTAGCGGCCGGAGAGCAGCCACCCGTACAGCGCGACCGACAGTCCCACCATGAGCGCGACCTGCAGGATGAACTGGGGCAGCCCGGTCAGCGCCATGAGCCCGGCGGCGCCGAGGAAGTAGATGGCGGAGGTCTGCACCGCCACGTAGAGCGCCTCGAAGCCCATGATCGACGGGGTGACGATCCGGTTGTTGGCGACCGTCTGGAAACTCACCGTGGCCAGCGCCTGGCACAGGGCCACCACGACCATGACGACGACCGTCGTGGTGCGCAGTTCGGCGACGCGCCAGAAGCCCGTCGACCCGATGGGCATGGGGTTGTCCCAGGCGAGGATCCCGAATCCGAAGCCCACGGCGAGGAGCGACAGGGCCGTGACGACGATCCAGTAGCGGCGCCGCGAGCGGGGCGTGGGCAGGGGGCCGCTCTCCCGGGCCGGGGCGCCCGGACCGTGGATCGCACCCGGGTCGGCGGCGGCGTCGCGGCTATCCATTGCTGCGCTGCCGGAGGAGCAGGGACACGAACACGACCGAGCCGACGATGCCGAGGATGAGCGAGACCGGGACCTCGAACGGCATGATCACGGTCCGGCCGACGAGGTCGCAGACGGTGACGATGCCGATCCCGAGCAGGCACACCCAGGGCAGGTTGGACCGCAGGTCGTCGCCGCGGATGAGGGACACGATGTTGGGGACGATGAGCCCGAGGAAGGGCAGGTTGCCCACCACGACGGTGACCACGCCGGTGGCGACCGAGATCAGGGCGGTGCCGACGAGCAGGATGCGGTTGTAGTTGAGACCGACGTTGGTGGAGATCTCCTCGCCGAGCCCGGCGACGGTGAAGCGGTCGGCGACGATGAACACGGCGAGCCCCACGAGCGCGACGACCCACAGGACCTCGTACTGGCCACGGATCACGGACGTGAAGCTGCCGGCGAACCAGATGCCGAGACTCTGCAGCATGTCGGTCTGCAGCGCGATGAACGTGGAGACGGAACCCACCACGGCGCCGAGCATGATCCCGACGATCGGGACGATGAGCGACGAGCGCAGGGACACCCTGCGCAGAAACAGGAAGAACACCATCGTGCCGATGAAGGCGGCGATGACGGCCGCCACCATGCGCGTGAGGATGTCGGCCTCGGGGTAGAGGATGAGCACGGCGAGCAGGCCCAGTCCCGCCCACTCGGTGGTCCCGGTGGTGGTGGGTTCGACGAACCTGTTCTGGGTGAGCAGCTGCATCACGAGCCCGGACATGGCCATCGCGGCGCCGGCGAGGACCAGCGCGATGGTGCGGGGGATCCGGGTGATGCCGAACATCTCGGCCCCGTCCTCCGCGCCGAAGACGTCGTAGACTCCGGTGAACAGCGACAGGGCGAGCAACCCGGCCACGACGAGGACGCCGACGAGCAGCTTCCAGTCGAACAGTCGGCCCTTGGATCGGGTGGGGGTGGGAGGTGTACCGGCCCCGGGCGGGGGAGCGGTGGAGGAGGCAGTCACGTCTGGTCGTCAATCGGTGTCGTCACGGGCGGGGGACGGTGCCGTCCGGACCGGGAGGGCTCCCGGCGACGACGACGAGGGTGGGCCCGCCGCGACCGGCGGTCCCACCCTCGTCCGACAGGTGTCGCGAGATCAGTTCTTCGCCGCTTCCAGCTTGTCGGCCAGGGCGTTGAGGAACTCGGTGTAGGTCTGGATGCTCTCGTTGGTGTAGGTGTCCGCGGGCATGTAGACGATGTTGTCCTCACGCACGGCGGTGACTCCCTGGAGCGCCTGGGACTCGGCGAGCAGCTCGCTGGCCGGGCGGTAGGCCGGGTCGTCGGCGCCGGTGGCGGTGCCGCCGTCACGGTCCATGACGATCATGATGTCCGGGTTGGAGTCGGCGATCGCCTCGACGGAGATGTCGTCACCCTGGTGGTTGCTCGAGCCGTCCTCGACCTCGAGGGACGGGGTCAGGCCGAGGATGTCGAACAGGGGGCCGATGGTGCGGCCGGTGCCCGGGGTCACGTAGTTGATCTCGCCACCGGAGGTGATGAGGCCCATGACGGTGTCGTCGGCGGAGTAGGCGGCCTTGACGCGCTCGATGGCGGCGTCGAGGTCGGCGTTGAGCTGCTCGGCCTCGGCCTCCTTGCCGAAGATCTCGCCCAGCACGGTGGTCTGGCGCTTGAGCTCGGCGTCGAAGGGCTGGCCGTCACGCGGGTCGAGGGAGATGATCGCGGCGTCGGGGACCAGGCGCTCGAAGTCGGCCTGGTACTGGGTGAAGCGCTGACCGTTGATGATGAGGTCGGGCTCGGCGGCGACGACGGCCTCGAGGTCCGGCTCGCGGTGGCTGCCGAGGTCGATGATGCTCTCGTCGGTCTTGTAGGCGATGGTCTTCGGCATGAGGGAGACCGCGCCGGCCTTCAGCTCGACCCCCCAGTCGGCCAGCGTCTCGAACGTACGGTTGTCCGTGGCGACCACGGACTGCGGCGGGATGGTGACGGTCTGGGTGCCGTTGTTGTCCTCGACCTCGATGGTGGTCGTCTCGCCCTCGGCGGCGGTGTTCTCGACGTCGGCGTCCGAGCCACAGGCGGTCAGGCCGAGAGCCAGCGCGCCGAGGACGGCGCCGATACGTACGCGTGTAGAAATCATGATTCCCTTGCTTCAACGTGACTGGAAGGGTCGCCCCGCCGTGTGACGAGCGCCGCTTAGCCAAACCTAACCTAAGCCCCGGCTGACCGGCAAACCCGGGTGGGTGGCGGATCCACCGCGCCCGTCGGCACTAGAGTGGGCGCACCGACGCGCCGTCAGAGACGGTGCAGGAGAGGAGTCCTCGTCATGGCGCCGCTGTCCGTGGTCACGATCGTCCTCGCAGGCGGGGCGGGGTCCCGTCTCCGCGCACTCACCCGGGACAGGGCCAAGCCCGCCGTGCCGTACGGCGGCGGGTACCAGCTCATCGACTTCTCCCTGAGCAACGCGGCCAACTCCGGCCTGAGAGACGTCTGGGTGGTCCAGCAGTTCCATCCGGTGTCACTGGGTTCTCATCTGCGCAGTGGGCGCCCGTGGGACCTCGACCGGCTGGACGGGGGCCTGTTGGTGCTGCACCCCTCGCAGGGCACGGGCCGCGACGGGTTCCACTCCGGCACGGCGGACGCGTTGTGGAAGCAGGTCGAGCCCCTGCGCGAGGCCGCGCCGGAGGTGACGGTCGTGGTGAGTGCTGACGCGGTGTACCGGCTCGACTACGACCGCCTGGTCCGGGACCATCTGGCGTCGTTCGCGGAGGTCACGATGGTGACGACGCGCGTGGCGCCGGAGGACGCGGGACGCTACGGCGTGGTCCGCGTGGACGAGGCCGGAGCGGTCACCGACTACGCCTACAAGCCCGAGGATCCCGACGGCGACCTGATCTGCGCGGAGATCTTCGCGTTCAACACCGCTGCGCTGATCCGCCACCTGGAACAGGCCCACGCCGACGTCGAGGCCGCCGGCGGGGACGGCGACATGGGCGATATCGGGGACAACGTCCTCCCGGCCATGGTGTCGGCCGGGCACGCGCGGGAGTGGCGGCACGAGGAGTACTGGCGGGACGTGGGGACCGTCGCGTCGTACTGGGCGGGGCACATGGACCTGATCGGGGACCCGCCGGTCCACGAGCTCGACGTGCCGGGCTGGTCGCTGCGGACGGCGTCGGCGTACAGCGGCCCGGCCAGGACGGGCCCGGAGGCGCGGGTCTCGCGGTCCCTGCTGGGGCACGGCGCCGTGGTGGACGGTGCGGTGGAGCACTCGGTGATCGGGCCGGGCGCCGTCGTCGAGGAGGGGGCCCGGGTGCGCGACAGCGTGGTGCTCCCCGGTGCCGTGGTGCGGGCCGGGGCGCGGGTCGACACGGCGGTGATCGACGCCGGGGTGGAGGTCCCGGCGGACGCGCGGATCGGCGAGCACCAGCCCGGCGCCGAGGAGTCGTCGGTGCGCGTGGCATTGCTGGGCACGGCCCCGGACTGGCCGCGGCCGTCCGGGTTCACCCTCCCGGCGGGGGAGCTCGACCCACCCGACGACGACGAGGACCCGCGCGTCTGACGTGGGCCGGGGCCGTGGGGGCGGAGCCGGCCCGGCGCGATCCCGCCGGTGATGCGGCGCCGGCGCTACGCTCGTGCCATGCGATTCGGTCTCTTCCTGCCCCAGGGTTGGCGTCTCGATCTGGTCGACGTGCCGGCCGCCCGTCACTGGCCGGTGATCTCCGACCTGGCCGCCCGCGCCGATGCCGGACCGTGGGAGTCGGTGTGGGTCTACGACCACATGCACTCCGCGCCGTTGACCACCACCGAGGCGACGCACGAGGCGTGGAGTCTGATGTCGGCGCTGGGGGCGGTGACCACGCGTGTGCGTCTCGGCCAGATGTGCACGTGTCTCGGGTACCGCAACCCGGCGCTGCTCGCGAAGATCGCCGCGACCGTCGACCACATCTCCGGTGGTCGCGTGGAGATGGGGATCGGGGCGGGGTGGTACGAGCACGAGTGGCGCGCGTACGGCTACGGGTTCCCCTCCGCCGGCGACCGCCTGGCGATGCTCGACGAGGGCGTGCGGATCATGCGCGGGGCCTGGGCGGACGGTGTCGTCTCCCTCGACGGTGAGCACTACCGGGTGGACGGGGCGGTCGTGCAGCCGCGGCCGCTGCAGCCGGGCGGGATCCCGATGTGGATCGCCGGCGGCGGGGAGCGCAAGACGCTGCGGACCGCCGCCCGCTTCGCCGACTACACCAACTTCGACGGCACGCCTGAGGGGTTCGCGCACAAGGCGGATGTGCTGCGCGGACACTGCGCGGACCTCGGCCGCGATCCCGCGGAGATCACGATGACGGCCAACTACAACGTGGCCATCGGCGAGACCGAGCGGGAGGTCGCCGACCGGCTGGAGTTCCTGCGCGACCGCATGTCGCGCCACGTGGGTGCCGAGGAGGCGGACCGCCAGCTCGGTGCGTACCGCGGACTGCCCGGGGTCGGCACGCCGGAGCAGATCGTCGAGAAGCTCACCGCGCTGGAGAAGCTGGGTATGGGCTACGGCATCTTCTACTTCCCGGAGATCGCCACCGACACCTCGGGACTCGAGCTGTTCGAGCGGGAGGTCGTGCCCGCGCTGTCCTGAGCCCGCACCCGGGGCGGTGTCCGCCGACCGCGCTCCGGTGGTGATGCCCTCCGGCCGGGGTTACGTTCCAGGTTCATCCGACCCCGTACCGAGGGAGGCAGCCGTGGACCCGATCATCTGGATCGTCATCGGAGTGGTCGCGCTGATCGTCGTGATCGCGCTCATCGCCCTGGCGGTGAGGAACAACAACCGGAGGAAACTGACCGAGGCGGCGGAGCTCCGTGCCGAGGCCCGCGAGCGCGAACAGCGTCTCGAGCGTCAACACGCGGCGGCCCGCGAGCAGGAGCACCGTGCGGGCGCGGCCGAGCAGGAGGCCAGGGCGAAGGCGGCGGAGGCCGACAGGCTGCGCGCCGAGGCCGACGAGCAGCGCCGCACACTGGACGAGCAGCACCGTGACGTGAAGCGGATGGAGCAGACCGCCGAGAAGCTCGACCCGCGGCACCGCGCAGATGAGCAGGGGCGGGATCGCCGGGACGACAGCGGACACCGGGGCGAGCGCGGACACGGCCACGACCACGGGCACGACCACGGTCACGACCACGGTCGAGACGGCGGTCGCGACCACGTCGCCGCGGGTCCGGCTGACACCGCGGACCGTGGCCGTCACGCGGCGGCGGACGATGCGACCCCGGGCCGGCCCGGCGGGGAGGGCACGCTCGGTCGCCATGCGACCCCGGACGACGCGGCGGGGCTCGCGGCACCCGGGGGCGTCGCCGATCCGGGGACGACCGGCCCGGGCGGTGCGGACGCGGGCCGCGGGCGCGGTGTCACGGACGGGCTGCGCGAGCACGGTCGTCCGGACGAGCCGCGTCGGTAGAGCGCACGCGGAGGGCGGCCGCCGGGGAAGACTCCCCGGCGGCCGCCGCCGTCAGTGCGACACGCGCCGGGGGCGTTCGCCGAACAACGGACCGTAGAGGGCTCCGGCGAGGAGGGCGCCCGCGATCGGCGCCACCCAGAACAGCCACAGCTGGCCGGGGGCGCCGTCCCCGTTGAAGAACGCGACGGCCGTGGAGCGGGCCGGGTTCACCGAGGTGTTGGTCACGGGAATCGAGATCAGGTGGATCAGGGTGAGGGTCAGGCCGATCGCCGCGGGCGCGACCCCGGCCGGGGCCCGGCGATCGGTGGAACCGAGGATGACCCACACGAACACCGCGGTGAGGACGACCTCGATGATCAGGGCCGAGAGCAGGCTGTAACCGTCCGGCGAATGGGCCCCGAAGCCGTTGGCGGCCATGTGCCCGGTGGCCTCGAACCCGTCCTTCCCCGACGCGACCAGGAGGATCACCGCGCCCGCGGCCAGGCCGCCGACGACCTGGCTGACGACGTAGACTGGTGTCGCGGACCAGGGAAGGCGTCCGGCGATCGCGGCGCCCACGGTCACGGCCGGGTTGAAGTGCCCGCCCGAGATGTGGCCGAACGCGTACGCGCCGGTGAGGACGGTCAGGCCGAACGCGAGTGACACGCCGAGGTAACCGACCCCGACGGGGACGTCACCGGTGTCGGCGGTGGCGACCTGCACCGCCGCGAACACGGCGGTGCCGCACCCGCCGAGGACGAGCCAGAACGTCCCGATCAGTTCGGCGGCGATGACGGAGGAGACCCGGGGCGCGGGGGGCGGTGTGGCCTCGGCGTCCGCGGGCGGGGCGGCGGTTGACGGATCGGACACGGCTGACCTCCTGGCCTCTGCGGGGTGGAGAACCGCGGCCTCGGGGGTGAGGTCCCGGTCCGGTCAACCTAGCGCGATCGCCGCCGCTCCGGGGCGGGTATCCGGGGCCGATCCGGCGGTCAGGCGTCGAGCAGCGCCGGGAGGGCGTCGCCGGCCGTGGAGCGCACGTGGACGCTCACCTCGGGGCCGAGGCCCGAGGGGCCGGGGTTGACCTCGACCACCGGGAGCCCGGCGTCCGCCGCCAGGCCGGGGAGCGAGGCCGCGGGATGGACCAGCCCGGAGGTCCCCACGACGAGCACCGCCGCGGCGGAGGTGACCGCGTCGACGGCGGCCTCCCAGGGGGCGCGGGGGAGCAGCTCGCCGAACCACACGACGCCGGGACGGGCCCGCCCGCCACACCGTTCGCAGGACGGTGGGGTCATGCGGTCTACCGGGTCGGCGGGGGGCGCGCCCACGTCCATCGGCGACCCGCAGGTGTCGCACCGGTGGGCGAACAGGCTCCCGTGGACGTGGTGGACACGCTCGGAACCGGCGCGTTCGTGGAGGTCGTCGACGTTCTGGGTGACCACGGTGACCTCACGGCGGGCCTGCGTGCGGGCCACCGCGAGATGGCCGGCGTTGGGCCGTGCCCCGGAGACGAGGTGCTCCCGCCAGCGGTACCAGGCCCAGACGGTGTCGCGGTCGCGGGCCCAGGCCTCCGGTGTCGCCAGGGCCGTGGGATCGTATCGCTCCCACAGGCCGGTCTGGGCGTCGCGGAACGTGGGGACACCGCTCTCGGCACTCATGCCGGCGCCGGTGAGGACGACCAGAGGCCCGTCGCCCGCGAGGGCGAGCCGGGCCTCGGTCAGAGTCCGGTCGGGGTCGCGGGCGGACCGCCCCGACTCCCGGCCCCCGCCGGTCACGGGACGAACGCGGTCCCCACGGTGGGGAAGGCCACGCAGTTGGCGGTCCCGCCGTTCTCGAGGTTCGTGGTGACCCCGCCCTGCAGCAGCATGAGCACCTGACCCGGGCCGGTGTCGGCGACCCCGTTGACCGTGGCCGGCCCGCCCTCGTTGATGCCGTTGTAGCCCAGGACCGTGGTGCCGCGCCGCCCGTTGCTGACGTTGAACCAGTCGACGGTCATGGGCTGGGCCTGCTGGGCGGCGACGCCCTCGGTGCCGAGGGCGGTGAAGATGAAGCCGAGGTGGCCGGGTGCGATACCGGGCAGCGGGAGGTCCGCGGGGCCGGGGACCGCGGTGGCCGCGCCCACGGCGGTCTGCTCCCCACCGATGCACTGTTGCATGATCGTCGGGTAGGCGAACTGCGCGATGACCGGGCCGTTCTCGGGCAGCGGCGTGCCGGGCTCGCCGGTGCCGCGGAAGAAGCCGACGAGACGCGCGATGGTGCCCCGGGTCTCCTCCGGGATCCACTGCTGAGCCGCGACCTTCTCGATCGCCTGGAGGACTGGCTCGGTCGGGCGACCCAGCTCGTCCAGGGACTGGGCGCCGGCGGTGGCGGGCGCGGCGAGTCCCACCACGACGGCGGTGGCGGCGCCGAGGCCGAGGGTCCGGAACGAGGTCCTGAGCGAGTGGCGGGTCACTGGCGAGTCCATTCTTCGGCGGGGTGGGCGGACCGGTCGGCGGCCGACCGGGCGACCGCTCGATAATCTCACAGTGCCCCCGTATCGGGGACGGGCGGACTCGGCAGCGCGAGTCGGCTGGGGCTGATGTTACAGAAGTTGTACGTGATGTAAATAACAACGCAGGTAGCGGTGGCGGCCGTGGGGTTCGGGATAGGGGTTCCGCGCCCATCAGCGGGTAATGTGGTCACGCAACGCGCGCTCGACCGGACGCGCTTGTGGATCACGCGGGAGACCCCGCCGATTCCCACGCCACGCGCCCCGGCGGTGACATCAGCCGCCTCGGCGCCGTAAGCCTCCGAGGGAGAACCCAGCGTATGGCCCAGACCGAGTTCCGTAATGTCGCGATCGTCGCGCACGTCGACCACGGTAAGACGACCCTCGTCGACGCGATGCTGCGTCAGTCGGGGGCGTTCGACGAACGCGCAGAGCTCGTGGACCGCGTCATGGACTCGGGGGACCTGGAGCGGGAGAAGGGCATCACGATCCTCGCCAAGAACACCGCCGTCCGCCGCCCCGGCGCGGGCTCCGGTGGGGCCGACCTCGTCCTCAACATCATCGACACCCCCGGCCACGCCGACTTCGGCGGCGAGGTCGAGCGCGGTCTGTCGATGGTCGACGGCGTGGTGCTGCTCATCGACTCGTCCGAGGGCCCGCTGCCCCAGACGCGCTTCGTCCTGCGCAAGGCGCTCGCCGCCTCGCTGCCGGTGATCATCGTGGTCAACAAGACCGACCGCCCGGACGCCCGGATCGACGAGGTCGTCGAGGAGGCGCAGGACCTCCTGCTGGACCTCGCCTCGGACCTCGAGGACCCCGACGCCCAGGCCGCCGCCGAGCGCGCCCTCGAACTGCCCGTCGTGTTCGCCTCCGGTCGCGCCGGCAAGGCCTCCACGACCCAGCCGGCCAACGGCCAGGAACCGGACGCCGAGAACCTCGACGACTTCTTCTCGCTCCTCTACGACGTCATCCCCGCCCCCCGTGGCGACGCCGACGCCCCGCTGCAGGCGCACGTGACCAACCTCGACGCGTCCAACTTCCTCGGCCGCATCGGCCTGGTCCGCATCCACAACGGCCGCCTCCGCAAGGGGCAGCAGGTCGCGTGGATCCACCACCTGCCCGAGGGCGGGACCGAGACCAAGACCGTCCGGATCTCCGAGCTCCTCGCGACCGAGGGCGTCGAGCGCGTCCCCACCGAGGAGGCCGTGGCCGGCGACATCGTCGCGGTGGCCGGAATCAGCGACATCATGATCGGCGACACCCTCGCGGACCCGGAGAACCCGGTCGCGCTGCCCGCCATCACCGTGGACGAGCCCGCGATCTCCATGACCATCGGCGTCAACACGTCCCCGCTCGCCGGACGCAACGGCGGCACCAAGCTCACCGCGCGGATGGTCAAGGCGCGCCTCGACCAGGAGCTCGTGGGCAACGTCTCCCTCAAGGTGCTCGACACCGAGCGCCCCGACGACTGGGAGGTGCAGGGCCGCGGTGAGATGGCGCTGTCGATCCTCGTCGAGACCATGCGCCGGGAGGGCTTCGAGCTCACCGTGGGCAAGCCGCAGGTGGTCACCAAGCGCATCGACGGCAAGGTCCACGAGCCGATGGAGCACATGACCATCGACGTGCCCGAGGAGTACCTCGGCGCGGTCACCCAGCTCATGGCCGCGCGCAAGGGCCGCATGGAGCAGATGAGCAACCACGGCACCGGATGGGTCCGGATGGAGTTCCTCGTCCCGGCCCGCGGCCTGATCGGCTTCCGCACGACCTTCATGACCGAGACGCGCGGCTCCGGCATCGCCAACTCCGTGTCCGCCGGCTACGAGCCGTGGGTCGGGGAGATCCGTTCGCGGCACACCGGCTCCCTCGTGGCCGACCGTGCGGGCAAGGCCACCGCGTTCGCGCTGCTCGGCCTGGCCGACCGCGGCGACTTCTTCATCGAGCCCGGCTCGGAGGTGTACGAGGGCGTCGTCGTGGGTGAGAACCCGCGCTCCGAGGACATGGACGTCAACATCACCAAGGAGAAGAAGCTCACCAACATGCGGTCGGCCACCTCCGACGCCACAGAGACGCTGCAGAAGCACCGCAACCTCTCGCTCGAGGAGGCCATGGAGTTCTGTGCCGGCGACGAGTGCGTCGAGGTCGGCCCGGACGCGATCCGTGTGCGCAAGGTCGCGCTGACCGCCACCGAGCGGGCCAAGGCCCGCAGCAAGGCCAAGTCGCGCGAGCAGCAGTCCGTCCACTGACGGGGTGAGAAGGTGACGACGACGGGGGCGTTCGCGCGCCGGCGGGCATCCGCCGTACTGGGCGCCGCGCTCGCCCTCGTCGTCGTCACCGGGTGTGTCGCCGACCCGCCGCCCCCCACGGTCGTGGGCGACGAGCGCACCGACGGCACCGCCGTCACCCTCACCGACGGCGGGGTCCTCCTGGCGGTGGACCGCCTCGAGGAGGGGTTCAACCCCCACCTCCTCGGCGACCAGGGCGTGGACACCGACCTCGTCGCCTCGCTCGTCCTGCCCAGCGCGTTCGTCCCCGGCCCCGACGGTGACCCGGTCCTCAACCGCGACCTGCTCCGCTCCGCCGGCCCCCTGCCGGGGTCGCCGGAGACCATCAGGTACACCATCGACCAGCAGGCCCAGTGGTCCGACGGCGTGCCCGTCGCGGCCGAGGACTTCGAGTACCTGTGGCGGCAGATGATCAGCGAACCGGGGGTCGTCGACCCCGCCGGGTACGAACGGATCGTCGACGTCCGCTCCGGCGCCGGCGGCAAGGTCGTCGACATCGTCTTCGACACCGTCCCCACACACTGGCGCTCGCTGTTCCAGCACATGCTCCCCGCGCACATCCTCAAGGGCGCGCCCGACGGTTTCCAGGGGTCGATGGAACGACTGCCCGTCATGAGCGCCGGGCCGTTCATGATCCGCACGGCGGACATCGGCCGCGGTGAGATCGAGCTCGTCCGCAACGACCGCTACTGGGCCACGGCGCCGGAGATCGAGCAGATCGTCGTGCGGCGGGCCACCGGGCCCGGCCAGCTCGGCGCCGCCCTGCGCGACGGGCCCGGGGCGATGGCGCTGGTCTCCGCCACGCCCGTCGCCACCGACGTCGCCGCCACCGTTCCCGGGGTCTCCGGCACCACCCTCGACGCCACCGCGCAACTCGAGCTCGCGTTCAACTCCGTGGCCCCCGCCGTGGCCGACCCCGAGATCCGCCGCGCCGCCGCGGCGGCGCTCGACCCGCGGGTGGTCGGCCGGATCGTCACGGGTGAGTCGGGTCCCGCCGCGACCTCCTTCCCCTTCCCGGACGGGTCCGCCGCCGCCCCGACCGCCGATCCCGCGCTCACCGCCCGCACCCTCACTGACGCCGGGTTCACCCGACGCGGTCCGCGCTGGCAGCGGGACGGGACCCCGCTGTCCCTCACGATCGGGGTCGAGGCCACCGACGACCGCGCCGTGACCGCCGCCTACACACTCGCCGACCAGCTCCGCGGAGCCGGGATCGGGGCCCGGGTCTGGGAGCTCGACCACACCGATCTCCACGCCGACGCCCTGCCCCACGGCCTCGTCGACGCCGTGGTGGGGTGGCAGCGCACCGACGGGCCCCCAGAGGTCGCCGCGCTGTCCCGCTTCGCCTGCGACACCGCCCGGACCCGCCCGGCCCCGGGCACGTCGGCCACCGCCACCGGGTCCGAGTCGACGACCACGCCCCCGGCGCGGCCCCGCACGACCGTGACCAGCCTGTCGCCGCCGGAGCCGGACACCGGACAGAACCCGCAGCGGCACGCCACCGGCACCGGCACCAGCACGGGCTCCGGCACGCCCACCACCACCCCGACCACCCCGCCCCGCACGATCGGCCGGGACGCCGCCGCCCGCGCCTCCGACGTCGCCGGGATCTGCGATCCCGCGCTCGACCGCGCCCTCGGCGTCCCCGACGGGGCGTCCCCGGGCGGACCGGCCCCCGAACCCGACCTGGTCGCCGCGGGGGAGCGCGTCGCCGAGCTCGCCCTGCGCGTCCCGCTGGTGCGGCCAACAGTGCTGCTGGCCACCGATGGGGTGGACCACGGTGGCCCGGGCACCGCGCCCGCCGGGCCGGACGGGGACGCCGACCGACGACCGCGGTCCGTCACCGACCTGTTCGACACCGCACCCACCTGGAGGAGGATCGGATGACCCCGACGCCCGCGCCACCGTCCTCGACGCAGCCCGCGACGCCGTCCGCGGCCGGACTGCGCGCCCTGTTCGTCCACGCCCACCCCGACGACGAGGCGATCACCACCGGCGGGACGATCGCCGCGCTGGTGGCCGCCGGGGCCGAGGTCCGCGTGCTCACCTGCACCCTCGGCGAGGAGGGCGAGGTCCTCGGCGAGGCACTGGCCGGGCTCGTCGCCGACCGGGCCGACCAGCTGGGCGGGTACCGGATCGGCGAGCTCGGGATCGCCCTGCGCGCACTCGGCGTCGACCACCCACGCTTCCTCGGCGGCGCGGGCCGATGGCGGGACTCGGGCATGGCGGGCACCCCGTCGGCGGACCACCCGCGCGCGTTCGTCCGGTCGGGCGACGAGGCGGTGACCGAACTGGTCGCGGTCCTCGACGACTTCCGCCCCCACCTCGTGGTGACCTACGACCCCCGCGGCGGATACGGGCACCCCGACCACATCCGCGCCCACGAGGTGGTGCACGCCGCCGTCGAGGAGGCCGCCCACCGGCCCCATCGCCTCGCCTGGACCGTCACCGCCCGCAGCGAACTCGACCGCACGCACCCCGAACCGCCCGCGCACCTGCGCCACGCCGAGCCGGACGAACTGCCGTCCGTCCCCGACTCGCGCCTGACCCACCGCGTGCCGCTGGACGACGCCGACTACGCCGCCAAGCTGGCGGCCCTCACCGGGCACGCAACGCAACTCGAGCTGGTGCCCGGACCCGAGGGCGAGCCGTGGTTCCTCGCCCTGACCAACGGTGTCCTCCAGCCCGTGCCGCAGGTGGAGTGGTACATCGCCCACGATCGGACCGGCGAGGACGGGCCCTACGTCAGATGCCCGTCCGGGACCGCGCATCTGCTCACGGGGCTCGCAGCGGACGCGTCGTGACCGCCGCGGCCACCGGGTCCACCGGGCCCACCGCCGACCCCGCGACCGACCCGGCGCGTCGGGCACGACCCGCCTCGCCCGTCGAACTCGGCCTCGCGCTGGCCCTGCTGGCGATCGGCGCGGCGACGAGCTGCGTCCTGGCCTCGGCCTGGCTGACGCTCCACGTGGGCCCCGTCCCGCTGCCCCTGAGCGTCCTGGCCGCCGGGGCCTGGTCGCTGTTCCTCGTCCGCGTGGCCGCCACGTGGTCGGACAGCAGGATCGTGGCCGCGTTCCCCGCCCTCGTGTGGATCCTCACCCTCGTCGCGCTCGACCTCGGCCCCGGCGGCGACATGCCCGTGCCCGTCGGCCTGCGCGGCCTCGCCCTCCTCGTGTTCGGAGGTCTCATCCCGCTGTGGGTGGCCACCCTGCGGATCTCACCCGCGCCGGACACCCATCGACGGTGACACCCGACCGCCGGGGTCGCCG
This sequence comes from Dietzia sp. CH92, assembly GCF_032248695.1. Taxonomy (NCBI): domain Bacteria; kingdom Bacillati; phylum Actinomycetota; class Actinomycetes; order Mycobacteriales; family Dietziaceae; genus Dietzia; species Dietzia sp. CH92. The sequence goes on along the minus strand of NZ_JAVHXC010000001.1, from coordinate 543,718 downwards.
TCGTGGTGCCACACGTCGGTGATGCCCGGCGTCAGCGTCTCGGCCAGTGCCCACGCCTCGTCGGCGTCGATGTCCATCACCGAGTAGACGCCGTTGCCCGCCGGGGTCGCCGCCGACACGGTCGCCACGCCCGCCGAGCGCTGGAACACCGACTGGGTGACGGTCCAGCCGATGATCCCGTCGGCCTCGAGCACCGTCCGCTTGGCCGACCACGAACCGTGCGACGTGACCAGCAGCCCCGGCAACAGCGCGTGCCCGAGCATCCGGATGCGGTCCACCGCGAGCACCAGGAAGAACACCAGCGCGGCCGGGATGCCCCACTCCACCCAGATGTCCGCCGAGGGCCCGGAGTCGATCCGCACCAGCACGATCAGCCCCGCGACGACCCAGAACGGCAGCAGCCCGCGCGTGATCCGCCGACGGATCGCCTTCCACGGATGGCGGCGCAGCCGGATGGTCACCGGCGTCTCGTCGCCGAGGATGCGGATCGCCACCCGACGCACGTCCGCGATCGGCGCCTGCGGCAACAGTGTCGACGCCGTGGCGCCCTTCTTGGTGCCCGTCATGATCGGCTCGAGGCGGCCGCCGCCGAGCATCCGCAGGTACACCGGCAGCCGCATCTCCACCCCGCGCAGGCGCGCCTTGTCGAGCGCGATGTGCTTGCGCCGGAGGATGCCGTTCTGGACGTAGAGCAGCTGCCCGTGATCGGTCAGCGCGTACTTCCCGTAACGGATCGCGTAGGTGATGATCGCCAGCACCCCGGCCACCGCCCAGATGGCCACGCCCTTGCCCACGAACGCCCACGGCTGGCCCAGCGAATCCAGCCAGTCGACCGTCCCCTCGACCACCGCGAGGTCCATGATCCGGTCGTGCATGTCGCCCATCTGCCACGAGATGAGCCACAGCGAGAACAGCACACCGAAGCCGATGAAGGAGAACGGGGCGAACCGCGCCCACGTGACCTTCCACTGGGCGATGTCCTCACCGTACTTCGAGCCCCACTGGACCTCGTCCTCTTCGGAGAGCGTCGGGTCCAGCGCACGGCGGTGCTTGAGCAGCTCGTCGCGCAGCGGCTCCACCAGCGAGGTGTCGATCGCGTCCAGGCGGAACCGCTCCGCGTCCGACTTGCCCGCGTCCGCGCGGCCCGTGCCCACCTCGACGATCGACACGCGCATGACCCGGTGGAACAGGTCCGACTCGGTGTCCACGCTGCGGATGCGGTGCCGGGCGACCGTCACGACCTGCCGGCTGAAGAAGCCCTTGCGCAGGATGATGTGCGTGCGCCCGATCTGGTAGCTCGTCGAGAGCCACCGCAGCAGACCACCGAGCACGACCAGCGTGATGACCGCGGTCTCGAACCAGTAGTTGCTGCGGTTGGACCCCAGCCACAGCGAGACGAGGAACAACGGCAGCAGACGGGTGAGCGTCCCCAGCGGGTTCACGAGCAGCATCCGCCACGACAACCGCTGCCACGGCGCCTCCGGGTCGACCTTCTCCGCGACCGCGGGCTCGTCCGGGGCCAGGACCTGCTCGGCCGGTTCCGCCTCCGGGGCGTCCGCGGTGTCGACCGGGGCGCCGACCTCGTCGTCGTCGACCCCGGATCGTCCCCCCGCGCCCGGCGCGGTACCCGGCCCGCTCACGTCCCGTCCCCGGTGTCGAGGTTGGCGATCGCGATGAGGTGCTGGGCCAGCGCCTCCGCGTCCGCGAGGTTGAGCCCCCGGATCTCCACCGTGCCCTGCGCCGACGCCGTCGAGGCGTTGACCGTGGCCAGGCCGAACCAGCGCTCGAACAGCGTCCGCGTGGTGTACACGGTCTGCAGGCGGGCCAGCGGCGCGATCCGGAACTGGGTGGTCCACCAGCCCTTGCGCGAACACACCGCCGTGTCCGACACGTCCCACCGCGCGACCAGGTAGCGCCACCACGGCGCCACGACGATCCCCATGAACGCGAACGGCACCGTCACGCCCAGGGCGACCCAGTTCCAGAAGCCCATGACGTTCTCGCCCCAGTAGAACCACGCCACCTGCAGCCCGGCGAGGACCGCCCACGACCAGATGCCCTCGATCACGAAGAGCAACGCGGTGCGCTTCTCGATCCGGTGCCGCGGCGCGGTCACCAGCACACGGTTGGAGGTGAGCAGGGCGTCACCGGCGTCCGGCGTGGCCCCGGAGGCCCCGTCGTCCTCTGCCGGGCGGGTCTCACGGAGCGCGTGGGCGCCCCCCTGGTCGGGCGCCGCCGTGGAGACCAGGGGGTCCCCGTTCGTGCGGAGGGGCACAGCGTGATCGGGCATGGCGACAACAGTAGTGCCAGCCGGGCGCGGGTAAGCCCGTGACCACCCGTGGAGCACCGCTCCGCCCGCGGCGCCGGTGCGGTGGGGCATCATCGCGGGTATGGATCCCGTCGTGCCGCCCGCCGATCCCCAGCCCACGCCGTCGGCCATGCGACGCGCCCTGCGCCGCGCCGCCGACGGTCTCACGCTCGACGTGACCGAGGCGGCGGTCCTGCTCGCCGCGCGCGGTGAGGACCTGGACCGCCTCATGTCGCTGGCCGCCGCCCGACGCGACGCCCGGCTCGTCGACGAGGGACGCCCCGGCGTGGTGACCTACTCGCGCAAGGTCTTCGTGCCGCTCACCCGGCTGTGCCGCGACCGCTGCCACTACTGCACCTTCGTCACCGTGCCCGGCAAGCTCCGCGCGGCCGGCCACGGCATGTTCCTCGACCCCGACGAGGTCGTGGAGCTGTGCCGGCGCGGCGCCGAGGCCGGGTGCAAGGAGGCGCTGTTCACGCTGGGGGACCGGCCCGAGGACCGCTGGCCCGAGGCGCGCGAGTGGCTCGAGTCCCGCGGTTTCTCCTCCACGCTCGACTACGTGCGCGCCATGGCGATCCGCGTGCTCGAGGAGACGGGGCTGCTGCCGCACCTCAACCCGGGGGTCATGAGCTGGGCGGAGCTGTCCCGGCTCAAGCCCGTCGCGCCGTCGATGGGCATGATGCTCGAGACCACCGCGACCCGGCTGTTCACGACCCCGGGCGCGGCCCACCACGGCAGCCCCGACAAGGACCCGGCCGTGCGCCTGCGGACCCTCACCGACGCCGGCCGGCTCGCCGTGCCGTTCACCACCGGCATCCTGGTGGGGATAGGGGAGAACCGCACCGAACGGGCCGAGAGCCTGCTCGCCCTGGCCGGGCTCGCCCGCGAGTTCGGGCACCTGCAGGAGGTGATCGTCCAGAACTTCCGCGCCAAGCCCGACACCGCGATGCGCTCGGCCGACGACGCCGACCGCGACGAGTTCCTCGCGGCCATCGCCGTGGCGCGCCTCGTGCTGGGACCGCGCGTGGCCGTGCAGGCACCGCCCAACCTCGTCGACCGCGGCGACGTGCTGGCGCTGGTGGACGCCGGGGTGGACGACCTGGGCGGGATCTCGCCGCTGACCCCCGACCACGTCAACCCCGAGCGGCCGTGGCCACATCTGGACGAGCTCACCGCGGACCTCGCCGCGCACGGCTGGACCCTGACCGAGCGCCTCACCGCGCATCCGCGGTACGTCGGCGCGGGAGACGCGTGGATCGATCCGAGGGTGGCGGGCCACGTCCGCGCCCTGGCCGACCCGGCCAGCGGGTTGGCGCTGGTGGGCGACGACGACGAGGTGGTGCGGCCACAGGGACGGCCCTGGCAGGAGCCGGACGACGACTGGGACTCGAGCGGGCGGACCGATCTGCACACCGCGATCGACACCGAGGGCCGCGCCACGGACACCCGGTCCGACATCGGCGAGGCGTTCGGCAACTGGGACGTCATCCGGGCCCGCGCCGCCGAGCTGGGGGCGGCGGCCCTGACGCCCGAGCGGGCGGACTCCGAGGTACTCGCGGCGCTGCGGGCGGCCGAGGCCGACCCGGCCGGCCTCACCGACGAGCAGTACCTCGCCCTCGCCACCGCCACCGGGGACGGCCTGGCGGCGGTGGCGGGCCTGGCCGACCGGATCCGCGCCGACGTCGTGGGGGACACCGTCACCTACGTCGTCAACCGCAACATCAACTTCTCCAACATCTGCTACACGGGCTGCCGCTTCTGCGCGTTCGCCCAACGCAAGGGCGACGCCGACGCGTTCTCCCTCTCCGCCGCCGAGGTGGCCGACCGCGCCTTCGAGGCGTACGTCGCGGGCGCCTCCGAGGTGTGCATGCAGGGCGGGATCGACCCGGACCTGCCCGTGTCCGGCTACGCCGACCTCGTGCGCGCGGTCAAGCAGCGGGTGCCGTCGATGCACGTCCACGCCTTCAGCCCGATGGAGATCTCCAACGGGGCGTCGCGCTCCGGCGTCGGCGTGCGCGAGTGGCTCACCGAGCTGCGGGCCGCGGGCCTCGACACGATCCCGGGCACCGCCGCGGAGATCCTCGACGACGAGGTCCGATGGGTCCTCACCAAGGGCAAGCTGCCCGCCGCCGAGTGGATCGACATCGTCACCACCGCGCACGAGGTGGGCCTGCGCTCGAGCTCGACGATGATGTACGGCCACGTCGACACCCCCCGCCACTGGGTGGCGCACCTGCGGACCCTGCGCGGGATCCAGGAACGCACCGGCGGGTTCACCGAGTTCGTGCCACTGCCCTTCGTGCACCGCAGTGCCCCGCTCTACCTGGCCGGGGCCGCCCGACCCGGCCCGACGCGCGAGGAGAACGTCGCCGTCCACGCGCTGGCGCGGATCATGCTGCACGGCGCGATCGACCACGTCCAGACGAGCTGGGTCAAGCTCGGGGTCGCGGGGACGCGCACGATGCTGCGCTCGGGCGCCGACGACCTCGGGGGCACCCTGATGGAGGAGACCATCTCCCGGATGGCGGGGGCGGAGAACGGGTCGGCCAAGAGTCCCGAGGAGATCGAGGAGATCGCCACCGGGATCGGTCGCCCCGCCCGGCGCCGCGACACGGTGTACGGGCCCGCGCCGCGGCCGATCGAAGTGACCGTCGTCACATAGTCGGATGTGCATGCGGGGCGGCTTCCGCGCCGGGCCGTGTCGTGGCATACGATGCAGGCCATACCGCTACGAGGAAGGTGGCTGACGTGACCTACACGATCGCAGAACCGTGCGTCGATGTGATGGACAAGTCCTGCGTCGAGGAGTGTCCGGTCGACTGCATCTACGAGGGTGGACGGATGCTCTACATCCACCCCGACGAGTGTGTCGACTGTGGCGCGTGCGAGCCGGTCTGTCCCGTGGAGGCCATCTTCTACGAGGACGACGTCCCGGACGAGTGGACCGAGTACAACGCGGCCAACGCCGACTTCTTCGTCGAGCTGGGCTCGCCCGGCGGTGCGGCCAAGGTCGGCAAGGTCGACTACGACTCGCCGTTCGTCAAGGCGCTCCCGCCCATGAACCAGGAGTGATACCGGTGGTGTCGCGCCCGGAGCGTCGACCGCCCGGGCGCGCGCTCCCGGTGTTCCCCTGGGACACCCTCGCCGACGCGCGCTCACGCGCGGCCGCTCATCCGGACGGGCTCGTCGATCTCACGGTCGGCACGCCCGTCGACCCGGTCGCCCCGGTCATCCGTGAGGCGCTCGCCGCCGACGCGGCCGAGCCCGGGTACCCCACGACCGTCGGCACGCCCGCACTACGGCGAGCCGCGGTCGACGCACTCGAGCGTCGGTACCGCGTGAGCGGTCTGACGACCGACGCCGTCCTTCCGGCGATCGGCACCAAGGAGCTCATCGCCGGCCTGCCCGCGCAGCTGGGGCTCGGGCCCTGGCACACGGTCGTGGTCCCGGAGGTCGCCTATCCCACCTACGAGGTGGGTGCCCTGCTCGCGGGGGCGACCGTCGTACGCGCCGATTCGCTCACCCAGCTCGGGCCGTCGTCGCCCACCCTGCTGTACCTGAACTCGCCGTCCAACCCGAGCGGCAAGGTCCTCGGAGTGGACCATCTGCGCAAGGTCGTGGGCTGGGCCCGCGAGCGTGGGGTGATCGTCGCGTCCGACGAGTGCTACCTCGGTCTGGTCTGGGAGGGCGAGGCCCCGTCGATCCTCGATCCGCGGGTGTGCGACGGCGACCACACCGGCCTGCTGGCGCTGCACTCGCTGTCCAAGACCTCGAACCTCGCGTCCTACCGGGCCGGGTTCGTCGCCGGCGATCCCGCGCTGGTGGCCGAACTGCTCGCCGTGCGCAAGCACGCCGGGCTCATGATGCCACTGCCCGTCCAGGCGGCGATGGCGGCCGCGCTCGGCGACGACGCCCACGAGTCCGAGCAGCGCGAGCGGTACCGGGCGCGCCGGTCCCGCCTGCGGCCCGCCGTGGAGGCCGCCGGATTCCGGATCGACCACTCCGAGGCCGGGCTCTACCTGTGGGCCAGCCGCGACGAGCAGTGCCGCGACACCGTGGACTGGTTCGCCGCCCGGGGCGTCCTGGTCGCCCCGGGCGAGTTCTACGGCCCGGCGGGGTCGCGGCACGTGCGCATCGCGCTCACCGCGACCGACGCGACGGTCGACGAGGCCGTCCGCCGCCTGGCCTGAGCCCGGGCCCCGGCCGGAGCGGCCGGGGCTACGGGGCTCAGTCGTTGGCGTGCAGATCGGCGTTGAGCTCGACACCCTCGCGCTTCCACGGCACGGCCTCCACCGCGCCGGAGACCGAGTTGCGGCGGAACAGCAGGTTGTCCATCCCGGACAGCTGCCCCGCCTTGACGGGCTCGCGCTCCGCCCAGGCGCCGGCGCGGACGTCCACCTTGGTCCCGGCGGTGACGTAGAGACCGGCCTCGACCACGCAGTCGTCGCCGAGCGAGATCCCGACACCCGAGTTCGCGCCCAGCAGGCAGCGCTCGCCGATCGAGATGGTCTCCTTGCCGCCGCCCGACAGCGTGCCCATGATCGAGGCCCCGCCACCGACGTCGGAGTCGGCTCCCACGACGACGCCCGCCGAGATGCGGCCCTCGACCATCGACGCGCCCAGCGTGCCGGCGTTGAAGTTGACGAAGCCCTCGTGCATGACCGTCGTGCCCTCGGCCAGGTGCGCGCCGAGCCGCACGCGGTCGGCGTCGGCGATCCGCACGCCCGACGGGACCACGTAGTCCACCATGCGGGGGAACTTGTCCACGCCGTAGACGGTCACGGGGCCGCGGGCGCGGAGCCGGGCGCGGACCAGCTCGAAACCCTGCACCGCGCACGGCCCGTGGTTGGTCCACACGACGTTGGTGAGCGTGCCGAACAGTCCGTCCATGTTGGCGAAGTGCGGCCGGATGAGCCGGTGGCTGATCAGGTGGAGGCGCAGGTACGCGTCGTAGGCGTCGGCCGGCGGCTGGGTGAGGTCGGCGATCTCCACGCGGACGGCCACCCGCTCGACCCCGCGGTCCTCGTCGGGGCCGGTCAGGGACGCGAGCTCGGCCGGGATCTCGTCGCCGGACAGGACCCGGTGCCCGCCCGAGGACACGGCGCCCAGCTCCGGCTGGGGGTACCACACGTCGAGGACGGTGTGGTCGGACGTCAGCGTCGCTATTCCGGTGGCCAGGGCTCCATGTGCACTCATGGACACGATGCTAGCGGTCCGCCCGGACGCGCACCGGTCCCAGGCGGGGCGCGCACGGGGCGTCGCCAACTAGGGTGGAGGGCGTGACCGCCGCCCTCGATCTGACCGCAGACCCGGTCGACCTCACCCGCGCCCTGGTCGACATCCCGAGCCCGTCGCGGCACGAGGACGCGATCGCCTCGGCCGTGCACGCCGCGCTCGAGGCGACAGTGGCGGGCTTCACCGGCCCCGCCGCGGGGCGGACGGAGGTGATCCGCGACGGCAACCGGGTGCTCGCCCGGACCAGGCGGGGTCTGCCGACGCGGGTCGTCCTCGCCGGGCACCTGGACACGGTCCCGCTCGCCGACAACGTGCCGTGTCGCGTCACGGGGGCGGGGGACGAGAGGATCCTGCACGGGTGCGGGACCGTGGACATGAAGTCCGGCGACGCGGTGTTCCTGCACCTGTTCGCGGGTCTCGCGGACAGTGCGGAGCTGGCGCACGACCTCACGCTGGTGTTCTACGACTGCGAGGAGATCGAGGCCACCGCGAACGGCCTCGGCCACCTCGAGCGCACCCGCCGGGAGTGGCTCGCCGGGGACGTGGCGATCCTCGGCGAGCCGACCGGCGGGATGATCGAGGCGGGCTGTCAGGGCACGCTCCGGATCCGGGTCCACGCCCGCGGGGTACGCGCCCACTCCGCGCGCAGCTGGCTGGGGGACAACGCGGTGCACCGCCTCGCGCCGGTGTTCGCCGCGCTCGCGGCCTACGAGGCCCGCTCGGTGGACATCGACGGCTGCGTCTACCGCGAGGGCCTGCAGGCGGTGCGGATGGAGGCGGGCGTCGCCGGCAACACGGTCCCCGACGAGGCGTGGGTGGACGTCAACTTCCGCTCGGCCCCGGACCGGGACACCGACGCCGCCCTGGCCCACGCGCTCGACGCGCTCGGGCTCGCCGGGTGCCCACGGGTGGAGGCGGGTCGGACCCCGCCGAGCGAGCCCGGCCTCTACTGGGAACTCACCGACCTGTCACCCGGTGCGCTGCCGGGGCTCGGCGCGCCCGCGGCGGCCGAACTGGTCCGCGCGGCCGGGGGGAGGGTCCGGGCCAAGTACGGCTGGACGGACGTGTCCCGGTTCGCCGCGCTGGGAATCCCGGCGGTCAACCTCGGCCCCGGGGACCCGGGGCTGGCACACAAGCGGGACGAGCACTGTTCCGCCGCGCAGATCACCGAGGTGGCCCGGACACTGCGCGACTACCTCACCACCGCGGGCTGAGCCGGACCCGGCCCTCACCGGGTATCCACCGCGCCGCCCGCCACACCAGACCGAGAAGGAGAAACGGCCCATGGCCCCGAGCGATCCGGTCCACATGCGTGGACCCGTCCTCGTCCGTCGCCCCAGGGACGAGGAACGGACGACCACCGACCAGCGGCTGCTGGACAAGAACCAGGACACCGACTGGCTGCACACCGACCCCTGGCGGGTCCTGCGGATCCAGAGCGAGTTCGTCAACGGCTTCGGCGCGCTGGCGGAGCTCCAGGACGCGGTCAGCGTCTTCGGCTCGGCCCGCACCCGGCCCGGCGACCCCGCCTACGAGCAGGCGGTGGAGCTGGGCCGCGCGCTGGCCGAGGCGGGCTACGCGGTGGTGACCGGGGGCGGCCCGGGGCAGATGGAGGCGGCCAACAAGGGTGCGTGGGAGGCCGACGGCCAGTCGGTCGGACTGGGCATCGAGCTCCCGCACGAGCAGGGCCTGAACCGGTGGGTCGATCTGGGCCTGCATTTCCGGTACTTCTTCATCCGCAAGACGATGTTCGTCAAGTACACGCAGGCGTTCGTGTGCACCCCCGGTGGGTTCGGAACCCTGGACGAGTTCTTCGAGGCCATCACCCTGGTGCAGACGGACAAGATCACCCGCTTCCCGATCGTCCTGCTCGGCGTGGACTTCTGGTCCCCGCTGGTGGACTGGATCCGCGGGACGCTCGCCGGGCAGGGGATGATCTCCGCGTCGGATCTGGACCTGTTCCTGGTGACCGACTCGGTGCCCGAGGGGGTGCAGTTCATCCGTGACGCCCACCAGCGGGCCGCGGTGACGTCCGAGGAGCGGGAGGATCTCTTCGGCGAGGAACACCGCGGGGTGGAGCGCTGATGGCGCCGGTCCCCGGCCGGCGGGTGTGCGTCTACTGCGCGTCCTCCACCTACGATCCGCAGTTGTTGGAGATCGCGACGGAGGTGGGCGCCGCGATCGCCCGCCGCGGGTGGTCGCTGGTCTCGGGTGGCGGCAACGTCTCCATGATGGGGGCGTTGGCCGAGGCGGCCCGTGCGGGCGGGGCGCGGACGGTCGGGGTGATCCCCGAGGGACTGCGGGTCCGCGAGGTCGCCGACACGGCGGCCGACGAGCTCGTCGTCGTCACCTCCATGCGGGAACGCAAGCGCGAGATGGAGGAGCGCTCCGACGCGTTCCTCACCCTGCCCGGCGGGATCGGGACGATGGAGGAGATGTTCGAGATGTGGACCTCGGCGTCGCTGGGGTTCCACCACAAGCCGGTCGTGCTCTACGACCCCATCGGGTTCTACCGTCCGCTGCTGGACTGGGTCGAGGGGCTGGCGGAGGCCGGGTTGGTCAAGCCCGAGGCACTGGACTGTCTCGTGGTCCGCGACGGCCTCGACGCCGCGCTCGACGCCTGTGGAGGCCGCAGGTGACCACGCCCCGCCACCCGTCGGTGACCGCGTCCGGCCACGCACAGCCCGGGCCGGCCCCCCGGCCCACGCTGTGCGGGCGCCCGGTCCCGGTGGAGCGTCCCCTGGTGATGGCGATCGTCAACCGCACTCCGGACTCGTTCTACGACCGCGGCGCGACGTTCACGGACACCGCGGCGATGCGTCGGGTGGACGAGGTCGTCGCCGCGGGGGCGGACATCCTCGACATCGGCGGCGTCAAGGCGGGGCCGGGCGAGGCGGTCGACGCGGAGGAGGAGACGCGCCGGGTGGTCCCGTTCGTGGAGGCGGTGCGCGCCCGGCATCCCCGGGTCCTGATCTCCGTGGACACCTGGCGTGGCGAGGTGGCGAGGCGCGCGCTGGCGGCGGGCGCGGACCTGGTCAACGACACGTGGGCGGGCCACGACCCCGGTGTGCTCGTCGCGGCGGGGGAGGCCGGCGCGGGGTTCGTGTGTTCCCACACCGGCGGTGCCGTCCCCCGGACGCGTCCGTTCCGGGTGGGGTATGCCGACGTGGTCCACGACGTCGTCGCCGAACTCACGGCCTCCGCCGAGCGCGCCCTGGCGGCCGGGGTGCCGGAGGACGGCGTCCTCATCGACCCGACCCACGACTTCGGCAAGAACACCTTCCACGGCCTCGAGCTGCTCCGGCGCATGGACGAGATCGTGGCGGTGGGGCACCCGGTGCTGATGGCGCTGAGCAACAAGGACTTCATCGGCGAGACGCTGGACGCCAGCGTCGACGACCGCGCGGAGGGCACCCTGGCGGCGACCTCGGTCGCGGCGTATCTCGGCGCGCGGGTGTTCCGCACGCACGACGTCCCCGGCACGATGCGTGCCCTGGAGATGGTGGCGTCGATCGTGGGGACCCGCCCACCTGCGCGGACGGTCCGCGGCCTGGCCTGAACCGTGTGGGAGACTGGGCGCGGCGGTCGTCACTACAGGAGGGGAGCGCGATGCTCACCATCGTCGTCTACGTGGTCGTGACGCTGATCGTGGCCGCGGGCCTGTTCGCGCTGTCGGTCGTGGTGTTCGGGCGGTCCGAGGTGTTGCCCCCCGTCGCCGCGGGGCACACGGTCACCCGGCTGCCGCAGGGCGCGCTGACCGGGGAGGACATCCGGGCGGTGCGGTTCGGGGTGTCGGCCCGCGGGTACACGATGGCGGAGGTCGACTGGACCCTGGAGCAGGCCGCGCTCGAGATCGACCGGTTGCGGGCCCGGCTGGGGGAGGCCGCCCTCGACGGTGGGGCGCCCGACGAGGCGTCGATCGGGGCGGACGGGTCGGACGCTCGCTCCGCTACGACGTCCGAGTCCGGCCGGACGCGCTAGAATCGTCAGTATCCACTCAGCAGTACCGATCGTGGGCACGGGCGCCTGTCAGGGCGCGCCCCGCGGACACAGACGAAGGGAATCGACCCGATGGCGGCTATGAAGCCCAGGACCGGTGACGGACCGATGGAAGCGGCCAAGGAGGGCCGCGGGATCGTCATGCGCGTCCCTCTCGAGGGTGGTGGACGACTCGTCGTCGAGCTGACCCCCGATGAGGCGAAGTCGCTCGGCGAGGAGCTCACTCAGGCCACCTCCTGATCGAACGTCCCACCGATGCCGGCGCATCCGACCCTCGTGGCGGGTGCGCCGACTCATGTCTACCGGAAGGTGTCGCCGATGTCCGTCGTCCCCAGTCGTCCCCTGCCCGCGGTCCGCGTCGTCTCCGGTGAGGTGCCCGCGCGGGCCCGTCGGGCCGTGATGCGGCCGCCGGAGCCGGGTCGGGCCCCGCGCGGTCGGGCGGCCGAGGTCCGGGTGGGCGTCCGGGACGGGCGCGCGGTGCTCGAGGTGGAGCTGGACGACTCGGCGCCGCGGGCGGGCTGGTCGGGCGCGGTGGACCGGGGACTGGGGCACCGGCGGGCGGGTGCGGCCCTGGCGCGGCACCTGCGGGATGCGCGGTGCGGGGATCCGGTGGCGTTGGCGGTGCCGGGTGAGGTGCCGGTGGACCGGGTGGCCGACGTGGTGACGGGGTACCTGGTGGGTGCGCGCGGCCAGGACGTCTTCGCCGCCGAGCCGGTCCCGGTGGCCCCGGAACTGCTGGTGGTGGTCGGCGCCGGAGCGGGTGGAGGAGACGACGACGACGAGGTGCGCGTCTCGGGCGAGGTGGCCGCGGCCGTGGAGGCCGCCCGGGCCACGGCGGTGGCCCGCGATCTCGCCGGCGCCCCCTCGGATCTCAAGACCCCGGAGTGGCTGGTGGGGCGGATGGCGGAGGCGCTTGGCGCGGTCGGGATGCGCACGCGGGTGCTCTCCGGGGACGACCTCGTCGAGGGAGGTTTCGGCGGGGTCCTCGCGGTGGGCGGTGGCTCGGCCACCCCGCCGTGTGTCCTCGTGGCCCGTCGGCCCGGTCCGGGGACACGGGTGCTGCTGGTCGGCAAGGGCATCACGTTCGACACGGGGGGCATCTCCGTCAAGCCGGCCGAGGGCATGCACCTCATGCGCACGGACATGGCGGGGTCGGCGGCCGTGGTGGCGGCGGCGGAGGCGTTCTGCGCCGACGACTCTCCGGCGCACGCGGAGCTGGACCTCACGGTGGTGGTCCCGTCGGCGGAGAACATGCTCTCCGGCTCGGCCTATCGCCCGGGTGATGTCGTCACGCACGTGGGTGGGACGACCTCGGAGGTCACCAACACCGACGCGGAGGGCCGGATGGTCCTGGCCGACGCGCTGGCCCACGGCATCGCCGAGTGTGACCCGGACGTGGTGGTCGACGTCGCGACCCTGACCGGGGCGATGAAGGTGGCGCTGGGCATGCGCACGGGCGCCGTCATGGCCACCGACGACGATCTCGCCGACCGGGTCTCGGCCGCGGGCGCGCGGGCCGGGGAGCGGTGGTGGCGGTTGCCCCTGCCCGACGACCTGCGCCCGGCGGTCCGGTCCGACATCGCCGACCGTCGGCAGGCGCCGAAGGGCCCGGGCGCGATCACGGCGGCGTTGTTCCTCGAGGGCTTCGTCGACGGCCGCCCGTGGGCGCACCTGGACATCGCGGGCCCGGCCCGCTCCCCGGAGGAGATCGACGAGGTCGGCCCGGTCGCGACGGGCTTCGCGACCCGCACGCTGCTGGGGTTCCTGCGCGACCTCGCGGATCGACCGCGCGCGTGAGCGCCGGGCCGGCCGCGCTGCCGAGCGCCCTCGAGCGGGTGGTGCCGTTACTGCGTTGTCCGCTCTGCCGAGAGGGCCTGCGCCCGGCCGACGCGGGGCCGGACGGGGCGGTGGCGCGGGCTGTGGTCTGCGGTGCCGGGCACTCGTTCGACCGCGCCCGCCACGGGTACCTCAGCCTGTTCGGCCCGCGTGGTCGCCGGTTCCCCGGGGACACCGCCGACCAGGTGGCCGCCCGCGACCGGGTTCTGGGGTCGGGCCTGTTCGACGGGGTCGTCGGCGTCCTGGCCGAGGTGGCGCGCGAGGCGGTCGCGGACGGTGGCCCGGCGGTCGGATCCCGCCCGTGGCCCGGGCCGGTCGTCCTCGAGGCGGGGGCGGGAACCGGCCACTACCTCGCGGGGGTGCTGGACGCGCTCGCCGGCATCGCCACCGCCACCGCCACCGCCACCGGCGCCGGCATCGCCACCGCCACCGCCACCGCCACCGGCGCCGCCACCGGCGCCGAGACCCGTGGCACCGGGGGCGTGCTGGGGATCGGCACCGAGATCTCGGCGGCCGCCGCGCGACGGCTGGCCCGCGCGCACCCCGACGCCGCCGCGCTGGTCGCGGACACGTGGGAGGGCCTACCGCTCGCCGACGGGATCGCCGATCTGGTGCAGGTGGTCTTCGCTCCCCGCAACGCCGCCGAGTTCGCCCGCGTCCTGCGCCCGGGCGGCACGCTCGCCGTGGTCGTGCCGGGGGAGGGGCATCTCGAACCGCTGCGGACGGCCGGGGGCATGCTCGCACCCGCACCGGACAAGGTGGCGCGTCTGGACTCCGAACTCGGCGGCGCATTCGAGCCGGGACCGGTCCGGGTGGTCGACCGACACCACGAGGTGCCCGCGACCGTCGCCGTCGACCTGGCTCTCATGGGACCCAGCGGGGTCCACCTCGACCGCGCGCGGCTGGAGCACACGCTCGGCCCCGGCGACCGGCCGGTCCGCGTCCACCTCGAGGTGCACACCTACCGCAGGCCGCGCTGACCCCACACCGCCCCGACCCGGCCGCGATCAGCCGGGACCCTCGCAGGTGCTAGAGGAGTGAGGCGTACATCCTGTGCGTCTGCTCGGCGATCGTCTGCCAGGAGAACCGGGACACGGCCCGCTCCTTGCCGGCCCGTCCCATCCGCGCCGCGCGCCCGGGGTCCGCGACGAGCTCGTTGACCGCCTCGGCGAGCCCCCGCTCGAACGCCTCGGGCTCCGACTCGTCGTAGTGGACGAGCAGGCCCGTCTCGCCGTCGACGACGACCTCCGGGATCCCACCGACGTCGGAGGCCACCACGGCGGTGTCACACGCCATGGCCTCGAGGTTGACGATGCCCAGCGGCTCGTACACCGACGGACACGCGAACACCGTCGCGGCGGACAGGATCTCGATGACCTCGTCGCGCGGCAGCATGTCCCGCAACCAGAAGACGCCGTCCCTCGAGGCCCGCAGCTCCGCGACCAGGGTCTCCATCTCCGTGGCGATCTCCGGCGTGTCCGGCGCACCCGCGCAGAGGACCAACTGCGCGTCGGGGTGGAAGTCCCGTGCCGCGCGCACCAGATGGGGCACACCCTTCTGACGGGTGATGCGGCCGACGAACGCGACGATGGGTCGGTCCGGGTCCACCCCGTGCCGACGCAGCACCGAGTCCTCCCCGCGAGGGATCCCGACCGGCGCCCACACCGAGGTGTCGATGCCGTTGAGGATCACGTGGATCCGGTCCGCCTCGACCTCGGGATAGACACGCAGGATCTCGTCCTTCATCCTGGCGCTCACCGCGACCACGGCATCGGCATGCGCGAACGCGTTGCGCTCCGACCACGACGAGACGCGGTACCCGCCGCCCAGCTGCTCGGCTTTCCAGGGCCGGCTCGGCTCGAGCGAGTGCGCGGACACCACGTGCGGCACGCCGTACAGCTGACCGGCCAGGTGCCCGGCGAGCCCGGCGTACCAGGTATGTGAGTGGACGAGGTCGGCCCCCTGAGCGGCGACGGACATCCGCAACCCGGCGGACAGGGTCTGGATGGCGGGGTTGGCGTCCGCGCCGAGCTCCGGGTCGGGGCGGAACGCGCGGGCGGTGTCGCGGTCCGCGCCCATGCACAACACGTCCACGTCACACAGTGGCCGCAGGTTCGCCACCAGTTCGGTCACGTGCACGCCCGCCCCGCCGTAGACCTCCGGCGGGTACTCCCTCGTCATCATCGCTACTCGCACACCGGCCAAGGTAGTCGCTCGCGCGCCCGCCCGAGGCGTGCCCGGTGAACACCGCCCGACGGCGGGGTGTCCGCGGGGCGTGGGTCGGGGGCAAAGCCCGCGTTGGCCCCTGACGGGCCCGTCGGAGTCGTTACGGTGGGGGTGTGAGGAATCAGCCGCACGTCCTAGCAATCGTCCTCGCCGGCGGCGAGGGCAAGCGACTCTTCCCGCTCACGGCGGACCGGGCCAAGCCGGCGGTGCCGTTCGGGGGGTCCTATCGGCTCATCGACTTCGTGCTGAGCAACCTCGTCAACGCGGGGTTCATGCGCATCTGCGTCCTCACCCAGTACAAGTCCCATTCCCTGGACCGGCACATCGCGCAGGTCTGGCACATGCGGGGGATGGGCGGCGAGTACGTGGCGCCCGTGCCGGCCCAGCAGCGCCTCGGGCCCCGCTGGTACACGGGCTCGGCCGACGCCATCCTGCAGTCGCTGAACCTGGTGCACGACGAGAGGCCGGACCACATCGTCGTGTTCGGTGCCGACCACGTGTACCGCATGGATCCGCGTCAGATGCTGGAACACCACATCGAGACCGGCGCGGCGGTCACCGTCGCGGGGATCCGCGTCCCCCGGAGCGAGGCCTTCGCCTTCGGCTGCATCGACGCGGGCGAGAACGACCTCATCCGTGGCTGGGTGGAGAAGCCCTCCGACCCGCCCGGCACCCCCGACGACCCGGATGCGACGTTCGCGTCCATGGGCAACTACATCTTCACCACCGAGGCGCTCATCGAGGCACTGCGGGCCGACGCCGAGAAGCCGGACTCCACCCACGACATGGGCGGCGACATCATCCCCGCCCTGGTGGAGCAGGAGCGCGCGTACGTCTACGACTTCGCCCGGAACGAGGTGCCCGGTGAGACCGAGCGGGACCGCGGTTACTGGCGTGACGTCGGCACCATCGACGCGTTCTACGACGCGCACATGGACCTCGTCTCGGTCCACCCGGTGTTCAACCTCTACAACGACCGTTGGCCCATCCGCACCCAGCAGGACAACCTCGCCCCGGCGAAGTTCGTCAACGGCGGCATGTCGCAGGAGTCGATGGTCGGGGCGGGCACCATCATCTCGGCCGCCACCGTGCGCAACTCGGTGGTCTCGAACAACGTGGTCGTCGAGGACGGAGCCGTGGTCGAGGGCAGCGTGCTCATGCCCGGGGTCCGGATCGGCCGCGGCGCGGTCGTCCGCAAGGCGATCGTCGACAAGAACTGCCACATCGGCGACGGTGACCTCATCGGTGTCGACCACGAACGCGACCGCAAGCGGTTCCCCATCAGCGCGGGCGGCGTCGTGAGCGTCGCCAAGAACACCGTCACGTCCCTGCCGGGCTGAGCCGGGCGCGCGACGGGGACGCGTCGGGGCGGACGCGATCCCCGGGGGGTGACGTCAGAGGGTCACGACGGTGAGGCCGCTGCCGACCGGGAGCACCGTGACGTGCGCGTGTTCGGGGAGATCCGCGTCCTCGGGCAGGGGTGCGTGCTCCCCGATGAGCACCAGCGCGCCGCCGGACCGCAGCAACTGGTGGGACCGCGAGACCAGCCGCGTCACCGAGTGGGCCGGGACGTCGGCCACCACCATGTCGTAGGCCCCGTCGGCCAGCTTGTCCGCCACCTCCAGGGGGCGGGCCGCGATGTACCGCGCGGACGAGGCCGGGTGACCCGCCCCTCGCACCGCGGCCCGGGCGGCGTCGAGGTGGTGGGGGTCGTCGGTGATGCAGGTGACCACGGCGCCGCCGCGCGTCCCGGCCGCCGCGAGGATCGCCAGCGCGGGGACCCCGGGGGCGGGGGTGATGCACACCGCCGCCCGCGTGCCGTTCAGCCGGGCGATCAACCGGATGGTCTCCGCGGTCAACGCATCCGGAGACGCGGCGCCCAGCTCGTCCGCCTCCGCGCGCGCGGAGGCGTAGAGCGAGTCGTCGACGAGAGCGGAGCTGCGGTGCACCAGTGCGTCGGAACCGGAACCGTCGGTGGCGGGGAGATCAGAGGAATCGGACACCCGTGAAGCGTATCGCCGCCGGGCCGCACAGCGGCGGACAACGCGCGGTGACCGGATCGGTATCAGACTCTCAGGAGGATCTCAGTACGCGTATACCGCAAGGACAGACCCGTGGGGGAGAGTAGGCGGACGTCGCGCCACGAGGGCGCGGCCCACCACCGCGCGGTACACGCCGCGCCGGAAGGCGGCGGCAGCGCATGTACTCACGAACCGTGCACGGGACGGTGACCGCCCCGGCGGCGGCGGACGAGTTCGCCGGCACCGCACGGTTCGACACCACAGGCGATTCCGCCGACATGCCCTCGTGGTCCGAGCTCGTGGCGCAGCACGGTGACCGTGTGTACCGACTCGCGTTCCGCCTGTGCGGCAACGCGCACGACGCGGAGGACATCACCCAGGAGGCGTTCATCCGGGTGTTCCGGTCGCTGGACCGCTACAAGCCCGGGACCTTCGAGGGGTGGATGCACCGGATCGTCACCAACCTGTTCCTGGACATGGCGCGGCGGCGGACCCGCATCCGGTTCGAGACGCTCCCCGACGACGCCGAACGGGTCCCCGGGCGCGCACGCAGCCCGGAACAGGTGCTGTCCGACGAGACCTTCGACCCCGTGCTCCAGGCCGCGCTCGACAACCTGTCCCCGGACTTCAGGGCCGCCGTCGTGCTCAGCGACATCGAGGACCTCAGCTACGAGGAGGTCGGCCGCATCCTCGGGGTGAAGATGGGGACCGTCCGCAGCCGCATCCACCGCGGGCGCGCGGCCCTGCGCGCCGAACTCGAGGCGGCCGGGGTCACCGGCGCGCACCACCGCAGCACCTGACCCGCCCCTCGAGCGGACCGGGAACCGCCGGGCCCCGTCGCACGTTGATCTCTGGAGACGGGGCCGGGTGCGGCCCCGCGGCACGGCGGACGGGAGGGCGCGGCGTGGAGCGTCGACATGGCGAGCGCGGTCCCGCGCCCGAATTCCGGCTGTCACCCACATCCGCGGACGAAGTCGTCGGGCGGACCGGCCCACCCCGGGCACGGGAACACTTCCTCTCCACCGATCACCTCTCCACCGAGGCCGCGGCCGCCTACGTCGACGGACGCCTGCCGCACGCCGGTCAGCTCCGCGCGGACGCCCACCTCGAGCGGTGCGCCGACTGCCGACGCGAGGTCGAGCACCAGCGCGAGGCCCGTCACGTCCTCCGCGGCTCGGGGCCGATCCACATGCCCCGCGATCTGCTCGAGAGGCTGCGCAACCTGGGCGACGCGGACACGACCACCTCCGTTCCGCCCGGAGCGCCGGGCGGAACGCCCCCCGCTGTCGACGCGCCCGCGTCCCCGTTCCCGCCGCGGACCCCGTGGGAGAGACTGCTGCGCCGGTTGTGGCGCCGCGGCCGTTAGGGTGGGCCGGGTGGAGGATCTCAATGGCGTACGCGGGTCGGCGGGGCCCGGCGGGGAACCGGAGCGTCCCCTGCGCGACCCGACCCCTGTCCACCGGCCGGCCATCGATCCCGCCGACGTCGCACGCTACGCGCGCCCCGACGGCGTCTCCGGGGGGTTCGACCCCGCGGCGGTCGCCACCGGGCCCGTCGGCTCCGCGGGCGCGACCGCGGTACGCGACGCCGACCCCGCTCTCGCTCAGGCCTTCGGTCCCGGCCCCGACGCGCCCAGGGGCATCGAACGGCACCCGGACTGGCAGGACGAGAGGGCAACGCCCCCGCCCCCCGCGCCCGACCCCTGGCGGGACCCGCACGCCCCGGTCGGGATCGGCGCGCCCGCCGTGGCCGCCGCCGTCGAACCGGGGCCGGTCGACCTGTCGGGCGGGGACGAGGCCCCTCCGCCCCGGCTCTCGCTCGCCGAGGTCCTGTTCGAGCGCCGGCTGAGCAGGCGCGCCCTGGCCGGGGCGACCGCGGCCGTCGCCGTCGTCGCCCTCGTCGGCGGTGCCGTCGGCGCCCTCGTCGCCGATTCCGCCCGCGTCCTCACCACCTCGACCGTCCGCATCGCCGACGCGCCGGACAACGCGCTGCGACCCGGCAACCCCGTCGGCGAGGTCGCGCGGCGCGTCCAGCCCGCCGTCGTCAACATCCAGGTCTCCACCCCGTCCGCGCGCGGCGAGGGCTCCGGCATCGTGATCGACCCCGCGGGTTACATCGTCACCAACAACCACGTCGTCACCATGGACGGAGCCGCGGACCGCGCCGACATCGACGTCATCTTCCCCGACGGCTCCCGCGCCTCCGCCGAGACGGTGGGACGCGACCCCGCCACCGACCTGGCCGTCCTCAAGGTCGAGGACGTCCAGAACCTCACCGTCGCCACCCTCGGTGACTCCGACGACGTCCAGGTGGGGGAGCAGGTGATCGCGATCGGGTCCCCTCTCGGGCTGGCCCGGACCGTCACCGAGGGCATCGTCTCCGCGACGCGCCGTCCCATCGCCCTGGGGGAGTCGACGTCGGACGGAGACGTGGTGATCGACGCCATCCAGACCGACGCCGCCATCAACCCCGGTAACTCCGGCGGCCCGCTCATCGACGCCACCGGCGCCGTCATCGGCATCAACACCTCGATCTTCACCCAGTCAGGCGGGTCCATCGGACTCGGGTTCGCGATCCCGGTCAACGACGTCCGCGACATCGCCACCTCGCTCATGACCGAGGGCTCGGTGCGGCACGCCACCATCGGTGTCAACGCGCGCAAGGCCGACAACGGCGCGGTCGAAGGGGCGGAGATCGTCAACGTGCGCGAAGGATCGCCGGCACAGGACGGCGGGCTCCGCGAGGGCGACGTGGTCACCCGGGTCGGCGAACGTCGGGTCCGGTCCTCCGACGAACTCGTGGTGGCCGTGAGACGGGCCGGCGCCGACGTCGACGTCCCGGTCGAGGTGATCCGGGGCGGGTCGCGGGTCGAACTGACGGTCCGCCCCACCCTCGGCTGAACCGGGGGTCACCCGCGCGGGCCACGCTCCCGTCCGCGGGCGTCACGACGTATCCTGGCTGCGATGTTCACTAACGTGGGGTGGTCCGAGCTCCTGGTCCTCGGGGTGATCGCGCTGGTCGTCCTGGGACCCGAGCGCCTACCCGAGGCCGCCCGGTGGCTGGCCTCCACCATCCGCAAGGTCCGGGAGTTCGCGAGCAACGCCCAACAGCAGCTCAGAGACGACTACGGGACCGACTTCGAGGAGTTCCGCGAGCCGCTCAAGCAGCTCAACGACCTGCGCGGGATGAGCCCCCGGGCCATGGTCACCAAGCATCTTCTCGACGGGGACGACTCGCTGTTCACCGGCGACTTCAGTGCGGCCGCCCCCACCGGTGGGACTACCGTCAACGGTGGAGCGGCCGCCAACGCTGGAGCGGCGGGCTCGGCCGGTGCCGGGGCCGCCGCCACCGACCCCCGGCGCCCGACGGCGCCGTCCGCGACCCCGCCCGCGGCCGGTCCCGCCACGGGCACCGTGGGCGAGGCACCGCGGGCGACCGGGCCGGCCTGGGACCTCGACGCCACCTGAGGCGCGAGGCGCCGCCCGCCGCGGGGAGGCCGGCGGCGGGCGACGGCACCGTCAGAGGTGGCGCGTGGTGTCGATACCCAGATTCATCCCGGCCAGTCCCCGCGGCCGCACCGCGAGACCATCCGCGATCTGGCGGTAGGCACGACCCGACGGGGAGTCGGGCTCGGCCAGCACGATCGGGGTCCCCTCGTCCCCGTGCTCGCGCACGGCCTGCTCCAGCGGCACCTGCCCGAGCAGCGCGACGGGTGCTCCGACCGAGCGGGACAGGTTCGCCGCCACATCGGCGCCGCCGCCGGAGCCGAAGACGTCCATCCGGGTGCCGTCCGGCAGTTCCAGCCACGACATGTTCTCGATCACGCCGGCGATCCGCTGACGCGTCTGCAGCGCGATGGACCCCGCACGCTCGGCGACCTCCGCGGCGGCGGCCTGCGGGGTGGTGACCACGAGGATCTCCGCCGACGGGATGAGCTGCGCGATCGAGATGGCCACGTCACCGGTGCCCGGGGGCAGGTCCATCAGCAACACGTCCAGGTCGCCCCAGTACACGTCCGCGAGGAACTGCTGCAGCGCCCGGTGCAGCATCGGCCCCCGCCACACCACCGGGGTGTTGCCCTTGGTGAACTGCGCGATCGAGATGACCTTCACGTCGTGCGCGACCGGCGGCAGGATCATCTGCTCGACCTGGGTCGGCCGGGCGTCGGTCCCGAGCATCCGCGGGATCGAATGCCCGTAGATGTCGGCATCGAGCACCCCCACGGACAGGCCGCGGGAGGCCAGCGCCGTGGCCAGGTTGACCGTGGCGGTGGACTTGCCCACGCCGCCCTTGCCGGAGGCCACCGCGTACACACGGGTGAGGTTCCCGGGCTGGGCGAACGGGATGACCGGCTCGGCGGCATCACCGCGCAGATGCCGGCGCAGCTCGGTGCGCTGCTCGTCGCTCATCACGTCGAGCTCGACCGCGACCTCGCCGACGCCCGGGACGTCGGACACCGCGGAACGGACGCGGTCGCTGATGGTGTCCCGCATCGGGCACGAGGCGACGGTCAGGTAGATGCCGACGTCGACGCGGCCGGTCGCCGGGTCCACCTCGACACCCTTGACCATGCCGAGCTCGGTGAGCGGCTTGCGGATCTCCGGATCATCGACCTTGGCCAGTGCGGCGCGGATCGATTCTTCGCTGGGTGCACTCATGATGCCCCGAGTCTAGGCGTCACGGCACCCGGTGACGATTCAGGCGGGAGGCGGCGGGACACAGAACGGAGGGATGCAGGGGAGTTCGATGACAGGCAGCCCCGGGAATGCGGGTGCCGGTGCCGGGCCGGGCGCCGGGGACGACTCGGTCGCCGTGGGCGTGGGCGCGGTGGACGGCGCCTCGGTCCGGGACGGCTCGGTCGGCGGCGGCGTCACCTTGGTGCAGCCGGGCACCGGTGGTTCGGGCTGGCCGGGCTCGGCGGGCTCCGGTGCGGCGGTGGGCTCGCCCTCCCAGCCCTCCGGGCAGTGCTCGGGCGGCTGCGGGGGTTCCACGACGGGCTCGGGACGGTGGATCTCCGGGAGGTCCGACGGCAGGGGGAACGCGTTGACCGCGTAGCCGTGCGCCCACGCGTTGACGTTGGCGACGTAGGCCAGCGAGTTGTTGTAGGCGAGGATCGCGCGGGTGCGGGCCGCCGGGTCGGCCATCGACCCGCCCTGGCCGCACAGGAGCGTCGCGGCGGACAGCGCGCCGTCGTAGATGTTGTTCGGGTCCGCGACGCCGTCACCGTTACCGTCGCGTCCCAGATTCGCCCAGGTGGACGGGATGAACTGGACGGGCCCGACGGCGCGGTCGAACTCCCGGTCACCGTCGAAGCGACCACCGTCGGTGTCGGTGATGACCGCGGTGCCCGGCAGGGAGCCGTCGAGCCGGGGACCGAGGATGCGGCCGATGGTGTTGCCGTGGACGTCGAAGAGCCCGCGCCCCTGGTTGGACTCGACCTGCCCGATGCCGGCGAGGACGGTCCAGTCCATCTCGCACGAGGGGCGCTCGGCGTTGAGCCGCTCGGTCGCGCGATGGTAGGCGTCGAGCGCGATGCCGGGGATCCCCAGCGGACCGTCCGGGATCGACGCCGGCTCGATGTGCGCCGACCCGGGGTCCTCGGCCGGGGCCGGCGCGGGTTCGGTCGGGGTCGGATCGGTGGTCGGCGGCGCGACGGTGGTCGGGGCCGGCGGCTGCGGAGAATACTCGGCGAGCGGCGTGATGTCCGGGGCGTCGGGGGGACTCGTGTCCACCGTCAGCCCGACGGCGGCGAGGACCGTGATGGCCCCGACTGTCACGGCTGCGCTGGTCAGCACCCGACGATCTGCAGTGTGCGCGAATCGGCGCAAGTTCATCCCCCTACGACGTACCGGACGGCGCCACGGTCGTGCACCGCCCCCGCGACGCTTCGTCTGGGCAGAGGTTACCCCCGGGCCCTGCTCTGTGGATCTGTTTCCCCGCCCTCGGCGTTACCACCGGGGTCGGCCAACCCGGCCAGCAGCGTCTCGATCCTCTCGACGGAATCCCGCAGGTCGTCGAGCTCGCGACGCAGGTAGTCGCGGGTGACGGTCTCACCGACGGACAGGCGTACGGACGCGAGTTCGCGGGCGAGGAACTCCGTGTCCGCCTTGGTCTGGGTCGCCCGGAGGCGGTCCTCCTGGACCGAGGCCTTGTCGCGGTCCTCCTGCCTGTTCTGCGCGAGCAGGATCAGGGGCGCGGCGTAGGCGGCCTGGGTCGAGAACGCCAGGTTGAGGAGGATGAACGGATACGGGTCGAACCGCAGGGCGACGACAGCGACGTTGACGACGATCCACACGATCACGACGACCGTCTGGATGAGCAGGTACATGCCGGTGCCGAAGAACCGGGCCACGGCCTCGCTGTACCGGCCGACCGCGTCGGAGTCGAAGCTGATCCTGGGCCGACGCGAGGTCACCGGGGTCGAGAGCGAGGACCGCACGGGGGAGTCGCTCATCGCGTGGCCTCCGTGTCGTCGTGCAGGTCCATGTCGCGCCAGTCCTCGGGCAGCAGGTGATCGAGCAGGTCGTCGACCGCCACCGCGCCGAGGAGGTGACCCTCGTCGTCGACGACCGGGCCGCAGACCAGGTTGTACGTGGCGAAGAAGCGCGTCACCGCGTCCACCGAGTCGGTGGGGCGCAGCGCCGACAGGCTCGTGTCGACCGTCTCGGCGACCATCGCGGAGGGCAGTTCCCGCAGGAGCGCCTGGATGTGGACGCAGCCGAGGTACTTGCCCGTCGGGGTGGCGGTGGGCGGCCTGACGACAAAGACGAGGCTGGCCAACGCCGGGCTGAGGTCCGGGTTGCGACAGTGCGCCAGCGCCTCCGCGACCGTGGTCTGCGGCGAGAGGATGATCGGCTCGGGCGTCATCAGCCCGCCGGCGGTGTCCGAGTCGAACGTCAACAGGCGGCGGACGTTCGACGAGTCCTCGGGGTTCATCCGCTCCAGATACGACTCGGCGTCCTTCTCGGGAAGCTCGCCGAGCAGATCCGCCACGTCGTCGGGGTCCATCGCCTCGAGCACGTCCGCCGCCCGCTCCAACTCGAGCCGGCTGACGATCTCGGTCTGCTCGTCGTGGGGGAGTTCCTGCAGGATGTCGGCCAGGCGTTCGTCGTCGAGGGTGCGCGCCACCTCCAGGCGTCGCGCCTCGGGCAGTTCACGCAGGGCGATGGCCACGTCGGCGGGACGGAGGTCCGCGTACTGCTCGACCAGGCTCTCGGCGCCGTGCTCCGGCGTCCCGATCGCGACGTCGAGCCCTCTGATCCGGCTCCACGGGTGGATGGAGACCGCCCCGCGCCGGCCGAGGGGGCTGCGGCCCCGGCGTTCGCGGACGGCGAGCCGCGACACGAGCCAGTCCCGGGAACGCTGGCGTTCGATCTCCACGTCGACCACCTGGTACCGGGTCGGACGGCCCTGGGCGCCGGTGCGCTCGCCGCCGGAGCGTTCCGCGCCGGGTTGGTCGTGGTCGACATCGATGACCGAATCGACCAGCGCTCCCAACACCAGGTTCTCCCCGGGCCGGGACTGGAACCGGTGCAGGTTGATCGTCCCCGAGACCAGCGACACCGACCGCGGGTCGATGGAGGCGACCCGGAGCATGGGCACGAAGATCCGGCGGCGCGTGGGCAGCTCGACGACCAGCCCGATGACGCGTGGGGGTTTGTGCCCGGACCGCATCGTCACCACGACGTCGCGGATGCGGCCGATGTCGTCCCCATCGGGGCCGATCACCGGCAGTCCGGCTAGCCTGGCGACGAAGGCCTTGTTGAGGTTCGCCATGCAGACCAACCTAGTCACCGACCGCTGGCGGCCGCCCGCCGTATCGGAGGTAAGGGAGTGCCACCCACGATGACCGCAGCCCCCCACGTGACCACCGCGCCGTCGGAGGACGCCGCCTCGGCGATAGCCGAGCTGCGCGCCCGGCCCAGGCGCACCGTGCTGGCCGTGCCCGGCAGCAGCGTGAAGATGATCGACAAGGCCCGGGGGCTCCCGGTGGACGAGGTCTTCCTGGACCTCGAGGACGCGGTCGCCGGTCCGGCCAAGGACGAGGCCCGCGCGAACGTCGTGACCGCCCTGGGGCAGGGCGGGTTCGCGGCGCCCACCGTCGTGGTGCGGGTGAACGCCTGGGACACCGAGTACACCGTCCGTGACGTCACGGAGGTCGTCGGCAGGGCGGGGGCCCACGTCGACGCGCTGCTGCTGCCCAAGGCGCGGACGGCGGCCGAGGTCGCCGCGTTGGACCTCGTGCTGACCCAGGTGGAGAAGGCCGCCGGACTCCCGGTCGGCCACATCGGGATCGAGCCACAGATCGAGGACGCGCTGGGGCTGACCAACATCGACGCGATCGCGACGGCCAGCCCGCGCGTGCTCACCCTGGTGTTCGGCCCGGCGGACTTCATGGCCTCGATCGGGATGCGCACCCTGACGGTGGGCGAGCAACCGGACGGCTACACCCCGGGCGACGCCTACCACCACGTGTTCATGACGATCCTCGTCGCCGCCCGCGCACACGGACTGCAGGCGATCGACGGGCCGTTCCTCAAGGTGCGCGACGAGGAGGGGTTCCGTCGCGCGGCGGCACGGACCGCGGCGCTCGGCTTCGACGGCAAGTGGGTGCTGCATCCCGCCCAGGTCGATGCGGGCAACGAGGTGTTCAGCCCGCGTCAGGACGAGTTCGACAAGGCCGAGGCCATCCTCGAGGCCTACGCCCGGTCGACGTCGGTGGAGGGTGGCGCCCGCGGTGCGGTGATGTTCGGGGACGAGATGCTGGACGAGGCCAGCCGTAAGATGGCGCTGGTCGTCTCCGCACGGGGCCGCGCGGCCGGGATGACCGTGACGGACCGGGCGCGGTCGCAGGACTCGGACGCGGAAGGACGGACCCCATGACCTCTCCGGTGAACCCGCGGGGCGCGCGCGGTCGGGGCGTGCAGACGCCCGGTCTGCCGACCCCGCCCACGGGCTGGGTGGTCGGCTCGTACCCCACGTATGCGCAGGCCCAGGCTGCGGTCGATCACCTGGCCGATGAGGACTTCCCCGTTCACGAGGTCACGATCGTCGGGGTCGATCTCATGCAGGTCGAGCGGGTCACCGGGCGTCTGACCTGGCCCAAGGTCCTGCTGGGCGGTCTGGCGACCGGCGCGTGGCTGGGCCTGTTCGTCGGCCTGCTCCTGGGGATCTTCACGCAGCCGATGTGGGGCGTGGTCCTGACCGGCCTGATCGGCGGGTCGGTGTTCGGTGTCCTGTCGGCGTCGCTGTCCTACGCCGCCACCCGCGGCAAGCGGGACTTCGCGTCCACGTCCCAGCTGGTCGCCGGCCGGTACGACGTCCTGTGCGAGCCCGGTAACGCGGAGCGGGTCCGGGACGAGCTCGCCCGGCTCGGGCTGAAGTAGTGCGGCCCCACGGCCCCGTGGACCCCGCGGCGGTCCTGGCCGCGGTGCGCATGCATCTGGAGGCGCGGTACGGCCCGGACCCCCAGGAGGCGTCCGTGACGTTCCTGGGAGCGGCGCCCATCAAGATCCTGCGGTTCGTGGACATGGAGTCGGGGGTGGTCCGCTACGTGTCCCTGGGGTGTTCGGCGGATCCGATGGGGGACCCCTCGGCGCTCGTGCCGGACCCGGCGGCGCCCCGGGCGGAGCTGAGCCTGGTCCTGCGGGGCGGGGTGGACGGCGTGGTCCGCGCCCTCGCGGTCCTGGCCGCCGCGCCCGCGGTCGAGGGACTGGTCCTGTCGGAGGGGGCGCTGGTCGATCTGGGGGAGCCGCTGTGGCCGGGTGCGGCGTTCACCGCGGTCGTGCTCCGCGCCCCCGAGATCCCGGACGTGGACCTGCCGGGTGAGTCCGCGCCCGTCAGGATCTTCCGGGCGGTCCCGGTGACGCACACGGAGGCGGCGTGGGTGCGGATGAAGGGCGCGGCGGAGCTGGAGGACGCGTGGGCCGAGGCCGGGATCGACGTCACCGATCCCGCGCGGTCGGCGGTGAATCCGGGCCTCACGCGCTGACCCCCGACCCCGCCCGCCGGCCCCGGCCCCACGGGCTGCGCGGGGGCGCGGCATCGTCGCGCCAGCGGATCGGGACTCGGAGTGACGCCGCCCGGGCGCGACTGGGACACTGTCGGTCGGGATCCACGGCGCCGACGGGCGCGGTCGGTGCGAAGGAAGGACGTGATCGGGTGCGGTGGACGGTGGGACGGTCCGGTAGAGCCCTGGCGGCGCTCGCGGGTGCGGGTGTCGTCGTGCTGTCGGGGTGTCAGGCGCAGTCGTCGATCGTGCCGGCGCACACCGACGATCCCGTGGTGGTGATCGAGACCGCCTCGTTCGGCGAGGCCGAGATCGTGGGACACATCTACGGCAACGCCCTGGTACGGGCGGGCTCCCGGGTGACCGCGCGACCACAGTCCGGGACGCAGTCGGAGGTCGTGCGGTCCGTCGTCGAGGGCGGGGCGACCTTCACCGTCGGCTTCACCGGCGAGCTCCTGCGCACGTTCGACCCCGACTCCACGGACGTCGCCGCGGACGAGGTGTACGCCGCGATGATGGCCGCGCTGCCGGAGGGGGTCACCGCCGCGGACCCTGCACCCGCCGAGGACGCGCCCGTGTATGTGGTCACACGCAACACGTCGGAGACCCGGGGCCTGCGCGCGATGTCGGATCTGGCCGGGCGGTGCGGTGAGCTCACCCTCGGTGCGCGGCAGGAGGCCCTCGCCGACTCCGAGCTGGCCACCGCGGTGGGGACGACGTACGAGTGTGGGTTCGGACGGCGTATCCCGTTGGGGCCGAATCCGCGCGCGGTGTTCGACGCCCTGCGGGCGGGGGAGATCGGCGTGGGGTTGGTGCAGTCGGCCGACCCGGTGGGGCTCCCCGAGGACATCGTGACGTTGGACGACGACGAGGACGCGATCCTGGCGCAGAATCTGGTGCCGGTCTTCCGCAAGGGCTCCCTGTCGGAGGACCAGTTGGGTCTGGTCAACCGCATCAGTGGTGAGCTGACCACCGACGACATCCGTGAGCTCCTGCTGGGGGTGGAGTTCGGGACCGCCACCCCGGTGGCGCTCGCGAACTACTGGCTGGACTCGCACGGCTACTGACCGGCCACTGACCGGCTACTGACCGGCTACTGATCGGCGCGTTCCCCGGGTGGGAGCGAGAACGGGGCCCGACCGCGAATCGCGGTCGGGCCCCCTCGTCTAGCGGCGGATCAGGCGAAGGCCTCGTCCACCAAGGCCTTCTGCTCGACCGCGTGGACCTTGCTCAGGCCGGTCGAGGTGGCGGCCATCGGGCGACGCGACACCCGCTTGAGCGGCGGGAGGTTGTCGATCCGCTCCGGCAGCTCGAGCGCGAGGAAGCTCCACGCACCCTGGTTGGCCGGCTCCTCCTGAACCCACCGGACCTCGCTGACGTTCGGGTAGTGGTCGAGTGCCTCACGGAGACGACGGTGCGGGATCGGGTGGAGCTGCTCGAGGCGGACGATCGCGATGTCGTCACGGCCGTCCTTCTCCTGACGGGCGGCCAGCTCGTAGTACAGCTTCCCGGAGACCAGCAGCATGGTCTTGACCTTGCCGGCGTCCTTCGACCCGTCGGCGAACGTCGGATCGTCGAGCACGGACCGGAACTTGCCCGAGGTGAAGTCCTCGACCGCGCTCACGGCCTTCTTGTTGCGCAGCATCGACTTGGGGGTGAACACTACCTGGGGCCGCTTGATGCCGTTGGCGTGACGACGCATGAGGTGGAAGTAGTTCGCCGGCGTCGACGGCTGCGCGACGGTCATCGAGCCCTCAGCGCAGAGCTGGAGGAAACGCTCGATGCGGCCGGACGTGTGGTCCGGGCCCATGCCCTCGTGCCCGTGGGGCAGCAGGAGGGTCACGGACGACTTCTGGCCCCACTTGGCCTCACCGGACGAGATGTACTCGTCGATGATGGTCTGGGCGCCGTTCACGAAGTCACCGAACTGGGCCTCCCACATGACGAGCGCCTCGGGGTCGCCCACCGAGTAGCCGTACTCGAAGCCGAGCCCCGCGTACTCGGTCAGTGCCGAGTTGTAGACCTCGAACCGACCCTCGGCCCCGTCGAGGTGCTGGAGGGGGGAGTAGGTCTCGGCCGTGGTCTTGTCCACGATCACCACGTGACGCTGGGTGAAGGTGCCGCGCTGGGAGTCCTGGCCCGCGAGGCGGACGGTACGCCCCTCCATCGCCAGGGAGCCGATGGCCAGAAGCTCGGCGAACGCCCAGTCGATGTTGCCGTTGTAGGCCATCTTCTGGCGGGCCTCGTAGACCGGCTTGACCCGGGGGTGGATGTGGAACCCCTCGGGCAGGTTGCCGAAGGCGTCACCGATCGCGTGGATGACGGACTCGTCGACCGCCGTGACGATCTTGGGCAGCGGCTGATCCGGCTCGATCGACTGGGAGGGCGAGACCGGGTGCTTCTCGAGCTCGCGGACCTCGTTGAAGACGCGCTCGAGCTGCCCCTGGAAGTCGCGGAGCGCGTTCTCCGCCTCCTTCTGGGTGATGTCACCACGACCGACGAGATCCTCGGTGTAGGACTGGCGGACGCTCTTCTTGCCGTCGATCACCTCGTACATGCGCGGCTGGGTCATCGAGGGGTCGTCGGCCTCGTTGTGGCCCCGGCGGCGGTAGCAGACGAGGTCGATCACGACGTCCTTCTTGAACTTCTGACGGAAGTCCATGGCCAGACGGGCCACGCGGACGCAGGCCTCCGGATCGTCACCGTTCACGTGGAAGATCGGAGCACCGACCATCTTCGCGACGTCCGTGCAGTACTGGCTCGACCGGCCCGCCTCGGGGGCCGTGGTGAACCCGATCTGGTTGTTGACCACGATGTGGATGGTGCCGCCGGTCCGGTACCCGTCGATGAGCGACAGGTTGAGGGTCTCGGCGACCACGCCCTGGCCGGCGAACGCGGCGTCACCGTGCAGCATCAGCGGCACGACCGGGTACTCGGCGCGCCACTCCGGGTCCTCGATGAGGTCCTGCTTGGCGCGGACGATCCCCTCGAGGACCGGGTCGACCGCCTCGAGGTGCGAGGGGTTGGCGGTGAGCGAGACCTTGATCTCGTTCTCGCCGAACATCTGGTATTGGATGCCCTCGGCGCCGAGGTGGTACTTCACGTCGCCCGAGCCGTGCGCGGCCGAGGGGTCCATGTTGCCCTCGAATTCGGTGAAGATCTGGCGGTACGGCTTGCCCACGATGTTCGCGAGCACGTTGAGCCGGCCGCGGTGCGGCATGCCGATGACGACCTCGTCCAGGCCGAACTCGGCGGCCTCGTCGATGACCGCGTCCATCATGGGGATGACGGACTCGGCGCCCTCCAGCGAGAACCGCTTCTGGCCGACATACTTGGTCTGCAGGAACGTCTCGAAGGCCTCGGCGGCGTTGACCTTGGACAGGATGTACTTCTGCTCCGCGACGGTCGGCTTGTCGTCGACCCCCTCGATGCGGTCCTGGATCCACTGGCGCTGCTCGTTCTCGAGGATGTGGGTGTACTCGATACCGATCTTGCGGCAGTAGGCGGCGCGCAGGGCCGACAACACGTCCCGCAGGCGCAGCTTGTCCTTGCCGACGAAACCGCCGACGGAGAACTCGCGGTCCAGGTCCCACAGCGTGAGCTCGTGCGTGTTGACGTCGAGGTCCGGGTGGAACGTGCGCCGCCGCCGCGCGTACTTGCCGTCGAGCGGGTCGATGTCGGCCATGAGGTGGCCGCGGTCCCGGTACGCGGCGATGAGCTCGAGGACGCGCGCGTCCTTGTCCACCCGCGGGTCGGTGATGTCCTGGCGCCACCGGACGGGCTCGTACGGGATGCCCAGGGCGTCGAAGATCTCGTCGTAGAACTCGTCGGCGAGCAGCAGGCGGTGGATCTCGCGCAGGAACTCGCCGGACTCGGCGCCCTGGATGATCCGGTGGTCGTAGGTCGAGGTCAGCGTGGTGATCTTGCCGACCGCGTTCTTGGCCAGCAGCTCCTCGCTGGCGCCCTGGAACTCGGCCGGGTACTCCATGGCCCCGACACCGAGGATCGCGCCCTGGCCCACCGTGAGGCGGGGAACCGAGTGGACGGTGCCGATGCCGCCCGGGTTGGTCAGCGAGACCGTCACGCCGGAGAAGTCGTCCATCGTCAGCTTGCCCTCGCGGGCGCGGGCGACGATGTCCTCGTAGGCGTCGAGGAAGCCCCGGAAATCGAGCTCCTCGCAGTTGCGGATCGCCGCGACAACGAGCGAGCGACCGGCCTTGGTCTTCATGTCGATGGCCAGTCCGAGGTTGATCCCCGCCGGGGTGACGGTGTGCGGCTTACCGTCGATCTCCTCGTAGTGGTTGTTCATGTTGGGGTAGACCTTGATGGCCTGCACCATCGCGTACCCGATGAGGTGCGTGAACGAGATCTTCCCGCCGTGGGTGCGCTGGAGATGGTTGTTGATGACCATCCGGTTGTCGATCATGAGCTTGGCCGGCACCGCGCGGACAGAGGTCGCGGTGGGCAGCGTGAGCGACGCGTTCATGTTCTTGACGATGGCGTTGGCCGCCCCGCGCAGCGCCTTGGTCTCCGGCTCGGACGGAGGCGTGTACTGCGGACGGGAGGGCTTGCCCACCGCGGGCGCGGCCGGTTTGGGGCGTCGCTCGGAGGTGTTCACGGGCGCGGGCACGCCCTCACCACGGGCCTTGCGCGCCGGGCTCGCGTCCGCGGCGGGCTTGGCCGCGACGTCCTTGGCGGACGCCTCCGGGGTCACGTCGTCGATGGTCAACTCCGACGGCTTCGTGGACTTCTCGTCCGCCGGACGGGACGTCGTCCCGGCCTTGCCGGTCCCCGCCGACTTCGCACCCGCCGCCTTCGCACCCGCCGACTTCGCTTCGTTCTCACCGCCCTGACGCGCCCGGTCCCCGGCGCCGCGCGCGGCGGTGCCGTTGGAGGAGCCACCCCCGGAGGAGGAGGCGGCCTCCGGGTTGGCCTCGAAGAACTCGTGCCACGACTCGTCCACGGAGGACGGGTCCTTGGCGAACCGGTCATACATCTCGTCTACGAGCCACTGGTTCTGTCCGAACTGTGAGACGTTGTTGCTCACGATCTTGTGGTGCCTCTCTGGTTCTGTGGTGGGTTTCACACGTAATGGATCCAGGCTAGACCGTCTGCCCGATCGGGGCTTTCCGATCTCACCTGACAGGGGGATGCCACTCGCCCGTCACCGCGCGTTCACGTGGCGGGCCAGGTCGTCGGGGGCGAGCCGAACGTCGCGTCGGCGGTGTCCACGACGGTCCGGCCGAGACGGCGGTTGCCCCAGCCGCCGACCGCGGCGCCGAGGCCCGCCGGCGCGAGTTTGCCCATCGCCAGACCGGCCCGTTTGACGGCGAACTTGCGGACGAACCGGTGGAGCATGCGGCGGTTGACCTCCTTGAGGCCGGGGATCCGAAGCGATCCACTCGCGAGCGAGGCACCGCCCGACCCGCCGGCGGACCCGACCGCGTTGGCCAGGAGCGCGGTCCCGGACGCGCCCAACATCACCGTCATGACGAGCAGTTCCTCGTGCTCGCCCTCCCGGACGTCGACGCCGTGGACCTCCGCGACCGCCAGCGTGTAGAAGGCGGCGGCCTCGAGGAACACCAGGGATTCGGCACCGACCGCCCCGAACGCGACGATGGTGCCGATGCCCGGCACGGCGGCGGTGGCCCCCACTGCGGCGCCGGAGGCGGTGACGGTCGTGAGGAACCGGGAGTCGAGTCGGCTGCGGATCCGGGCGGGGCTCTCCTCGGGGTGGGCCCGGCGGAGATGGCGGACGTAGGCGCGGGCCGCGCCGGCCTGACCGCGGATGGCGCGGCGCAGCGCGGCCGTCACCACCCCCGCCGCGGGACCGGAGACGCCGGATTCGGCGGGGACGCGTTCGGTCACTGGTCACTCCTGGGGGTCATGGCGGGCGGGTGGGGCCGCACTCGTACCACCACGGTACGTAACCCGGGACGTGTCGCGCCCTAGGGCAACACGCGCTCGGTGTACTCGTTGCCGAAGAGCCGGTCCGGGTCGAGCCGGTCGCGCACCGCGACGAAGTCGTCGAAGTGCTCGACCATCGTCGACAGGTCCGCGGCGGTCCGCGTGTGCATCTTCCCCCAGTGCGGTCTCCCGCCCGACGCGAGGAAGATCGATTCGGCGAGCCGGAACAACTCAGTGTGGTCCATCCGATGGTACTGGTGCACCGCTATGTAGCAGACGTCGCGGTCGTATGCCGTGGACAGCCAGACGTCGTCGGCGGCCGCGAAACGCACCTCGACGGGGAACGGGGTGACCACGCCGGCGCGATCGATCGTGTCGCGCAGGTCCCTCAGCACGCCCGCCGCGGCCTCGAGGGGGACCGCGTACTCCATCTCGCGGAACCGCACGCGCCGCGGGGAGGCGAACACCCGGTAGCTGCGGTCGGTGAACTCGCGGGCGGACAACGCGCGCGAGGACAGGCGGTTGAGACGAGGCGTGAGCGCCGGTCGCCGGGTCGCCGCGCGGCACACCGCGTCGAACGCCTCGTTGGACAGGAACTCGTCGCTCACCAGCTCCCGGATGCGGCCCACGGGACGGAGGTCGGTGTCCCCGGCCAGGCGGGTGTTGCGCTTGACGCTGATCGCGTCCGTGTGGGGGAACCAGAAGAACTCGGCGTGGTCGGCGGACCGGGCGAACCCCTCCAGATCAGCCAACGCCGCCGAGAGGGTCCACGGCCGCTCCTCGGCCCGGAGGGCGAACGCCGGGACGCACCGGATCGTCATCTTGGTGATGATCCCCAGGGCGCCGATCCCGAGCCGCGCGGCCTCGAACACCTCCGGATGCGAGGTGCGGGAACACGACACGACGGATCCGTCCGCGGTGACCAGCTGGAGCCCCACCACGGTGGCGGGGATCCCGGGCGCGGTGAGTCCCGTGCCATGGGTGCCGGTGGAGACCGCCCCGGCCAGCGACTGCTCCGCGAAGTCACCGAGGTTCTGCTGCGCGAGCCCCAGATCCCACAGGAGCGGGCCGAGGCGGTGCAGGCGCGTGCCGGCCCAGACGGTCACCTCCGCGCCGTCGGCACGGCCGTCCGCGCCGAGGGTCGGGACTATCGCCTCGATCCCGGTGAGATCGTCCAACGAGACCAGGACCCCGTCCGTCGCCGCGGCCGGGGTGAAGGAATGGCCCGCACCGACGCATTTGACGCGGTCCCCGCGCTCCGCGGCCCCCGCCACGATCTCGGCCACCTCGGCGACGGTCGTGGGCCCGCGCCGCTCCGACGGGGTCGCCAGCACGTTGCCGGCCCAGTTCTGCCAGGTGGCCACGGAGGTCGTCATGGCTGCAGAGACTACCGCCGGGTCGCGGTCCCGGAGGCAGACCTGGACATTCGACCTGACCCCTGTCCGTGCAGGCGTTCGCGTCAGGGGGTCGGTGCGCGGTTAACGGTGTCCACGTCCTCGTCGTCGTCGTACCATGGACGGGTGACCAGACGACTACCTGCAGATCAGCGCCGGGCGCAACTCCTCCAAGCCGCGCTGGAGATCGCCGAGCACGACGGTCTGGGGGCGGTGACCGTGCGCGGGGTGGCCGAGCGTGCGGGCGTGTCCCTGGGTGTCGTCCACTACTGCTACACGGACAAGGAAGAGCTCATCCGCGAGGTGATCGGCGCGGTGAACTCCGAGGTCCACCAGGCCGCGCGCGCGTTCGTGAGCGTGGACTTCGATTCGGGGGCCCGCGGAACCGAGGGTCTGCGCCGCCGGCTGTACGAGGCGATCGATCTCGTCTGGGCCGTGATCTCCGCCTCGCCCGATCGACAACTGCTCACCTACGAGATCGTCTCGTACTCACTCCGGACCCACGGGCTACCCGAGGTCGGACTGGCCCGGAACCAGCAGGAGTCCAACGAGGCGATCGTGCGGTCGGTGCTCGAACGCACCGCCGACTCCGCCGGCGTCCGGTGGGGCATGGGTCTCGACGACATGGTGCGGGTGGTGCTCTCGATCATCACCGGCGTCAGCCTGCGCTGGCAGATCTACAGGGACGACGACGAGGCCAACGATCTGTTGCACCGCGCGGTCGACCTCATCGTGCGGGATGCGCGGCCGGTCGACGGTGCCTGAGGCCGACCCGGCTCACCACCGGGCGGTCGCCGGGGCCCTGGACACCGCGACGGCCCGACTCGAGGCGCCCCTCGCCGCGCTGCACCTGCCGAGCCTGCGCGCCAACCTGGAGGACCTGCGCCGACGGGCGGGCGGCACGCGCATCCGGATCGCGAGCAAGTCGGTGCGGTGCCGACGGGTGCTCGAGGAGGCCCTCGGCGCGGACCTGCGCGGCGACGCGGCGGTCCGCGGCGTCATGGCGTACTCCCTCGCCGAGGCGCTGTGGCTCGTCGACTCCGGGTGCGACGACGTCCTGGTGGGGTACCCGACGGTCGACCGGTCGGCGCTGGGGCGGCTCGGTGCGGACCCGGACGCGCTCGACGCCGTGACCCTGATGGTCGACGACCCGCGCCAGCTGGCGATCGCCCGCGAGGCCGGCGCGCGCGGGGCCCGGGTGTGCATCGACGTCGACGCCTCGCTTCGGGTCGGTCCGGTCCACCTCGGCGTCCGGCGATCCCCCCTCCGCGGCCCCGCCGATGTGGAACCGCTGGTGCGCCACGCGAGCGACCAGGGCTTCCGCGTGGTCGGCGCGATGTTCTACGAGGCCCAGGTCGCCGGGGTCCCGGACGACGTACCCGGGATCGGGTTGGTCAAGCGCGTGTCGATGCGCCGCCTGCGCGGGGTGCGCGAGGCGGTCGCCGCGGTGATCGCGGACATCACCGGCGAGCCGCCCGAGATCATCAACTCCGGCGGCACGGGATCGGTCGCGGAGAGCGCCGCGGCGCCGGCCGTCACGGAGGTCACCGCCGGGTCCGGCCTGTACGCCCCGGGACTGTTCGACGCGTACCGCTCCTTCACCCCCCGGCCGGCCCTCATGTTCGCGCTGCCCGCCGTACGCCGACCCGCGCCCGGGCTGACCACCTTCCTCTACGGCGGGTACGTCGCGTCCGGGCCCCCGGGCGGGGACCGACTGCCCGTTCCGGTCGCCCCCGCGGGGATGCGCTACCTCGGTCGGGAGGGCGCCGGCGAGGTCCAGACGCCCGTCCGGGGTGACGTGACGATCGGCGGACGCGGCTGGTGGCGCCACGCCAAAGCCGGCGAGGTGTGCGAGCGGTTCGACACACTCCACGTGGTGGACGAGACTGCAGACGGGCCCGCCCTCGTGGACCGCTGGCCCACCTACCGCGGGGAAGGGAAGTGTTTCGGATGAGCGACGCCCACCAGATGACCGACGAGGCCCGGGCGCGGATGCACGCCGAGGCCGTCTCGATCACGGCCGATCTCGTGTCCATCGACTCGACCAACACCGGCGACGCGGCGACCATCGGCGACGGGGAGACCCGGGTGTGCCGGCGGATCGCCGAGTACCTCGCCGAGGTCGGCATCGACAGTGAACTCGTGGAGTCCGTGCCGGGCCGGGGCAGTCTGTTCGCCCGCGTCGAGGGCGCCGACCCCGGGGCCGGAGGTCTCGTCGTGCACGGGCACGTCGACGTGGTGCCCGCGGTCGCCGAGGACTGGACGGTCCCGCCCTTCGCGGGTGAGATCCGCGACGGGTGGCTCTACGGACGCGGCACCGTCGACATGAAGAACATGATCGGCATGATGCTCGCCGTCGTGCGCCACTACCGCCGGGAGGGGATCGTCCCCCGACGGCCGCTGCTGTTGGCCTTCTTCGCGGACGAGGAGGCCGCCGGGATCATGGGCGCCAAATGGATCGTGCGCGAACGCCCCGAGATCTTCGACGGCATGACCCAGGCGCTCAGCGAGGTCGGCGGATGGTCGGTGCCCGTGGCCGGGCGTCGCCTGTACCCGATCGCGGTCGCGGAGAAGGGGGTGGCCTGGGCGAAGGTCACCGCCCACGGCACCGCCGCGCACGCCTCCCGTCCCACGTCCGACAACGCCGTCGCCGCCGTCGCGGGGGCGGTCCACCGCGTCGCGGGGATCGAGTTCCCGATCGAACCCACCGAGGCCAACACCGCGCTCGCCGCGACGGTCGGCCGGATCGCCGGAGGCGGCGGCGATGTGGCCGAGCTGCCGGAACGACTCGAAGTGCTCGGCCACTTCGGGCCGCTCGTGGCCGCCTCGCTCTCCCACACCGCGTCGCCGACCGTCCTGTCCGCCGGGTACAAGACCAACGTCATCCCGACCGAGGCCCGCGCCGAGATCGACTGCCGTGTCCTCCCCGGGGGAGAGGAGACGTTCCGAGCGGAGGTCGAGCGGGAACTCGGGCCGGACGTGTCGGTCGAGTGGATCTGGCAGCCGCCCATCGCGGCCCCGGCGGACGCCCCGCTGGTCGACGTGATCGGCGACGCCGTCCGCGGATCCGATCCGGACGCGCTGGTGGTCCCGTACCTCCTTCCGGCCAGCACCGACAACAAGCATCTCGCCGAGCTGGGGATCCACGGCTACGGCTTCGTCCCCCTGCGGGTACCGGACGACTTCGACGTCTTCGGCCACTTCCACGCCGTCGACGAGCGGGTACCCGTCGACGCGCTGCACTTCGGTGCCGACGTGCTCGAGCGCGTCCTCCGGTCGGCGTGAGGGGCGCCGCGCAGGCGAGGGACGCCGCTCCGCGGACGAGGTTGCCCGCGGACATCTGGGTTCTGGTCGTGGCCGCCTTCGCGGTCGCGATCGGGTACGGGCTCGTGGCGCCGGTGCTGCCACAGTTCGCGCGCACCTTCGACGTGTCCGTCACCGCGGCCTCGGTCGTGGTGAGCGCCTTCGCCTTCTTCCGGCTCGTGTTCGCCCCCGCCGGCGGCTTCCTCGTCGACAGGATGGGGGAGCGGTGGGTCTACATGACCGGCCTGCTCATCGTCGTGGCCTCGACCCTGGCGACCGGCCTGGCACAGAGCTACTGGCAGCTCCTGATCTTCCGGGGACTCGGCGGCCTCGGGTCCACGATGTTCACGATCTCCGCGATGGCCCTGCTGACGCGGTTGTCGCCGCCCGGGCAGCGGGGCCGGATCGCCGGGCTCTACGCCACGGCGTTCCTCATCGGCAACATCGGCGGCCCGGTGCTGGGCGGGGTGCTCGCGGAGTTCGGGATGCGTGTGCCGTTCTTCGTCTACGCGGGGACCCTCCTCGTGGCGACCGCCGTGGTCGCGGTATTCCTCCGGGGCGGCCGACGGCGCTCCCCGGACGACGAGACCCCGGAACAGGAACCGCTGCTCGTCGGCGAGGCGCTCCGGCACACCGGCTACCGCGCGGCCCTGATCTCCAGCTTCGTCAACGGGTGGACCTCGTTCGGCGTCCGCGTCGCGATCATCCCGCTGTTCGCCGCGGCGAACTTCGACGCCGGAGCGGGCGTGGCGGGCACCGCCCTGGCCTCGTTCGCGGTGGGGACGGCATCGGTGGTGTCCGTGGCGGGCAGACTGTCCGACCGATTCGGCCGCCGCCCGATGGTCATCATCGGGCTCATCGTCTCGGGTGTCACCACCATCGTCCTGGGCTGGTGCGACACCGTCCCTCTGCTCGTGGCCGCGTCGGTCGTGGCGGGCATGGGGGCGGGCATCCTCAACCCCGCCCAACAGGCGGCGGTCGCCGACGTGATCGGAGCGGACCGCGCCGGTGGCAAGGTGCTCGCCACGTTCCAGATGGCCAGTGACTCCGGGGCGATTCTCGGCCCGGTGGTCGTGGGGCTCATCGTCGACCGGCTCGGCTACACGACCGGCTTCGCCGTCTCCGGAGCGCTCCTGCTCCTCGCGGTGGTGCCCTGGGTGGTCGCCAGGGAGACCCGCCAACCGGCCGACGAGGTCCACGCGGGGGAGTGACCTGCGCAAGCCGTATCGCTCAT
Organism: Dietzia sp. CH92; assembly: GCF_032248695.1. NCBI lineage: Bacteria > Bacillati > Actinomycetota > Actinomycetes > Mycobacteriales > Dietziaceae > Dietzia > Dietzia sp. CH92. The sequence goes on along the minus strand of NZ_JAVHXC010000001.1, from coordinate 504,246 downwards.
AGAGGCCGGGACGCCGTAGCATGTGAGACCTCATGGACAACAACGACGAGGACCGTACCGCCACCGCCGGCGACGAGGTCGACACCGACGCCAGCACTCCCGAATCACCTGCAGCCGCCCCCACCCGTGAGGGCGACGACGCCCCCGCCGTCACCTTCGCGGACATGGGCCTCGCCCCCGCCGTGATGAAGGCGGTCCGCGACGTGGGCTACGAGGTGCCGTCCGCCATCCAGGCGGCCACCATCCCGCTGGTCCTCGAGGGGCGCGACGTGGTCGGCCTCGCGCAGACCGGTACCGGTAAGACGGCGGCGTTCGCGCTGCCCATCCTGTCCCTCATCGACCCGGCGGTGAAGGCCCCGCAGGCGCTCGTCCTGGCGCCGACCCGCGAGCTCGCGCTCCAGGTCGCCGAGGCGTGCGTGACCTACTCCGCCGACATGCCGCAGGTGAACGTCCTGCCGATCTACGGCGGCCAGGCCTACGGCATCCAGCTGTCCGGCCTACGGCGCGGCGCGCAGATCATCGTCGGCACCCCCGGGCGTGTGATCGATCACCTCAAGAAGGGGACGCTCGATCTCTCCGGTCTGCGGCACCTCGTGCTGGACGAGGCCGACGAGATGCTGGCGATGGGCTTCCAGGAGGACGTCGAGCGCATCCTCTCGGACACGCCGGAGAGCACCCAGGTCGCCTTGTTCTCGGCCACCATGCCGGCCGCGATCCGGCGGATCTCGCAGAAGTACCTCACCAACCCGACCGAGGTGAAGGTGGCGTCCAAGACGTCGACCGCACCGACCATCCAGCAGCGCTACGTCCTGGTGAACCACCGGGACAAGCTCGACGCGCTGACCCGGATCCTCGAGGTCGAGGACTTCGACGCGATGATCATGTTCGTCCGCACCAAGTCGGCGACCGAGGAGCTGGCCGAGCGGCTGCGGGCGCGCGGGTTCTCGGCCGCCCCGATCAACGGTGACATCCCGCAGAACCTGCGCGAGCGCACCATCGAGGCGCTCAAGGACGGGCGGACCGACATCCTCGTCGCCACCGACGTCGCCGCCCGGGGCCTCGACGTGCCGCGGATCAGCCACGTGGTCAACTACGACATCCCGCACGACACGGAGTCGTATATCCACCGCATCGGCCGCACCGGCCGCGCGGGCAGGAGCGGACACGCCCTGCTGTTCGTCACCCCTCGCGAGCGGCGCCTGCTCAGCCAGATCGAGCGCGCCACCCGGCAGCCCCTGACCGAGATCCAGCTGCCCAGCGTGGACGACGTCAACGAGATGCGGATGGCCAAGTTCGCGCAGTCGATCACCGAGAGTCTCGACGATCCGAACATCGCCCTTTTCCGGCGCCTGGTGGAGGAGTACGCCTCCGAGCACTCGGTCTCGATGGCCGATATCGCCGCCGCGCTGGCCACCCAGTCCCGGAACTCGGACGAGTTCCTCATGCGCGAGCCCGAGCGTCCCCAGCGACGCGATCGGCAGGACGATCGCGGCCAGGACCGTCGCGACCGGCCGGCGCGGAGTTTCTCCGACGGGCCGCGGCCGTCGCGCACGGGTAAGGACATGGCCCAGTACCGGATCGCCGTGGGCAAGCGGAACAACGTCAAGCCCGGCTCCATCATGGGCGCGCTGGCCAACGAGGCCGGCCTCAGCGGTGGGGACATCGGGCGGATCTCGATCCGGTTCGATCACTCGATCGTCGAGCTGCCCGCCGGCCTGCCGTCGGATCAGCTCGAGTCGATGAAGGGCATCCGCGTCGGCGGTGCCGAGATCGACATCCGTCCGGACAGCGGCGCGCCGGCGGGCCGACCCTCCTCGTTCCGCGACGACCGGGGCGGCAAGCCGCGCGGCGGCGGGCACCGGCGAGACGACCGCGGCGACCGCGGCGACCGCTACTCGGATCGGCGCGGCGACCGGCAGGGCGATCGCCGGGACAACCGGCGCGACGACCGTGGATCTTTCCGCCGCGGTGACGACGACCGCCGCGGTGGCGGCTTCCGGGGCCGGTCGTCGGGCGGCCAGGACCGCTACTGACGCGAGGGCGCCGGGCCCGGCGCCGATGCCGGGCCCGGGCCCGACGCGCGGCCGGACATCGGCGGGCCGCATCGCCGAGGGCCTCGTGGTCCGCTCTCGTCACCGGGAGTCCGTAGGCCGTCGCCGCGGTGAGGTAGCGGGCCGCGTAGAAGCAGTGCCGGGTCTCGTCCGGTGGTAGCCAGTCGGCGGGGGTCGAGTCGCTCTTGCCCGTGTTGACCGCCGCGGAGACGGCCAGCAGGTTGGCGTCGACGTCGTTGGCGAAGGCGGCGCGTCGCCCCGGGGGCCAGGCCCAGGCGCCGAGGTCCCACGCGGCGGACAACGGGTAGACGTGGTCGACGTGGACACCGCGTGAGCCCGTGACCCCCACGTCGACTCTACGTCCCGTGTACGGGTCGACCAGCACTCCGCCGGAGCGTTCACACGGCGACCCGGGGACGGGGACGGCCCCGACGAGATCGCGGGCCAGGACGTCGTGGCGGGTCGAGCACCCGTTACCGGATCCGGGGGCGTCCGAGACGTCGCTCCAGGCGGGCCCGAAGACGCAGGCCGACGCCCCGGAGCAGTCCCGGTCGTAGCCGGGGGCGGGCGTGCGCTCCGGCACGACCCGCACGGTGTCGAGGAGGGCGAGCACCGTCTCCCTCGGAGGACTGCCGGGCGCCGACCCGGGCGGCTCGGCGAGGTGGGAGACCAGGGCCGCGGTCAGCAGGACGGTCAGGGCGAGCGCCAGGGCCCGCGGTGCGAGCGGCGGCACGGCGCGGCACGGGGACGGTGCACGTTCACGTCCCCCGGGACCGTGCCCCGCCGTCTGTCGTCCCGCCGGCCGCGGTCGTCGCCTCCCGATCACGGCCCGATCCTGGCATCGGGGATCGGGCGCAGCCTGCCGCCGGGGGTTCCCGGGCGGGCGGCCTGTGGAGACGGACGGTACCTGTGGAGGACCCGCGGGCCGCGGCGGGGGCGTGCGCGACGGCCCTGTCGGACCGGCGTGCTTACATGTGGGCGTGACCCCTGCTCCGGCCCCCCGCCTTCACGCCGTCTGGCAGGCGGGTGTCATCGGGCTGTGGTGCGAGACGGGCCTGCGCAGGCCCGAGTCCATCGCCCCGGCGGCCTCGGTGACCGCGGTGGGTCGGGCCGGGGCCCCGCCCGAGGTCGTGGAACTGCTGGACGGGTACTCGCTCACCCACAAGATCCCGGTACGGGTCCCCCTGGACGGGCGTGTCCGCCCCGCCACGGTCCCGGGGATACGCGTCTCGGTGGCCTCGGCGGTGGACCTGTGCGCGATGGCGGACCATACCGAACACTGGGTCGGTCCGGGTCTGCGGGCGCTCGGCAGGCTCTCCGCCGGGGTGGCGGCCCTCGTCCGCGCCGGGCACGTCGTGCCCAGGATGACCCGCGCGGACGGTACGTGGGTCACGTCGTGGGCTCTGGTCGCCTCGCCCGTCGTGTCGGCGTGGACCGCCGAGAGCCTGGGCCGATGCCACGGTCTCGTGGCGGGTCGGGAGGACCTGGACAGGCTGCTGGCGGCGTTGGCGGATCAACACGCCCGGATGGCGCTGGCACCGCTGGCCGCCGGCCGCCGCAGCGCGCTGGGGACCGCCCTGATCACCGGTGGTGAGGTGACCTCGGGAGGTCACGCGTTGGCGGAGGCGGTCGCCGAGTTCGGCCGGGCCGCGGCGGCGCGCGACGTCGAGGTGGTGTTCCGCGTCGTGGAGCCGTCCGCCGCGGCGGAGGCCGGGGGGAGCGGGGGCGGTGACGGCGGCGGCGTAGGAACCGGTCACCCGCCCCCGGGCACGCCCGCTGATCCGGAGATCTCGTGGCGGCTGGAGGTCCTGGTCCGCACCGGGACGGACTCCCTGCGCCCGTATTCCGAGCTCCCGGACACGACCGCCGTCGGCGACGCCGTGCGCGACGTCGTGGACAGGGCCGTCCGGTCGTGGCCGCCGCTGGGTCGCGCCGCCCCCGCGGCGGGAAGCCCGGACCTGCTCCTGCCCACCGACCTCGTGGTGCAGCTCGTCGACGAGGGGGTGGAGGCGCTGCGCGGCCGGGGCGTCGAGGTCCTCCTGCCCCGGGCGTGGACCAGGGTGCGCACGGCCGTGCGGGTCACCGTCACCCCGCCCGGAACGGAGAACGTGGACTCCGGTCGACGTCTCGGTCTGGACCAGTTGGCGGACGTGAACTGGGAGATGGTCGTCGACGACGTGCCGCTCGACGCGACCGAGGTGCGGATGCTCCTCGACGCGGCGTCCGACCTGGTCCGTCTCCGCGGTCAGTGGGTCCGGGCGGATCCCGGCGCACTCCGGCGGGCGGCCCGCTTCCTCGCGGCGCGGCGGGGTGGTCGGGTCACCGCACCGGCACTGGCCGCCGCGATGATGTCCGAGGAGGGCGAGGGCGTCGAGATCGAGGCGCCCACGACCCTCGACTGGATCCCCTCGTCGTCGTCGATCCCCGTCGACCTCCCGCCGTGGTTCCGCGCCACCCTGCGGCCCTATCAGCTCGAGGGCGTGCGGTGGTTGACGGCGCTGGCCCGGGCGGACGTCGGCGCGGTGCTGGCCGACGACATGGGGCTGGGCAAGACCATGCAGGTCCTGGCGCTCACGGCGAGCGAACACTCCCGTGGGGTGCGCGGTCCCACCCTCGTCGTGGCACCGCTCACCCTGGTCGCCACCTGGGCGCGTGAGGCCGCGACCTTCGCCCCCGAGCTGACGGTGGCCGTCCATCACGGTCCGTCCCGCGAGCGCGGCGACGACGCGGCCGGGCGGCTCGCGGTCGCGGACCTCGTCCTCACCTCCTACGGCACCGCCGCGCGTGACGTCGAGATCCTGGCCGGGGTGCCGTGGCGTCGCCTCGTCGCCGACGAGGCGCAGACGATCAAGAACCCCTCCACGTCCGTCGCCCGCGCGATCGTGTCGATCCCCGCGGAACACCGGATCGCGCTCACCGGCACGCCGGTGGAGAACCGCCTGGACGAACTGCGGGCCGTGCTCGACTTCGCCAACCCGGGGCTGTTCGGCTCGGCGAGCACGTTCCGCGCGCGGTTCGCCGTCCCCATCGAATCCCGGCGAGACGAGGCCGCGGCGTCCCGACTGCGGGCCCTGGCCGCCCCGTTCGTGTTGCGACGCCTCAAGTCGGACCCGAGGGTGGTCGCCGACCTGCCGGACAAACAGCACATCCGGGTGGACGCACCCCTGACCCGCGAACAGGCGACGCTGTACCAGGCCGTGGTCGAGGACATGATGGAGCAGGTCAAGGAGGCCGAGGGGGCCGCCCGCAAGGGTGCGATCCTCTCCGGTCTCACCGCCCTCAAGCAGGTCTGCAACCATCCGGCGCACTACCTCGGTGACGGGTCCGGATTGCTCCGCGGGGGACGCCACCGCTCCGGCAAGCTCGCCGCGCTCGACGAGGTGCTCACCGAGATCCTCGCCGCGGGTGAGAAGGTCCTGCTGTTCACGCAGTACCGCGCGTTCGGCGACCTCATCCTGCCGCTGCTCGAGCGCCGTGCGGCCAGCGCCGTCCCGTTCCTCCACGGGGGCGTGACGGCGGCCGGGCGCGCGCAGATGGTCGAGGAGTTCCAGAGCGCCGACGGCCCGCCGGTGATGCTGGCGTCGCTGCGGGCGGGCGGGACCGGGCTCACCCTGACGGAGGCCAACCACGTCGTGCACCTCGACCGGTGGTGGAACCCGGCGGTGGAGAACCAGGCGACCGACCGCGTCCACCGCATCGGCCAGACGCGTCAGGTCCAGGTGCGCACGCTCGTCGCTCCGGGGACGGTCGAGGACCGGATCGACGAGCTGCTCGAGGCGAAGCGGGATCTGGCCGAACTGACGCTGGGGCCGCTCGCGGGCGCCCTGACCGAACTCGCCGACGCCGATCTCGCGGCCTTGGTCGAGCTCACCGGTGAAGGGCAGGACGAGGAATGACCGGAAGGGGGATCCGGGCGCGCTCACGTGCCGGGGCGTTCGGTGGCCACATGTGGAGTCGCCGGTGGGCGAGCGACCTCGAGTCCGGGGTCACGCGCGGGGAGGCGTACCTGGCGCGGAAGGCCGCGCGGGCCGACCGGGTGCTCTCCCTGGAACACGCGGGGAGGTCGGTGCGGTGCGACGTCGACGGCAGCCGCCCGGAGCCGTTCACCGTCGAGTTCTCCTTCGCCCCCCTCGACGACTCGGATTCGGACGCACTGCGTCGGGCCCTGCGGCGCGAGGAGCACGGGGTGCTCGGCGCGCTGGCGGGCGACTTCTCCGACACCGTCGGGTTCCTGCTCCTGCCGGCGGTTCACGGTGAGACCTCGTTCTCCTGCCACTGCCCCGTGCAACCGGGCCCGTGCCTGCACGTCCTCGCGGCCGCGTACGTCATGGTCGAGTGGTGGGACGCCAGGCCGGACGTCCTCTTCGCGCTGCGCGGCCTGAGCGCCGAGAACCTCGGCGCGGTGCTCCGGGGCGGGGACGACGACGAGGTGTCCGTCGACGTCGAGGAGTCGCTGTGGGCGACCGAGCCGATCCTGCCGACGGTGCCGTCCCCGGAGCCCGCCGGTCTCGAGGACCTGCTGGACACGCCCGTCGCCCGCAGGCTCGCCGCCGCCACGACGAGCGACCCGCTGGAGCAGCTCCGGGTGGTGGCCGACCTCGAGGACTTCCTCGACGCGTTCGGCGACTACCGGGCGCCGTGACGGGCCCCGCCGCGGCCGCCGTGTCGGACCGGCGTCCTACGATGCGCCCATGACCACCCCACGGGACGGTGAGACCATCAGATTCCTGCATTCCGCCGATTGGCAGCTCGGCATGACCCGGCGTTTCCTCGGTGTCGAGTCGCAGGCGGTGTACACGGCCGACCGGCTGGCGGCCGTCGCGTCACTGGGCACGCTCGCCGCCGAGCACGGCGCCCGGTTCGTCGTGGTGGCCGGTGACGCCTTCGAGGACAACGCGGTGCCCCGCTCGATCGTGCTGCGCGCCGTGGAGACGCTCTCGGCGTTCCCCGTGCCGGTGCTGGTGCTCCCCGGCAACCACGATCCCCTGGACGTGGCGTCGGTGTTCCGGTGCAGGGACTTCGCCCCGGCGGTCGAGGGGGGCCGTGTCGTGGTGCTGGACGGCACCGGGCCCGTCGAGATCGCTCCGGGCGTCGAGGTGGTGGGCGTGCCGTGGACATCCAAACGGCCGGATCCCTCCCGGCTGCCCGCGCTGCTCGCCTCGCTGGAACCGACCGACGGGCTGCGCGTCCTCGTCGCCCACGGGGGGACGGACGAGATCTACGGGGGGCACTCGCCGTCGGTGGAGGCGATCGCGGTCGCGTCGCTGGAGGAGGCCCTCGGCTCGGGGCGGATCCACTACGTCGCGCTCGGTGACAGGCACTCGGTGACCCGGGTGGGCTCGGGCGAGCGGATCTGGTTCTCGGGCAGCCCCGAGACCACCGATTTCGACGATGTCGAGACGGATTCCGGCCACGCCCTGCTCGTGGAGCTGACTCGGGGTGCGGAGCCGGCCCGGGCGGGTGCGTGCGAGGTCACGCCGCTTCGGACCGGGCGGTGGTCGTTCCGCGCGATCGACGCCCGGATCGACACGGATGCGGATCTGGACGCGCTGGCCGAGCAGGTCGAGGCGATCGGGGACAAGCCGCGGACGGTTCTCAAGCTCGGGCTCACGGGGACCGTCGGCGTGGCGTTGCGGGCGCGGATCGACGACCTTCTCGAGACGTGGGACGCCCTGTTCGCCGCCGCATATCTCCGGCAGTCGCGGACCCATCTGGTGGTCCGGGCGGAGGACACGGACTTCACCGACCTGGTGGACGGCTACGCGGGGCGCGCCGTGGCGGACCTGGTCGAGATGGCCGGAGCCGGCGGGGCGGACGCCGAGGACGCGGGCCACGCCCTCAGCCTGCTCTACCGACTCGTGGACGGAGGGACCCGATGATCCTGCACCGACTCGTGCTCGAGGACTTCCGTGGGGTGTTCCGCGAAGAGGTCGACCTCCCCCCGCGCGGGGTGCTGGTGATCGAGGGCCCCAACGAATCGGGCAAGACCAGCCTGATGGACGCCCTGGAGATGCTTCTCGAGCACAAGGCCTCGTCGGGGCGCGCCGAGATCAAGGCCGCGAGCCCGGTGGGCAGGGACGTGCCCGTCGTGGTGGAGGCCGAGTTCACGGTGGATTCGCAGCGGATGCGCTACCGCAAGGAGTTCGTCCGCGGGAAGCGGACCTCGCTCGAGTTCCCGGGCTCCACGCGCCCGGCCCTGACCGGGGACGACGCGCACGACTACGTCCGTGATCTCCTGGACCGCCAGGTGGACCGGTCATTGTGGAGGGCGTTGCGGATCGCCCAGGACGAACCGGTGGGTCAGGTCGACGCCGCCAAGGGGATGGGGTCGCTGCGGCGCGCGTTGGACGCCGCGGCGGGCGGGGAGGACCCCACGGGTGACGACTCCCTGATGGAGCGGGTCGCCGACGAGAGGAACCGCTATCTGACGGCCCGCCGCGGTGAACCGACCGGTGAGCTGGCTCGCTCGGAGGCGCGACTGGCCGACGCCCGGGCGGCCCTGGCCGAGGCCCGGGCGCGACACGCGGAGCTCGACGCGGCGGTATCGGATCACGAGGCGCAGGCCTCCGTGCACCGGGCGCGGCAGGAATCGCTGGACACCCTGCGGGCGGAGGTCGACCGGCTCGAGGCGGCCGGCCGGGCGGTGGACGAGCTGCGCGGCGCCTGTTCGGCCGCGGAGGCCGAGCTCGACCGGGCCGTGGCCGCACACGACGGGGCGTCCGGCGCACTGCGGGAGCGCCGCGCCCTGATCGAGCGGGCCGCTGCCGAACAACGCCGGCACGACGAGTCGACCTCGGCCGCCACCGCCGCGGCGGAACGGCTGGCACCGGCCCAGGCGCGGGCCGAGCACGCCCGCGCGGCGGCCGAGGCGGCGGAGGAGCGCCTGTCCCGCGCCCGGGCCCGCCTCGACGCGGTCCGCGCGGACGACGAGCGGGCCCGGCGGCGCGCCGAGCTGGAGCGCCTGGAGCGGCTCCTGGGAACGTTGGCCACACTCGGCGAGGAACTCCGCGGGAAGGAGGCCGACCTCGCGGCGAATGCCGTCCCGGAGGGGGCCGTGGAGGAACTCCGGCGCGCGGAGGACGCCCTCCGGCAGGCCGTGGCACGGAGCGCGGCCAGCGCTCCCAGGGTGGAGATCGCCGGCAGCGGCGAGGTCCGGGTCGCGGGGGAGCACCTCGACGCGGAAGCGGGGTGGTCGCGGGACATCGTGGCGGACACGGTCTTCGAGGTGGGCACCGTGTCGCTCACCGTCATCCCGGCCGGGGACACGGAGGCGGTCCGTCGGGAGGAGGGCAACGCCCGCGCGGAGCGGGATCGTCTCCTCACCGGTCTCGGGGTCGCCTCCGTGGAGGAGGCCGACCTCCGGGCTCGCCGTGCCGAGGGCCTGCGGGCCGAGGTCGAGGCGCTGAAGCGACGCCGCGCGGACCTGCTCGGCACGGACACCCCGCAGGATCTCCACGACCGACGCGACGGTCTACGGTCGCTGGTGGGAGACGATCCCGCCGCCGGGGACGGGCTCGCCACCGCGACGAACGCCGGCGACCGGCACGACGCGGGTGGGGTGGAGGTGTCGGCGGAGACCTCGGACGGGGGGACCGACTCCCCGGGAGCCGACTCCCCGGAGGCCGAGGCCACGGAGGCGGAACACGTGCTCGCGCGGCTCCGCGACGAGGACCGTGCGGCGGAAGTCGAGGCGGCGACGCTCCGGACGGAGCACGCGACCAGGACCGCGCTGGCCGAGGAGTCCGCCGGACGCCTCGCCGAGTGCCGGAAGGCGCTCGACGCGGCGCGGGAGGAGGTCGCGGACCGCGATCTCGAGGTGGCGGAGAGCCGGGCCGGTGACCGGGTCCGATCGGCGAGGGAGAAGGTCGACCAGGCGAGGGCCGCTCTCGCCGAGGCACTCGCGGACGCACCGCCCGATCTGCTGGAGAACGCCCGGGCCTCGCTCACCACGCTCGTCGCCGAGGAGCGCGACTCCGCGGCCGCCGTCGCCACCGCTCTCGGGCGGGTCAACGCGATCGGGGACCAGGGACGGCTGGAGGGGGTGGCCCTGGCCGAGAGGGAACTCGACTCCGCGGAGCGGGAGAACGCCGCCCTGTGGCGGCGGGCGCGTGCGGCGGACCTGCTCCACCGCACCCTCGTCGAGCGCCGCTCGGAGGCGCTGCTCGCGTACCAGGCACCCTTCCACCGCGCGGTTGTCGAGCTGGGGACGCTCGTCTACGGGCGGGACTTCGACGTGAGCCTCGGAGAGGACCTGACGATCCTGTCCCGGCGGATCGGCGACGTGACCGTGAACTACGAATCACTCTCCGGCGGGGCACGGGAGCAGTTGGCCGTCATCGTCCGCATCGCCTGCGCGCGACTGGTCGGCGAGAACGGCGTGCCGGTGTTCCTCGATGACACCATGGGGTACACCGACCCCTCGCGTCGACTGACGATGGGCGCGGTCATCGCCGCCGCGGCGGCGACCTCACAGGTGATCGTGCTCACCTGCGACCGGGCGCGCTTCGCGGGTATCGGCGGGGCGCGCACCCACGTGATGCAGCGGGTGGCCGCCGCTGCGGAGTGAATCCCGCCTGGGAGCACCCCTGGAGAATGGGGGAGTACCTGGACACGTGACCGGTGAGTGTCGTGATGTAATGGTCACATGAGTCAAACACGCTGGTTGAGCGACGACGAGCAGCGCATGTGGCGCCGGTACCGGGACGTCAATCAGTTGCTCGAGCTGGCGATGGAGCGTCAACTCCAGCGTGATGCCTCGATGTCACAATCCGATTACTCGGTCCTGGTGAGCCTCAGCGAGGGCAACGAGCGCGGCCTCCGGGCACGCGAGCTCGGCGCCGCTCTGGGGTGGGACCGTAGCCGCGTGTCCCACCAGGTCCGTCGGATGGAGGGACGCGGACTCGTGGCGAAGGGCGAGTGCGCGGAGGACGGCCGAGGCACCGTCGTCACGCTGACCGAGGCCGGCGCCGAGGCGATCGCCTCCGTGGCGCCCAAGCACGTCGAGAAGGTCCGCGAACTGTTCATCGACGCACTCTCCGCGGACGAGGTGGCCACGCTGACCGACATCTTCGAGCGGGTCGTGAACCGGATCGGACAGGTCGACGGGATCACGTTGCCGCGGTGACGGTCCGGCACGGGATCCGGTGACCCGGCGGTCCTGCCGGGCCACCCGGTCCTCGGACCGGCTCACCTGACAGCACGAGAAAGGCCCGGGCAGTCGCCCGGGCCTTTCTCGTTTTTCCGCTGGTGCCCCCGAAGGGAATCGAACCCCTGACCTTTGGTACCGGAAACCAACGCTCTATCCCCTGAGCTACGAGGGCGGGATACCGGCCCGCACGGGGCCGGAGACTGAACTCGGAACCCACACTCGGTGGAGCCCCTCGAACAGCGAGACTGATCGTAGCACCGGCCCCGGGATGGCACCGCATCGGGCCCCGCCCGGTGTCCGCGACACGGCCGCCGACGGCATCGGATTCCCGGCTCGACGTGCCGACATCTAGGATGGGCAGACGTGACTCCCGCCGACCTCGCCGCCGTCATCCGCGCCGCCCTCATCGCCGTTCTCACCGAGCGTGGGGCCGACACGTCGGTCGTCCCGGAGACGGTGACCGTCGAGAGGCCGCGCAACCCCGAGCACGGTGACTACGCGACCAACATCGCGCTCCAGCTCGCCAAGAAGATCGGGTCCGCACCGCGCGACCTCGCCCAGGCGCTCGCGGACGCCCTGGCGGAGGATCCGGGTATCGCCTCGGCCGACATCGCCGGGCCCGGCTTCCTGAACATCCGGCTCGACTCCGGTGCGCAGGGCTCGCTCGTGGCGACCGTCCTGGAGACGGGGGAGCGCTACGGTCACGGCGACGCCATGGCCGGCCGTCGGGTGAATCTCGAGTTCGTCTCCGCCAACCCCACCGGGCCGATCCACCTGGGTGGTACCCGGTGGGCCGCCGTGGGCGACGCGCTCGGGCGCGTCCTCGAGGCGTCCGGCGCCGAGGTGACCCGTGAGTACTACTTCAACGACCACGGTGCGCAGATCGACCGGTTCAGCCGCTCGCTGGCCGCCGCCGCCCGTGGCGACCGGACCCCGGAGGACGGGTACGCCGGGGCGTACATCCAGGACATCGCGACCCAGGTGGTCGCCGCACACCCGGACGTCCTCGACAAGCCGGAGTCCGAGGCTCTCGAGACGTTCCGGGCGGTCGGCGTGGACCTGATGTTCACCCACATCAAGAACTCCCTCGCCGAGTTCGGGACCGTCTTCGACGTCTACACGCACGAGAACTCGATGTTCACCTCGGGCGCGGTCGACCGTGCCATCGAGACGCTCAAGGGCAACGGCAACCTGTACGAGTCCGACGGTGCGTGGTGGCTCCGCTCCACCGCCTTCGGCGACGACAAGGACCGTGTCGTTCTCAAGTCCGACGGCAACGCGGCCTACATCGCCGGCGACATCGCCTACTTCCTCGACAAGCGCGAGCGCGGCTTCGACCTGTGCATCTACATGCTCGGTGCCGACCACCACGGGTACATCGCCCGTCTCAAGGCCGCCGCCGCGGCGCTGGGCGACGATCCCGCGGCCATCGAGGTGCTCATCGGCCAGATGGTCAACCTCGTCCGGGACGGCGAGCCGGTCAAGATGAGCAAGCGCGCCGGCACCGTCATCACCCTCGACGACCTCGTCGACGCGATCGGCGTCGACGCCGCGCGCTACGCGCTGATCCGGTCCTCGGTGGACCAGACGATGGACATCGACCTGCAACTGTGGACGTCGGCGACCAACGACAACCCCGTGTTCTACGTCCAGTACGCCCACGCCCGGCTGTGCTCGCTGGCCCGTAACGCGGCCGACCTGGGCGTCACCACCGAGGGCGCGGACCTGTCGCTGCTCGTCGAGGACCGCGAGGGCGCGTTGATCCGGACGATCGGCGAGTTCCCCCGGGTCGTCGCGAGCGCCGCGGACCTGCGCGAACCGCACCGCGTCGCCCGCTACCTCGAGGAGCTGGCCGGCGCGTACCACCGGTTCTACGACACCTGTCGGGTGCTGCCGATGGGTGACGAGGAGCCCGGGCCACTGCACGCGGCCCGACTCGCCCTGAGCTCCGCCACCCGCCAGACGCTGGGCAACGGCCTGCGTCTGATCGGCGTCACCGCCCCGGAGAAGATGTGAGCGCGCACCCCGCCGGCTCCCGGCACGAGGTCCCGCACGCCCCCGGTATCGGCGACCGGCCCGCGGACGCGGACGCCCTGATGGCGTTGGCCCCGTCCGTGTGGCCGCGCAACGCCCGACGGCGTGAGGACGGCGTCACGGAGTTCGCCGGAGTGCCCGTGACCGAGCTCGCCGCGGAGTTCGGCACGCCGCTGTTCGTGATCGACGAGGACGACTTCCGTTCGCGTTGTCGCGAGATGGCGGAGGCATTCGGGGCGCCGGAGCGCGTCCACTACGCCTCCAAGGCCTTCCTCACCACCGAGATCGCTCGCTGGGTCGCGCAGGAGGGCCTCGGTCTCGACGTGGCGTCCGGGGGTGAACTGGCGATCGCGCTCCGCGCCGACTTCCCGCCGGAGCGCATCACCGTCCACGGCAACAACAAGTCCGCCGAGGAACTGCGGCTGGCGGTGCGCAGCGGTGTCGCGCACGTCGTGATCGACGCGATGTCGGAGATCGACCTGCTGGACCGCATCGCCCGTGAGGAGGGCGTGGTCCAGGACGTCTTCATCCGCGTCACCGTCGGCGTGGAGGCCCACACCCACGAGTTCATCGCCACCGCGCACGAGGATCAGAAGTTCGGGTTCTCCCTGGCCGGTGGCGCGGCGATGGAGGCCGTCCGGGCGGTCTTCGGCGCCGGGAACATCCGGCTCACCGGGCTGCACAGCCACATCGGGTCGCAGATCTTCGACATCGACGGCTTCGAGCTCGCCGCGCGTCGGGTGATCGGCCTGCTGCGTGACATCTCCGACGAGTTCGGCGCCGAGCGCGCGGCCCAGCTGGATCACCTGGATCTCGGTGGGGGACTGGGCATCAGCTACACCGCGTCCGACGATCCACCGCCGGTGGCCCAGCTGGCCGGCTCCCTCCGCGCGATCGTCGAGGGCTTCGCGCACGACGCGGGCCTGACCCCGCCGACCCTGGTGGTCGAGCCGGGGCGTGCCATCGCGGGCCCGGGTACGGTCACCGTGTACGAGGTCGGTGTGGTCAAGGACGTCGGGCTCGCCGGTGGCGAGACGCGGCGCTACATCAGCGTCGACGGCGGTATGAGCGACAACATCCGCACGGCCCTGTACGACGCGGTCTACGACGCGCGGCTCGTGGGGAGGGCCTCGGACGCCGACCCGGTCGTGTCGCGGCTCGTGGGCAAGCACTGCGAGAGCGGAGACGTGGTGGTCCGCGATCTGTGGATGCCGGAGGACGCCGACTCGGGTGATCTGGTGGCCGTCGCGGCCACGGGCGCGTACTGCTACTCGATGTCGAGCCGGTACAACCTGATCGGCCGCCCCGCGGTGGTCGCGGTGCGCGATGGGCGGGCACGACTGATACTTCGGCGAGAGACCCTGGACGATCTGACGAGCCTGGAGGTGGGACAGTGAGCGACGTAACCGCGTCGGGCGTACGACCCGTGGGGGTGGCGGTGCTCGGGATGGGCACCGTCGGAACCGAGGTCATCCGCTACATGACCGAGAACGCGGAGGCGCTGGCCGCCCGCATCGGGGCGCCCCTGGTGCTGCGGGGTGTGGCGGTGCGCGACCTGACCAGGGATCGAGGGCTCGACCCGGACCTGCTCACCGCCGACCCGGCCTCGCTCGTGTCCCGCGAGGACGTCGACATCGTCGTGGAACTGATGGGGGGCATCGATCTCCCGCGTCCGCTCCTCCTCGAGGCGCTGCGCCACGGCAAGGCCGTGGTGACGGCGAACAAGGCGCTGCTGGCGGAGTACACCGACGAGTTGGCCGAGGCGGCGGACTCCACCCACACGGACCTGTACTTCGAGGCGGCCGTCGCCGGTGCGATCCCGGTGATCGGCCCGCTGCGGCGGTCGATGGCCGGCGACCAGGTCGAGCGCGTCCTGGGCATCGTCAACGGCACCACCAACTACATCCTGTCCGAGATGGGATCGACGGGGGCCGACTACTCGGAGACCCTCGCGGAGGCGTCGCGACTGGGGTACGCCGAGGCCGACCCCACGGCCGACGTGGAGGGGTACGACGCCGCGGCGAAGGCGGCCATCCTCGCGTCGATCGCGTTCCACAGCCGGGTGACGGCAGGCGACGTGTACCGCGAGGGCATCTCCCGCATCTCCCCGGACGACTTCGAGTCGGCCCGGGACATGGACTGCACGATCAAGTTGCTCGCGATCTGCGAGAAGCTGCGTCAGAGCGACGGCTCGGAGGCCGTCTCGGCGCGCGTGTACCCGGCCCTGCTGCCGAACAGTCACCCGCTCGCGGCCGTCAACGGCGCGTTCAACGCGGTGGTGGTCGAGGCCCAGGCGGCCGGTCGTCTCATGTTCTACGGTCAGGGCGCGGGTGGCGCCCCCACGGCGTCCGCGGTGCTCGGCGACATGGTCGCGGCCGCCCGCAACAAGGCCGGAGCCGGCCGCGCCCCGGGGGAGTCGACGTACGCCGCCCTGCCGGTGGCGGACATGAACGAGATCGCGACCCGGTACCACGTGCGCATGCGGGTCGCGGACAAGCCCGGCGTGCTCGCACTCGTGGCCGCGGAGTTCTCCCATCACGGGGTCTCCATCGCCCAGGTCCGCCAGACCGAGGTCCAGGTGCCGGAGGCCGAGGACGTCGAACCGACCGCAGAGATCACCGTCCTGACCCACCGGGCCACCGAGCGGGCGCTCGCCGACACCGTCTCGGCGCTGTCGGAGCAGGATGCGGTCACCGCCATCACCAGCGTCATCCGTCTCGAGGGAGTGGACACCGAATGAGCAACACCCACCAGCCCGTGCACAGCCGCTGGCCCGGCCTCATCGAGGCCTACCGCGACCGGCTGCCGATCGGCGACGACTGGGAGCCGGTGACGCTGTACGAGGGCGGGACGCCGCTCATCCACGCCACCCACCTGTCGGCGGTGACGGGGTGCGAGGTCTATCTCAAGGTCGAGGGTCTCAACCCGACCGGGTCGTTCAAGGACCGGGGCATGACCATGGCGGTCACGGACGCGAAGGCGCGGGGCCAGAAGGCGGTGCTGTGCGCGTCGACGGGTAACACCTCGGCGTCGGCGGCGGCGTACGCCACCCGCGCGGGGATGGGCTGCGCGGTGCTCATTCCGCAGGGCAAGATCGCGGCCGGCAAGCTCGCCCAGGCGGTCATGCACGGCGCCACGATCATCCAGGTCGACGGCAACTTCGACGACTGCCTCGAGCTGGCGCGCAAGACGACCGCCACCTACGCCGAGATCGGCCTGGTCAACTCGGTGAACCCGGTCCGGATCGAGGGCCAGAAGACGGCGGCGTTCGAGATCGTCGACGTCCTCGGCCGCGCGCCCGACCTGCATTTCCTCCCCGTCGGGAACGCGGGCAACATCACGGCCTACTGGAAGGGCTACAGCGAGTACCACGCCGACGGCGTCATCTCGTCCCGTCCGCGGATGATGGGTGTCCAGGCTGCCGGTGCGGCCCCGCTCGTCGACGGCGCGCCGGTGAAGAACCCGGAGACCATCGCGACGGCCATCCGGATCGGCGCCCCGGCGTCGTGGGACGGGGCCGTGGCGGCGCGGGACGAGTCCGGCGGCACGTTCCGCAAGCGCACGGACGAGCAGATCCTCGAGGCGTACCGCACGGTGGCCGGTAAGGACGGCGTCTACGTCGAGCCCGCCTCGGCCGCGTCGGTGGCGGGACTGCTGGACGCGCACGCCAACGGCGAGCTCGAGGCGGGCCAGACCATCGTGTGCACAGTGACCGGTAACGGCCTCAAGGACCCGGACACGGCGCTGCTCGGCATGCCCGAGGTGGAGCCCGTGCCGGTCGATCCCTCCGCGGTCGCCGGCGCCCTCGGGCTGCAGTGAGCGACGTGGACGGCCCGGGCCCGGAGGTCTTCGGCAGCTCGGGTGGGCGGATCCTGCCCGTCGGGAAGACCGTGACGGTCGAGGTCCCGGCGTCGAGCGCGAATCTCGGTCCCGGCTTCGACGCGCTCGGTGTGGCCCTGGGGTTGTACGACACCATCACGGTGACCGTCATCGAGGCGGGGCTGCAGCTCGAGGTGTCGGGGGAGGGCGCGGGCGAGGTGCCCGAGGACGCCTCCCATCTGGTGGCGAAGGCCGTCGAGGCGGGACTGCGGGCGGGCGGTGTCGGCGCACCCGGCGTGCGCATCGCGTGCCGCAACGCCATCCCGCACTCGCGTGGCCTGGGCTCGTCCGCCTCCGCGGCGGTCGGGGGTCTGGTCGCGGCGAACGGGTTGATGGACGGGGCGTTGTCCACCGATCACCTCGTGCAGCTGGCGAGCGAGTTCGAGGGGCACCCGGACAACGCGGCGGCCAGTGTGCTCGGGGGCGTCGTGGTGTCGTGGACGGAGCGTTCCGGTGACGGCGTCCGCTACCGCGCGGTGCGGATGGAGGTCGACCCGTCGATCGTGGCGACCGTGCTGGTGCCGTCCGAGACGTCGTCGACCGCGCAGACCCGCGGTCTCCTGCCGGCGAGCGTCCCGCACGAGGACGCGGCGTTCAACGCGAGCCGCGCGGCGCTGATGTCGGTCGCACTGGCCTCACACCCGGAGCATCTGCTGGCCGCCACCGAGGACCGGTTGCACCAGTCGTATCGTGCGCCGGCGCTGGTGGGGACCACGGAGTGGGTCGCGCGGCTGAGGGATCGCGGGTTGGCGGCGACGGTCTCGGGCGCGGGGCCGACCGTGCTGGTGCTCGGCACGGGCGCCCTGCCGGCGGATCTGCGGGAGCTGGCCGAGCGGCAGGGGTGGACGGTGCTGGACCTGGGCATCGCGGACGGCGCGCGCGTCGTCGACGCCGGCTGAGCCCGCGTCAGTCGGCCGTGCCCGGGGCGATGGTCGTGACGTCGTAGTCTCCCGCCGCGTGCTGGGCGCGGATGCGCTTCTTGTCGAACTTGCCGACCGTGGTCTGCGGGATGCCGTCGACGAACGCCCAGTGGTCGGGCCGTTTCCAGTTCTCCACGAGCCCGTCGAGTCCCTCCCAGAGGGAGCGGGCGCTCGCGGTCACCCCGGCCTTGAGCTGGACCAGGACGAGTGGGCGTGCGCCCCAGCGGGCGTCGGGCACCCCGACGACGGCCGCGTCCGCGACCCGGTCGTCCAGCAGGACGGCGTGTTCGAGTTCGACGGTGGAGATGAGTTCGCCCCCGGAGGCGATGATGTCGTCGACGCGGTCGACCACGTCGAGGTAGCCCCGGGGCGAGATGCTGGCGACGTCGCCGGTGCGCAGCCATCCGTCGACGAACCGGTCGGGGTCCCGGTCGCCGAGGTACCCGGCGGTGACCCACGGTCCGCGGAGTTGCAGTTCGCCGACGGACCACCCGTCGTTGGGCTGGATGCGGTCGCCGTCGACGAGCCGTGCCTGGACGCCGGCGGGGAAGCGGCCCTGGCCCAGCTGCTGGGCGCGCCGGTAGGTGGCCGACGAGTGGGGGTCGGGGCGGGCGAAGCTGGCGATGGGGCTGGTCTCGGTGAGTCCGTAGGCCTGCATGATGGTGACGCCGTGTCGGTCGACGAACGCGTCGAACAGCGCCTCGGGGACGGGGGAGCCGCCCACGAGGACCTCGCTCAGGTGGCCGATCTGCTGGGGGTGTTTCTCCAGGTGGCGCAACAGTCGTTGCAGGGTGGCGGGGGTGGTGGCCATCTTGTTGGGGCGGAAGGTCGCGAGGAGTTCGGCGATGTCGCGTCCGGTGCTCCAGTACCGCCCCGGCCGGGGTCGCGCGGTGATGACGCCGGCGCCGGACATGAACGCCGCGTAGGGCAGTCCCCACGACATGACGTGGTACATCGGGATGGTGGTGAGTACGGTGTCGCCGCTGCGCAGGGCGGCGCTCTCGGCCATGCACATCTGCATGGAGTGCAGCCAGATGGACCGGTGGGTGAAGGCGACGGCCTTGGAGGCGCCGGTGGTGCCGGAGGTGTAGGAGATCGCCGCGGCGGACCGCTCGTCGAGTTCCGGCCAGGGGTAGGTGGTGGGTTGACCGTCGAGGAGGGCCTCGAGGGCGTGGACCTCGGCGCCGAGGTCGCCGGTGTCGAGGGTGGCGGGGACGGTGGGGGCGACGATGACGAGGTGTCGCAGTGTCTCGATCTGTGCGGCGGCACCGAGTGCCGACGGGAGTAGTTCGGGATCGACCAGGATGACGCCGACCCGGTTCTCCCGCAGGACCGACACGATGAAGTCCTCGGAGCGCAGGACGTTCACGGGCAGCGCGACGGCGCCCATGGCCGGGAGGGCGAACATCAGCTCGACGACCTCCGTGCGGGCGCCGGAGAGGATGCCCACCACGTCGCCGGGGCGGACGTCGAGACCGGCGAGGGCGTTCGCGGTGGCCGCGGCGCGGGAGGCGACCACGTCGAAGCGGACCGGTCGCGGTTCGAGGTCGCCGACGAACCCGGTCACGGTGGTGCCACCGTGTCGCTCCGCGGCGTGCTCGAGGATCCGCGACACGAGCAGTGGTGTGTCCGCCATGGTTCCGAACACGGTCACCTCCACGTCGTGTGCCCAGGTGTGGTGTACGTTACCGCCCCCGGGTCCGGCGCCCGGCGGCGGTCGCGACTCGCACGAGGGGACGTGCACGCGATCCGCGCGCGGGTAGTATGCTTGACCTCAGCCACGGGCGCCCGGTCGTCCCCGCATCCCCAGTCTTCCCACTCGACACCCACCGCAGCAGGTCGGTGCCACGTGGGTCGGTCTCGGTGGGAGCGGCCGATCGGCGAGTGGCGCACAGGGATCCCCGGCAGCGGGCAGTTCTCCCCTCGCGAGGATCCCCCTCAGACGAAAGATCCGTGCCCGGCCATGACGTCGGTGCGGAAGGCCTCACACGGCCACCCCGGGACGGCGAGTCCGCTTCCCGGACACCTGCTCGATGCGAGGCGGCATCCACCGCCCCGGCCCCGGGCCCAGAAAGGATCCCCGTGACCTCGACGGACATCACCTCCACCCCGCCGCAGGGAGCCCCGCTGTCGGCGATGCGCCTGCCCGAACTCAAGTCGCTGGCCCAGCAGATGGGTCTCAAGGGCCTGTCCGGTAAGCGCAAGGGCGACCTCATCGCCATGATCGAGGGCGCCAGGGGTGGCCGTCCCGCCCCCGCCACCGCCCCGGACGGTGACACCGCCACCGCCACCGCCACCGCC
Source organism: Dietzia sp. CH92 (assembly GCF_032248695.1). NCBI lineage: Bacteria > Bacillati > Actinomycetota > Actinomycetes > Mycobacteriales > Dietziaceae > Dietzia > Dietzia sp. CH92. The sequence goes on along the minus strand of NZ_JAVHXC010000001.1, from coordinate 483,913 downwards.
ACCCGCCGTCGCTCGGCTCAGCGGCCGCAGGCCGCGCCGGAGGCCGCCGCGACGGACGCGGGCCCGGCCACCCGGGACGAGGGCTCGACCGCTACCAGCTCGGCGCCGTCCGCCGACCAGCCGGCGGCGCCCGCTCGCGCGGCGTCGACGGATCAGTCCACCGCGACGGGTCCGGACCGGGGCGAGCGCGACGAGCGGCCCCGGCGCGAGAGCGGTGGGCGCTCCGGCGGCTCCCGTCAGGGACGCGGCCAGCAGGGACGTGACCAGGCCGACGGCGACCAGCAGAGCGGCGACAAGGCCGGTCGGGACGGTCGTGAGGACCAGAACGGGAACGGCGGCCGTGGCGACCAGGCCGGGCAGCGCGGCCGCGGGGACCAGAACGGCCAGGGCGGCCGCAGAGACCAGAACGAGCGCGAGGGCCAGGGCCGTCAGGGCGACCAGCGGGGACGCAACGGCCAGGACGGCCGGAACGACCGCGGTGGCCAGGACAACCGGAACGACCGCGGGAACCAGGGCGGGCGCGACGAGCAGGGCCGACAGGGCAGCCAGCGCGGCCGCGACGACCAGGGACGACAGGGCAACCAGCGCGGCCGGGACGAGCAGGACGGTCAGGACGGCGGCGACACGAACGGCCCCCGGGGTGACGGGCAGAACCGCGACGACGACGGTGGGGGCCGCGGCCGCCGCAGCCGGCGCCGCCGGGAGCGCAACCGCGGAGGGGGCCGCCCGGTGGACGGCGAGGCCGAGGTGCGGGAGGACGACGTCCTCCAGCCGGTCGCCGGCATCCTCGACGTCCTGGACAACTACGCGTTCGTGCGGACGTCCGGCTATCTCGCGGGCAACAACGACGTCTACGTCTCCATGAACATGATCCGCCGCCACGGACTGCGCCGCGGTGACGCGATCACCGGCGCGGTGAAGATGCCGCGCGACGGCCAGTCCGACGCCCAGTTCGACGGGCCGGGCGGAGGCCAGGGCGGCGGCCGGGGTGGTGGACAGGGCGGCAAGAACCGCGCCAAGTTCAATCCACTCGCCCGCATCGACACCGTCAACGGCGGGCCCGTCGAGCAGGCCCGCCAGCGCCCGGACTTCTCCAAGCTCACCCCGCTGTACCCCAACCAGCGGCTGCGCCTGGAGACGGAGAAGAACATCATCTCCACCCGCGTGATCGACCTGATCATGCCGATCGGCAAGGGCCAGCGCGCGCTCATCGTGTCCCCGCCCAAGGCCGGTAAGACCACGATCCTGCAGAACATCGCCAACGCGATCGCGATCAACAACCCCGAATGCCACCTCATGGTCGTCCTCGTCGACGAGCGACCGGAGGAGGTCACCGACATGCAGCGCTCGGTCAAGGGCGAGGTCATCGCGTCGACCTTCGACCGGCCGCCGTCAGACCACACGCAGGTCGCCGAGCTGGCCATCGAGCGGGCGAAGCGCCTCGTGGAGCTGGGTCAGGACGTCGTCGTCCTGCTGGACTCCATCACGCGGCTCGGCCGCGCCTACAACAACTCGTCCCCGGCCTCGGGCCGGATCCTGTCCGGTGGTGTCGACTCCACCGCGCTGTACCCGCCCAAGCGCTTCCTCGGCGCGGCGCGCAACATCGAGAACGGCGGCTCGCTGACGATCATCGCCACCGCGATGGTCGAGACCGGCTCGGCCGGCGACACGGTCATCTTCGAGGAGTTCAAGGGCACCGGTAACGCCGAGCTCAAGCTCGACCGGCGGATCGCCGAGCGCCGCGTGTTCCCGGCCGTCGACGTGGGCCCGTCGGGCACCCGCAAGGAGGAGTTGCTCATGAGCCCCGAGGAGGCGGGCATCATGCACAAGCTCCGCCGGGTGCTCTCGGGCCTGGACACCCACCAGGCCATCGACCTGCTCATGTCGCAGCTGCGCAAGACCAACACCAACTACGAGTTCCTGTTGCAGGTGGCCAAGACGACGCCCACGCTGCCGCAGGACGAGGAGTGACCCAGGGCGCGGGGCGGTCGCCGTCCTCGATCGACGACGTCCTGTCCGAGTACGGCGGCCTCGAGGCGCAGCTGTCCGACCCGTCGCTGCACGAGGACGCCGCCGCCGCCCGTCGGGTCGGCAAGCGCTTCGCCGAGCTGACCCCGATCGTGCAGTGTCACCGGGCACTCGTGGCGACCCGGGACGACGCGGCCGCGGCCCGCGAACTCGCGGGGGACGACTCGTCGTTCGCTGAGGAGGCCGACCGCCTGGACGCCGAGGCCGCCGAACTCGAGGCCCGGTTGGCCGACCTCCTCGCGCCGCGCGACCCGCACGACGCCGACGACGTGGTCATGGAGATCAAGTCGGGGGAGGGCGGCGAGGAGTCCGCGCTGTTCGCGGCGGACCTGGCCCGGATGTACACGCGGTACGCCGAGAAGCACGGCTGGACCGTCGAGGTGCTCGGTCTCACCGAGTCGGACCTGGGGGGCTACAAGGACGCGTCCTTCTCCATCCGCTCCCGCCAGCCGTCGCGGGACGGTGTCTGGTCCCGCCTCAAGTTCGAGGGCGGCGTGCACCGCGTCCAGCGCGTGCCCGTCACCGAGTCCCAGGGCCGCGTGCACACGTCGGCCGCCGGCGTGCTCGTGTTCCCGGAGCCCGAGGACGTCGGCCCGGTGGAGATCGACGAGTCGGATCTGCGGATCGACGTCTACCGTTCGTCCGGCAAGGGCGGGCAGGGCGTCAACACCACCGACTCCGCGGTGCGGATCACCCACCTGCCCACCGGCACCGTCGTCACGTGTCAGAACGAGCGCAGTCAGTTGCAGAACAAGCAACGCGCCCTCCAGGTCCTCGCGGCGCGCCTCCAGGCCGCCGCCGAGGAGGCGGCGGGAGCCGAGGCCGCGGAGGGTCGCGCGAGCCAGGTCCGTACCGTCGACCGTTCCGAGCGCATCCGGACCTACAACTTCCCGGAGAACCGGATCGCCGACCACCGGGTGGGGTTCAAGGCCCACAACCTCGACGCCGTTCTCGACGGCGACCTCGACGCCGTCCTCGACGCCCTCGCCGCCGAGGAACGCCGTCGCCGCATGGAGCAGGCCTGATCATGGCCCCCGACCGGACCGCGGTGTCCGCGGTCGTGCGAGCGGCGGCGCAGCGGCTCCGGGCGGCCGGTGTCGACTCCGCACACGTCGAGGCCCAGCTCATCTGCGCCCACGTCCTGGGGGTCGACCGGGGCCGGCTCATGGTCGCCGACGACCTCGACGCCGCGTCGGTTCTCGAGGTGGACCGCATCGTCGCCGCGCGGACGCACGACCGCACGCCGCTGCAGTACCTGCTCGGGCGGGCGCCGTCCGGTCGGCTCGACCTGGCCGTGGGACCCGGCGTGTTCATCCCCCGCCCGGAGACCGAACTGCTCGTCGAGTGGGCGCTGGCCGCCCTGCCCGCGGCCGGGACGGGTCCCGGGCCGATCGTGGTGGACCTGTGCGCCGGTAGCGGGACCATCGCGTTGGAGATCGCCCACGCGCGACCCGACGCGGAGGTCCACGCCGTGGAGCTCCACGAGCCGGCCCTGGGATGGCTGCGTCGCAACGCCGAGGACCGCGCGGCGGCGGGCGACACCCCGATCACCGTCCACCACGCCGACGCCACCGACGCCCGCACTCTCGAACACCTCCGGGGCCGGGTCGCGGCGGTCGTGTCCAACCCCCCGTACATCCCGATGACCGACGAGCTCCCCGCGGACGTCCTCGCGCACGAGCCCGCCACCGCGCTGTTCGGGGGAGCGGACGGCCTCGTCGTCGTCGTCCCCCTCGTCGACCTCGCCGCCACCCTCCTGGCACCGGGTGGGGTGCTCGCCGTCGAGCACGACGACACCACCGGTGACGCGGTCGCCGCGGTGGTCTCCGCGCACGGGGGGTTCGGTACCGTGGAACAGCACGCCGACCTCGCCCACCGACCGCGGTTCGTCACCGCCAGGCGCGGCGACGCGCCCCGCGACCACGTCGGTGCGCGCCGCGACCACGACGGCGCCGGACACGGCGACACCCACGACGACGACGAGGTCGTCACGAACGCCCGGAAGGGGACCACCCGGTGACCATCACCTACGACTGCACCGAGGACACCGGCCGCGAGGTCGGCCTCAGCTCCGCGGCCGGCGCCCTGCGCGCGGGCAGGCTGGTCGTCACCCCCACCGACACGCTGTACGGCATCGCCGCCGACGCCTTCGACCCCGACGCCGTCGCCCTGCTGCTCTCGGCCAAACGCCGCGGCCCCGACATGCCCGTGCCCGTGCTGGTCGGCTCCTGGGAGACCATCGACGGTCTCGTCGTGAGCACCCCCGCCCCGGCCCGCGACCTCATCCGCGCGTTCTGGCCCGGCGGCCTGAGCCTCATCGTCCACCAGGCGCCCTCGTTGAACTGGAACCTCGGACACACCAGCGGCACCGTCATGCTGCGCATGCCCCTGCACCCCGTGGCCATCGAGCTGCTCCGCGAGGTCGGCCCGCTCGCCGTGTCCAGCGCCAACGTCTCGGGGCAGCCACCGGCCACCACCGTCGCCCAGGCACGCGAGCAGCTCGGCGACTCGGTCGCCGTCTACCTCGACGGCGGTCCCTGCGCGATCGGCGCGCCCTCGACCATCGTGGACCTCACCGGTGCCGCCCCGCGGATCGTGCGGGAGGGCGCGGTGACCGCCGAGCGCGTCGGCGAGGTCCTCGGCACGGACCCCGCGGCACTGCGCGGCTGAGCCGTGGGCATCGGGATCCCGTTCCGGGAGCTCCTGCTCATCGGGGTCACCGCCGGCCTCGTCACCTTCGTCGTGACCGGCCTGGTCAGGGGAGTGGCCCCCGCCATCGGCGGCCTCGCCTACCCCCGGGAACGGGACGTCCACGTGGTCCCCACCCCGCGGCTCGGCGGGGTGGGCATCTTCACCGGGATGCTCGTCGCCGTCTACCTCGCCGCCCAACTGCCCGCCCTCAACCGGGCCTTCCCGCCGTTCGCGCCCGACGTCGAGGCCACCATCATCGCCGGCGGCGTGATCGTCCTGGTGGGGATCGTCGACGACATCCTCGGACTCGGGGCGGTCACCAAACTCGCCGGCCAGGCCGCCGCCGCCGGGGTCCTGGTCGCGATGGGCGTGTCGTGGACGTTGGTGTACCTACCGTTCGGGGACGGCAACATCCTCGTGCTGGACCAGCTCCAGGCCGGGCTGCTCACCGTCGTGTTCACGTTGGCGATCGTCAACGCGATGAACTTCGTCGACGGCCTCGACGGTCTCGCCGCCGGGCTGGGCGCGATCGCGGCGCTGGCCATCTGCGTGTTCTCCGTGGGCATCATGCTCGACCAGGGTGGCACCGTCGGCGCCTACCCGCCCGCGCTCGTCACCGCCGTGCTCGCGGGAGCGCTCCTGGGCTTCCTGCCGCACAACTTCCAACCCGCCCGCATCTTCATGGGCGACTCCGGGTCGATGCTCATCGGGCTCGTGCTGGCCGCCGCGTCGACCAGCGCGTCGGGCAAGATCTCGCAGAGCCTGTACGGCCCGCAGGAGATGATCGTCCTGCTCTCGCCCGTGATCGTGGTGGCCGCGGCGATGTTCGTCCCCGTCCTGGACCTCGTGATGGCCGTCATCCGGCGCGTCGGGGCGGGACGCAGCCCCTTCGCGCCCGACAAGATGCACCTGCACCACCGGCTGCTCGACCTGGGGCACTCGCACCGTCGGGTGGCCCTGGTGATCTACGCGTGGGTCTCCCTGATCGCGTTCGGCGCGGTCGGCGCGACGATGCTGCCCACCGAGGTCATCGTCCCGCTGGTCGCCGCCGGGCTCATCTCCGTCCTGGCCGCGACTCTGGTCCCGCGGCTGCGGAGTTCGCGCGCGGAGGACCGCGTAGGGGGAGACACCCCGGCCGACTAGGCTGCACGGCATGACCGACACGCCCGCACCCGCCGATCAGCCCGCCGAGAGCCCCCACACCGCCGCACTGCGGAAGGCGGTCAGGATCGGCGCCCTCGCGCTCGTCGCGCTCGCCGTGATCAGCGGAGCCGTCTGGGCCCTGGTCGACGGCCTGCCGGGGCTGTGGGGCGCGCTCATGGGCGCCGGCGTGGGCGGGGCGTTCGTGCTCACCACCGCCGTCACCGTGATCGCCACCGCCCGGTCCGCGCCGCAGACCACGGCCGCGGTCCTGCTCGGGACGTGGCTGCTCAAGCTCCTCGTCGCGATGGGCGTCGTCGCGGGCCTCGCGCAGTTCGACTTCTACTCCCACACCGCGTTCGGGGTGACCATCATCGCCGCCCTCGTCGTGGTCCTGGCGGGGGAGACCTGGGCCGTGCTCAAGGCGCGCACGCCCTACGTCGAGCCGACCGTCCCCTGACGGGTCCCCCTGACGACACGCGCCGAGACCGGGGTGTTACTCTCTACGACGGTGAGACGAGCACGTCACCGGGCTGCCACGTGGCCTGACGACGTTCGCGCGCTGACCCGATCCGGCCGCGAACTCCGGGCCGCTCATACCGAACGCGCTGGGGCGCCCGTCGCCCGACACGACCAGGGGAGAACACACTGAGTACCACGCTTCTGGCCTTCAAAGGCGAGTTCCATCCCCCGAACATCGACAAGGAATTCTTCCCTGCCGAGCAGTGGTTGACGGACTTCGCCGGCGGTGCCTTCACCCTCGACCGCCTCATGCTGGTCCGCCTCCTCATGGCGGTCGTTCTCCTCGCGTTCCTCGTGATCGCGATGCGCAACCCGAAGCTCGTGCCGCGGGGCGTCCAGAACGTCGCGGAGATCTGCCTCGACTTCGTCCGGGTGCACATCTCGGAGGAGATCCTCGGTAAGGAGCAGGGTCGCCGCTTCCTCCCGATCATCGCGACGATCTTCTTCGCGGTGGTGGCGATGAACCTCCCGGCCATCATCCCGGGGTTGAACATCTCCCCGAACGCCCGGATCGGCTTCCCGCTGGTGCTCGCACTGCTGGGCTACGTCACCTTCATCTACGCGGGATCCAAGCGCTACGGCTTCGGTCGCTTCATCAAGGCGAGCGTCGTGATCCCCAACCTGCCGCCCGCCCTGCACCTGCTGGTGGTGCCGATCGAGCTCGTCTCGACGTTCATCCTGCGCCCGGCCACGCTCACTATCCGACTCATGGCGAACATGCTCGCGGGGCACCTGATCCTGGTGCTGCTGTTCAGCGCGTCGAACTTCTTCTTCTGGCAGCTCAATGGCTGGACGGTCCTGTCCGCCGGCATCTCGCTGCTGTCCGTCGCGTTCACGCTCTTCGAGCTGCTGGTGATCTTCCTGCAGGCCTACATCTTCGCGCTGCTGGTCGCCGTCTACATCGACAGTGCGCTCCACGCGGAGAACCACTAGTACCCGGGCCGTCAGGCCTGACACGACCACCCGTCAACCAGACAACCCACGTCCGACCGGGGCGGAACCACCCGCCCCGGCCATCTGAAAGGGAAACCCCATGGACATCGTCACTCTCGCCCAGGCCACCGAGCAGACCGTCACCGGCTACGGCGCGATCGGCTACGGCCTCGCCGCGATCGGCCCCGGCATCGGCATCGGCATCCTGGTCGGCAAGACCGTCGAGGGCATGGCCCGTCAGCCCGAGATGGCCGGCACCCTGCGTACCACGATGTTCCTCGGTATCGCCTTCACCGAGGCGCTCGCCCTGATCGGTATCGTCGCCGGCTTCCTGTTCTGATCGACGACACACCGACCTCTTAGGGACGCACCATGAACAACGTCATCGCCATCTTGGCGGCCGAGGGGGAGACACTCCCCCTGGAGGAGAGCCCCAACCCGCTCATTCCTCCGCTGTATGACATCGTCTGGTCGCTCATCCCGCTCGCAATCATCCTCTGGATCTTCTGGAAGTTCGTGCTTCCCAAGTTCCAGCAGGTACTGGACGAGCGCGAAGAGCGCATCGAGGGCGGTCTGCGTCGTGCCGAGCAGACCCAGGCCGAGGCGAAGGAGGAGCTCGCCAAGTACAAGGCGCAGCTCGCCGAGGCGCGCAGCGAAGCGGCCAAGATCCGCGACGACGCGCGAGCCCAGGGGCAGCAGATCCTCGCGGACATGAAGGCCGAGGCACAGGCCGAGAGCGACCGGATCGTCGCCGCCGGCCACCAGCAGCTCGCGGCCCAGCGTCAGCAGATCGTCGCGGAGCTCCGTTCCGATCTCGGGCGTCAGTCCGTCGATCTCGCCGAGCGGCTCATGGGTGAGCAGCTGTCGGATCCCGTCCGTCGCTCCGGCACCATCGACCGCTTTCTGGCAGACCTCGACCGGGTCCCCGGCGCGGGCAAGAACTAAGGGAAGTGGAGTCCATGCACGCAGCGAGTCGCGACGCGCTCGACCAGACCCGTGAAGCACTGACGTCCGCCCTGGCCGCCAACCCGGCCGGGGGCGCCACCGGTGCGAAGGTGGGCCAGGAGCTCTTCCAGGTCGTCGACGTCCTGGAGGACAACCGGTCACTCCGGGTCGCCGTGGCCGACACGTCCGCCCCCGTGGAGGCCCGCCAGGACCTCGTTCGCGGGGTGTTCGGGTGGAAGGTCGACCAGACCACGCTCGATCTCCTGCTCGCTGCGGTCTCCGCGGACTGGTCCAACCCGCGTGAACTGCGGGAGGGCCTGATCCTGCTGGGCCGCGAGGCGCTCCTGCGCTCCGCGGAGCAGCAGGACCAGCTCCAGACGGTCGAGGACGAGCTGTTCCGGCTCGGCCGCATCGTCGCCGGCGACGCCGAGTTCGAGCAGGCACTGGCCGACAAGACCACCCCGGCCGACGCCAAGCGGGCTCTGTTGGCCCAGGTGCTCTACGGCAAGGTCACGGCGGTGACCGAGGCCCTGGCCTCGCAGGCCGTCGCCCGGCCGTCCGGGATGCCCGCCGACGACTTCATGGAGATCTCCAGGCAGGCCGCGGAACTCCGTGGTCGCGCCGTGGCCGTGGTGACGAGTGCGGAGCCCCTCACATCGCAGCAGGCCGACGACCTCCGTGGTCGGCTCGCGTCGATCTACGGCCGGGAGCTCGCCATCCACAACGACGTCGATCCCGCCCTCCTGGGCGGGGCGGTGGTCCGCGTGGGCGACGAGATCATCGACGGCAGCGTGGCGGGTCGCCTGGACGCCTTGCGGCGCACCCTGCGCTGACCGGACAGACCGGTCGAACGACGAGCTGCGGTCGCCAGTGGTCGAGGCTCGCGAAACACCTTCTAAAGCACATCCCGACTTTGAGAGCAGGAATGACATGGCGGAGTTGACGATCTCCTCCGATGAGATCCGCAGCGCGATTGCGAACTACACCTCAACCGTTTCGACCGACGCGACCAAGGAAGAGGTCGGCGTCGTCGTCGACACCAGTGACGGTATCGCGCACATCAGCGGTCTCCCCTCGGCGATGGCCAACGAGCTCCTGGAGTTCCCGGGCGGCATCCTCGGCGTGGCGCTGAACCTCGAGGACCGTGAGATCGGTGCGGTCATCCTCGGCAACTTCGAGGAGATCGCCCAGGGTCAGGAGGTCCGTCGCACCGGTGACGTCCTCTCCGTGCCCGTCGGCGACGGCTTCCTCGGCCGCGTCGTCAACCCGCTCGGCCAGCCGATCGACGGCCTCGGCGAGATCGAGTCCGAGACGACCCGCGCCCTCGAGCTGCAGGCCCCGTCCGTGCTCGAGCGCCAGCCGGTCGAGGAGCCCATGCAGACCGGCATCAAGGCCATCGACGCCATGACGCCGATCGGCCGCGGCCAGCGTCAGCTCATCATCGGTGACCGCAAGACGGGCAAGACCGCCGTCTGCATCGACGCCATCCTCAACCAGAAGGCCAACTGGGAGTCGGGCGACAAGACCAAGCAGCTGCGGTGCATCTACGTCGCCGTCGGCCAGAAGGGCTCCACCATCGCGGGCGTCAAGGCGACCCTCGAGGAGCACGGTGCGATGGAGTACACCACCATCGTGGCCGCCCCGGCCTCCGACTCGGCCGGTTTCAAGTGGCTCGCGCCGTTCACCGGCTCGGCCATCGGCCAGCACTGGATGTACCAGGGCGCCCACGTCCTGGTCGTGTTCGACGACCTGTCCAAGCAGGCCGACGCCTACCGTGCCATCTCCCTGCTGCTGCGTCGCCCGCCGGGCCGCGAGGCCTACCCCGGTGACGTGTTCTACCTGCACTCCCGCCTGCTGGAGCGGTGCGCCAAGCTGTCGGACGAGATGGGCGGCGGCTCCCTGACCGGCCTGCCGATCATCGAGACCAAGGCCAACGACGTCTCGGCGTTCATCCCGACCAACGTCATCTCGATCACCGACGGCCAGGTCTTCCTCGAGTCCGACCTGTTCAACCGCGGTGTGCGTCCGGCCGTCAACGTCGGTATCTCCGTCTCCCGAGTCGGTGGCGCCGCGCAGACCAAGGGCATGAAGAAGGTCTCCGGTTCGCTGCGTCTCGACCTGGCCGCCTACCGCGACCTCGAGTCCTTCGCCACCTTTGCCTCCGACCTCGACGCCGCCTCCAAGGCCCAGCTCGAGCGCGGGCAGCGCCTGGTGGAGATCCTCAAGCAGGACCAGAGCTCGCCGGTGGCCGTCGAGGACCAGATCGTCTCGATCTACCTCGCCGGTGAGGGCTTCTACGACAGCGTTCCCGTCGAGGACGTGCGTCGCTTCGAGAACGAGCTCCTCGAGCACCTGCACCACGCCGCGGCGGACGTGTACAGCCAGATCGAGGGCGGCGCCGCGCTGAGCGACGAGTCCATGGCGACGCTGAAGGCCAAGACGGACGAGTTCAAGGAGGGCTTCGTGGCCTCCGACGGCTCGCGGGTCGTCAACGAGCCCGAGGCCGAGGCGCTCTCCGAGGACGAGATCGACCGCGAGACGCTGACGGTCACCAAGAAGAAGAAGGCCTGAGGCCTCGCGATGACAGCCATCCGATACTCGGGCGAGAGGAGTGTGATCTGAGACCATGGCGAATTTGCGTGAACTGCGCGACCGGATCAAGTCGGTCAACTCGACCAAGAAGATCACCAAGGCCCAGGAGCTGATCGCGACCTCGCAGATCTCCAAGGCCCAGGCCCGCGTCGCCGCGGCGAAGCCGTTCGCGGACCAGATCACGGCGATCCTGACCGACCTCGCGAGCGCGTCGTCGATCCAGCACCGGATGCTCAACGAGCCCGAGGACCCCAAGCGGTCCGCGGTGCTCGTGGTGACCTCCGACCGTGGTATGGCCGGCGGCTACAACTACAACGTCCTCAAGGAGGCCGCCGAGCTCATCGCGTTCCTCGAGGGCGAGGGCCGCGAGGTCGACATCTACGTGCTCGGCAACAAGGGCATCGTGTACTACACGTTCCGCGAGATCCCGCTCGCCGGGTCGTGGCACGGGCACTCCGAGAAGCCGGACTACCAGGAGGCCCGCCCGGCCTTCCAGCTGCTGTCGAAGGCCTTCGCCGTCGGCGGCGAGGGATCGTTCGACGCCTCCGAGTTCCTCGGTCAGGACGAGCAGGGTGACACGACCCGCAAGGGCGTGGACGAGGTCCACATCGTGTACACCCAGTTCGTGTCGATGCTCACCCAGAAGCCCAAGGCGCGGCGGCTGGCCCCGATCGAGACGCAGGTCGAGATCGAGGAGCTGGATCTGGGCGAGGACTACATGGACTCCCCGGAGGCCGAGTACAAGCCCGAGGTCACCTTCGAGCCGGACGCGGACACACTGCTCGACAACCTGCTCCCGAGGTACATGTCGACGCGTGCGTTCGCCGCACTGCTCGAGTCGGCGGCCTCGGAGTCGGCGGCGCGTCGTACGGCCATGAAGTCGGCGACGGACAACGCGACCGAGATCGTCGAGGGCCTCAGCCGCGAGGCGAACCAGGCCCGCCAGGCACAGATCACCCAGGAAATCAGCGAGATCGTCGGCGGAGCCGGTGCGCTCGCCGCGAGCGCAGGAAGTGACTAGACAATGACCACAGCTGTAACCGATCAGAGCACGACGGGCACGGCCGGTCTCACCGGCCGGGTCTCCCGCGTCCTGGGCGCGGTCGTCGACGTGGAGTTCCCGCGCGGCGCCCTCCCGGCCCTCTACAACGCCCTCACGGCCGAGATCACCCTCCCGGCCGTCGCCAAGACGGTGACCTTCGAGGTCGCCCAGCACCTCGGCGACAACATGGTGCGCTGCATCTCGATGCAGTCCACCGACGGACTCGTCCGCGGTGCCGAGGTCGTCGACTCCGGCAAGCCGATCTCGGTGCCCGTCGGTGACGTCGTCAAGGGCCACGTCTTCAACGCCCTGGGTGACTGCCTCGACGCCCCCGGCACCGGCCGGGACGGCGAGCAGTGGGGCATCCACCGCGAGCCCCCCGCCTTCGACCAGCTCGAGGGCAAGACCGAGATCCTCGAGACGGGCGTGAAGGTCATCGACCTGCTCACCCCGTACGTCAAGGGCGGCAAGATCGGTCTGTTCGGTGGTGCCGGTGTCGGCAAGACCGTGCTCATCCAGGAGATGATCACCCGTATCGCGCGCGAGTTCTCCGGCACCTCGGTGTTCGCCGGTGTCGGTGAGCGCACCCGTGAGGGCACCGACCTCTTCCTCGAGATGGAGGAGATGGGCGTCCTCCAGGACACGGCCCTCGTGTTCGGCCAGATGGACGAGCCGCCGGGGACGCGTATGCGCGTCGCCCTCTCGGCCCTGACGATGGCCGAGTACTTCCGCGACGTGCAGGGACAGGACGTCCTCCTGTTCATCGACAACATCTTCCGCTTCACCCAGGCCGGTTCCGAGGTCTCGACGCTGCTCGGCCGTATGCCGTCCGCCGTCGGTTACCAGCCGACCCTGGCGGACGAGATGGGTCAGCTGCAGGAGCGGATCACCTCGACGCGCGGTCGCTCGATCACCTCGCTGCAGGCGATCTACGTCCCCGCGGACGACTACACCGACCCCGCGCCGGCGACCACCTTCGCCCACCTCGACGCGACCACGGAGCTGTCCCGCTCCATCGCCTCGAAGGGCATCTACCCGGCCGTCGATCCGCTGACCTCGACCTCGCGCATCCTCGAGCCCGGCATCGTCGGCGAGGAGCACTACCGCGTGGCGCAGGAAGTCATCCGGATCCTCCAGAAGTACAAGGAGCTCCAGGACATCATCGCGATCCTCGGTATGGACGAGCTGTCCGAGGAGGACAAGGTCACCGTCCAGCGCGCGCGTCGTCTCGAGCGCTTCCTCGGCCAGAACTTCCTCGTCGCCGAGAAGTTCACCGGCCAGGTCGGCTCGGTCGTGCCGCTCTCGGAGACCATCGAGGCCTTCGACAAGCTGTGCAAGGGCGAGCTGGATCACCTGCCCGAGCAGGCGTTCAACGGCATCGGCGGTCTGGACGACGTCGAGAAGGCCGCCAAGAAACTCGCGGGGAAGTGACCGTAGACAATGGCTGACATCGAAGTCGAGTTCGTCACGGTCGAGCGCCGTTTCTGGTCCGGTACCGCCACGATGGTGGTCGCCAAGACCACCGAGGGCGAGATCGGCATCCAGGCCGGGCACGAGCCGCTGCTCGGTGAACTGGACGCCGGTGGCACCGTGACGGTCTACACCGACGAGGGGAAGAAGGTCGCCGCGGTGCAGGGCGGCTTCCTCTCGGTGACCGCGAACAAGGTCAGTATTCTCGGCGAGGCGGCCGAGTGGTCCGACGCGATCGATCGCGCCGCCGCCGAGAAGGCTCTGTCCGAGGCGGGTGACGACGCCGCGGCCGCCGCGGCCGCCCGTGGTCGGCTCCGGGCCGTCGAGAAGGCCGGCGCCTAGTTCAGGTACCCGGCCCGACCGCTCCCACGGCCGCGGCCACCGGAAGGAGATGAGCCCAGTGACGGCTCCCATCGAGATCGTTCTCGGTGTCGTCATCGTGCTCGTCCTGATCCCGGTGGTCGCGGCCGTCGTCTATCGGCTGGTCGTCGTCCGCCGCAACTCCACCTCCGTCCTGGTGCGCAGGGCGGGGGAGGAGTCCTGGCGCTACGGAGCGGTCCGCTACTCCGACACCGAGGTCGCGTTCTACCGTCTCGCGAGCGTGCGGTTCGGCGCCGACGTCCGACTCGACCGCCGCAGCCTGGAACTCGGCTCGCGACGACAGCCGACCGGGCCCGAGCTCGACGTGGCGGAGGAGGGCGAGCTCATCGTGCCGTTCTCCGGAACCGACCGTCGGGGCGGGGTCGTGGAGGGTGAACTGTGCCTGGCCCCGGCCAAACTCACCGGTCTGCTCGCCTGGGTCGAGGCCTGCTCGACCGAGCAGATCCGGCCCCGGCGCCCCCACCGCTGACTCCCGGGGCCGCGCTCCCGCTCAGCCGCCCGAATCCAGGAGGACTCCTTGCGTCTCGTCGTCGCCACCTGTCAGGTCGACTACGTGGGCCGTCTCACCGCACACCTTCCCATGGCTCCCCGGCTGCTGCTGGTCAAGGCCGACGGCTCGGTCAGCGTGCACGCGGACGACCGGGCGTACAAACCCCTGAACTGGATGACCCCGCCGTGCACCCTCAGTGAGCAGGAGCATCCGGAGGACCCGGAACACCGCCTGTGGATCGTGGAGAACAAGGCGGGGGAGCAGTTGCGCATCACCATCGCCGAGGTGCATCACGAGTCGCAGCACGAGCTGGGGGTCGACCCCGGTCTCGTCAAGGACGGGGTGGAGGCGCACCTCCAGGAGCTGCTCGCCGAGCACATCGAGACGCTCGGCCCGGGGTACAGCCTCGTGCGGCGTGAGTACATGACCGCAATCGGGCCCGTGGACATCCTCGGCCGTGACGCCGACGGGACGACCGTGGCGGTGGAGATCAAGCGTCGGGGCGAGATCGACGGCGTCGAACAGCTCACCCGCTACCTGGAGCTGCTCAACCGCGACCCGCTGCTCGCCCCGGTGACGGGCATCTTCGCGGCCCAGGTCATCAAGCCGCAGGCGCGGACACTCGCGACGGACCGGGGGATCAGGTGCGTCACCCTCGACTACGACACGCTCCGCGGGATCGAGTCCACCGACCTGCGCCTGTTCTGAGCCGGCCGAGCGATGCCCAGGAGACACCACCGTGGGCGCGGTGAACGTCCCGTCCCGCCGCGGGACGGACTCGGCGGAGCCGGGCTGGAGGAGGGTCCCGCCGGCGACCCCGACCCGTATCACGTCCGGCGGATACCGCCGTCCCGGGCGGTGAAGGACTACCGCTGCCCCGGCTGCGACCACCTCGTCACCGCGGGTACGGCCCATGTGGTGGCGTGGCCGGACAGGCCGCGTGGCGACGAGGAGCGTCGGCACTGGCACGCCGGCTGCTGGGCGGGTCGTGGTCGCCGCGGGCTCACCCGTCGCTGGAGCTGAACCCCGGCCGAGGCGGCAGGTCGAACTCCGCGTCCCCGGCGGGACCCGGTACCGGTTCGAGTCTCGCGCGGATCCGTGCGAGGTCGGCGACGACGCTCTCCCGCAGCGCCCGCAGCTCCTCGGTGTGCGTGCGGGCCAGCGAGGTGAGGCGTTCCGCCTCCC
This sequence comes from Dietzia sp. CH92, assembly GCF_032248695.1. Lineage (NCBI taxonomy): Bacteria > Bacillati > Actinomycetota > Actinomycetes > Mycobacteriales > Dietziaceae > Dietzia > Dietzia sp. CH92. The sequence continues at coordinate 468,494 of NZ_JAVHXC010000001.1, read as the reverse complement.
CGCGGGCCCGGTCGACGATCTGCCGCGCCTCGTCCTGAGCCCGGCGGCGCGTGGCCTCCGCGGCGGCGACGGCCGCGTCGTGGCGCTCGCGCTCCTCGCGCAGCGACTCGCTGCGCCGCAGATCCGAGGCCAGACGATGGTCCTCGTCGACCTGCGCCCGGCGACGCGCGGCCTCCTCGTCGAGACGGCGGGCCTCGCGTTGCGCGGCCCGCACGAGCTCCTCGGCACGGGTGCGGGCCGCGGTGAGGACGGCGGTGTGCTCGGAACGGACCGCGGCCGCCCGGGAGCGCACCTCCGCGAGCTCGGCCTGCGCGGTCTGCCCCAGCCGCCACGCCTCCTCGTCGGCCTCGGTCCGGATGCGGTCGGCCTCGGCCAGCGCCGCGTCCCGGATCGCTGCGGCCTCGGCGGTGGCGAGCGAGAGCATGGTGGCCAGCCGGTCGGACATCTGATCGCTCGTGACCGGCGCCCGGCCCAGTTCGGCGACGCGTGCCTCGAGCTCGCGCACCCGGGCGCGGTCCCGTTCCGCCTCGGCCGTCGCCCGGTCGGCACGGGCGACGGCCGCATCCCGATCGGCGCGCAGGAGCTCCGCCTCCGTCTCGAGGCGTGAGAGGGCGGAGAGCACCTGCTCGCGGTCGAAACCCCTGCGCACCACCGCGAACGGGTCGGCGGTCGCCGGGGGTGTGTGCATGCTCGACATGTGCCCCACCCTAGCCGCGGGCGGGGCGGCCACGCCTAGTGCGGGTCGGCGGCGGGCTCGACCAGCTCGAGGAGCACACCGCCCGCGTCCTTGGGGTGGACGAAGTTGATGCGCGAGTTCGCCGTGCCGCGCTTGGGGGCCGGGTACAGGACCCGGACACCGCGCCCGGTGAGGTGCTCGGTGATCGCGTCGATGTCCGTCACCCGGACCGCCATCTGCTGGATGCCGGGGCCGTTGCGGTCGATGAACTTGGCGATGGTCGAGCTCTCGTCGAGGGGGGCGAGGACCTGGAGGAGGGCGCTGCCGTCGGGGCGGCCGGGCGACCCCAGCATGGCCTCTCGGACGCCCTGCTCCTCGTTGACCTCCTCGTGGAGGTTCTCCATGCCGAGGTTGTCGCGGTACCAGGCCACGGCGGCGTCGAAGTCGGGGACCGCCACGCCGACGTGGTCGATCGCCACGACGAGCTCGGACGGGAGGAGGGGCTGGCCGCTTGGGGTAGTCGTCATACCTGCCACGTTATCGGTTCCCCCTTCGCGGTAGTTTGGCCAGTACAGTCGTTTCCCCTCGATCGGAAGGTGTCCCATGACCGCCGACCCCACCCGCACCGTCATCGTCTCCGGTGCCCGCACCCCGTTCGGCCGCCTGCAGGGGGGCCTGTCGTCCCTGTCCGCGCCGGAGCTGGGCGGCATCGCGATCCGCGCCGCGCTCGAGCGCGGGAACGTCCCCGCGGACGCCGTCGACCAGGTGATCATGGGTCAGGTGCTGTCCGCCGGTAACGGGCAGATGCCCGCGCGGCAGGCCTCGCTCGCGGCCGGGATCCCCAAGCACGTCGACGCGCTGAGCATCAACAAGATGTGCCTGTCCGGGCTGACCGCGATCGCGCTCGCCGACCAGGCGATCCGCTCGGGCCACTCCGAGGTCGTCGTCGCGGGCGGCCAGGAGTCCATGTCGCAGGCGCCTCACCTGCTGCCGAAGAGCCGCGCCGGCTACAAGTACGGCTCGATCGAGGTCCTGGACCACATGGCGTTCGACGGCCTGCACGACGTGCCGACGGACCAGCCGATGGGCGCCCTCACCGAGGCCCGCAACGTCGAGCTCGAGATCACCCGTGAGCACCAGGACGAGTTCGCCGCGGTCTCGCACCAGCGCGCCGCCGCGGCCGCCGCGGAGGGCCGGTTCGCCGACGAGATCGTGCCGGTGACGGTCAAGGGCCGCAAGGGCGAGACCGTCGTGGACACCGACGAGGGTGTGCGCGCCGACTCCACGCCCGAGTCGATGGCCAAGCTCAAGCCCGCGTTCGCCAAGGACGGCACCATCACCGCCGGGTCGTCGTCGCAGATCTCCGACGGCGCCTCCGCGGTCATCGTGACCAGCGCCGCCCGCGCCGAGGCCGAGGGCTGGACCGTCCTGGCGGAGATCGTCGGGTACGGCACGGTCGCAGGCCCCGACTCGACGCTGCAGCACCAGCCCGCCGACGCGGTCCTCGACGCCTGCAAGCGGGCGGACATCGAGGTCGCCGACATCGACCTGTTCGAGTTCAACGAGGCGTTCGCCTCCGTCGGGCTGCACTCCACCCGGATGCTGGGGCTGAGCTCGGACAAGGTCAACGTCAACGGTGGGGCCATCTCGATCGGTCACCCGATCGGCGTGTCCGGTAACCGCGTCGTCCTGACGCTGGCGCTGGAGCTCGCCCGCCGTGGTGGCGGACTCGGCGCGGCCGCCCTGTGTGGCGGCGGCGGTCAGGGTGACGCCCTGATCATCCGGGTGCCCGCGGCCGGCTGACACCCCCCGCCGCGCGGCGTGGCAGGATCGGATACGTGACGAGACCAGGTAACCGACCCCCGTCCGCCGCCGAGCAGAAGCTCGCGGCGTCGCTCGCCGGCGCCGTCGATCTCTCCGGCCTGAAGAAGCGGGCCGAGACCCGCCGGGACGCGACCCCCGCGGGTCGCGCCCCGGGCCCGGGCGGCGCGCCGCAGGCCGGGGGATCGCCGGTCCGGGTGGACGTGGACGAGGCCTCCTTCGAGCAGGAGGTGCTCGTCCGGTCCACCCAGGTGCCGGTGATCCTCGAGCTGGTGTCCCAGCGGGCGCCCACCGCGCTGACGGCGACGCTGGCGGCGCTGGCCGAGGAGGCCGGTGGCCAGTGGGTCCACGCGACGGTGGACGTCGACGTGGCCCCGGGGATCGCGCAGGCCCTCCAGGCCCGGGCGGTACCGACGGTGTACGCCGTGGCGGCCGGCCGGCCGCTGGCCGACTTCGAGGGCGAGCAGCCGGAGGACGCGCTGCGTCAGTGGCTCGCGGCGGTGCTCCGGGCGACCGAGGGCAAACTCAGCGGCCCGGCGCCGGACGCCGGGGAGACCGATCCTGCGGAGGCGGCCGATCCCGAGCGGGACGCCGCGGAGGAGGCGTTGGCCGAGGGCGATCTCGCGACCGCCGAGGAACGCTTCACCGCGCTCGTGGACGCGCGCCCGGGCGATCACTCCCTCGTCGAGGCGCTGCGGTACGTACAGGCGGCCCGCCGGGTCGCGGACGCCGCGGGGGACCCCGGGACGGACGAGGGCACGGTTGCCGTGGCGCTGCGCGCCGCCGACGCTGCGCTGGTCGCGGGGGAGTACGAGACCGCGTTCTCGGCTCTGGTCGACGCGATCCGCGTCACGGCCGGCGACGACCGGGCCACCCTGCGGGCGCGGCTGCTCGAGGTGCTCGAGGCGCTGCCGGTGGACGACCCGCGCGTGCTGGCCGCGCGGCGCGACCTGGCGAGCGCCCTGTACTGAGAACGGGACCCCGGGGGGCGCGCGTCTCCGGCTCCGCCCCCCCCCGGGGTCCCCGTGTGTCGCCGCCGACCGCCCCGCGCTCCACGGGGGCGGTCGACGGCTCGTCGCTATCCGGCCGGGGTGTGGCGGAACCACACGGTGGCGCGGGAGCCCACGGTGATCGCGGCGGAGTAGGGACGACCGTGGTGGGCGATCTGCTCGGCCTCGACCCCGCCGAGGTTCCCGGCTCCCGAGCCCTCGTACGCGCCCGCATCGGTGTTGAGGATCTCCTCCCAGTACCCGGCCTCGGGCAGGCCGATGCGGTAGTCCCCGAGCGGGGCACCGGAGAAGTTCACGACGCAGGCGAGGGTGTTGCCCGCGTGGTCGGTGCGCAGGAACGACAGTGTGTTGTGCTCGGAGTCGTTCGCGTCGATCCAGGAGAAGCCCGACGGGTCGTCGTCCAGCGCCCACAGCGCGGGGTTCTCCGCGTAGCGGGCGTTGAGATCACGCACGCAGTCCCGGATGCCGCGGTGATACTCGCCCTCCCAGCCCTCGAGGTCGTCCCACGCGACGCCGCGTTCGGCGTCCCACTCGGTGGTCTGCCCGAACTCCAGCCCCTGGAAGAGCAGCTTCTTGCCCGGGTGGGCCCACATGTAGGCGTAGAGGCTGCGGATCCCGGCGGCGCGGTCCCACGAGGAGCCGGGCATGCGCTCCCACATGGAGCCCTTGCCGTGGACGACCTCGTCGTGGCTGAGCGGGAGGACGAACCGCTCGCTCCACGCGTACATCATGGAGAACGTGATCTCGCCGTGGTGGTACCCGCGGTAGATCGGGTCGAGCCCGACGTAGCGCAGGGTGTCGTTCATCCAGCCCATGTTCCACTTCATGGAGAAGCCGAGGCCGCCGGTGTAGGTGGGCGCCGTGACACCGCCCCAGGAGGTGGACTCCTCGGCCACGGTGAGGACGCCGGGGTGCTTTCGGTGCAGGGTGGCGTTGACCTCCTGGAGGAAGGAGATCGCCTCGAGGTTCTCGCGGCCGCCGTGGACGTTGGGGGTCCACTGGCCGTCCTCGCGGGAGTAGTCGAGGTAGAGCATCGAGGCGACGGCGTCCACGCGGAGCCCGTCGACGTGGAACTCCTCGGCCCAGTACAGGGCGTTGGCGACGAGGAAGTTGCGGACCTCGCGGCGGCCGAAGTCGAACACGAAGGTGCCCCAGTCGGGCTGCTCGCCGCGTCGCGGGTCGCCGTGCTCGTAGAGCGGGGTGCCGTCGAACCGGCCGAGGGACCACTCGTCCTTGGGGAAGTGCGCGGGCACCCAGTCCACGAGCACCCCGATGCCGTGCGAGTGCAGGTGGTCGATCACGTAGCGCAGGTCGTCCGGGGAGCCGAACCGGCTGGTGGGGGCGAAGTAGCCCGACACCTGGTACCCCCACGATCCGCCGAACGGGTGCTCGGCGACGGGCATGAGCTCCACGTGGGTGAACCCGGTGTCGAGCACGTGCTCGGCGAGCTGGTGCGCGAACTCGCGGTAGGAGAGCCCGGGGCGCCACGAGCCGACGTGGACCTCGAGGACGGTCATGGGGGAGCGCGAGTGGTCGCGGGTCGCCCGGGCGGCGATCCACTCGTCGTCGTCCCACTCGTAACCGGACGTGAACACCTTCGACCCGGTGGCGGGGGGCACCTCGGTGGCCACGGCCAGCGGGTCGGCGTGGTCGACGGTGCGGCCGTCGGCGCCGCGCACGCAATACTTGTAGACGGCGCCGTCGCCCACGCCCGGGACGAACAGCTCCCACACGCCGGAGGAGCCGATCGAGCGCATGGGCAGGGCGACGGGGTTCCACCCGCAGAAGTCGCCGACGACGCTGATGCCGCGCGCGTTGGGGGCCCACACCGCGAAGGACGTCCCGGTGACGGGGCCGCGGGGGGTGTCGTAGGTGCGGACGTGGGCGCCGAGGACGTCCCAGAGTCGTTCGTGGCGGCCCTCGCCGATGAGGTGCAGGTCGACCTCGCCGAGGGTGGGCAGGAAGCGGTAGCCGTCGGCGACGGTGCGGGTGTGGCCGTCCGCGTAGGCGACGCGGTAGCGGTAGTCGGGGACGTCGGCGTCGGGCAGCGCGGCGTGGAACAGTCCGTCGCCGACGGGCTCCATGGGTACGGTCCGGTCGCCGAGGTCGATCTCGACGGTCACCGCGCCGGGCTGCACGGTGCGCACGACCGAGCCGGCGCCGTCGCGGTGCGCGCCGTAGACCGAGTGGGGATCGTGGTGGGTGCCCGCGCGGAGGCGGCCGAGGACCTCCCCGGTGAGCGGGGTGGGGCCCGACGGGGCGGCCGGCGCGGGAGGCGCGGCCGGCGGCGTCGCGCGCGCCGATGGTGACGACGACGAGGTCGTCAGCTTCCCTGTCCGGGCGGCGGCGGGGTCCTTCTTCTTGTGCTTTCCCATGGTCGTGAGCCTCAATCCACGGTGTGCGTTCGGTAGGACAGTTCGACCCTACGTGCTTGCGAGCAGGGTGGGATCGAGACGATGTGCGCGACCGCGGACCACGGCTCGAGCCGGACGTAGTTGCTGGACCCCCAGTGGAACTCGCCGCCCGTCACCTCGTCGCGCACGCTGAACCGGGCGTCGTCGTCGTATCCCAACGCCGCCATGTCCAGGTGAAGGGTGCCCTCTTGGGCGCCGTGGGAGTCGAGGGTCACCACCGTCAGGACGGTGTCGCCGGTGGCGGGGTCGATCTTGGAATAGGCGATGATCTGGTCGTTGTCCACGTCGTGGAAGCGCAGCGTGCGCAGCTGCTGGAGCGCGGGGTGCGCGCGGCGGACCCGGTTGAGGGTGCGCAGCCACGGGGCGAGGGACTGGCCGGCGGCCTCGGCGGCGGCGAAGTCGCGGGGACGGAGCTCGTACTTCTCCGAGTCGAGGTACTCCTCGCTCCCGTCGGCGACGGGCTGCCACTCGTAGAGCTCGAACCCGGAGTAGACGCCCCAGGCGGGGGAGAGGGTCGCGGCGAGGGTGGCCCGGATCGCGAACATCGCCGGGCCCCCGCGCTGGAGTGACTCGTGCAGGATGTCCGGGGTGTTGGTGAACATGTTGGGCCGCGCCTCGTCGACGTGGGCCAGCAGCTGCTCGCAGAACTCGACCAGCTCCGCCTTGGTCGTCTTCCAGGTGAAGTAGGTGTACGACTGCGAGAAGCCGCGCTTGGCCAGCCCGAACAGCCGCGCCGGGCGGGTGAACGCCTCGGCGAGGAACAGCACGTCGGGCTCGGTACGCTTGACCTCGCTGATGAGCCGGTTCCAGAAGTCGGCGGGCTTGGTGTGGGGGTTGTCCACGCGGAAGATGCGCACGCCCAGCGCCGTCCAGTGACGGACCACCCGCAACACCTCGGCGTAGATGCCCTCGGGGTCCGTGTCGAAGTTGATCGGGTAGATGTCCTGGTACTTCTTGGGCGGGTTCTCGGCGTAGGCGATGTGCCCGTCGGGCAGGACGGTGAACCACTCGGGGTGCTCGGCGGCCCAGGGGTGGTCGGGGGCGCACTGCAGTGCGAGGTCGAGCGCGATCTCGACGCCGCGCTCGCCGGCGTACTCCACGAGCCCGCGGAAGTCCTCGATCGTGCCCAGCGCCGGGTGGACGGCGTCGTGACCGCCGTCGCGCGAGCCGATGGCCCACGGGGACCCGACGTCGCCCGGCCCGGGGGTCAGCGTGTTGTTGCGGCCCTTGCGGTTGATCTCGCCGATGGGGTGGACGGGCGGCAGGTACACCACGTCGAACCCGAGGTCGGCGGCGTGGTCGACGTAGGCCCGGGAGGTGGTGAAGGTGCCGTGGACCGGCCGGCCCTGCTCGTCCCAGCCGCCGGTGGAGCGGGGGAAGAACTCGTACCACGAGCTGAACTGGGCCTCGCGTCGATCGACCCACACGCGGTGCGTCCGGCCGACGGTGACGAGCTCCCGCACGGGGTCGGCGGCGAGGGCCTCCGCGACCTCCGGGGACAGCGCCCGCTCGGTGCGGGTCGCGGCGTCGCCCTCACCGCGCAGGGCGGCGGCGGCCGCGGCGAGCAGCTCGGCGCGGGCGGCCTCGCCCGCGGTGGTGGCGCGGGTGACGGCGAGGTCGAGCACGCGCGCGCCGACCTCGAACTCGTTGCCCAGCACGTCGGCGTCCTGCCCGGCGGCCATCTTCTTGGTGATACCGCTGTGCCAGGTGGCGAACGGGTCCGACCACGCCTCGACGCGGAACGACCACATCCCGGCCACGTCGGTGGGCAGCAGGGCGTGGACGGTGTCGGGCTCGGTCCCGGGGGTCATGGTGGTGCGCGAGGAGAGGCCGCCGGGCCGGCGGACCACGAGGCTGGCGGACAGGGCGTCGTGACCCTCCCGCCAGACGGTGGCGGAGATCGGCAGGATCTCGCCGACCACGGATTTCGACGGGAACCTCCCGCAGGAGACGAGAGGACGGACCTCGTCGATGGCAAGACGGTCGTTCACGTCGGTGCTCCTTTTCGGCTGCGCGTCGGCGCCGCGGTGGGCGACGTCCGTCACCGTCGACGCTAGCGAAGTCGGGCCGATCCTTCAGGGCGGTCAGCTCCGGTTCACCGGCGCGAGCCGTGTTCCTCACCACCCGTCACGGCCGGACCCGGTTAGATGGGGGTCGTGAGCACCGTGATCGACACCGACCCCGACCTCGTCCTCGACCTGCGTGACGTCTCGCTCCGGCGCGACGGCAACACCCTCGTCGGGCCCCTGACCTGGCAGGTCGAGCTGGACGAGAGGTGGGTGGTGCTCGGCCCCAACGGCGCGGGCAAGACCTCGCTGCTGCGCATCGCCTCGGCGCTGGAGTACCCCAGCACCGGCACCGCCGTCATCCTGGGCGAGCAGCTCGGACACACGGAGGTGACCGAGCTGCGCAGCCGGGTGGGGCTGTCCTCGGTCGCGGTGGCGGGTCGGATCCCCGGTGACGAGGTGGTCAGCGACCTGGTCATCTCGGCCGGGTACGCGGTCCTGGGCCGCTGGCGGGAGAGGTACGACGAGCAGGACTTCGAGCGGGCGGCCGACACGCTCGAGTCGATCGGGGCCGAGCATCTCGCGGAGCGGACGTGGGGCACCCTGTCGGAGGGCGAGCGCAAGCGGGTCCTCATCGCCCGCGCGATGATGACCGACCCCGAACTGCTGCTGCTCGACGAGCCCGGCGCCGGGTTGGACCTCGGCGGGCGCGAGGACCTGGTGGCCCGGCTCGGGGACATGGCCATGGACCCGGACGCCCCCGCGACGGTGCTGGTGACCCACCACGTCGAGGAGATCCCCCCGGGCTTCACCCACGCGATGCTGCTGGCGGAGGGGGAGGTGACGGCGATGGGGCTCATCGAGGACGTCATCACCTCCGAGAACCTCAGCCGCGCGTTCGCCCAGTCGATCACGGTCGACCCGATCGACGGCCGCTACTTCGCGCGCCGGGCCCGCCGTTCCGGCCGGCACCGACGGGGCTGACCGGGATGGCGGGCACGTCCGGGTCGTCGCGCGTGGCGGGCGGCGGCCACACCCCCGCGGCCCACGAGCCGGAGGCGGTCCCGGTCCGGGAGGCGGCGACCGTCGCGCTCGTCCGTGACGCCCGCGTCGGCGGGGGAGTCGAGGTGTTCCTGCAGCACCGGGTCTCGACGATGCAGTTCGCGGCGGGCATGTCGGTGTTCCCCGGCGGAGGGGTCGAGCCGCGCGACCACCGCGGCACCCGGCCGTGGCGCGGGCCCGGGCCGCGCTGGTGGGCGGAGCGGTTCGGTGTCGACGTCGACCGCGCCGCCGCGGCGGTGCGGGGCGTGGCCCGCGAGCTGTTCGAGGAGACCGGTGTCCTGCTCGCCGAGCCGACGGATCCCGCGGTGAACGCCCGCCCCGCCCCGCCGGGCCCCGCGGAGCGACGCGCGCTCGACGCCGGGCGCGGCGACCTCGACTCCCTGCTGGCCGATCACGAGCTGACCCTCGCGGCGCACCTGCTCCGGCCGTGGGACCGGTGGACGACCCCGGTCGGACCGCCGCGCCGCTACGACACCCTGTTCTTCGTGGCCGCGCTGCCGGACGGGGTGGAGCCGGACGGCGGGACGAGCGAGGCGCGGGCCGCCGAGTGGATCCGTGCGGACGACGCCGCTCAGGCAGGCATCCTCGGGCACCTCGGGATGCTGCGGCCGACCCTCCACGTGCTGTCCGACCTGGCGGTGGCCGCGGACGTGGCCGAGGTGCTGGCCACCGAGCGGGCCATCGCGCCCGGCGGGAACTAACGTTGCGGCGGTGACCCCCGAGGACCTTGACTTCCTGCGCACCGACGCCGGCCGCGAGCTGCTCGAGCTCGCCGCGGGCCTCGACTGGTCGCGATCGGCGGTCGTCTCCTCGACGGCGGCGGTCCGTCGCGCGGACGCCGGGCACGCGGCCGCCGCGATCGACGTCGTCACCGCCCGGGCCCGCGCGCGGGGCCGGATCCGCGGCGCGGAGCAGATGCTGCTCACCGACGAGGCCGTCCAGCAGGCGACCGCCTGGCCGGTGGCGGCCCTGCGCGCGGCGCGCCTGTCCGGGCGGGACGTCCACGACGTCACGTGTTCGGTCGGCGCCGAGCTGGCCGAGCTCGTCCGTACCGCCGGCCGGGTGATCGGCTCGGACCTCGACCCGGTGCGCGCGCGGATGGCCGCCCACAACGTCCCCGACGCCCTGGTGTGCGTGGCCGACGCCCTCGCACCGCCCAGCCGCGACGCCGTCCTCGTGGCCGACCCCGCCCGCCGCGCCGGGGGTCGCCGCATCCACGACCCGGCGCAGCTCAGCCCGCCGCTCCCGGATCTGCTCGCCGTGGCGGCGGACCGTGATCACGTCATCAAGTGCGCGCCCGGCCTGGACACCTCGGTGCTCGACCACGCCGGTGAGGTCGAGCTCGTCTCGCTCGACGGTTCGGTGCGCGAGGCCTGCCTGTGGTCGCCGGGGTTGTCCGCGGGCGTGCGCCGCCGTGCGACGGTCGCGCGCACCGCCGCGCCGGGCGTGCCCGGGCCGTGGGGGCCGCCGCGCCTGACCGCGGACGGGCTCGCGGTGCACGTCGAGGAGGTGACCGACGGCGACGACGACGAGGTGGACGCCCACCCCGAGCCCGAGCGGTTCATCGTCGATCCCGACGGGGCGGTGGTCCGGGCCGGGCTCGTGCGGCACTGGGCCCGCCGACACGGGCTCCGGCAGCTCGACCCGCGCATCGCCCACCTCACGGGCCCGCGGATCCCGCCCGGCCACAGCGGCTTCGAGGTGCTCGAGTCCTGCCGGCTCGACCGCAAGCAGCTGCGCCGGGCCCTGCGCGCACGGGACTGCGGTTCGCTGGAGATCCTCGTGCGCGGTGTCGACACCGACCCGGACGCGCTGCGCCGCTCGCTGTCGCTGTCCGGCTCGCGCCCGCTCGCGCTCGTGGTCACCCGCATCGGCAGTTCGGCCGTGGTGTTCGTGTGCGGGCCGCGCACCCGTGCGGAGTCGGCTCAGCCGAACATGTAGACCGCGCCCACCGCGGTCGTCAGCGCGATCCGGCCGTCCGAGTCCACGCTGAGCCCCGACACCGGCCCCGACGCCGCGGGCACCTCGATCCGGTGGACGGTCCGCCCGTCACCACCGTCGAGCACGTGCACCGCGATACCGGGTCCGTCCCCGCCACCGGCCGCCCGCACCGCCACCACGACCTGCCCGTCCGGGGTCGCGGCGGGGTTGGTGAGCTGCTGCAGATCGTCCCGGCGCCAGACCTCGCCGCCGGTTCCGCCGTCCCCGCGGACGGCCACCACGGGCGCCGGGCCCGCGTCGTCGTCGTGCTCGTCGTCGGGTCCCCTCCACACCGTCGTCGTCCGGCCGGCGGTGACGAGGGTGCCGTCGGGCAGCAGCGCCGGCGAGGAGTCCGGGCGGTACCCGACCGGCACCGACCACAGCGCCGCACCGTCGGCGGCCCGGAACGCGCCCAGCGCGCCGTCGGCGGCGTGGACGTACACCTCGTCCCGGTCGTCGGACAGCACCACCGGCACGCCCAGCCGACCGCCGGGCAGGGGCGCCCGCCACGCCACCTCCAGGACGGGGAGCTCGTCACCGGTCAGCCGCACGGCGACCAGCTCCGGCGCCCGCGCGCCCGGGGTCCAGGCGGTGAGGTACGCGGTGGCGGTGTCGGTGTCCACGGCGGCGGTCGCCGGCACCGGGCAGCCCCGGGCCCCGGTCGCGCACCACGGCAACCCGTACGCCGGGTCGTCGGTAGCGACGTCGCCGGTCAGGCGCAGCTCGGGGGTCACGTCCAGCCCGGTGTGGGCGTTGATCACCCGCGCCACGCCGAGGTGGGAGACGAGCAGAAGGTGACGGTTGTCCATCAGCGTCACCGTGGTCGGGACGCCGCGGGTGGCGGCGAACCAACGGTTCTCACCCTCGGCGGCCACCGCCGCGACCCCGCCGTACGCGGGCACGAACAGCGAGCCGCGCCCGTCGACCGTCGCCGTGATGCGCGGGCCGTCCGTGGGCATGCGCGAGCACCACCGCTTGCGGCCGTCGTCGGCGGTCAGGGCGAACAGGTTGCACCCGCGCTCGGAGATCGTCGCCTGGAAAGAGGTCCCTATCCCGTCGGAGGAGGCCACGCCTATCGCCGGGGCGCCCAGCGCGCGCGACCACAGCAGCTCCGGCGCGTCCGACACCCCGGCGTGGGCCCGCGACGAGTTGGGCGGGCCACCCGCCACCGAGGACCAGCTCGCGGCCTGGCCCAGCCGGGCGTCGCCGCTGCCGGTACTCGACGCGCAGCCCGCCGCCACGCCCAGGGCGAGGCCGGCGACGACCAGGGACCGTACGGTGCGCGGAAGCGATGCCGGTGCCACAGGTCCCCCCGTCGAAGAGTCGGTCGGCACACCAGCGTAGTCCGCGCGTCCGACGGCCCAGGGGTACGCCCGGGGGAACACACGCTCGCGGAGCGCGCTCCGCCGATACCGTGACGGCACTCACCCGTGCCCGCGAGGGCACCAGGACCCGGCCCCCGGCCCCCACGGAAGGCGGACACCCCCGATGACAGCGAACTCCGGTCTCGACACAGCGCTGACCCCGCTGCGCTTCCTCGAGCAGGCCGCGCGCGTGGCACCCGACGCCACCGCGGTGGTCGACGGACCGCGCCGCCAGACCTACGCCGAGTTCGCCGAGCGGGCTACCCGCCTGGCCTCCCTGCTCAAGATGCGCGGCGTCGCGCGTGGGGACAGGGTCGGCGTCCTGGCGCCCAACTCCGCGGAGGCGCTGCTCGCCCAGTTCGCCGTCCCGCTGGCCGGCGGGGCCGTCGTCGCCCTCAACACCCGCCTCGCCCCGGCGGAGATCGACTACATCGTCGGCCACGCCGGGATCGAGGTCCTCATCGCGGACGCGGAGCTGCTCGCGGGCCTGGGCGACGAGGTCCCCGACGCGCTGCGCCTCGTCCTGGTCGCCCCCGACGCCGACGGCACCCAGCCCGACGTCGCCCGCTTCGGCCCCCGCGCCGAGGCGCTGGAGGAGGGGATCGCCGGTGCCTCGCCGCAGCCCGTGCCGTGGACCGTGGACGACGAGGACTCGGTCATCGCCGTCAACTACACCTCCGGTACCACCGGCCGCCCCAAGGGCGTCATGTACACCCACCGCGGCGCGTACCTCAACGCGCTCGGCGAGATCGTCACCCAGGGTCTGGACGCCGACTCCCGGTACCTGTGGACGCTGCCGATGTTCCACTGCAACGGCTGGTGCACCACCTGGGCCCTGACCGGCGCGCGGGGAACCCACGTGTGTCTGCGCGCCGTCCGCGGGGACGAGATCTGGAGACTGTTCGACGACGAGGGGATCAACCGCCTCGCCGGTGCCCCGGCCGTGTTGAGCACCATCGCGGACGACCCGGCCGCCCGGCCGATCGAGGGGATCCGCATGATCACCGCCGGGGCGCCGCCCTCGCCGACCATCCTGCGCCGGTTCGAGGAACTCGGGATCGACGTGACCCAGGTGTACGGGCTCACCGAGACCTACGGCCCGTTCACCGTCTGCGCACCCCAGCCCCACTGGGCCGACCTCGACCCCGACGAGCGCGCGGCGCTGAAGTCCCGCCAGGGCGTCGCCATGATCCACGCGGACACCGTGCGCGTGGTCGAGCGCACCTCGCCGGGGGAGACCCGACTCGTCGACGTCCCCGCCGACGGCGTGACGATGGGCGAGGTCGTCATGACCGGCAACGGCGTGATGAAGGGGTACTTCGACGACCCCGAGGCCACCGCCGCGGCGTTCGCCGGTGGGTGGTTCCACTCCGGCGACCTGGGCGTCATGCACCCCGACGGGTACGTGCAACTGCTCGACCGCGCCAAGGACGTCGTGGTCTCCGGCGGCGAGAACATCTCCACCATCGAGGTCGAGCAGGCGATCGTCTCCCACCCCGACGTCGTGGACTGCGCGGTCGTCTCCATGCCCGACGAGAAGTGGGGGGAGCGGCCCAAGGCGTACGTCGTGGTCCGGCCCGGGTCCGAGCTCGACGAGAACGGCGTGATCGAGCACTGCCGCACGAAGATCGCCCGCTACAAGGTGCCGGGCGCCGTCGAGCTCACCGAGGCGCTGCCCCGGACCTCCACCGGCAAGGTCCGGAAGAACGAACTGCGCGACGCCGCCTGGGCCGGCTGGGAGAAGCGGATCAACTGACACCGGTACCGCCGCCCGGGGCGGGGTCCCTCGCACCCCCGCCCCGGGACCCGCGCGGCCCCGGCGGTGTGACGTACCCGGCACCGCCGTCGTGACCCCGCTCGCGTTATTGTGTGAGGCAGGACCACAATCCGGTGCGCCCGGTCATGACGGGGGCGCACCCCGCCCCGACTCGCAGGAGGTCGACGCAGGCCCATGACGAACATCGTCGTACTGATCAAGCAGGTTCCCGACACCTATTCCGAGCGCAAGCTCTCGGACGGGGACTACACCCTGGACCGCGAGGCCGCGGACGCGGTCCTGGACGAGATCAACGAGAAGGCCGTCGAGCAGGCGCTCCAGATCAAGGAGGCGAACGGGGGCGAGGTCACCGTGCTGTGCGCCGGACCGGATCGCGCCACCGAGGCCATCCGCAAGGCCCTGTCGATGGGCGCCGACAAGGCCGTCCACCTCAACGACGAGGCCCTCCACGGCTCCGACGTCGTCCAGACCGCGTGGGCCCTGGCCAACGTCCTGGGCACCATCGAGGGCACCGAGCTGGTCATCGCCGGCAACGAGGCCACCGACGGCCGTATGGGCGCCGTCCCGGCCATCCTCGCCGAGTACCTGGGCCTGCCCCAGCTCACCCACATGCGCACGCTGGAGATCGCCGACGGCGTCGCCAGGGGCGAGCGCGAGACCGACGAGGGCATCTTCGAGGTCGAGGCCGCCCTGCCCTGCGTCGTGTCGGTCGGCGAGAAGATCAACGAGCCGCGGTTCCCGTCCTTCAAGGGCATCATGGCCGCCAAGAAGAAGCCGGTCGAGGTCCTCACCCTGGCCGACGCGAACGTCGAGCCCGGGCAGGTCGGCAAGGACAACGCCGCCTCCACCGTGACCTCCTCGGCGCCCAAGCCGCCGCGCGCGGCCGGTGAGAAGGTCGTCGACGAGGGCGAGGGCGGCAACGACATCGCCAAGTACCTCGTCGCGCAGAAGCTCATCTGAGCCGAGCTCACCCCGACCAACTCATCCCAGTCTTTCCAAGGAGAACCCACCATGGCTGAAGTCCTCGTCGCGGTCGAGCACGTCGACGGCGAACTCAAGAAGGTCACCAACGAGCTGCTGACCGCCGCCCGCGCGCTCGGCGAGCCGTCCGCGGTCGTGTTCGGTGAGACCGGCACCGCCGCCGCGCTCACCGACGCCCTCAAGGAGGCCGGCGCGGAGAAGATCTACGTCGCCGAGGGTGACGCGGTCCAGAACTACCTCGTCACCCCGAAGGTCGACGTCCTGGCCGGCCTCGCCGAGCAGGGCGCGGCCGCGATCGTCCTCGCCGCCACGTTCGAGGGCAAGGAGGTCGCGGGGCGTCTCGCGGCCCGCACCGGCTCCGGCGTCCTCACCGACGTCATCGAGATCCGCGAGGACGGCTCGGCCGTCCACTCGATCTTCGGTGGCGCCTACACGGTCGAGGCCACCGTCTCCGGTGACACCCCGATCTACACGGTGCGCCCCGGCGCCGTCGAGGCCACCCCGGCCGCCGGTGCGGGCGAGGTCGTCGAGGTCCAGGTGCCCGAGCCCGAGAACGCCGCGAAGATCCTCTCCCGCAACCCGATCGTCGGCGGCGACCGCCCCGAGCTCACCGAGGCGACCGTCGTCGTCTCCGGTGGCCGCGGCGTCGGCTCCGCCGAGAAGTTCGAGGAGGTCGTCGAGCCGCTCGCCGACTCCCTCAAGGGCGCGGTCGGCGCGTCCCGCGCGGCCGTCGACTCGGGCTACTACCCGGGCCAGTTCCAGGTCGGCCAGACCGGCAAGACCGTGTCGCCGCAGCTCTACATCGCCCTGGGCATCTCCGGCGCCATCCAGCACCGCGCCGGCATGCAGACGTCCAAGACGATCGTCGCGGTGAACAAGGACGAGGAGGCCCCGATCTTCGAGATCGCGGACTACGGCATCGTCGGCGACCTGTTCAACGTCGCCCCGCAGCTCACCGAGGCCATCAACGCCCGCAAGTGAGCCCCGCGCACCGCGTCTGACCGACGCGTCCCGGACCCCGGCACCCCTGCGGTGCCGGGGTCCGGCGCGTTCGGGCGTATCCTTGCGTGCGATATGTCCACCACCCGCCCCGTGCACTATCTGGACCACGCCGCGACCACCCCGATGCGCCCGGCGGCCGTCGCCGCCTACGCCGAGGCGGCCTCGGTGGTCGGCAACGCCTCCTCGCTCCACGGCTCCGGCCGACGCGCGCGGCGCCGTGTCGAGGAGGCCCGCGAGTCCCTCGCCCACCACCTCGGCTGCCGCCCCTCGGAGGTGCTGTTCACCTCCGGCGGTACCGAGTCGGACAACCTCGCGGTCCTCGGCCAGGTCGCCGCGCACGGCGGCGACGTCGTGGCGGTCGGCGCCACCGAGCACCACTCCGTGCTCGACGCCGCCGCCCATCTCGCGACCGACCGCGGCGGGAACGCCGAGATCCGCCTCCTGCCCGTGGACCACCGCGGCGCGGTCGCCGCGGACACCGTGCGCGATCTCGCGGAGCGGACCGGCCCGCGGCTCGCGTTGGTCGCCACGATGCTCGCCAACAACGAGGTCGGCACGCTCACCGACGTCGCGGCGGTCGCGGACCACGCCCGCGCGGTCGGCGCCGCGGTCCACACCGACGCCGTCCAGGCCGTCGGCCACGTCCCGGTGGACTTCGCCGCTCTGGGCGTGACCTCGCTGAGCCTGTCCGCCCACAAGTTCGGCGGCCCGCTCGGGGTGGGCGCCCTGCTCCTCGACCGCGGCGCGGCGTGTTCGCCGATCGGCTTCGGTGGCGGGCAGGAACGCGATCTGCGTTCCGGGTCCGTCGACGTGCCCGGGGTGGTCGCCATGGCCGTCGCCCTGGACGAGGCGGTCCGCGAGATGGAGGCCGAGACACGGCGGCTGACGGCACTGCGGGACCGTCTCGTCGACGGGGTCCTGGCCGCCGTCCCCGGCTCGATCGCCAACGGGGGCGGCGAGCGTCTGCCCGGGATCGCCAACATCACCTTCCCCGGCTGCTCCGGCGAGTCCCTCATCCTCCTGCTCGACGCCGCCGGCATCGAGTGCTCGACCGGCTCGGCGTGCACCGCCGGGGTCGCCGAGCCGAGCCACGTCCTGCTCGCGCTCGGGGCCGACGAGGCCGCGGCCCGCAGCAGCCTGCGCCTGAGCCTCGGTTACACCACCACCGAGGCCGACGTCGACGCGGCGATCGCGGCCCTCGGCCCCGCCGCCGAGCGGGCCCGCGTCGCCGGACTCGGCCTCGCGCGCGCCGGGGTGGGCGCGTCATGAGGGTCCTCGCCGCGATGAGCGGGGGAGTGGACTCCGCGGTGGCCGCCGCCCGCGCCGTGGCCGCCGGTCACGAGGTCGTCGGCGTCCACCTGGCGCTGAGCACCGACCCGGCGACGCTGCGTACCGGGTCCCGGGGCTGCTGCTCGCGGGAGGACGCCGGCGACGCCCGGCGCGTCGCCGACCTGCTGGGCATCCCGTTCTACGTGTGGGACTTCGCCGAACGCTTCCGCGCGGACGTCATCGACGACTTCGTCGAGTCCTACGCCCGCGGCGAGACGCCGAACCCGTGCCTGCGGTGCAACGAGCGGATCAAGTTCGAGGCGCTGCTCGAGCGCGGTATGGCCCTCGGCTTTGACGCCGTCGCGACCGGCCACTACGCGCGCCTGGCCACGGAGGAGCTGCCCGACGGCACCCGCCGGCCCGTCCTGCGCCGCGCGGTGGACCCCGCCAAGGACCAGTCGTACGTGCTCGGCGTGCTCACGCCGGAGCAGCTCGCGCATTCGATGTTCCCGCTCGGTGACTCGCTGAAGTCCGAGGTCCGAGCGGAGGCCGAGGCGGCGGGGCTGCCCGTGGCGACCAAGCCGGACAGTCACGACATCTGCTTCATCCCGTCCGGGGACACCCGCGCGTTCCTCGGGGCGCGCATCGGGGTACGCCCCGGCGCGGTGGTCGACGCCGACACCGGCGACGAACTCGGTCGGCACGACGGGATCCACGGTTTCACCATCGGCCAGCGCAAGGGCCTCGGGGTACAGGGGCCCGCGGCCGACGGCCGCCCGCGGTACGTCACCGGGATCGACGCGGAGAGCGGCACCGTCACCGTCGGCGGCGCCGACCACCTGTGGTCCGTGGCGATGACCGGCGGCTCCCCGTACTGGCTCGTCGACGACGATCTCCGCGAGACCGATTGCCTGGTCCAGATCCGCGCGCACGGCGAGGCCACGCCCGCGCACGTCCGCCGCGTCGGCAGCGGCGACGACGCCCGTCTCGAGATCACCCTCCACGAGCCGGTCCGCGGCGTGGCACCCGGGCAGGCCGCCGTGCTCTACCGGCCCGAGCCCGGGGGCGATCGCGTCCTGGGCAGCGGCACCATCTCCGCCTCCCGCCCGGCCACGGAGGCGGTGTGACGACGGAGCCCACGCCGGTGCCGTCGGCCACCGGGCCGGGGCCGATGCCCGGGACCGATCCCCGCGAGGCGGCCCGCGTCGTGATGGGGGAGTGCCACGCCCTGCCCTTCCTGCCCGAGCTCGCCGACCGCGGCCCGGGGGCGGACGCGATCGGCCGTACGCTGGCGCTGCTCGCGGACCTGCCCGCGGACGTCAGCCCGCGAGGGTGGCGGCTCGCCGATTCCCCCGGGCGACTCGCGCGGCGGGCCGTCGACCACCTCGACCGGGACGCGGACGCCCTCGAGGAGGCCGACGAACTCGCCCGGGATCCCGAGCACGCACCCGCCCCTGATCGTCGGCGGCTCCAGGTGGGGATCGTCGGCCCGTGGACACTCGCCGCGCGGGTCGAGCTCCCCGGGGGGATGCCGGTCCTCTCCGACCGGGGCGCCCGCCGGGACCTGGCGGCCTCGCTGAGCGAGGGCGCGGGAGGATTCGCCGCCCGCCTCGCCGAGCGGGTGGGCGCGGGCGCCCGGATCCTGCTCGACGAACCCGCCCTGTGGCAGGTGGCCGCCGGGACGGTGCACTCGCCCAGCCGGCTCGACCCGATCCCGCCCGTCGCCGCGGACCAGTTGGCGCTCTCGCTGTGCCGCTTCGGCGATGCGTTGCGACGGGCCGGCGTTGCCGAGGTCCTGCTCCGGGTGCCGACGGCGTCGGTCCCCGGCGCGCCGCCCGTCTGGTCGGTCGTCGCCGCGCCGCCCCGCGGGGAGACACCACTGGACGGGGCGTGCCTGCCCGCCGCGCCGCTGTACTCCGCCGACTCGCACGCAGCGCTCGACGCCGCCGGGACGCTGCTCGGCGACGGGCGCCTGCTCCAGCTGGAGGGCCTGCCCGCTAGCGGGGCGGGCATCCCGCGCACCCCCGCGGACGCCGAGCGTGCGGCGGCGCGGGTACTCGCGCTGTTGGATCGCCTCGGGGCCCCGCCGCACACGCGACTGCCCGCTGTCGTCCTCACACCGACTCCCGGGGACATGGAGTCCGCCTCCGGGGCGGCCTCCGCCCTGCGCGCCGCACGCCTCGTCGCCGACACCGCGCCCCGGATGGCCGAGTGACCCGCTCTCGGCGGATCCGGCGGCGCGTGCCTACACCGCGGCCACGGGCCACACCGTGTTGACGTCTGACGCGTCCTTGCCGGACCGCTCCAGGTAGGCCGCGAAGTCCCGCTGACGCGACTCGTGCCACCGGGCCTGCAGGGCGTTGGACTCGCGCCAGTCGCATCCGGACAGTTCCTGCTGGGTGCCGAGCATCTTCCACGCCAGCCGCGCGGCCGCGAGCGCGTCCGCCGCGGCCTCGTGAGCGGCGTCGAGACGCACCCCGTGCTGACCGCACAACGCCTCGAGCGTGCGCTTGCCCTTGCGGAAGGGGTCGACCGCGCGGTCCACGACATAGGGGTCGATCACCGGGCCGACCACCTCGAACTCCGGGTGCCAACGCCGCAGGACGGTCAGGTCGTAACAGGCGTTGAACACCACGAGCGTGCGCCCGTCGCGCCACCCCTGCTGGATGGCCGCCACGGTCTCGGCGACCACCTCGGCGTGGGGCCGACCGTGTTCCCGGGCGTGGGCCGTGGTGATGCCGTGGACCGCGGTCGCCCCCTCCGGGATCTCTATGCCGGGATCGGCGAGCCAGTTGCGTTCCCTCTTGCGGGGCCCGTCGATCTCGATGAGGGCCGAGGTGACGACGTGCGCGGTGCGGGGGTCGGGGCCGGTCGTCTCGAGGTCGAAGGCCAGGAGGCGGTTCCGGTCGATGCTGACGGGGATCGTGTTGTCGTTGTCCATGGGCTCACGGTAGGCCAGCGCTCCGACACCGCGGAGGCACCGCGGCCGCGCTCGACATAACCTGTCTGTGTGAGCCAACCCGAGGAGAGCACCGAGCCCGCCGGCACCGGGGACATCCCGCCCGAGGTCCGGCAGGAGTGGACCGAACTCGCGGAGACGGTCCGCGACCACCAGTTCCGCTACTACGTCAAGGACGCACCGATCGTCTCCGACGCCGAGTTCGACCGGCTCTTCGGGGACCTGCAGGCGCTCGAGGAGAAGTACCCGGCACTGCGTACCGCCGACTCTCCCACGCAGCTGGTCGGTGGCGGCTTCTCCACGGACTTCGCCCCGGTCGAGCACCTGGAGCGGATGACCAGTCTGGACAACGTCTTCTCCGAGGAGGAGCTCCGCGACTGGGTGGCCTCCGCGGTCGAGCAGGCCGGGGTGCCCGAGGACCGGCTCCCGTTCCTCTGCGAGGTGAAGATCGACGGCGTCGCGCTGGACCTGGTGTACCGCGACGGCAAGCTCGTCAGCGCGGCCACCCGCGGCGACGGGCGGACGGGCGAGGACGTCACGCTCAACGCCCGCACGATCGAGGACATCCCGGTGACCCTCACCCCGACGCCGGACCGGCCGGTGCCCTCCCTGCTCGAGGTCCGCGGCGAGGTATTCTTCCGCCTCGAGGACTTCGCGGAGCTCAACGCCCGGCTGGTGGCGGAGGGCAAGGCGCCGTTCGCCAACCCCCGCAACAGTGCCGCGGGGTCGCTGCGGCAGAAGAACCCGGCCATCACCGCTCAGCGCCGCCTCGGGATGTACTGCCACGGCCTGGGCGCCGTGGAGGGCGCGGCGTTCGAGAGCCTCCACGACGTCTACCTCGCGCTCGCGGACTGGGGACTGCCCGTCTCACCGCACACCGCACCCGCGACGGGCGTCGAGGAGGTCGTCGAGCGGATGAAGTACTGGGGCGAGCACCGCGGCGACCCCGAGCACGAGATCGACGGCCTCGTCGTCAAGATCGACGACCGCGCCGTCCAGCGCCGCCTCGGCCAGACCTCGCGCGCCCCTCGGTGGGCGATCGCCTACAAGTACCCGCCCGAGGAGGTCATGACGGAGCTGCTCGACATCCGGGTCTCCGTCGGCCGGACCGGGCGCGTGACGCCGTTCGCCTACATGGAGCCGGTGCTGGTCGCCGGGTCGACCGTGTCGCTGGCGACGCTGCACAACCAGACCGAGGTGATCCGCAAGGGTGTGCTCATCGGCGACACCGTGGTGATCCGCAAGGCGGGCGACGTGATCCCCGAGGTCCTCGGTCCCGTGGTCGAGCGGCGCGACGGGACCGAGCGCGAGTTCGTCTTCCCCGAGCGCTGCCCCGAGTGCGACACCGTCCTCGCCCCCGCCCGCGAGGGTGACGCCGACTGGCGCTGCCCCAATCAGCGGTCGTGCCCCGCCCAGCTACGGGAGCGGCTGTTCTACCTCGCCTCCCGTAACGCGCTGGACATCGAGGCACTCGGGTACGAGGGCGCGTCCGACCTCCTCGCCAGCGGGGTGCTCGAGAACGAGGCCGGGCTCTTCGATCTCACCGAGGCCGATCTCCTCCGCACGCACCTCTACACTCGTATCGACAAGGCGACGCGCAAGCAGATCGAGGAGGGCGCCGAGCCCGAGCGCACCGTGCTCACCGAGAACGGGCGCAAACTACTGGCCAACCTCGCCACGGCGAAGGACCGGCCGCTGTGGCGGGTCCTGGTCGCCCTGTCGATCCGTCACGTCGGCCCGACCGCCGCCCGTGCCCTCGCGACGAAGTTCGGGACGATGGAAGCCATCCGCGCCGCGTCCGAGGAGGAACTGGCCGAGACCGACGGCGTGGGCCAGACGATCGCCGCGTCGGTGGTCGAGTGGTTCGGCGTCGACTGGCATCGCGAGATCGTCGACCGGTGGACGGCGGCCGGCGTCTCGATGGCTGACGAGCGGGACGAGTCGATCCCGCGCACGCTCGAGGGACTGACGATCGTGGCGACGGGCTCCCTGGAGGGCTTCACCCGCGACGGCATCAAGGAGGCCATCATCGCCCGCGGCGGCAAGGCCTCGGGATCGGTGTCCAAGAAGACCGACTACGTGGTGGTGGGGGACAACCCCGGTTCGAAGGCGGCGAAGGCCGAGGAACTGGGGCTGACGATTCTCGACGAGGCGGGCTTCGTGGAGCTCATGGAGAACGGGCCCGCCCCGGTCGGTACCGCGGATCCGGACGCGGACGACGCCGACCGGTGACGGCGCGCCTCAGCCGGCGTGCAGGGAGCGCAGGATCCCCGTGAGGTAGCCCAGCCGGGCGATCTCCGACGGCCGGAACGAGGGGCCGCCGGGTCTGCCCACCACGAGGACGTGGTCCGCGTTGAGAGGCGCGGCCGCCAACGCGGTGTCCATCGCCGTCCATTCGGCCGGGACCTCGTCGTCGTCGTAATCCAGTGCGGTGACACGCTCCAGGTCGCTCAGCGCGGAGACCTGCCCGCCGTCCCACAGCGGCGCGGATTCCCCGCGCGCCACGAGGCGACAGGACCCGGTCCCGGTCACCTCCACCACCAGCGCCCACCCGACCCGCAGCGCCGCGGGGAGCTCGTCGGCGAGCATCTGCGCGGCCCCGGCGCCCGCTCCGGCCACCGCGTCGATCAACTCGAGCTCACGGTGGGCGTCGAGGATGCCACCGAACGGGCGCAGGGAATCCACCACGACCCCGTCCAGCCGCTCGGCCGCGGTGATGAGTGTGTCGGGGAACGTGCCGTTGGGCACCGTGACCACGATGTCGTCCACCGCGACACCGTCGAAACGGTCCACCACGTCGAGGCTGATGATGTCCGCGTCCACGGTTCCCAACGCCACCGCGAGGGAGCCGAGGCTGCCCGGTCGATCGGGCAGCATGACGCGGAGGAGATAAGACATGACGCCCATTGTGCCGCACCCCCGCGGCCTGACTAGGCTGGGCCGGTACCGACCACGCCACGGAAAGGGGCAGGCACGTGACCTCGATCTCACGCGGGGACGTCGCGCATCTGGCCAGGCTCTCCCGCCTGGAACTGAGCGACGCCGAGCTGGATTCGTTCGCACAGCAGCTCACCGACATCCTCGACCACGTGCAGGCCGTCTCGGAGGTCGCCGCGGACGACGTCCCGGCGATGAGCCACCCCACCGCGATCACCAACGTCTACCGCGACGACGTGGTCACCCCGGGACTGACCCCCGAGCAGGCCCTCGACCAGGCGCCCGCCGCCGACGAGCAGCGCTTCGAGGTCCCGCAGATCCTGGGAGAGGACGCATGACCGAGCTCACCACCGCCACCGCCGCCGAGCTGGCGGGCCGGATCGCCGCGCGGGAGGTGTCCTCGGAGGAGGTCACTCGTGCGCACCTGGACCGGATCGACGAGGTCGACGGCGAGATCAACGCCTTCCTGCACGTGGGCGCCGACGAGGCCCTCGCGGCGGCCCGGGACGTCGACTCCCGCCTGGCCGCCGGTGAGGCGCTCGGCCCGCTGGCCGGCGTGCCCATCGCCCTCAAGGACGTCTTCACCACCACCGACGCGCCCACCACGTGCGGTTCCCGCATCCTCGAGGGGTACCGCTCCCCGTACGACGCGACCGTGACGAGCCGGCTGCGCGAGGCGGGCATCCCGATCCTCGGCAAGACCAACATGGACGAGTTCGCCATGGGGTCCTCCACCGAGAACTCCGCGTACGGGCCCACCCGCAACCCGTGGGATCCCAGCCGAACCCCCGGCGGCTCGGGAGGCGGCTCGGCCGCGGCGCTCGCGTCGCACCAGGCCCCGCTCGCCATCGGCACCGACACGGGTGGGTCGATCCGCCAGCCCGCCGCGCTCACCGCGACGGTCGGCGTGAAGCCCACGTACGGGACCGTCTCCCGGTACGGCCTCGTGGCCTGCGCCTCCTCGCTCGACCAGGGCGGGCCGTGCGGCCGCACCGTCGAGGACACCGCGCTGCTGCACCAGGTGATCGCCGGGCACGACCCGCGTGACTCCACCAGCCTGGACGTGGCGGTCCCGGACGTCGTCGCGGCCGCCCGCGAGGGCGCGAAGGGCGACCTGACCGGGCTGCGCGTCGGCGTGGTCACCGAATTCTCGGGCGAGGGCTACCAGCCCGGGGTCGAGGCCTCGTTCCGGGCCGCGGTCGACACCCTGCGCGAACTGGGTGCGGAGATCGTCGAGGTCTCCTGCCCCAATTTCCGCTACGCGCTGCCGGCCTACTACCTCATCCTCCCGTCCGAGGTCTCCAGCAACCTCGCCCGGTTCGACGCGATGCGCTACGGCCTGCGCACCGGCGAGGGATCGGCCGACCAGGTGATGGCCGCCAGCCGCGAGGCCGGGTTCGGCCCCGAGGTCAAGCGCCGCATCATGCTGGGCACCTACGCGCTGTCCGCCGGCTACTACGACGCCTTCTACGGCCAGGCGCAGAAGGTCCGCACGCTCATCGCCCGCGACTTCGACGCCGCGTACGAGAAGGTGGACGTCCTCGTCTCGCCGACCACGCCCACGACCGCGTTCCCGCTCGGCGACAAGGTCGAGGACCCGGTCGCGATGTACCAGTTCGACCTGTGCACGCTGCCGCTCAACCTCGCCGGACACTGCGGCATGTCGGTGCCGTCCGGTCTGGTCGAGGGTCTCCCCGCGGGGCTGCAGATCATGGCGCCGGCGCTGGCCGACGACCGCCTCTACCGGGTGGGCGCCGCCTACGAGGCCGCGAGAGGCGCGATCGCGTGACCACCGTCCCCGAGCGGGACGCCTGGAAGGCCCTCGCGGCCCTGGTCATCGGGTTCTTCATGATCCTGGTGGACCAGACGATCGTCGCGGTGGCCACCGAGGCGTTCGTGACCCAGCTCGGCGCCAGCACCAACCAGGTCATCTGGGTGACCAGCGCCTACCTGCTGGCGTACGTGGTGCCGCTGCTGTTCACCGGGCGGCTCGGGGACCAGATCGGGCCGCGCACCGTGGCGATCGCCGGCCTGGTGGTGTTCACCGGGGCCTCCCTGTGGTGCGGCCTCGCGCCGAACATCGAGACGCTCATCGTGGCCCGGGTGTTCCAGGGTGTCGGCGCCGCGCTGCTCACCCCGCAGTCGCTGAGCGTCATCACCCGGGTGTTCGCGCCCGAGCGCCGCGGCGCGGCCATGGGCACGTGGGGCGCGGTGGCCGGCATCGCCTCGGTGGTCGGCCCGGTGTTCGGCGGCGTCCTGATCGACGCCTTCGACTGGCGGTGGATCTTCTTCGTCAACATCCCGTTCGGTGTGCTCGCCGTGGTGCTGGTGTGGCTGTGGGTGCCGACGTTGGAGACCCGGTCGCGGTCCTATGACATCCCGGGGATCGT
Source organism: Dietzia sp. CH92 (assembly GCF_032248695.1). Taxonomy (NCBI): domain Bacteria; kingdom Bacillati; phylum Actinomycetota; class Actinomycetes; order Mycobacteriales; family Dietziaceae; genus Dietzia; species Dietzia sp. CH92. Next base: position 442,846 of record NZ_JAVHXC010000001.1, on the reverse strand, counting down.
CCTGTCGGCGATCGGCATGTTCCTGCTGGTGTTCGGTATCCAGCAGGGGGAGTCGCACGGCTGGGGCGGGACGACCGCGGCACTGATCGTGGCCGGCGTGGTGGGCCTGACGGTGTTCGTGTGGTGGCAGTCGCGGGTCCGCACCGAGCCGCTCGTCCCCCTCCGGCTGTTCCGCGACCGCAACTTCTCGATCGGGACGTTCGGTGTGTCGACGATCGGCTTCGTCACCGCCGGCACGATGGTGCCGCTCATGTTCTACCTGCAGGGCGTCAAGGAGCTCAGCCCCACCCGCGCCGGTCTGATGCTGCTGCCGATGGCCCTGGTCGCCGGCGTCCTCGCACCCGTGGTGGGCCGGTGGGCCGACCGTCTCGACCCCCGCATCTTCACGGGGATCGGCTACTTCTCGTACGCGATCTCCCTGTTCTGGCTCGCGCTGGTGATGGACTCGCAGACGCCGGTCCTCGTCCTGCTCGGCCCCATCGCCCTCATGGGGGTGGCGAACGGGTGCGTGTGGGCGCCGACGTCCTCCACCGCGATGCGCCGACTCGAGCTGGCGTCCGCCGGCGCCGGATCCGGGGTCTACAACACCACGCGCCAGGTCGGTGCCGTGCTGGGCTCCGCCGCGATCGGCGCCCTCATGCAGGCGCGCCAGGTCGCGCACGGCGATATCGGCCAGGCGGTCGCGGACGCGATGGTCCTGCCCGCCGTGGTGGTGTTGCTCGGCGGCCTGGCCACGATGGCGTTCAGGACCGACACCGCGCCGGCCCGGGAGCGGTCAGCCGCCACACGCCCCTAGACTGCGGGGGAACCGAGAGGAGCTCGACGTGCGTATAGGTGTCCTCACCGCCGGCGGCGACTGCCCGGGACTCAACGCGGTCATCCGCGCGCTGGTCCGCACCGCCAACTCCGAGTACGACTCACCGGTCCTAGGGTTCCAGGACGGGTGGTCCGGCCTGGTCGAGGACCGTGCGGTCCCACTGTTCGACGACGAGGGCATCGACCGCATCCTGCTCCGCGGTGGCACGATTCTCGGAACCGGCCGACTCAACCCGGACGTCCTGACCGCCAGCCTCCCGCAGATCCGCCGGACCCTCGAACGGCACGCCCTGGACGCGCTGGTGGCGATCGGCGGAGACGGGACGCTCAAGGCCGCCCGCTGGCTCACCGAGAACGGCATCCCCGTGGTGGGCGTGCCCAAGACCATCGACAACGACGTGGGCGGCACCGACTACACCTTCGGGTTCGACACCGCCGTGTCGATCGCCTCGGACGCGATCGACCGCCTGCACACGACCGCGGAGTCGCACGAGCGCGTCATGCTGGTCGAGGTGATGGGGCGGCACGCCGGGTGGATCGCGTTGCACGCCGGGTTGGCCTCGGGTGCGCACATGATCGTCATCCCCGAGGTGCCGTTCGACATCGACTACGTCTGCAAGGTGATGAAGCGTCGGTTCCAGATGGGGGAGGCCTACGGGATCTGCGTGGTGGCCGAGGGCGCCACGCCTGTCGAGGGTTCGGGCATGACCCTGCGCGAGGGCGGGGTCGACCAGTTCGGCCACGAGGTGTTCACCGGGGTCGCCGACCAGATGGCGACCGCGATCCGTGAGCGCATGAACCGCGACGTGCGGACCACGGTGCTCGGCCACATCCAGCGTGGCGGCACCCCGACCGCGTACGACCGCGTCCTCGCGACCCGTTTCGGCGTGCACGCCGCGCACGCGGTGCACCGCGGTGACTTCGGCCAGATCGTCGCGCTGCGGGGCGACGCGATCGAGATGGTGCCGGTCGAGGAGGCCGTGGCGGTGCTCAAGACCGTCCCGGAGGACCGCTACCGCGAGGCCGCCTGCCTCTTCGGCTAGATTGTTCGGCATGGAGTTCACCGAGGTCGTGTCACGTTTCGATCCCGTCATGGGTATGGAGGTGCACGTCGAGCTGCACACCAACACCAAGATGTTCTGCGGGTGTCCGACCGGGTTCGGGGCCGAGCCCAACACGCAGGTGTGTCCGGTGTGCATCGGCCTGCCGGGCGCCTTGCCGGTCGCGAACCGCCAGGCGGTGGAGTGGGCCATCAAGATCGGCCTGGCGCTGAACTGCGAGATCGCGCCGTACAGCCGGTTCGCCCGGAAGAACTACTTCTACCCGGATCAGCCGAAGAACTACCAGATCTCGCAGTACGACGAGCCGATCGCCCACGACGGTTACCTCGACGTCCAACTCGAGGACGGCAGCACGTGGCGCGTGGACATCGAGCGCGCGCACATGGAGGAGGACACCGGTAAGTCCACGCATGTCGGTTCGGCGACGGGCCGAATCCACGGCGCCACGCACTCGCTGCTGGACTTCAACCGGGCGGGCGTCCCGCTCATCGAGATCGTCTCCAAGCCGATCGTCGGGGCGGGGGAGCGTGCGCCGGAGATCGCCCGCGCCTACGTCTCGGCGCTGCGGGATCTGCTGAGGAGCCTCGACGTCTCCGACGTCCGGATGGACCAGGGCTCGATGCGCTGCGACGCGAACGTCTCGCTGATGCCGAAGGGCGCCACCGAGTTCGGTACGCGCACGGAGACGAAGAACGTCAACTCGCTCCGCAGCGTGGAGATCGCGGTGCGGCACGAGATGTGCCGGCAGGCCGATGTGCTCGAGTCCGGCGGCGAGGTCGTTCTGGAGACCCGGCACTTCCACGAGTCGGACGGCACCACGACCGCGGGCCGGCCGAAGGAGTCGGCCGAGGACTACCGGTACTTCCCCGAGCCCGACCTGGCGCCCGTGGAGCCGACGGTGGAGCTCATCGAGTCGATCCGCGCCTCTCTGCCCGAGCTGCCGTGGGTGCGGCGTGCGCGGGTGCAGGCGGACTGGGGTGTCTCGGACGAGGAGATGCGCGATCTCGTCAACGCCGGGGCGCTGGACCTGATCCTCGCGACGGTGGACGCGGGCGCGCCCCCGGCGGAGGCCCGGTCGTGGTGGGTGTCGTACTTGACGCAGCAGGCGAACAAGCGGGGCGTCGAGCTGGACGCCCTGGCCATCACCCCGGCGCAGCTGGCCCGGGTCGTCGAGCTGGTCGCGGAGGGCAAGCTCACCAACAAGCTGGCCCGCCAGGTCGTGGACGCGGTGCTCGACGGTGAGGGCGAGCCGGACCAGATCGTGGCCGACAAGGGCCTCGAGGTGGTCCGTGACGACTCCGCACTGCAGAAGGCGGTCGACGACGCGCTCGCGGCGCAGCCGGACATCGCGGACAAGATTCGCTCCGGCAAGGTCCAGGCGGCCGGCGCGATCGTCGGTGCGGTGATGAAGGCGACCCGCGGGCAGGCCGATCCGGCCCGCGTGAAGGAGCTGGTGATCGCCGCCTGCAACTAGTCGCTCCGCGGCTCCATCGTGCCCGGTCGCATCGGTGCGACCGGGCACGGCGGTCTTCAGGCGGGTCGCGGTCCGTCCCGGCGCTCGTCCGGCCCCGTCTGCGGCGTGTCGGCCCCGTTGGTTCGGCTGCGGTTGCGGGTGCGGAGGGTGCGGTCGATGCCGGGTGGGTTGGTCAGGTGGCCGTCGTCGGTGATGAGGCGGTCGAGGTGTTGGCGCCAGGCGTGGTCGAGGATGCGGTCGCGGGCCTGGGCCAGGGGGCCGTGGGGCAGGGTGCGGTGTTCGTGTCCGGTTTCGGTGATGATGGTCAGTTCTCCGAGGGGGCCGGGTCGGTAGGCGCAGTGGCCGAAGGTTTTCTCGCGGTGGTGGCGGCGGCACAGGCAGTACAGGTTCCATTCGGCGGTGGGTCCGCCGAGTTCGGGGCGTTGGTGGTCGAAGGCGATGGCATGGTCGATCTCGCAGTCCCAGGCGTCGACGGTGCAGCCGGGGTGGCGGCAGGTGCCGTCGCGTTGGCGGATCCGTTCGGCCAGGGCCGGGGAGATGGTGTATTTCAGGGCCGCGTCGGGGTTGTCCTGGGCGCCGGGTTGGGGATCGAGTAGTTCGAAGCGGACGGTGGCATCGCCGCCGGAGAGTAGTTCCTCGCAGATCCAGTCGAAGCTGGCGTAGGCGCCGGTGACGAACTCGACCCGGTTGGGCAGGCCCTGGGCGACGCTGTTGATGATGGCGATGCGGATCGGCTGTTCGGTGCCCCAGGAGGCGCCCAGCGGGGGCCGCGGCCCGGACCCCGCACCCGCACCCGCGGCGGGTGGGGTGCCTGTGTGGTCGTCGGGGTGGGGGCGGGCGACGTCGTCGGTGTTGGGATCGCCCAGGGCGCTCAGGGCGTCGGCGCGTAGTTGGGCGCGGGTGCGGGGGTCGGCGGCGTCGGTGGCGGCGCGGGCGGCGGCCTCCAGGCGGCGGCGTAGTTTCTCGGCCGGGCCGCTGGGTAGCAGGGCCCACATGCTGGTCATGCCGTCGCGTTCGGGCCGGAATCGGACGGTGCGTGTCTCGACGGCGGCGTCGACCGCGTCGCCGGCCCCGCGGGGGTCGTGGCGCTCGCGGGAGGCGTCCACGGCCTGGTTCAGGGCGGTGCGGCTGGGGCGGTGCCCGCTGGCCAGGTCGCGGCACAGTGCGGCCACGACGTCGGATTCCACGGCGGGCAGGATGGCGTCGTCGATCCGGGCCAGGCGGCAGGCGGCGTCGATGGCCAGTTGCTCGGGCAGCAGTCCGCGGGTGACGGCCTTGCGCAGTCGGGGCAGGCGGGTGTGGATCTGGGTGCCGGCGGTGACCAGGCGGGCGGCGTGCCAGACGCTCAGCGCCATCGCCGCCACCAGGTGGTCCCGCGCGCGATCGGCCGGGGCGAGGCGGGCGTGGGCGGGGCGGGTGTCGGTGGCCGGATCGCCGTGCGCGGCGGTCTCCAGGCCGGTGAAGTTCTCGACCAGCAGGTGCGCGGTGTGCAGCCGGGTCGCCCCGGCCAGGTTCTGCGCCAGCGTCGCCGACCGCGCCACCTCCGACAAGGCCCCGGCGTCCAGGGAGTCCAGCGGCTCGTCCACCGCGCGCAGCGCCCCGGGATCGAACCCGCTCGTCGTCGTCGTATCCACCCCGCTCACCCCCCGCCGTAGCCCCACATCGTGTCGAATATGCGTGCTATGTTACCGGCCATGCACACATCGCACAAGGGTTCGACAGTTGCTCACATCCGGGCGTCGCCGCCGCCCCCGGAACCGGGCAGGATGACCGCGCGGTCGTCCGTCGCGACAGGGGAGCCGCCCGCCTTGTTGGTGGTCCCCGCCAGGAGAATTCCCTCGCCGACCATGGTGAGTCCGGTCAACCGCCCGTATCGCCCCTCGGCGAGAGGTTCGGGCTGGCCCCGCGCGGCGCCGCCGGCCGTCTGCACGGTGTCGACCCGCTCGGCGTCGGGCAGTGCGATCGCCAGCGACCCCTCGTCGGCCGCGCACCCGCCCGCGGAGCGCTGGTCAGGCCAGGTCCACACCATCCGGTCCGGGGATCGGAGCGCTGCGCCACGGTCTGTGACGGTGGACAGGTACACCTCGTCCCGGTGCACACACAGCGCCTGGATGCGTCCGAGGTCGCGCCCGATGACCTCCGGCTGCTCCGCGCGTCCGATCCCCGTGAACGACGGGAACCGAATGAGCTCGGACCCCACGCCGACGGTGAGGACGTCGGAGACGAACGCGAGACCGCCACTGTCGGCCGGCGCGAGTTCCGCGACCGTGCGGGGGGCGTCGCCACGCGCCAGCCTCTCGACGCGGGTGGGGCCGCCGCCGACGACGAGGAGGTACACGAGCCGGTCCTCAGCGAAGTCCGGGGACGGCGCGACCGCGGCCACCCGGCCGCCCCGCGGATCCACCCGGCCGAAATCCTCCGGGTCCGCATCCGGCGAGACGATCTTCACCGCGCCCGTCGCCTCCGCGAGCAACGCCCGCTCGCCCAGTCCCGCCACCGCGACCGCCGGGTCCAGACACGTCGCGATCACCGCCGGATCGGGGTCCACGCACGGGCCGGTCTCCGGGGCCGGTTCGGGTTCCGCCGTCGGCGAGGTCGGAGGGGGAGGTGGCGTGCTCGGCGGACCGGGCGGCGCAGCAGCCATCCCCGGCCCCGGCGCCGGCGTGAACGGGGCCTCGAGGCGGTCGTCGAACCTCGCACAACCCGACACGGCGACGGTGAGCGCCAGGACGAGCGCGAGCGATCTCATGCCGACCAGACTACGGCGCGCCGTGTCGTCCGGGTCCTCACGGCGGCACCGGCCTACAGTCGGGGTGTGACTTCCTCAAAGCGCGGGGACGACGACGCCCGTACCGAGATCATCCACGACGTCGACTATCCGCTCGACGTCCCCGACGCATCGGGTTCCGGCACAGCTGCGGCGACAGGTAACGCCGCAACGACCGCGTTCCCGGCCGCCGGGCGCACCGACTACTCACAGTTCTCCGAGTCGGGCGGGTACGACATGTCCGCGCCGCTGCCGTTCGGCGAGCAACCCACGACGATCGCGCCCGGCCGGAACGACGAGATCGGCCGGCGCGGGACCATCGACCTCGGTCTGTTCGTCCTCCGCCTGGCCGTGGGAATCCTGTTGGCGATGCGCGGGCTGCAGAAACTGGCCGGCCTGTTCGGGGGCCCGGGCATCGACGGGTTCACGCAGACCCTCGCCGACTCGGGCTTCGACCAGGCCCGCGCGCTGGCGATCACCGGCGGCGCCGTCGAACTCGTGGCGGGCGTCATGCTCGTCGTGGGTCTGGCGACGCCCGTCGCGGCCGCCGGCCTGCTGGGGATCGTGGGGCTCGGCATCGCTGTGCGGTTGACCGGGGCCGATCCGATTCCCGTGCTCAGCGACACCGCCCGGGGGCTCGAACCGTCGATCCTCTACGCCGCCGCACTCGTGACGTTGCTGTTCGCGGGGCCCGGGAGATGGTCCGCCGACCGCAAGTGGGGATGGTCGCACCGGCCCCGGTTCAGCGGGATCGTCTGGCTGGTGATCGTCCTGGTGCTGGCCGGCGTCCTGTGGTACTTCCTCAACGGCACCAACCCGCTGACGTCCTCCGCCGACAGTCCGCCGGTCACCGCGGGCTGACCGCCGGGGGGCGGTCGGCCCGCGACGACCGGGTCCAGGGGCGGCGGTCAGTCCGGAAGGATCCGCACGGCGCCCTTGTCGGCCGACGACGCCATCGACGCGTACGCCCGTAGCGCGGTGGAGACCTTCCGGTCACGGTTCGCCGGGCGCCACGGCAGCGGGCCCTTCTCCGCCCGGCGCCGCGCCAGCTCGTCGTCGTCCACCCCGACCGAGATCGAGCGGGTGGCCACGTCGATCGTGATGACGTCGCCGTCCCGGACCAGGCCGATCGGGCCGCCCGACGCGGCCTCCGGCGCGATGTGACCGATCGACAGCCCCGACGAACCGCCCGAGAAGCGGCCGTCCGTGATGAGCGCGCACTTGGCGCCGAGCCCGGCGCCCTTGATGAACGCCGTCGGGTGCAGCATCTCCTGCATGCCCGGACCGCCGGCCGGACCCTCGTAGAGCACGACCAGCACCTCACCGGCCTGCAGGGTCTTGTTGAGGATGACCGAGACGGCCTCCTCCTGGGACTCGACCACCCGGGCCGGGCCCGAGAAGTGGAAGTTCTCCTCCGAGACGCCGGCGGTCTTGAACACCGAGCCGTCCGGTGCGATGTTGCCCCTGAGCACCACGAGTCCGCCCTCGGCGGTCGCCGGGTGCTCCACCGAGTGGATGCAGCCGTTCACCGCGTCGGTGTCGAGTGACTCCCACCGGTTGTCGGTGGAGAACGGCTCGATCGTGCGGACCCCACCGGGGGCGGCGTGGAACAGCTCGACGGCCTTGTCGGTGGCCGTGCCGCTGCGGATGTCCCAGTCGGCGATGTACTGCTCGAGCGACGGCGAGTGGACGGAGTGGACGTCGGTCTCCAGCAGTCCACCGCGGTACAGCTCGCCGAGGATCGCGGGGATGCCGCCCGCCCGGTGGACGTGTTCCATGTAGTAGTCGGAGTTCGGGGCGACCTTGGCCAGACACGGGACCCGGCGCGAGACCTCCTCGATGTCGTGCAGGTCGAAGTCGACCTCGCCCTCCTGCGCCGCGGCGAGGATGTGGAGCACCGTATTGGTGGAGCCGCCCATCGCGACGTCGAGCGCCATCGCGTTGGTGAACGCCGACTTGGTGGCCACCGAGCGGGGGAGGACCGACTCGTCCTCGTCGCGGTAGTAGCGGGTGCACAGGTCCACGATGAGGCGTCCGGCCTCGGCGAACAGCTCGCGGCGCGCGCTGTGCGTGGCGAGCGTCGACCCGTTGCCCGGCAGCGACAGGCCGAGCGCCTCGGTGAGGCAGTTCATCGAGTTGGCGGTGAACATGCCCGAGCACGACCCGCACGTCGGGCACGCCGAGCGCTCGATCGCATCCAGGCCCTCGTCGTCGACGGCCGAGTTCGCGGACGCGGAGATCGCGGTGATGAGATCCGACCCGGCCTTGACCACGCCGTCCACGACCACCGAGAAGCCCGACTCCATCGGCCCGCCCGAGACGAAGACGGTCGGGATGTTGAGCCGCATGGCGGCATTGAGCATGCCGGGTGTGATCTTGTCGCAGTTCGAGATGCACACCAGCGCGTCGGCGGTGTGCGCGTTGACCATGTACTCCACGGAGTCCGCGATGATCTCGCGACTGGGCAGGGAGTAGAGCATGCCGGCGTGACCCATGGCGATGCCGTCGTCCACGGCGATGGTGTGGAACTCGCGGGCGACGCCGCCGGCCGCCGCGATCTGCTCGGCGACGATCTCACCGACGTTCTTCAGGTGGACGTGACCCGGGACGAACTGCGTGTACGAGTTCGCGATCGCGATGATGGGCTTACCGAAGTCCGAGTCCGTCATCCCGGTCGCGCGCCAGAGGGCCCGGGCCCCCGCGGCGTTGCGTCCGGCGGTACTGGTTCGTGACCTCAGGGGCGGCATGGGACCTCGATCCGTTTCGAAGGGGGCGGGCGGCCGGGAGGGGCGGCACCCGCGAGGGCGTCCCGGGCGCGCTCGCGGCGGCGCCCGGGGAGCACCGTGACCTCCCCACGATACGCCCCGGTGTGGGTTTACTCTTCTCACGGTCGGTACGGAGCCGGCCCGCCCACCGACGGATCGGGGATGGACATGAGCGAGTCCGGTCACACCGGCGGGATACGGGAGTTCGCCTCGCACTCCGCGGGGGCCGTCGCCGTGGTCTGCGGACTGTTCTTCCTGCTCGCCTTCATGTACATCGGCGGAACCGCGGACCCGCAGTCGCACGCCCGGCACATCCCGGTCGCGGTGGTGAACTCGGACGAGGCAGCCGGCCTCGACACCCCGGTGGGCGAGCGGCGGATCGACGTGGGGACACGCATCACGGCGGGGCTCATCCAGAACAACGACTGGGGCACCCTCCGGCTGCACATGGTGGACGCGGCGACCGCCGAGGAGGGGCTCCGGGACGGCACGTACTTCGGGACCCTGAGGATCCCTCCCGGGCTCAGCGAGCAGGTGGTCGCACTGGTCGAGGCGGCCGCGACCGACGAGGGGCGCGCCGGGCCGGTGCCGGAGCGGGCCCGCGTCGAGCTGCAGTACTCGCCGCGGGTGTCGATCGTGTCGGGGCAGGTGATGAACACCATGGCCGACCGGATGCAGGAGTCGTTCCGTGAGCGTGTCGGGCCGGGGCTCCTGGAGGACGCGGAGCTCCTCGCGGAGGCCGAGGGCGGGTCGGTCGACGCGGCCGCGGCGCTCGCCCTCGGTGACCCGATCCGGGTCGACGTCACGGCGTGGAACCCACTGCCGCCGGGCGTGTCCAACGCATCGCTTCCCATGTTCTACGCGCTGGTGGTCATCCTCGCCGGCTTCACCGGGGCGATGATCATCTCGGCCCTGCTGGACGCCCGGCTCGGGTTCATCCCGCTGGAGATCGGGCCCTTCGCCCACCATGTGCACGTCGCGCCGTTCGGCCGGGTCCAGACCCTCGTCCGGAAGTGGGCGGTCACGGCCGTCACCGCTCCGCTGGTGTCGGCCCTGTGCCTGTGGGTGGCGGCGATCCTCGGCATCAGCGGGTACGACCCGGGGCACATGTTCTGGTTCTCGAACCTCGTGATCATCGCCGTGGGGTTCTGCGCGCACACCATCATCGCCGCGATCGGCAACGCCGGGTTGTTGGTGAACCTCGTCCTGTTCGTGGTGCTCGGCATCCCCACCTCGGGCGGGGCGACGCCGACGCAGATGTTGCCCCCGGTGTTCGTCGCGATCGGGGACCTGCAGCCCATGCACCAGGCCTATCTCGGGCTGCGCTCGATCATGTTCTTCGACTCGGGCTGGGACGCCGGTCTCGGCCACGCGGTGTGGGTGCTGGGCGCCTGGACGGTCGGGGGACTCGTGGTGGGTCTCGCCGTCACCGTCGTGTACGAGCGGATGGGTATGCGGCGTCAGGCCGTGGCCGACCGGGTGCCGGCCGGCCGCGGCGCGTCAGGGCTGCTCGGGTCCGGGCGCGGAGTAGGGATCGCGGATGCGGCCCCGGCTGGCGGCGGAGAGGCGCGGGAGGTCGTGGAAGGACACCCCGCCCATCGGTAGGGACTCGTCCGAGGTCGTCACGAGCCGGGCGAAGCCCTTCTTGGGGAACATGACGCCCTTGACCCGGTCCCACGGGACCGAGCGCGTGGAGCGCCAGGTCGTCAGGTGGACGCCCCGCTCGTCGAGCCGGGTCCGGGTCCGGGCGATCCACCAGCCGAAGCCCAGGGGGATCAGGACGAGCCAGCCGAGGGTGAGCGGGTAGGCCGCGACCGGCCACAGGATCGCCACCACGAGGATGGCGATCACGATGTAGGACATGGGGTTGACGCGGAAGAGGGCGCGGTCACGCGGGGTCGACTCCGGCACCGGGGCTCTGAATGGGGCGCTCATGATGCGCTCCATTCTCGCACGGCCCACTATGTGGGATCGGGGTTCCACGAGTTGACGCTGCGGCCGGCCGCCGCCTACTCTGGGCCGCGTGAACACCTGGAACGGTCTCGTACTCGGCCGGCGCGTCGGCGCCTGAGCCGCAACCTGGCTTCCCCCCGACGCGCACCCTCGCCGGCCCCCTGTGGTCGTCGGGGGTTTTTTGTTGCCAGGTTCCACCGGTCCCACCGGGCCGGGTGAGGCGACGAACGACAAGCTCCACGACCAGCATGAAGGACAGTTGAAGTGAGCGCACCAACGGCACAACCCGGACCTCGTCCGGGCGCAGAGCAGAAGGCCCGCCCGGCGGCCCCCGAGCGGATGACGGGCGCGCAGGCCGTCGTCCGGTCCCTCGAGGAGATCGGAACCGAGGTGGTCTTCGGCATCCCCGGCGGGGCCATCCTGCCGGTCTACGACCCGCTCTACGACTCGGCCAAGGTCCGGCACGTGCTCGTCCGGCACGAGCAGGGCGCGGGCCACGCCGCGACCGGGTACGCCCAGGCGACCGGACGGGTCGGCGTCTGCATGGCGACCTCGGGTCCCGGCGCCACCAACCTGGTGACGCCCCTCGCGGACGCCCAGATGGACTCGGTGCCGGTCGTGGCCATCACCGGCCAGGTCGGTACCTCCCTCATCGGCACGGACGGCTTCCAGGAAGCCGACATCTCCGGCATCACGATGCCGATCACCAAGCACAACTTCCTCGTCTCCCACGGCGACGACATCCCGCGGATGATCGCCGAGGCGTTCCACATCGCGCAGTCGGGCCGACCGGGTGCCGTCCTCGTGGACATCCCCAAGGACGTCCTGCAGGGCGAGATGACGTTCTCGTGGCCCCCGGAGATGAAGCTGCCGGGCTACCGCCCGGTCACCAAGCCGCACGGCAAGCAGATCCGTGAGGCCGCGCGGATGATCGCCCGGGCGACGCGTCCGGTGCTGTACGTCGGTGGCGGGGTCATCAAGGCCGACGCCTCGGCCGAGCTCATGGCGCTGGCGGAGCTGACCGGCATCCCCGTCGTCACGACCCTCATGGCGCGGGGTGCGTTCCCGGACTCCCACCGGCTCCACTACGGCATGCCGGGCATGCACGGCACGGTCGCCGCCGTCGCCGCGCTGCAGCGCTCCGACCTGCTGGTCACCCTCGGCGCGCGCTTCGACGACCGGGTGACGGGCCGCCTGGACTCGTTCGCCCCGGACGCCAAGGTCATCCACGCCGACATCGATCCGGCCGAGATCGGCAAGAACCGTGCCGTGGACGTGCCGATCGTCGGGGACATCCGGGAGGTGCTGGTCGAGCTCGTCGAGACGCTGCGCGGGGAGCGCGAGTCCGGCACGCTGACCGCGCCGTCGACGTGGGTCGGTGAGCTGGACGAGATCCGGGCCGAGTACCCGCTGGGGTACGCGCCGCAGTCTGACGGCTCCCTCTCGCCCGAGTACGTCATCGAGCGGCTCAGCGCCGCCGCCGGCCCGGACGCGGTCTACTGCGCCGGCGTGGGCCAGCATCAGATGTGGGCGGCCCAGTTCGTCAAGTACGAGAAGCCGCGCACCTGGCTCAACTCGGGTGGCCTGGGCACGATGGGCTACGCCGTCCCCGCCGCGATGGGGGCGAAGTTCGGCCGCCAGGACGCCGAGGTGTGGGCGATCGACGGCGACGGGTGCTTCCAGATGACCAACCAGGAGCTGGCGACCTGCGCGATCGAGGGCGCGCCCATCAAGATCGCGCTCATCAACAACGGCAACCTGGGCATGGTCCGCCAGTGGCAGACCCTGTTCTACGAGGAGCGCTACTCGCAGACCGACCTGTCGACGCACACCATGCACATCCCCGACTTCGTCAAGCTCGGCGAGGCCCTGGGCTGTGTGGCGCTGCGCTGCGAGCGGGCCGAGGACGTCGACGACGTGATCGCCCGCGCCCGCGAGATCAACGACCGCCCGGTGCTCATCGACTTCATCGTGGGCAAGGACGCCCAGGTGTGGCCGATGGTCGCCGCCGGGACGTCCAACGACGAGATCATGGCGGCCCGGGACATCCGGCCGCTGTTCGACGACACCGACTCCGCGGCGGACGAGGCCACGGAGATCCACGAGGTGACCGAGCGGATCGACGCCGCGGTCGTCGCCCGCCAGGAGGAGGATCAGTGAGCGCTCGCTCCCACACCCTGAGCGTGCTGGTGGAGGACAAGCCCGGCGTGCTCGCGCGCGTCGCGTCGCTGTTCTCCCGGCGCGGGTTCAACATCGAGTCACTGGCCGTCGGACCGACCGAGACCGACGGGCTGTCGCGCATGACGATCGTCGTCAACGTCGAGGACTTCCCGCTCGAGCAGGTGACCAAGCAGCTCAACAAGCTGGTCAACGTCATCAAGATCGTCGAGCAGGACCCGGCCGGGTCCGTCGCCCGCGAGCTGACCCTGGTCAAGGTCCGGGCCGACGCCACCAACCGCGGCCAGATCGTCGAGATCGCCAGCCTGTTCCGGGCGCACATCGTGGACGTCTCCCCGGAGTCGCTCACGCTCGAGGCCACGGGCACGCCGGACAAGCTCGACGCGCTGTTGCGCATGCTCGACGGCTACGGCATCCGCGAGATCGTGCAGTCCGGCATGGTCGCGCTCGGACGCGGTCCCAAGTCCATCACCACCACTCGATAGTCTCGACCTGTAATCCGGTTTCGACTTACCGAAAACAAACGAAGGGAATCCACCATGGCAGTGGAGATGTTCTACGACGATTCGGCGGACCTGTCGCTGATCCAGGGCCGCAAGGTCGCCGTCATCGGCTACGGCTCGCAGGGCCACGCGCACTCGCTGAGCCTGCGCGACTCGGGCGTGGAGGTCGTGATCGGCCTGCGCGAGGGCTCCAAGTCCCGTGAGAAGGCCGAGGAGGCCGGCCTCAAGGTCATGACCGCGTCCGAGGCCGCCAAGTGGGCCGACGTCGTCATGCTGCTCGCCCCCGACACCTCGCAGGCGCAGATCTACGCCGACGACATCGAGCCCAACCTGAACGACGGCGACGCGCTGTTCTTCGGTCACGGCCTCAACATCCACTTCGGCCTCATCAAGCCGGCCGCGAACATCACCATCGCGATGGTCGCGCCGAAGGGCCCCGGCCACCTCGTGCGTCGTCAGTTCGTGGACGGCAAGGGCGTCCCGGCGCTCATCGCCGTGCAGCAGGACCCCAAGGGCGAGGGCGAGGCGCTCGCGCTGTCCTACGCCAAGGCGATCGGCGGCACCCGCGCCGGCGTCATCAAGACCACCTTCAAGGACGAGACCGAGACCGACCTGTTCGGTGAGCAGGCCGTGCTGTGCGGCGGCACCGAGGAGCTCGTCAAGACGGGCTTCGAGGTCATGGTCGAGGCCGGGTACGAGCCCGAGCTGGCGTACTTCGAGGTGCTCCACGAGCTCAAGCTCATCGTCGACCTGATGTACGAGGGCGGCATCGCCCGCATGAACTACTCGGTGTCCGACACCGCGGAGTTCGGCGGCTACCTCTCCGGCCCGCGCGTCATCGACGCCGGCACCAAGGAGCGCATGAAGGAGATCCTCGCCGACATCCAGAACGGCGAGTTCACCAAGCGCCTCGTGGCCAACGTCGAGGGCGGGAACAAGGAGCTCGAGGCGCTGCGCAAGGAGAACGCCGAGCACCCGATCGAGGTCACCGGCCAGAAGCTGCGCGACCTGATGAGTTGGGTCGACCGTCCCATCACGGAGACGGCCTGAGCGGTGCGGGAGCGCCCCGCGTGAGGCCCCTGTAGGGTCCACCGGGATCGATTCCCGACAGCTGTAGGAGGACCGCCGTGCGTCACATCGTCCGAGGTGTGGGTGCGGCGGTCCTCGCCGTCTGTCTGGGGGCGTCGGTGGCGGCGTGCGGGACGACGGGGGACGGCGTCGGTACGGGACCGCGGGCGGTGGAGGCCGGCGGGGTGCTCCTCGCCGCGGACGCCGACGGGTCGGGCGTGGAGACCACGCGGTTGCTGCTGGAGTCCGCGCCGGTGGTCGTGGTGGCCGCGCCGGACCGGGCGGCGCAGGCGCGGGCGGCGTCGGTGGCGGTGGGGCTGCGCGCCCCGATGCTCACCGCGGTACCGGGGGCCGGGAAAGTGCTGGCCGAGGAGGTCGCCCGCCTGGGGGCCGAGCGGGTGCTGCGGGTCGGCGGGGCGGATTTCGGGTACGACGGCGAGGTGGTCGAGTCGCCGACGGACCGCCGGTCGCTCGAGGAGCTGACCGGGATCACGTTCCATTCCGAACTGGAGGTCCCCGCGGACCGGATCGACGACGTCACGGTGCACCAGACGCCCGGCGGGCCGGCGCTGCTGACGGTCGCCGATCCGGGGGCGGGGGGCCGCGATGCGGATGCCGCCGGCGGCGGGGGCCCGGACTCGTCGGGCGCGGGCCCGTCGGGCGCGGACGCGGTGGCCTCGGACGAGGCCGAGCCGTTCGTGCCGGGCGCGCCCGCGTGGGACGGCGACGGCGCGCCGAGCGTGCTCGTCCACGACCGGACCCCGGTCGCGTCGATCGCCACGGCGGTGGCCGCCGGTGCGGAGGTGTCCCACCTGAGGGCGCCGGACCCGCGTGTCGACGGCGGATCGGTCGAGGCCGTCCGGGGGGCGGACGCGGTCTACGGGCTCGGCCCGGGCTGGGGTTCGCAGGAGGAGTTCGACGACCGGGTCGAGAAGGCGCGGACGGTGCCCGAGCTGCCGGGCGGCGGTCAGCTCGTGTTCCCGGGGCGGCGGTTCGTGGCCGCCTACGGCTCGCCGATCACCCCGGTCCTGGGCATCCTCGGGGAGCAGGGGCCCGCCGAGAGCGTGGAGCGCGTGCGGGCGCTGGTGGAGCAGTACCAGCCGTTCTCCCCGGAGCCGGTGATCCCGGCGTTCGAGATCATCGGGACCGTCGCCGCGGGTGGGCCGGGTGCGGACGGGAACTTCACCAACGAGTGGCCGCCGGAGGTGTTCGAGCCGATGGTCGACGCGATCACGGGGGCCGGCGGCTATGCCGTGATCGACCTGCAGCCGGGGATGGCCGACATGGTCGACCAGGCGAAGATCTTCGAGGACATGCTCCGGCGGCCCGGCGTGGGCCTGGCCCTGGACCCGGAGTGGAAGCTGGAACCCGGGCAGCGGCCGGGTGCGCAGATCGGCTCGGTGGACGCCGAGGAGATCAACCGGGTGATCCACTGGCTCGCGGATCTCACCCGCGACAGCGGCGGCCCGCAGAAGCTGCTCATCCTTCACCAGTTCAGCCTGGCGATGATCTCGAACCGCGAGGACATCGACACGTCGCGGCCGGAGGTGGCGATCGCCCTGCACGCCGACGGGCACGGCACCCCCGATCTCAAGATGGAGACGTGGGACGTCCTGCGCGCCGGGCTCTCGCCCGACATCCGGATGGCGTGGAAGAATTTCTACGACGAGGACACGCCCACGTTCACGCCCGAGCAGACGATGGCCGTGACGCCGCGCCCGTGGTTCGTCTCCTACCAGTGACCCGGCGGGCCTCACGGGGCCGACGTCGCGGGCCGCGTGCTCAGCGGCCGAGGATCCGGTCCGCCACGTGGCGGCCGGCCATGCCGTGGACCCCGGGGCCGGGCGGTGTGGAGCCGGAGGCGTGCCAGACCCCCGGCACGCCGGTGGCGAAGGGGTCGGCCCGCGGGACCGGGCGGGCGATGAGTCCGCGCAGGTCCACCCGCCCCGCGGCGATGTCCCCGCCGGCGTTGTTCGCGTTGTGCTCGGCCATCCGGTCCGCGGGTGTGCAGTGCGCGGCCAGCACGACGTCCCGCACCCCCGGCGCGACCTCCTCCAGTGCCGTGAGCACCTGTTCGGTCTGGTCGCGACCCGAGTACGCCGGGACGTGGGCGTAGGTCCACAGCGGGCGTCGGCCGTCGGGCGCGACACGGCCCGGATCGGTGACCCAGGGCTGGGAGACCAGGACCATCGGGCGCTCCGCGTGGCGTCCCGCGGCCACCTCGCGCTCGGCGAGGGCCAGGGCGTGCGAGTCCCCGCCCAGGTGCACGGTCCCCGCGCCGGCGAGGCGCTCGTCCCGCCACGGCACCGGACCAGACAGGACGAGGTCGACCTTCGCCGCCGCGCCCCCCACCGGGGCCCGGAGCAGCCTGCGCGCGCGCCGCGCCACCGCGGGGGACGGCGACGACGCGACCAGGATCCGGCCGAGGATCCGTGACGAGGTGTTGAACACGACGTCGCGGGCGTCGAGCCGGGCCAGGGAGTCGACGGTGACGCCCGTACGGATCTCGCCGCCGGCGTCGCGGACGGCATCGGCCAGCGCGGCGGTGATCGCGCCGCTTCCGCCGACCGGCAGGCCCCAGCCCCGCGGTGAGTGCAGGAGCGAGCCCAGCACCAGGCCGACGCCGGTCGCGGCGGGGGAGTTCAGGGGGGTGATGGCGTGCGCGGAGATGCCGGACAGCAGCGTCCGGCCGTCCGGGCCCAGGGGATCGGCGACGCCACCGCGGGGATGGACCCGCAGGAAGGCGCCCGCGAGCGCCGCGGTCGCCGCCACGGGCGGGATCGAACGCTGATCGGACAGGGCGGCCGCGACGACGTCCTCGGCGCGGCGGCCGAGCGGACCCATCACGCCCCACCACCGGTCGGCCTCCTCACGCGAGCCCAGACCGGCGGCGAGGTCGGCGGGGGAGGGATCGGACGGCACGACGATCGCGTCCCGACCCGGCAGGGCGTGCGCGAGCTGCACGGGCGGCGAGGCCATCTCCACACCGTGGGCGGGCAGGTCGAAGTCGCGGAAGAACGGCGACGCGCCCGCCATCGGGTGGACGGCCGAGCAGGGGTCGACCAGCAACCCGTCGGCCAGGTGCTCCGGGATGTCGGGGGCGACCTCGGACATCGGCCGCGTCCGACAGCCGCCGCCGACGCCGTCCTGCGCCTCGAGCACGACGACCTTCCGCCCGGCGCGCGCGCACGACACCGCCGCCGCGAGGCCGTTGGGGCCCGAGCCCACCACGATCACGTCCGCGCGCACCGGCCCGGCCGCGCTCACCCGAAGACCGCCAGACCGTAGGTGCGCCGTAGCTGCTCCAGCAGGTCCTCCTGCACGCGCGCCTGTTCCGCCAGACCCCGCAGGAGGCGGCCGGTGTCGGAACCGGGGAGCTCGTCGTCGTCGTCGCCACCACGCCCGCGGTCGACACCCACCGGCGCCGGGTCGTCGGCGACCCACGACTCGGCCAGCAACTCCCACATCGACCGCTTGGCCACCACCAACGTCCGCAACGCCTCCAGCACGGCGAGCCGCGCCAACGGATCGCGCACCAGCGGCCCCACCGGCAGGGCCGACAGCGTCACCACCGACGAGGCGCGCAGCAGGCCCCGGCCCGGCGTCCCGAACACCGACAGGCGCCGGAGCAGGGCCGCGGCGGCGTCGATCTCCTGCTCGAACTCCGCCCGCAGCGGGACGAGGCGCTCACGGTCGCCCGGCTCCACCGCCCGGATGCACCGGTCCAGGATGCTGCGGCCCACGGCCGCCCCGTACAGGTGCGCCCGCAGATACGCCGCCACCGCCGTCGCGCCCCGCGCCGGCGCCACCACCGGCACCCACGGATCGGGGAAGCGGACCGGGGGCGGGGTCGACCGGGGGCTGCGGGGCATCGGGGCTCCGTTCGTCGGGCATCGCTGTTGAACCGCCACGGTAGGCGCCGCCGGCCGGGCCGGCCACTGCTGGGCCGTCGCGGGAGGTGGCATAGACTGGCCTCGCCCGTTTTGACACCGAGGAGATCCCACTGTGACAGCATCCGGACGTCCCGTCGTCCTCATCGCCGACAAGCTCGCCCAGTCGACCGTCGACGCGCTCGGCGACGCCGTGGAGGTCCGCTGGGTCGACGGCCCGGATCGCCCCAAGCTCCTCGAGGCGGTCGCCGACGCCGACGCGCTGCTCGTGCGCTCCGCCACCACCGTCGACGCCGAGGTGCTCGCCGCCGCCCCCAACCTCAAGATCATCGGCCGCGCCGGGGTGGGCCTCGACAACGTCGAGATCCCCGCCGCCACCGAGCGCGGCGTCATGGTGGTCAACGCGCCGACCTCCAACATCCACTCGGCCGCCGAGCACGCCGTCGCGCTGCTCATGTCCGCCTGCCGCCAGATCCCCGCCGCCGACGCCACGCTGCGTGAGCACACCTGGAAGCGCAGCTCCTTCAACGGGGTCGAGCTGCTCGGCAAGACCATCGGCGTCGTGGGCCTCGGCCGCATCGGTCAGCTCGTCGCCCAGCGCCTCGCGGCGTTCGAGACGCACATCATCGCCTACGACCCCTACCTGCCCGCCGCCCGCGCGGCGCAGCTGGGCATCGAGCTCGTCGACATCGACGAGCTGGTCTCCCGCGCGGACATCATCACGATGCACCTGCCCAAGACCAAGGAGACCGCCGGCCTGTTCGACGCCGAGCGGCTCGCCCGCGCCAAGGACGGCGTCGTGATCGTCAACGCCGCCCGCGGCGGCCTCATCGTCGAGGACGCCCTCGTCGACGCGCTGAAGTCCGGCAAGGTCCGCGCGGCTGCGCTCGACGTGTTCGACACCGAGCCGTGCACCGACTCGCCGCTGTTCGAGCTCCCCAACACAGTGGTCACCCCGCACCTCGGCGCCTCCACCTCGGAGGCCCAGGACCGCGCCGGCACCGACGTCGCGCGCAGCGTGCTGCTCGCCCTGCGCGGCGAGTTCGTGCCCGACGCCGTCAACGTCTCCGGTGGCCCGGTCGGCGACGAGGTCGCGCCCTGGCTCGACCTCGTGCGCAAGGTCGGCCTCATCGCCGGTCACCTGTGCCCGGGCGTGCCCACCACCGTCAACGTCGAGGTCGCCGGCGAGCTCGCCGCCGAGCAGGTCGACGTCCTGGGCCTGGCCGCCCTGCGCGGTATGTTCTCCGCCATCACCGACGAGCCCGCCACGTTCGTCAACGTCGGACAGATGGCCGAGCAGCGCGGCGTCACCCACTCGGTGGAGACCCGCAGCGAGTCCAAGGCCTACCGCAGCACCGTCACCGTCACCGCGGTGGCCGCCGACGGCGCCACCGGCCAGGTCACCGGCACCCTGTCGGGCCTGGAGAAGGTCCAGAAGATCGTCCGCATCAACGAGCGCGGCTTCGACCTGCGCGCCCAGGGCCAGAACCTCTTCGTCCACTACTCCGACCGCCCCGGCGTGCTCGGCAAGGTCGGCTCGATCCTCGGCGGCGAGGGCATCGACATCCAGGCCGCCGCCCTGAGCCAGGACGCCACGGGTGAGGGCGCGTCGCTCATCCTGCGTGTGGACCGCCCGGTCGCCGAGCCGACCATCGACCGGATCGTCTCCGAGCTCGGTGCGACGGCCACCCAGATCAACCTCGACTGACGAGCAGCAAAGGAACCCACATCACCATGAAGCTCGCAGTCATCCCCGGTGACGGCATCGGCGTGGAGGTCACCGCCGAGGCGCTCAAGGTCCTCGACGCCCTCGTGCCCGGCGTGGAGAAGACCGAGTACGACCTCGGCGCCCGTCGTTACCTGCGCAACGGTGAGACGCTCACCGACGCCGACATCGCCAGCCTCAAGACGCACGACGCGATCCTGCTGGGCGCCATCGGCGACCCCCGCTCCGTGCCGGCCGGGATCCTCGAGCGCGGCATGCTGCTGCCGCTGCGCTTCGCCCTGGACCACCACGTCAACCTCCGACCCTCGCGGCTGTTCCCCGGGTCGGCGACCCCGCTGAAGAACCCCGGCGAGATCGACTTCGTCGTGGTGCGCGAGGGCACCGAGGGGCTCTACACCGGCAACGGCGGGGCGATCCGCGTGGGGACCCCCCACGAGATGGGCACCGAGACCTCGGTCAACACCCGCTTCGGCGTCGAGCGCGTCGTCCGCGACGCGTTCGGACGGGCGATGTCCCGCCGGCGCAAGCTCACGCTCGTCCACAAGACCAACGTGCTCGTCAACGCCGGCGGACTGTGGCAGCGCACCGTCGACGAGGTGGCCGCCGAGTTCCCCGAGGTCGAGGTGGACTACTGCCACATCGACGCGGCGACCATCTACATGGTCACCGACCCCGCCCGCTTCGACGTGATCGTCACCGACAACCTCTTCGGCGACATCATCACCGACCTCGCCGCCGCCGTCACCGGCGGCATCGGGACCGCTGCTTCGGGCAACATCGACGCCTCCGGTACCAACCCGTCGATGTTCGAGCCCGTCCACGGCTCGGCGCCGGACATCGCCGGACAGGGCAAGGCCGACCCGACCGCCGCGATCCTGTCGGTGGCCCTGCTCCTGCGTCACCTCGGCAGGACCGCCGAGGCGGACAAGGTCGAGGCCGCGGTCGAGGCGGACCTCGGCTCGCGCGGCGACGCGCCCGTCGTCACCTCCGAGGTGGGCGACCGGATCGTCGCCGCGGTCACCGCCTAGGTCGACCCCGCACCCCGGCGGCGACGCGCCGGGCTCCCCACCGCCCCCGGCCCGCGGGTGTGAATCGCCAGAAGCGAGCACACCGCGGGCCGTCGGCGTCCACAGTGGAGGGCGTGGACGTGGAACTGGCCGAGGTGCGCGACTTCCTCGCCCGCTGCGCGCCGTTCGACGCACTCCCGCCGGAGGACCTCGACCGGCTGCCGGCGCGGCTGACCCAGCGCTACCACCGCCGGGGCTCGGTCATCATCGAACCGGGGGCGCCGAACGACTCCCTGCACATCATCCGGACCGGTGCCGTCGAGGTGTGCGACCCGAACGGCGCCCTGCTCGACGCGCGGGACGAAGGCGACTGCTTCGGGTACTCGACGCTCACCCAGTCCCGCCTGTCGCGCTACCTCATGGTCGCGTCGGCCGACACCCTCCTGCTCGAGATGCCCCGCGAGGTGTTCGACGAACTGGCCGCCGGGAACCCGGACCTGCGCGCCTTCTTCGGCGCGCGCAGCGATCGGATCCGCCAGGACCTCGCCTCCGCGCGCGTCGCGGCCTCCGGCGGGGACGTCCTCGGCACGCCCGTGGGGGAGTTGCTCACCAGGGACGCGGTCACCGTGGAGCCCACGACCCCCATCCGCGAGGCCGCGCGGTTCATGACGCAGGAGCGGGTCTCGGCGCTCGTGGTGGTGGAGTCCGGGCGCGTCGTGGGCATCTTCACCGACCGCGATCTGCGCGCGAAGGTCGTCGCGGTGGGCGGGGACCCCGAGGCCCCGGTCTCGACCATCATGACCCGCGACCCGGTGACGGTGGACGCGGGGACGCGCGCGTTCGACGCCACCCTGCTCCAGATGGACCACGGGGTCCACCACCTCCCGGTCTGCCAGGACGGGGCACCCACGGGGATGGTGACCACGGGAGACCTGCTCCGGCTCGCGCAGGCCGACCCGGTCTACCTCGCAGCCCGGATCTCCCGCGCCCCGGACCCCGACGCGGTCGCCGGCCTGGCGGAGCGCCTCCCGCCACTGATCGGGGAGTTCGTCCGCCGCGGCACCGCGCCCCAGGACATCGGGCGGGTCATCACCGCCACCGCCGACGCGGCCACCCGGCGGCTGCTCGCCCTGGCCGAGACCGAGCTCGGGCCCGCGCCCGCCGCCTACTGCTGGGTGGGGCTCGGATCGCAGGCCCGGGGTGAGCTCGGCGCCTCCAGCGACCAGGACAACGCGCTCGTCCTCGCCGACGCCGCCGACACGGTCCCGGGCGCCCACGACTACTTCGCAGCACTCGCGGAGCGCGTCTGTGACGGACTGGAGCGGGCGGGTTTCGCGCGCTGTCCCGGCGGCGTCATGGCCACCAACCCGCAGTGGCGACGCACCGCGTCCGACTGGGAGCGGCGGGTGCGTGACTGGGTGGGCGCCCCCGACCCGGACGCCGTGCTGCGCAGCCAGGTGTTCTTCGACATCCGCGCCGTGCACGGTGCCGACGAGCTGCTGGACCGGGTCCGTCGGGAGATGCTCTCGAGGGCGCGGGGGAGTGCGCGGTTCCTCGCCCACCTCGCGCGGATCGCCTGCGACTGGCAACCGCCCCTGGGGTTCTTCCGTGGCCTGGTGGTCGCGCGCCGCGGGGAGTACCGCAACACCCTCGACATCAAGGCGGGGGGTATCGCGCCCGTCGTGCAGATCGCCCGCCTGCACGCCCTGTCGGCCGGGCTGCCCGAGGTCTCCACGCTGGACCGGCTCGACGCCGCGGCGACCGCCGGGGTGATCGCGCGCACCGACGCGGAGAACCTCTCCGGCGCCATCCGCTTCCTCCGCGGGCTCGCCTACCGTCATCACGCGCGCCAGATCGCCGAGGGCCTCGTCCCGGACAACCACGTCGACCCGTCGACCCTCGGCACGATGGACCGGCACCGCCTCCGGGCGGCGTTCCGCATCATCGCGGGTGCACAGTCCGCGCTGGCGATCCAGTACCGGGTCGGGCGGATGTGACGGCGCTCGACAGGCTCGCGGCGGCCGCCCGCCGGCGACGCGCGGCCCGCCGGGCCCCCGACGGACCGCTCGGCACGCTCCTGCGGACGCCGCCGCCGGACCCCTCCACTCCGCTCGCAGAGGCGCGACTGCTGGCCGTGGACGTGGAGACGACGGGCCTCGACCCACGCCGTGACCGGGTCGTGTCGGTGGGGTTCGTCCCGGTCGACGGGGACCGGATCGTGCTGGCCGGGGCGGGGTCCATGGTGTTGCGACCGGACGACCGGACGGGGGTCGACGACGGGGTCGGACAGAGCGCGACCGTCCACGGACTCACCGACGACGACGTGGCCCACGGAACCGGGGTCGAGGAGGTGCTCGACCGGGTCCTCACAGCCCTGACCGGGCGGGTCCTCCTCGCGCACTACAGCGCGATCGAGGTGGACTTCCTCGGCGTCCTCTGTCAGCGCGTGTACGGCGTACGTCCGCCCCTGGAGGCCGTCGACACGCTCGAGCTTCAGCGGCGGATCCTCGGCGGCGGGATCGACATGGGCTTCACCGCGGACCCGTCACCGGACGACCTCCGGCTGTGGGGCGCACGGGCACGCTACGGGCTGCCCCGGTACCGCGCCCACGAGGCCGCCGTCGACGCCCTCGCGTGCGCAGAGCTGTACCTGGCCCAGGTGGCCGAGCTCCGCGAGCGTGGGGCGCGCGTCCTGCGGGACCTGCGCACGTCCTAGGATCGCGGTATGCGTCTCGCCCGTATCGCCCATCCCCAGGGGTTCGCCTTCGTCGAGGTCCGTGGGGACGTCGCCGACCCCTCCTCCCTGACCTGTGCCGAGATCTCCGAGCACCCGTTCGGCACCCCCGAGTTCACCGGCCGCGAATGGCCGCTCGCCGACGTGCGCCTGCTCGCGCCCATCCTCGCGTCGAAGATCGTGTGCGTCGGGAAGAACTACGCGGATCACGCCGAGGAGATGGGGTCGCAGGCCCCGGCGCAGCCGCTGATCTTCCTCAAGCCCAACACGTCGGTCATCGGCCCCGAGGCCGCCATCGCCTACCCGCCGAGTTCCGAGCGGGTGGACCACGAGGGTGAGCTGGCCGTCGTGATCGGCCAGCCGTGCCGGGACGTCGCCGCGGCGCGCGCCCGGGACGTCATCCTGGGCTACACGTGCGCCAACGACGTGACCGCCCGGGACCAGCAGCTGGCCGACGGGCAGTGGACCCGGGGCAAGGGGTACGACACCTTCTGCCCGCTCGGCCCGTGGATCGTCACCGACCTGGACCCCAACGGGCTGGACGTCCGCACCACCGTCACCCACGAGGACGGGACCAGCGAGCTGCGTCAGGACGGCAACACCTCGCAGTTCATGCACACCGTCGGCGAGATCGTCGAGTACGTCACCCGGGTCATGACCCTCCTGCCCGGCGACGTCATCCTCACCGGGACCCCGGCCGGGGTCGGGCCGTTGCTGCCCGGCGACCGCGTCACGGTGGAGATCGAGGGAATCGGGTCGCTGGGCAACCCGGTCGTCGACAGGTAGGCCCGGAGGGCCCGGGAGGACCCGCCGGCGGATCGGCCTAGGCCGCGCCGACCGCCCGGAGGACCGTGCGCAGCTTGGCCCCGGTCTCCGCCACCTCGTCGTCGGGCTCCGAGTCGGCCACCAGCCCGCCCCCGGCCCACGCGATGGCCCCGGTGCGGTCCGCGTCGATCTCGACGCAGCGGATCGTCACCATCCAGTCACCGTCACCGCCCGCGTCGGACCACCCGACGGCACCGGCGTAGAACCCGCGGTCACCCTCGATCCCCGCGATGAGTCGGCGGGCCGCGTCCGTCGGGGTCCCGCACACGGCGGGGGTGGGGTGCACCGCCAGCGCCAGGTCGAGGGCGGTGGTGCGCGGGTCGGCGATGCGACCCCGGATGCGGGTGCCGAGGTGCCACATCTCCCGCGTCGACGTCAGCGACGGGCGCTCGGGGATCTCCAGGTCGGTGCACAGCGGGGCGAGCGACCGGGCCAGCGAGTCCACGACGAAGGCGTGCTCCGACGCGTCCTTCCCGGAGGCCCGCAGGGCGCGTCCGGCGGCCTGGTCGGCGGCGGGATCGGCCGACCGCGGCGCCGACCCGGCCAGCGGGTGGCACTCCACCAGATCGCCGCGGCGACGCACCAGCAGCTCGGGACTCGATCCCACGAGGACGCGGCCGGAGTACCGTCCCCCGGCGGGTGAGAGATCCACGAGGTAGCCGTCGGCCGCGGGGCTCGCGTCGATGAGCGCGGCGCAGACCGCGTGCGGGTCGATCGGCTCCTCGGCCTCGAGGCGGACGGCCCGGGCCAACACCACCTTGTCGAGTTCGCCGGCGCGCACCCCCGAGATAGCGGTCGACACGCGCGCCCGGTGCTCCGCGGCGGTGGGCACCTCCTCGGCGACGCGGGCCCGTGTGCGCATCGCCCGGAAGTAGGCGGGGGGCTCGAGCGGGCCGTCGGTGCGCACCACCACGTCCGGCTCCACGAGCGCGGCGGGCGCGTCCGGCTCGAACCCGATGGCGCCCACCACCAGGCGGCAGGAACCCGCGCGGAGGGCGAGGGCGGCGTCGGCGGGATCGGTGAACGCGGAGAGCGCCCCCTGGGTGCGCAGCGAGCCCGTGGGCCGGGAGAGCAGGAAATCCGGGGCGGTGACGGGACGGCCGACGTCGGGGTGGGGCCCTGACGCCACGGCTCGCCTCCTCGACTCGGCTCGGTCCGTGCGGCGCGGTCCCAGGAGGGGCGCCGGCCACGGGTACCCGCTGATCCTAGGCCGGTCCTCGGCGGGGGTGCGAGCCGGGACCGTCACTAGGATGGGGCCCATGACAGCCTCCGAGGTCCGCGTCCGCTTCTGTCCGTCACCCACCGGCACCCCCCACGTGGGGCTCGTGCGCACGGCACTGTTCAACTGGGCCCACGCCCGGCACACGGGCGGCACGTTCGTCTTCCGGATCGAGGACACCGACGCCGCCCGCGATTCCGAGGAGTCCTACCAGGCCATCCTCGACGCGCTCCGGTGGCTGGGGCTGGACTGGGACGAGGGACCCGAGGTCGGTGGCCCGTACGCTCCGTACCGGCAGTCGGAGCGGCGCGAGCTGCACCTCGACGTGGTGCGCAGGCTCGTCGAGGCGGGGGAGGCCTACGAGTCGTTCTCGACCCCCGAGGAGGTCGAGGCCCGGCACCGGGCGGCGGGGCGTGACCCCAAGCTGGGCTACGACGGCTTCGACCGCGACCTCACCGAGGAGCAGAAGCAGGCCTTCCGTGACGAGGGGCGGGGCGCGGTGATCCGCCTGCGGATGCCGGACGAGGACCTGTCCTGGAACGACCTCGTCCGGGGGGAGACGACGTTCAGGGCCGGGACGGTCCCCGACTTCGCGCTCACCCGCGCGAACGGCATCCCGCTGTACACCCTGGTCAACCCCGTCGACGACGCGCTGATGAAGATCACGCACGTCCTGCGCGGGGAGGATCTGCTCAGCTCGACCCCGCGGCAGATCGCCCTGTACCGGGCGCTGGAACGCATCGGTGTGGCGGACGGCGTGCCGGAGTTCGGCCACCTGCCGTTCGTCATGGGCGAGGGCAACAAGAAGCTGTCCAAGCGCGATCCCGAGTCGGACCTCTTCCTCCACCGCGACCGCGGCATGCTCCCCGAGGGACTGCTCAACTACCTGGCGCTGCTCGGGTGGGGACTGTCGGAGGACCGCGACGTGTTCTCCCTGCAGGAGATGGTCGACGCGTTCGACGTCCGCCAGGTCAACGCCAACCCGGCCCGGTTCGACCAGAAGAAGGCCGACGCGATCAACGCCGAGCACATCCGTCAGCTGCCGGCGGAGGAGTTCGCCCGGCGCCTGCGCGAGTACCTCGTCGCCCACCCCTCCGAGGACGGGCTCACGCTGCCGGCGGACTTCGACCCGCAGCGGTGGGCGGTCGTGGCGGAACTGCTGCAGACCCGGATCGTGGTGCTGTCGGACGCGTGGAAGCTCATCCGGTTCCTGCTGGTGGACGAGGCGGCCTTCGAGGTGGACCCGCAGTCGGCGGCGAAGAACCTCAAGGCCGAGGCGCGCGAGGTCGTCGAGGCGGCGATCGCCGCCCTGGAGCCGCTCGAGGAGTGGACGACGCCCGCTATCGAGGCCGCCCTGTCCGGGGCGCTCGTCGACCGGCTGGGCATCAAGCCGCGGAAGGCCTACGGCCCCGTGCGGGTGGCGGTCACGGGTTCGCATATCTCGCCGCCGCTGTTCGAGTCCCTCGAGCTGCTCGGCCGCGAGGCCACGCTGTCCCGTCTGCGGTCGGCGCCGATCGCCGGGTGACCGGCCGGCCGCGCACGTCCCCGTCGGGGCGTGCGCGGCCGGCTCAGGCTCGAATCTCGGCTGTGACCAGGCGATTTGCTATTCACCCACCATTGTTTGGTAATCTCTTCGAGGCCGCTGAAGAGCGGCGGACAAGTGAAAACAGTGGCCTATGGTGTAATTGGCAACACAGCTGATTCTGGTTCAGTCGTTCTAGGTTCGAGTCCTGGTAGGCCAGCGGAGTACTCCTCGTGAGTGCTCATGAGCGGATCCCCAGCGGATCCGCGTCCTAGCCCCCGTCGTCTAGCGGCCTAGGACGCCGCCCTCTCACGGCGGTAGCGTGGGTTCGAATCCCATCGGGGGTACAACAGCAGGAACGCCCGGAGCACATCGCTCCGGGCGTTCCTCGTTCTCAGCCCGGCACGGCCGCCCGTGTGGCCTCCCGCCCGCGTGAGCGCAGGCGGATGAGCTCACGGGCGTGCTCGTCCAGGGCGTGGTCCTCGTCGGACACGGGGTCCCACCGCTCGACCCGGGTGGGGCGGCCGTGGGCGTCGAGGGCGGCGCAGACGGTGAGGCAGTGCGTGGTGAGCGTGCGCGGATCCGAGGTCGGCGGCCCGGAGCGGACGTGAACGGACACGTGCATGGTCTCCTGTCCGGTGTGCAGCAGACGGGCCTCCACCTCCACCACGTCCCCGATGCGCACCGGGTGGTAGAACCGCACCCCGCCGGCGTACACGGACGTACACGAGGTGCCCGACCACCGGGCGGCGCACAGGTTCGCGGCGTCGTCGATCCACGACATGATCCGGCCACCGTGGGCGTTGCCGCCCCAGTTCACGTCCGTCGGCGCGGCGAGCAGGCGCAGGGTCGAGCGGGGCGCGGTGCCCGCGCCGGAATAGACCTGCCGCGCCATCGCGCGCTCGATGTCGCGGCGCAGGCCGATGCGCCGGACCGCCTCGTCGGACTCGTGGATCTCGAGGCCGGAGGCGGGCCGCCAGGCCGGGACCGTGGCGGGCGCCCCGTCGCGCACGGAGATGAAGATCACCAGGCACTCCGCGCAGTGGCGGGCGGCGGGTCGAGCGGGTTCACACGCGCGGACGTCGCACTGGATGTGCATGGAGGTGGTCCCGGTGTGGACGAGGCGGGCGGACACCTCGACGAGCTCGCCGGAGTGGATCGGCCGGGAGAATCGGACGTTGCCGACGTAGGCCGTGACGGCGTAGCCGCCCGACCACCGGGCGGCCAGCGCGTACGCGGCCTTGTCTATCCATTCGAGGATGCGGCCGGTGTGTACCTGGGTACCGGTCCCGACGTCGGTCGGGGCGGCCAGGAAACGCAGGACGATCTGGCGGTCGGGGGTCGTGTGGGTCGCGCCCGGCTCCGGGGCGACGGGATGCGTCGTGGTCACGCGGTGGACGGTAGCGACTGCGCGTGACGGGTTCGTTTCGGCGCGTGTACGGATCGGGTGTCCTGGTCCTCACCCCCGCGCCGGCGCGTGGTGAGCGCGGGCGCGGGGAGGAGGGGCGGGGAAGGGCGGTGGCCCCGCCCGGTGGGTCAGTCGACCGTCTCCTTGAGGGTGTCCTCGCGGACGAACAGCAGGAGCACCGTCGCGACGAGGATGAGCGGGACGACCATGTGGTAGATCGGCACGAGGGCGTCGTTGTACGAGGCGACGATCGCGTCGTGCAGGGGCCCTGGGAGGCCGGCCAGGATCTCCGGGCTCATCGAGTTCGCCGCGCCCGAGCCGTCGGCGAACGTCTCGGCGATCCGGGCGCCCTCGGGACCGAGTTCGGCCGCCGCGGCCGGGACGCGCTCTCCCATGAGGTCGGCGAGGCGGCTCACGAAGAGGGAGCCGACGATGGCCGAGCCCATGGTCCCGCCGATCTGGCGGAAGAAGTTGTTGGATGCGGTCGCCGTGCCGACCATGGTGATGGGGAAGGCGTTCTGGACGATCAGCACCAGCAGCTGCATACACAGGCCGAGTCCGAAACCGAACACGAAGAGCACGACCCCGAGGTGGACGAGGGTGTCGCCGGCCCGCAGCGAGCCGATGAGCCACAGCCCGACGGCCATGATGAGGGTGCCGGCGACGGGGTACCACTTGTAGCGGCCGGTGCGGCTGACGATGTTGCCGACGACGATGGAGGTGCCCATCATGCCGATCATCATGGGGATCATCATCAGGCCGGCGTCGGTGGGGCCCAGGCCGTGGACCATCTGGATGTAGGTGGGCAGGTAGGCCATGCAGCCGAACATCGCCACGCCGATGAGGAGTCCGGCGCCGGTGGAGATGGAGAAGTTCCGCTCGGCGAACAGGGTCATGGGGATGAGGGGGTGCGGGGAGCGTAGTTCGACGAGGACGAACGCCACCGCGCTCACGAGGAACACCGCGCCCATCGCGAGGATGACCGGGTCAGTCCAGGCGTAGCGGTTGCCGCCCCACGACGAGATGAGGATGAGAGCCGTGGTCCCCACGGCCATGAGGAGGGTGCCGGGCCAGTCCGTGCGACGTCCGCCGCCGCGGTTGGGCAGGCGGAGCCAGACGACGGCCACGACCAGGGCGATGAGGCAGACCGGGAGGTTGAACCACAGGGCCCAGCGCCAGCCGGGGCCCTCGGTGAAGAATCCGCCGAGGAGGGGGCCGAGGACGGACGACAGGCCGAAGACGGCGCCCATCACGCCCATGTACCGTCCGCGCTGCCGGGCGGGGACGACGTCGGCGACGATGGCCTGGGACAGGACCATGAGGCCGCCGCCGCCGAGACCCTGGACGGCACGGGCGGCGATGAGCAGGTCGATGTTCGAGGCGAGCGCGCCGAGCAGCGAGCCGGCCGAGAACAGCAGGATGGCCGCGACGAACAGCGGCTTGCGGCCGATCTGGTCCCCGAGCTTGCCGTAGACGGGCAGCCCGATGGTCATGGTGAGCAGGTAGACGGTGATGACCCAGCTCATGCGGTCGACGCCGCCGAGGTCGGCGACGATCGTCGGCAGCGCGGTGGCGAAGATCATCTGCCCCAGGGAGACGATGAGCATCCCCAGCAGCAGCGAGGTGAACACCAGCGGGACGTTGTGCGTCGCGGGTGACGGGGCGGGGGAGCGGTCGGTGCCGGGCGGTGCGGCGGTGGTGCGGAGGTCTGTCTCACTCATGGGGTGTCCCGTCGGTGGTGGCGGAGGGGGTGAAAGCGGGGGTCGGGGCGGCGGCGCGGGCCCCGGGGTGGTGGGTGCAGGGCTCGCCGACGAGCGCGGCGAGCTGGCCCAGGGCGGTGACGCAGTCGGCGTGGAGGTCGGCGAAGGAGGCGGAGTCGCGGTTCAGCCAGGTCGCCATGCCCAGGTTCCCGGAGGCGGCGACGAGCGCCACGTACGCCCGCGCCTCGGCCTCGGCGCTCACGCCGCCGAGTCGGCGCAGCCGCGGGTGCTGCTCGAGGTGGCCGGTGACCAGGTCCACCAGGCGCAGCTGGAACCGGGACGAGGCGGTCATGCGCGCCGCACCGAGTTCCGGCTCGGCGCGGAAGATCTCGCGCCGCCGCTGGACGAGGGTCGCGGTCTGGTCGCGGTCGGCGATGCGGGTGGCGGCGAAGCCGGCGATGAACACCCGCATCAGGGCGCGGGGGACGTCGGGATCGGCACGGTCGAGGAAGTCCCGGCTCTCCGCCTCGGGGAGGTCCTGTGGGGTGGCGCCGATCACCGCGGCCTCCTTGGAGGCGACGTAGTTGAAGAACGTGCGCTTGGAGACCTCGGCGGCCGCGCAGATCTGTTCGACGGTCACGGCGTCGTAGCCGTACTCGAGCACCAGCTCGGTGGCGGCGTCCTCGATGGCGAGGAGCGTGGCGCGACGCTTGCGGTCCCGGAGGGAGATGTCGGGGGGAGAATTCACGTGAGAAGGTTACCCAGAAAGTAGACCGAGTGCATGTTTGCACCTGGTGAATCCGGTCACTCCCGCCGATTTGGCTCTGCGTCCACCTATCGGTTACTGTTGTGGAGCAACGAAACAGGCCCCCGTCGTCTAGCGGCCTAGGACGCCGCCCTCTCACGGCGGTAGCGTGGGTTCGAATCCCATCGGGGGTACAAGCGAGATGTCCCGGTTCGTCATCGACGAGCCGGGACGTTCTGCATTTCGGGCACGTGGCAGGATCGCCGCGTGACCTCACGTCGTGATCTCCTGCGCCTCGCCGTGGGCGGTGGCCTGACCCTGGCCGCCCTCGCGGCGTGCGGTGGGGAGAGGGGGGCGACGACGACGAGTTCGCCCGCCGCGGGTGACCCGCTGGCACCGCTGACGCCGATCCGTACGCCGACGCCGGATGCGCCACCTCGGCGCCTCATCGCGCTCTCCTCGGCCGATCTCGACGTCCTGCACGCGCTCGGTCGGGAGCCCGAGGCCGCGTGGGCGGTTGACGGGACGGGTCCGCGGCCCTGGCGGGAGCGTCCGGCCCCGCCGCGGCCCGGGTGGGAGGGCCCGGGCCTGCCCGGTCTCCGGTCGCTGCTGCCGTTCGGCGTCGACGCGTTCGTCCTCGCGGCGGCCGACGTCTCGGCGGACCAGCTCCGCGGGTACGAGCGGTTGGCGGCGGTCATCGTCGACCCGGAGGGTCGACCCGGCTGGCGGGCCCATCTCGACCTCGTGGCCGGCGCCCTCGACCGCGACCCCGCCCCGGCGGCCGGGCCCACCGAGGAGGCGCTCGACGCGTGGACGCGGGGACAGCGACGGTTGGGGGTCGAGGCCCTCGCCGTCGTCGTCGGCACCGGGGCCGGCCCCGACACCCCCGTGGCGACCCTCGCGGCGGACTCGCCGTTCGGCGCCGAGGTCCGCGCCCTGGGTGTCGACGTGCTCGCCCACGGGGAACCGAGGCCCTACCGGGAGCTGCGACGCCCCGGTGTGCAGGTGGTCCGGGTCGACCCCCGCGACGGCGACCTCGTGGCGGCCGTGCGCCAACCGAGCGTGGCCAGCCTGCCGTGGGCGCTCGAGCAGCTCGTCCGGGGGCGGCGGCCCGCCTAGAGCCGCTTGTGGATCGCGTCCGCCGCGGCGAGCAGGTCGGCGGCCCACTTCACGCCGGGCCGCCGACCGATGCGGTCGACCGGCCCGGACACCGAGATCGCGGCGACCACGGTGCCCCCGGCGTCACGGATCGGCGCGGAGATCGAGGCCACGCCCGCCTCGCGCTCGGCGACCGACTGCGCCCAGCCGCGCCGACGGACCTCCGCGAGCTGACGCTCCGTGTACGCGGCGTCGGCGAGCAGGGCGCGCTGGGTCGCGGCGTCCGCCCACGCGGCGAGTACCTTGGCCCCCGAGCCGCGGCTCATGGGCAGGACCGCGCCCACGGGAACGGTGTCCCGCAGGCCGGTCGGGGGTTCGGCCGAGGCCACGCAGATCCGACGGTCCCCCTCGCGGCGGTACACCTGCACGCTCTCCTCGGTGAGCTCGCGCAGGCGCGGCAGGACCGACGCCGCGGCGTCGGCGAGCGAGTCCGAGACGTGCGCCGCGAGCTTGGCGAGACCGGGACCGAGGCTCCACACCCCGGCCGCGTCGCGGGAGAGGAGTTGGTGGACCTCCAGGCCCACCGCGAGGCGGTGCGCGGTGGCCCGTGGCAGGCCCGTCCGCTCGCAGAGATCGGCCAGGACGCAGGGCTCCTCGGCCACGGCGTGCAGCACCGTCATCGCTTTGTCGAGGACCCCGATCCCGCTATACTGTCTCACAGTTCGACTATATCGTCCTACATGTTGAGAATCCATACGATGCTCACCCGGGACGTGGACTGGAGGCGTGATGACTGAGACCGTGACCGGCGGAACGCGACCGCGGACCCTGGCCGAGAAGGTCTGGGACGACCACGTGGTGGTCCGTGGCGAGGGTGAGGGGGAGTCCCGGGGACCCGACCTCATCTTCATCGACCTCCACCTCGTCCACGAGGTCACCAGCCCCCAGGCGTTCGACGGCCTCCGCCTGGCCGGTCGGGCCCTCCGTCGCCCGGATCTCACCCTGGCCACCGAGGACCACAACGTCCCGACCGACATCGTCGGCGGCGCGGTCAACCTCATCGCCGACCAGACCTCCCGCGTGCAGATCGAGACGCTGCGGCGCAACTGCGAGGAGTTCGGCGTCCGCCTGTACCCGATGGGCGACCTCGACCAGGGGATCGTCCACGTCGTGGGGCCGCAGCTCGGTCTGACCCAGCCGGGCATGACCGTGGTGTGCGGTGACTCGCACACCTCGACGCACGGGGCCTTCGGCTCCATCGCCATGGGGATCGGCACGTCCGAGGTCGAGCACGTCATGGCCACCCAGACGCTGAGCCTGCGCCCGTTCAAGACCATGGCCGTCACGGTCACCGGGGAGCTGCAGCCGGGCGTCACCGGCAAGGACCTCATCCTCGCCGTCATCGCCCAGATCGGCACGGGCGGCGGTCAGGGCTACATCATCGAGTACCGGGGCGAGGCCATCGAGAAGCTGTCGATGGAGGCGCGGATGACCGTGTGCAACATGAGTATCGAGGCCGGCGCCCGCGCGGGCATGATCGCCCCGGACCAGACGACGTACGACTACCTCCGGGGCCGCCCGCACGCGCCGACCGGAGACGAGTGGGACGAGGCCGTGCGGTACTGGGACAGCCTGCGCACCGACCCCGACGCGGCCTTCGACACCGAAGTCGTGATCGACGGCTCGGCGCTGACCCCGTACGTCACCTGGGGGACCAACCCCGGGCAGGGCGTCCCGCTGAGCGCGTCCGTCCCGCATCCGGAGGAGTTCACCGACGCCAGCGACCGCATCGCCGCGGAGAACGCGCTGGAGTACATGGACCTGCGGGCCGGGACCCCGATGCGCGAGGTGCCCGTCGACGTGGTGTTCGTCGGATCCTGCACCAACGGCCGGATCGAGGACCTGCGGTCGGTCGCCGAGGTGATCGACGGCCACCGGATCGCCGACGGCGTCCGGATGCTCGTCGTGCCGGGGTCCATGCGCGTCCGCCAGCAGGCCGAGGCCGAGGGCCTGGACAGGGTGTTCCACGAGTTCGGTGCAGAGTGGCGGCAGCCGGGCTGCTCCATGTGCCTCGGCATGAACCCGGACTCGCTCGAGCCGGGCCAGCGCTGCGCGTCCACCTCCAACCGGAACTTCGAGGGGCGCCAGGGCAAGGGTGCGCGCACCCACCTGGTCAGCCCGTCCGTCGCCGCGGCCACCGCCGTGCTCGGGCGCCTCGCCTCACCCGCCGATCTCGAGCCCGCGAAGGGGGCCTGACACCCATGGAGCCGATCACCACCCACACCGGCATCGGTGCCCCGCTGCGCCGTTCCAACGTGGACACCGACCAGATCATCCCGGCCGAGTACCTCAAGCGGGTCACCCGGACCGGCTTCGAGGACGGCCTGTTCTCGTCCTGGCGCGCGGCCGAGCCCGACTTCGTCCTCAACCGCGCCCCGTACGACCGCGCGACCGTCCTGGTGGCCGGCCCCGACTTCGGAACCGGGTCGTCCCGGGAGCACGCCGTGTGGGCGCTCATGGACTTCGGGTTCCGCGTGGTCGTCTCGTCCCGCTTCGCCGACATCTTCCGCGGCAACTCCGGCAAGGCCGGACTCGTGGCCGCCCAGGTCGAGCAGGAGAACGTCGAGCTCCTGTGGAAGGTGATGGACGAGCGACCGGGTATCGAGCTCACGGTCGATCTGGGGAGCCGGACGATCACCGCGGGCGACGTCACCGTGCCGTTCGACATCGACGACTACACGCGGTGGCGGCTCATGGAGGGCCTCGACGACATCGGCCTCACGCTGCGGCGGGCGGACCAGATCGAGGAGTTCGAGAGCCGGCGGCCGGCGTTCAAACCGGTGACCACGCCGCGCTGACGGGGACGCCCCCGGGCCGACGGGACACGCGAGAAAAAGTTTCGGAGTCACCTCCGGATTCGCCCCCGAATGGCGAGCCCGTGTGAGTATGCTTATATTCATTGGCGTGCGGTTGCGAACCGCACCGCATACTCACCCGAAGGGGGATCCCCACGTGAACAAAGCCGACCTGATCGCCGAGCTGGCGGACCGGATGGGCGGAGACCACCAGCTCGCCACCGAGGCGCTGGAGAACACCCTGGACATCATCGTGCGGACGGTGGCGTCCGGGGAGTCCATCACCATCATGGGTTTCGGCATCTTCGAGAAGAAGGCACGTGCGGCCCGCGTGGCCCGCAACCCCCACACCGGCGAGTCCATCCCGGTCCCGCCGACCTACTCGCCGGTGTTCCGCCCGGGGCAGTACTTCAAGTCGGTCATCCAGGGCACCGAGACGCTGCCCGAGGGGCGGCTCGCCGCCAAGCGCTCCAGCTCGCACCAGTCGTTCGGCGGGCTGCGCAGCAACGGCACCGGGCTCCGGGACAAGGTCAGCTGAGCCAGCTCCTCCGCCCCGCCCGTCACCCCGGTCGGCGGCGGGTCCCGTATCGGACCCGCCACCGGCCGGGGTGACGTTCGTCAGAACAGCGGCAGGGGGCTCGGGTAGTAGTCGGCGTGGACCAACGCCCCGTCGACGAACCCCAGGCCCCACACGCCGGCCTTCTTCGTCGATCCCTCGCCCACGTCGAGCCCGGCCGGGCCGGCGAGATCACGGACCAGCCCGGGGATGGCGGTTCCCTGCGAGCACACCGCCGCGACCCCCTCGCCGGCCGCGACGGCACCCAGCCGGGACACCGCCGCGGCGGGATCGGCCAGGTACGCCTCGTCACTCAACGCGGGCTCGACCGTGATCGGCTCCCCGAGCTCGTCGGCGAGCGGCGCCAGGGTCTGTTCGCAGCGCACCCGCGGGGCGCTGTGCAGGCGGGTGACGCCGAACGCCCGCAGCATCGGCGCCAGCATCTCCGCCTGGGCCCGCCCGGTCTTGTCGAGGGGCCGGAGGTCGTCGTCCCCGCTCCACTCGCTCCGGCGCCCCGCCTTGGCGTGCCGGACGAGCATCAGCACCGACCTGGCGCGCGGCGCGGCGTCGAAGCGCGTGAGGATCTTCCGGTCCAGCGGGTAGGTCACCAGCTGCATGGCCTCGTCTACCGGTACCCAGCGGAGCTCGTCGACCTCGGAGTTGGGCTCGAAGGCGCCGCCGGTCGACAACGCCGACCAGTAGGTGACCTCCTTGCGGAGGTTCTCCTTGAGCGGGTACCCGGTGGTGCCGATCCGCTCGCGCAGGACGGCGGAGAACCCCGTCTCCTCGAGCATCTCGCGGACGGCGGTGACAGGGACGGACTCCCCGGCGTCGACCTTGCCCTTGGGCAGGGACCAGTCGTCGTACCGGGGTCGGTGGACGACCGCGCACAGCGGGGTGTCGCCGTCCATCCGGTAGAGGACCGCACCGGCGGCGGGGACCACCCGGATCCTGGACCTGCTCGGCTTGGGGCTCATCGGTCGCGGAACCCTGCGTGCTGGGAGGCCATGAACTCCTGGTGGTCCACGGACCCCTCCCAGTCCTCGGACGCCGGCATCCGGGTCCAGGTCGCATCGGGCCGGAGGTGGAAGCTGCGGGTCGCCGGGTCGAGCGCCGAGTCGAAGATGCGGCGGATCTGGCCCTTGAGGCGCGGGTCGGTGACCGTGACCATCACCTCGACCCGGCGGTCGAGGTTGCGGTGCATCATGTCGGCGCTGCCGATGAACACCTCGTCCGCGCCCCGGAAGTGCAGGATCCGCGAATGTTCGAGGAAGCGGCCGAGGATCGACCGGACGTGGATGTTCTCGCTCAGGCCCGGGACCCCGGCGCGGAGCGAACAGATGCCGCGGACCACGATCTCGACCGGCACCCCGGCCTGCGAGGCGCGGTACAGCGCGTCGATCACCTGTTCGTCGACCAACGCGTTGGCCTTGATCCGGATGCCCGCCTCGTGGCCCTCCTCGGCCAGCGCGATCTCACGGTCGATCCGCTCGATGATGCCCGAGCGGATCCCCTCCGGCGCGACCAGCAGCCGGCGGTACTTGCTGACGTTGGAGAAGCCCGTGAGGTGGTTGAACAGGTCCGTCAGGTCCGACACGACGTCCTCGTCGGCGGTGAACAGTCCCACGTCCTCGTAGAGACGGGCCGTCTTGGGGTTGTAGTTGCCGGTGCCGATGTGCGCGTAGCGCTGCAGCCGGTCGCCCTCCTTGCGCACCACGAGGCAGGTCTTGCAGTGGGTCTTGAGGCCCAGCAGGCCGTAGACGACGTGGACACCGGCCTGCTCGAGCTCGCGCGCCCACCGGATGTTGTTCTGTTCGTCGAACCTCGCCTTGATCTCCACC
Source organism: Dietzia sp. CH92 (assembly GCF_032248695.1). Classification (NCBI taxonomy): domain Bacteria; kingdom Bacillati; phylum Actinomycetota; class Actinomycetes; order Mycobacteriales; family Dietziaceae; genus Dietzia; species Dietzia sp. CH92. The sequence continues at coordinate 405,135 of NZ_JAVHXC010000001.1, read as the reverse complement.
AGGGCGACCACCTGCTTGCCGGCCGCCGCGGCGTCGACGAGCGCGTTGACGATGGGGGAGTCGCCGGAGGTGCGGTAGAGGGTCTGCTTGATCGCGAGGACGTCCTCGTCGGCCGCGGCCTGCTCGATGAACCTCTGGACCGTCGTCGCGAACGAGTCGTAGGGGTGCTCGACGAGGACGTCACCCTCCTGCAGGGAGGAGAAGATGTTGCGGGCGGTCTCCCGCTCCCCGAACGCCGGGGGAGTGGACGGGACCATGGCCGGGTCCTTGAGGTCGGGCAGGTCGAGGGCGTGGAGCTCCCAGAGCCCGGTGAGGTCGAGCAGCCCGGAGAACCGGATGACGTCGGCGGAGTCCACGTCGAGCTCGCGCTGCAGGATCCGCAGCATGCGCGGGGTGGTGTCCTCCGCGATCTCGAGCCGGACCGCCGACCCGAAGCGCCGACGCGCCAGCTCGCGCTCGAGCGCCTGCAGCAGATCCTCGTCGCGGTCCTCCTCGACCTCCATGTCCGCGTTGCGGGTCACCCGGAAGACGTGGTGCTCGACGATCTCCATGCCCTGGAACAACTCGTGCAGGTGCGCGGCGATGATGTCCTCGGCGGGGACGAACGAGTACTCGTCCGGGCCGCCGCGGTCGACCCGCACGAACCGGGGCACGTTGTGCGGGATCTTCACCCGGGCGAAGTGTTCCTGGCCCGAGTCGAGGTCGCGGATGATCACCGCCAGGTTCAGGCTCAGCCCCGAGATGTAGGGGAACGGGTGCGCGGGGTCCACCGCGAGCGGGGTGAGCACGGGGAAGATCGAGTTGCGGAACAGCTCGGCCAGCGTGGACCGCTCGTCGGCGGTGAGGTCGGACCAGGGCAGGATCCGGATACCGTTCGCCTCGAGCTCCGGGCGGATCTCGTCGCGGAACAGCCGGGTCTGTTCGTCGCAGAGCTCGCGGGTACGAAGACTGATCCGTCCGAGCTGCTCGGCGGGGGTCTGACCGTCGGCGGAGCGGACCGACAGACCGGTCTTGTCGCGACGCTTCAGGCCCGCCACCCGCACCATGTAGAACTCGTCGAGGTTCGAGGCGAAGATCGCGAGGAACTTGGCCCTCTCCAACAGCGGCAGACCCTCCTCCCCGGCCAGCGCCAGGACCCGGGCGTTGAAGTCGAGCCAGCTGAGTTCGCGGTTGAGGTAGCGGTCACGGGGCCGGGGCAGTCCCTGGAGGGCGTGCTGTTCTACGGTCACGGCACCATTGTGGCCGATAGCCCGTCCGCGTGCGTGCCGTGTCGGGACCGGGGGTCATGAAGGACCTCGGCCGTGGCGGGCCCCACGTCCCGGGCCGGCAGCGCGGCGAGATCGGCGGGGTCGTCGACGTCCCGGGTGGCCGCCCCGAGGTCGGCCGTCACGCCGACGGGGACCGCCCCTCCGTCCCTGAAGCGGGCCGCCGACCCGGGGCCGAACCGGCAGACGCGGGTCGCGCGTGCACCCGTCCAGAACGCCATCGTCGTCCCGGCCCCGCGATGGTCCGCCACGGTCGAGTGGGGGCTACACGCGGCGGCGGAGAGGATGCGGGACAGATGGTGCGGACGCAGCTCGGGCAGGTCGGCGGTGACGATCCCCGCGGGGCCGTGCAGGTCGTCGAGCGCGGCGGTGAGGGCAGCGTTGAGGGGGTCTGTCCCGAGCACGGCGGCCGGCGGCGGTTCCGCGACGAAATCCGCGCCCACCCGGGCGGCCAGCTCCCGCACGACCGGGTCGTCGGCAGAGACGACCCGAACGCGACGGACCTCGGGGGTCTCGACGCAGACCCGCAGTACGTCGGTGGCCATGGCCAGCACGAGTGCCTTCCGTCGGTCCGCCGGCAGCACCGGGTCCAGGCGGCTCTTCGCACGGGCGAGCGCCTTGACGGGCACGATGATCGTCCACCCGTCAGGGCCGGTCGCGCCACCCCCCGCTGTACTCATCGCCCGCCATCCTGCCAGCCGTGCCTCGCCGGCGTCCCCCGCCGGGTAGCGTTTGGCGGGATCCACCGCGGTCGGCGGGCAGGAACGACGAGGGCCGGGAGGCGAAGATGGCGCGGATCGCGGTGATGGGGGCGGGGTCCTGGGGGACCGCGGTCGGCAAGGTCCTGGCGGACGCCGGGTCCGAGGTGGTGATGTGGGCCCGCCGCGAGGAGGTGGCGGCGGACATCAACGGGGCGCACTGCAACCCGACCTACCTGCCCGACATCGTCCTGCCGGGGACCGTGACCGCCTCCACCGATGCGGCGGAGGTGCTCGCCGGCGCCGAGGAGGTCGTGCTCGCCGTCCCGTCCCAGAGCCTGCGCGGCAACCTGGAGACCTGGGTCGAGTCGTTCGAACCCGGCGCCGGGGTGATCTCGCTGGCCAAGGGGATCGAGACCGGCACCCTGCTGCGCATCAGCGAGGTGGTGGCCGAGGTCGTCGGCCTACCGGAGTCCCGCATCGCCGCCCTGTCGGGACCGAACCTCGCCCGCGAGATCGCCGAGGGCCAGCCCGCCGCCACCGTGATCGCGTGTTCGGACGAGGAGCGCGCCGCCCGCCTGCAGGACGCGTTCTCCACCCCCTACTTCCGGCCCTACACCAACACCGACGTCGTGGGCTGCGAGATCGGCGGCGCGACCAAGAACGTCATCGCGCTGGTCTGCGGCATCGCCACCGGCATGGGCCTGGGGGACAACACCATGGCGACCCTGGTGACGCGCGGGCTGGCGGAGACGACGCGCCTCGGCGTGGCGCTGGGCGCCAACCACATGACCTTTGCCGGACTGGCGGGCCTCGGTGATCTCGTCGCCACCTGCACGTCACCGCTCTCGCGCAACCGCACCTTCGGGGAACGCCTCGGACGGGGCGAGACCCTCGAACAGGCCCAGCGCGCCACCAACGGCCAGGTCGCCGAGGGCGTCAAGTCCTGCACGTCGATCCGCGAGCTCGCCCGCCGGGCCGGTGTCGAGATGCCGCTCACGGAGGCCGTCCACGAGATCTGCCACGAGGGCGGCGACGCGGTGGAGGTGGCGGTGCGCCTCATGAGACGCAGCACCAAGCCCGAGTAGCCTCGTCCCGGTGAATCGCATCGCCGTCGCAGTCCTCTACGGCGGCCGCAGCTCCGAACACTCCGTGAGCTGCGTGTCCGCCGGTGCCGTCATGAGTCACCTCGACCGTTCCCGTTACGAGGTGATCCCCGTCGGCATCACCGAGGCCGGCACCTGGACCCTCGGCCCCGAGGACACCTCGGCCCTGCGCATCGTCGATCGCGAGATGCCGGTGGTGGACCCCGACCGCCCGCGGGTCACGCTCGGCGTGTCCGCCGACGACCGCGGCGTGCTGCGGTACGCGGACGGCGACCGGGCGGGCGAGCGGATCGCCCGGGTGGACGTGGTCTTCCCGGTCATGCACGGCACGCACGCCGAGGACGGCACGATCCAGGGCCTGCTGGAGCTGTCCGGGGTGCCGTACGTCGGCCCCGGCGTGTTCGCGAGCGCGGCCGGGATGGACAAGGAGTTCACGAAGGTCGTCCTGGGGGCGGCCGGCCTGCCGATCGGGCGTCAGGTGGTGCTCCGGCCCGGCACCCCGACCCTCACCGCCGCCGAGCGCGAGCAGCTGGGCCTCCCGCTGTTCGTCAAGCCCGCCCGCGGTGGGTCGTCCATCGGCATCACCAAGGTCTCCCGGCCCGAGGACCTCGACGCCGCGATCGCCGAGGCCCGCCGGTTCGACGACAAGGTGATCGTCGAGGCCGCGATCGTCGGTCGCGAGATCGAGTGCGGGGTGCTCGAGTACCCCGACGGCAGGGTGGAGGCGAGCCTGCCCGCCGAGCTCCACATCCCCGGCGAACCGACGGGGCTGGAGGGCGAGACCGAGGGCGACGCCTTCTACGACTTCGACACCAAGTACCTCGACGACGTCACGACCTTCGATCTGCCCGCGCGGTTGCCGGCCGAGCAGACCGACCACCTGCGGGCGCTGGCGGTCGAGGCGTTCCACGCCCTCGACGCCCGCGGGCTGAGCCGGGTCGACTTCTTCGTCACCGCCGACGGTCCCGTGATCAACGAGGTCAACACCATGCCGGGGTTCACGCCGATCTCCATGTACCCGCAGATGTGGGCCGCGACCGGCGTGGCCTACGAGACCCTGCTCGACACCCTGATCGGAACGGCCGTCGCGCGCGCCTGACCCGGCCCTCGGCCCGTCACCGGGGCGGGCCGGCGCCCCCCCCCGCGATCCGGGCGGGATCTAACCCACGGGGGCGGGGTCCGGTTCGACCGCCTCGAGGGCCGCGGAGATGGCGTCCGACAGGTCCTGGATGGGGCCGGTCCCGCTGCCCTCGGGAAGGGTGACCGCCACGTACCGCGGGCGGTCGACCGCCACCCAGGTGGACGCGGTGACGGCCGGGTCGGGGTCGGGTTCGTTGAACCACTGGACGCCGTTGACCTCCTGCAGGCCGACCCCCACGGTGAACGTCGGCGGGGCGGGCAGACCGCACCGCACGGTGACCGGCTCGGCGTCCGGCATGCGGTACGCGGCCGTCCCCTCCGGCGCGGGCTCGACGAGGGCCACCCGCGCGGCGTCGCCGAGGGAGTCCGGGAGCTGCTCGACGAGGGCCGCGCACTCCGGCGATCCGGCGTCCGGCGCGGGGATCGCCACGGCGGCCACGGGCTCGCTCGCGGCCTGCTCGGCCGCCTCGTCGGCGATGGTGCGCACCATCACCAACACCACCGCGAGCATGACGAGCGGGACGACGACCGCGAGCGCCACCACGACCCTCGAGACCGGTGCGGTCGGGGCGGTGCCGGGCTCCCTCGGCCCGGCGTCGTACCGGTCAGCCCGATCCGAATCCCTCGAAGCCACGTCGCGTCGTCCTTCCTCCCACGGCGGCCGCCCCGGAGCGCGGCCGCTAGCCTGACGGCAACGCTACAGACCCACGCCGGCGACCCCGGCGTGCGACACCACGAGAAAAGGGGTGGCCGCCGTGTCAGACCCGGCCGCGACCGCCGCCCACACGGGTGACGTAGACCGGGACGCCACCGTCGCGGCGGTGGGGGAGGCGGCGGTCCTCGCCGTGCTCAGCGGGCCGGGCACGGCCGACACGGGTGACCCCGTCGGCAACGGGGACGACGCGGCCGTGCTGGGCCCCGCCGAGGCGACCGTGGTGACCACCGACATGCTCGTCGAGGGCACCCACTTCCGGCTGGACCTCACCGGGTGGGCGGACCTGGGCCGGCGGGCCGTGGCCCAGAACGTCTCCGACGTGCTGGCCATGGGCGCCGAGTGCAGCCGCGTGCTGGTCGCCCTGGCCGTGCCCGCCGGGACGACCATGGGGCAGATCGCGGATCTCGCGCAGGGGATCCACGGTGAGGCCGCCCGATCCGGGGCCGTGGTGGTGGGCGGTGATCTCACGAGGGCGGACCTCGTCGTCGTCGGGGTCACCGCGATCGGCACGCTCCCACGCGGCGCCCGGCCCCTGCGCATCGACGGCGCCCGACCGGGGGACACCGTCGCGCTCTCCGGCGCCCCCGGTCGCTCGGCGGCCGGGCTCGCCCTGCTCCTGGCCGGTCACCCCGACGGACCGCTGCAGCAGTCGCACCGGGTGCCCGTCACCCCCGTCGGACTGGGGACGGCGGCCCGCCTGGCCGGCGCGCGCTCGCTCACCGACGTCAGCGACGGGCTGCTGCGCGACCTGTCCGGCCTGGCCCGGGCGTCGGGTGTGGGCGTCGACCTGACCGTCGACGCGCTGCCGGTCGACCCCCTGCTCGCGGAGGCCGCGGCGACGCTCGGCGCCGCCGACCCCGCGGCGCAGGCCCTCGACTGGGTCCTCGACGGCGGCGAGGACCACGGACTGCTCGCGACCTTCCCGCCGGAGGTCGCCCCGCCGGACGGGTTCACGGTGATCGGGACCGTCCACGCCGGCGAACCGGGACGGGTCACCCTCGACGGCGAGCCGAGGACACCCGGCGGCTGGGACTCGGCCCGCGGCGCGAACTAGGGTGGGCCCATGGCCGTCTACGCACTCGGAGACCTCGAACCGGACATCGCCCCCGACGCGTGGGTCCATCCCGACGCGGTGGTGATCGGGCGCGTGACCCTCGGCCCGGGTGTCTCGGTGTGGCCCACCGCAGTGCTGCGCGGGGACTACGGACGCATCGAGGTCGGGGCCATGTCCAACATCCAGGACGGGACGATCGTGCACTGCACCGCCACCGACGCCACCGTCATCGGCGAACACTGCGTGGTGGGACACAACGCCCACATCGAGGGCGCGACCATCGGGGACCGCACCCTCATCTCGTCGGGCTCGATCGTGCTCAACGGGTCGGTCATCGGCTCCGGCGCGGTGGTGGCCGCGGGATGCCTCGTCCCGCCCCGGTTCGAACTGCCCGACCGCCGCATGGCGATGGGCACGCCCGCGAGGATCCGCGACGGTTACGAGGTCGACCCGGCGATGATGGAGGGGAACACGCAGATGTACCACGACAACGCCATGCGGTACCGGGCCGACCTGCGTCGCCTCGACTGACCGTGGCCTCCCCGGACACCCCTGCGCACCTTCACGACCTGCTCGACCCCGGCTGGGCGCGCGCACTGGCCCCGGTCGAGGACCGGATCCACCGGATGGGGGACTTCCTGCGCGCCGAGAACGCGGCGGGCCGCGGGTTCCTGCCGTCGGCGGACCGCGTCCTGCGGGCGTTCACGCAGCCGTTCGACGAGGTCCGTGTCCTCATCGTGGGCCAGGATCCGTACCCCACGCCCGGTCACGCGGTCGGGTTGAGCTTCGCCGTCGAGGGCGATGTGCGGCCGCTGCCCAGGAGCCTGGTGAACATCTACCGCGAGTACGGCGACGACCTCGGGCTGACGCCGCCCGGGCACGGTGACCTGGGAGCCTGGACCCGCTCGGGCGTGCTGCTGCTCAACCGGGTGCTCACCGTGGCCCCGGGCGAACCCGCGTCCCACCGACGCAAGGGCTGGGAGGAGATCACCCAGCGGGCCATCGAGGCGCTCGTCGAGCGCGACCGGCCCCTGGTCGCGATCCTGTGGGGCCGGGACGCCCGGTCGCTCGTCCCGATGCTCGGCGACACCCCGGTGATCGCCTCGGCGCACCCCTCACCGCTGTCGGCGTCGCGTGGCTTCTTCGGATCGCGGCCGTTCAGTCGGACGAACGACGAACTGCGTCGACTCGGCGCGGACGAGGTCGACTGGCGCCTGCCCGCCGAGCCGGGACAGGCGTAGAGGCCGGGGCCTCGGCGCCTCCTTGCCCTGGCTCCTCCTCGCCTCGGCGGCTCAGCCCCGGCCGAACTCCGGGCGGCGCTTGGCGACGAAGGCGTCGACGCCCTCGACCCCGTCGGCCGAGACCGCCAGCCGTGCGATGGAGTCCCGCTCGGCGTCGAGCTGCTCGGCCAGCGTGGCCGTCTCCGACGCGCGCAGCAGGGCCTTGGCCGCGGCATGCGCGTCGCGGGGCCCGGCGGCCAGGCGCACCGCGAGCGCGCGGGCGGCCTCGCGGACATCGCCCTCGACGAGGGACGTGAGCAGGCCCAGTTGGTGGGCGCGCTCGCCGTTCATCGGCTCGTTGCCGATGAGGAACGCCCGGGCCGCGCCCTGACCGATGGCCCGGGGCAGCCGCCACGACATGCCGCCGTCGGGGGACAGCCCGATGCCCGGGTACGCCGCGAGCAGGCGCGTGTCGGGGCCGCCCACGGCGAAATCCGCCGCCAGGACCAGCGACGCCCCCGCGCCGGCCGCCCACCCGGCGACCGCCGCGACGACGGGCACGGTCAGCTCGTCGAGCTGCCGGACGACCGCGTGGAGGCGGTCCGCGAGCTCGCGGACGTGCTCCCCGCGGTCGTCGGCCGCGGCGAAGCCCGCGACGTTGCCGCCCGCACAGAAGTTCGCCCCGAGGCCGACCAGGAGCACCGCCCCGGCGTCGATCTCGCCCGCGTGCAGGGCGCGCAGGGCGACGGCCGCCTGGTCGACCGCCCCGGAGTCGAGGGAGTTGCCCTTGCCCTCGAGGGAGATCGGGAGCGTGAGTACGCCGTCGGCGAGCGTGACGAGCGGGGTGTCGGAGAGGTCGAAGGTCATCGTGGTGCTCCCGTGTCGTGTCGGCCGTCTCGGCTAGTCGGACGGCTGTCGAGGGGTGAGGGTACTAGGCTTGGCGGCGCCGGACGTGAAGTGCACCACCGGGGTGGGCGAGTGGTGAGGAGGGGTGATGACGCAGGAGTCGACACATGTCGAGGATCGGCCGTCGACCCTCGACGCCCACGGCCTGCTCACCTGGGCGCGTCGCTCCGTGGAGCTGCTCGCCGCCCACCGCGAAGAGATCAACGCTCTCAACGTCTTCCCCGTGCCGGACTCGGACACCGGCACGAACCTGCTCTACACGATGCGGGCCGCCGTGGACCGCGCCGAGGGCGAACAGGCGTGGATCGCCGAGGGGGGCGGGACCGCGGGGGCCCGCGAGATCGCCGTCGCACTCGGGCACGGGGCCGTCCACGGCGCGCGGGGCAACTCCGGGGTGATCCTGTCGCAGGTGCTGCGCGCGGTCGGCGAGGCCGCGACCTTCACGGTCGTGGACGCCTCCACCTACCGTCGCGCCCTGCGCACCGCCGTCACGCTGGTCGACCACGCCCTGAGCGACCCCGTCGAGGGGACCATCGTCACGGTGTTGCGCGAGGCCGCGTCGGCGGCGGGGCGGTCGTCGGCCCGTTCGCTCGTCGAGGTGGCCCGCGCCGCCGCGGACGCCGGCGCGGACGCCCTGGACCGCACCACCTCGCAGCTGGCGGCCCTGCGCCGCGCCGGGGTGGTCGACGCCGGTGGTCGGGGACTGCTGGTCCTGCTGGACGCCATGGTCGAGGTGCTCACGGGCGCCGCCCCCGAACGGCCCGTCTACTTCACGCCGCCGGATCCCGTCGCCGCGTCGGCGACCGTCGGGGCCTCCGACGACGCCCGGCCCGGGACCGGAGTGGCCGGGACGTGCGGCGCCGAGGACGCCGGGCGCGGTACGCGCTACGAGGTCATGTACTCGCTCACCCACTCCGACGACGCGCGCGCGGACGAACTGCGCGCGGCGCTGCGGATGATCGGCGACAGCGTGGTGGTGGTCGGCGACGGCGGGACCGACGTCAACGCCAGGTGGGCGGTCCACGTGCACACCGACGACATCGGCGGGGCGATCGAGACGGCGCTGCCGCTGGGACGGGTCACCGAGATCAGGGTCACGGACATGCTCGACCCGGTCGGCGACCGGTACCGCGACGCCGGCGGTGACGCCGGCGACACGGGCGCCGTGGCACGACGGGGCGGGCCCGGTGGCGAGACCGGGGTGCGGCGGGTGGTGGCGGTGGTGCCCGACGGCCCGCTCGCGGACCTGTTCTCCGAGGCGGGCGCCGCGACCGTCGATCCCGGCGAGAACGGGGACGGGGTGATCGACGCGGTCCTGGCCGTGGAGGCCGATGAACTCCTCGTGCTGCCGAACGGCGAACTGTCCCGCGACCGCATCAGCGCGCTCGACGCGGCGCTGCGCGACTCCGTCGGCCACGCGCTGATCCTGCCGACCGCCTCGGTCGTCCAGGGGCTCGCGGCGCTCGCGGTGCACGACCCCGCCACCACCCTGTCCCTGGACGGGTTCTCGATGGCCGACGCGGCGGCGGGCACCCGGCACGCCCACCTGGTCCGGGCGGACCAGGACGCGCTGACCCTGGTCGGCCGGTGCTCGGCGGGTGACCTGCTCGGTGTCGTGGGACATGATGTGGCGCTCATCGGGACCGATCCGGTCGAGTCGGTCTGCGCGCTGGTCGACCGGATGCTGTCCTCCGGCGGTGAGCTGGTGACGGTGCTGTTCGGTGACGAGTACGACGAGGCGACGAGGGACTCCGCGCTGACCCGCCTGCGCGGCGACCACCCCGACATCGAGGTGGTCGGGTACGCCGCCGGGCCGGGCCGGGCGTCGGCGCACGTCGGGGTCGAATGACCACGCTGGCCACCACGGACACGCCCCTGGTCGAGGTCCTCGATCCGGGCCTGGCCGAGCGCGTCACGAAGGCGTTCGGCCACCACACCGTCGGGGACCTGCTGCACACCCTGCCGCGGCGCTACCGCCAGCACGGGCAGCGCTACGACAGGCGGGAGCTCGTCGACGGCGAGCGGGTGACGGTCATCGGCACGGTCACCACCTCCAAGACCCGGAACTACCAGACCCGGAGCGGCCAGGTCCGCGAGATGCTCACGCTGACGGTGGAGGACGGCGACACCCGCTTCCGGGTCGTGTTCTTCGCCGCCCGGGGCATCAAGTACCTGCTGCCGGTGGGCACGCTCGCCATGTTCGACGGCACCGTCTCCCACTTCCGGGGCACCCCGGACCTGAAGCATCCCGAGTTCCTCGTCCTGCGGGCGGTCTCCGGACCCGGTGGCGAGCTCAAGGGCTCGGGTGACCTCGCCGCGCTGGCCAGACTCTCCTCCCAGATCGACGCCGAGGGCGGCCCGAGTCTGTTCGACCGCCCGCTGCTGCCGGTGTACGCCGCGAAGGAGGGCGTCACCTCGTGGGACCTGCTCGGGGCGGTGGTCACCGCGTTGCGGGCGCTGGTGCCGGTGGTGGACCCGCTGGACGACACCGTGCGGTCGGCGGCGGGGTTGATGGGGCTCGACGAGGCGCTGCGCAAGGCGCATCTGCCCGACACGACGCGGGAGAAGGACCACGCGGGGCGTCGGCTGCGCTTCGACGAGGCGCTCGCGCTGCAGCTGCTGCTCGGGGCGCGCCGCCGGTTCCTCGCGCGCGACCCGGCCCCGGAGAGCCCCGTGCGGGAGGACGGGATACGCGCGGCGATGGCGGCCCGGATGCCGTTCGAGCTCACCGGCGGGCAGCAGAGGGTCCTGGCGGAGATCGCGGCCGACCTGTCGCGGTCCGAGCCCATGAACAGGCTCCTGCAGGGTGAGGTGGGGTCGGGCAAGACGGTGGTCGCGCTGCTGGCGATGCTGCAGGTGCTGGACGCCGGGCGCCAGTGCGTCATGCTCGCGCCGACCGAGGTCCTGGCGGTCCAGCACCACCGGTCCCTCACCGCGATGCTCGGGGACCTGGGGGAGCGAGGCAGGCTGGGCGCGGCCGACCACGCCACCCGCGTGGTGCTGCTCACCGGGTCCATGTCGACGGCCCGGCGCCGGGAGGCCCTGCTCGACATCGTCACCGGCGAGGCGGGGATCGTCGTGGGGACGCACGCGTTGATCCAGGACTCGGTGGACTTCTTCGACCTGGGCCTGGTGGTGGTGGACGAGCAGCACCGGTTCGGGGTGCGTCAGCGCGACCGCCTGCGGTCCAAGGGCCGCGAGGGGATGGTCCCCCACCTGTTGGTGATGACGGCGACCCCCATCCCGCGGACGATCGCCATGACGGTGTTCGGGGACCTCGAGGTCTCCGAGCTCGAGGAGCTGCCGGGGGGCCGCCGGCCCATCTCTACATCCGTGGTGCCGGCGCGCGAGCGGCCCGCGTGGCTCTCGCGCGCGTGGGAGCGGGTGCGGGAGGAGGTCGCCGCCGGCCACCGCGCGTACGTGGTGTGCTCGCGGATCGACGGCGAGGACCCCCCGTCGGGGGACGAGACGACGGGCGACGACGACGAGGGCGGCGACAGACCGCCGTTGGCCGCCGCCGTGGACCTGCACGGGTACCTGTCCACCGGCCCGCTGGCCGGGGTCAGGGTCGGTCTCATGCACGGCCGACTCCCGCCGGAGGAGAAGGACGCCGTCATGGCGGATTTCGCCGCCGGCCGCCTCGACGTGCTCGTGTCCACGACCGTCATCGAGGTCGGCGTGGACGTCCCGCAGGCCACCGTCATGGTGGTGATGGACGCCGAGCGGTTCGGGGTGAGCCAGCTCCACCAGCTGCGCGGCCGGGTCGGCCGGGGTGGGCTGCCGGGCCTGTGCCTGCTGGTGACCAACTCGCGCGCGGACAGCCGGGCGATGGAGCGGCTCGCCGCGGTCGCGGGCACCACCGACGGCTTCGCACTGGCGCAGCTGGATCTGGTCCAGCGCCGCGAGGGCGACATACTGGGGGACGCGCAGTCCGGGGCGTTGTCGGCGCTCCGGTTGCTGTCGGTGGTCGACGACGGCGACGTCATCGAGATCGCCCGCCGGCACGCCGAGGAGATCCTCGAGGCCGACCCCGGCCTGCACCGGCATCCCGCGCTGGCCGAGCGTGTCCGCCGGCTGGCCGGGTCCGAGGACACCGACTACCTGTTCAGATACTGACGCGACGGGAAGCCCCCCATGACCCGCATCATCTCCGGCCGCCTCCGCGGGCTGTCGATCACAGTGCCGCCGGCCGGCACGCGGCCCACCACCGACCGGGTCCGCGAGGCGTTGTTCAGCGCCATCGACAGCCGCGTGGACCTGGCGGGCGCCGCCGTCCTCGACCTGTTCGCCGGCTCCGGCGCCCTCGGGCTCGAGGCCCTGTCCAGGGGAGCGGACACCGCGTGGTTCGTCGAGGAGAACCACCGGGCGGTGGCGTGCCTCAAGAAGAACGTCGCCGGGGCGTCGTCGTCGTCGCCCTCCCTCCGGACCACGGTGAGACGGGCCTCGCTCCCGGCGGCGGTCGAGGGCGCATGCCCCGTGCCCGGCGGGTTCGATCTGGTGTTGGCCGACCCGCCGTACGACAGGTCCGCCGCGCTCGACGAGCCGATCCTCCGTGCGCTGACGGCCGGGGGCTGGCTCGCCGGTGACGCCCTCGTGGTGTGGGAGCGCTCGAGGCGTGACCCCGCCGTGCGCTGGCCGGACGGGTACGACGTCGTCTTCGAGCGCACCTACGGGGAGACCGCCGTCGAGATGGCCCGGCCGGTTGATACGGTCGCCCCATGACGACCGTCGTGGTTCCAGGCTCCTTCGACCCGGTGACCCTCGGGCACCTCGACATCATCCGCCGGGCGGCGGCGCTGTTCGACGACGTGATCGTGTGCGTGGTCGCCAACCCCAACAAGCAGGGCACCTTCTCGATCGACGAGCGCAAGGCCCTCATCGACGAGGTCTGTGCCGACGTGCCCGGGGTGCGTGTCGACAGCTTCTACGGGCTGCTGGTCGACTACTGCCGTGAGCAGGGCGCCACCGCGGTGGTCAAGGGTCTGCGGGACTCCACGGACTACGACTACGAGCTGCCGATGGCGCACATGAACCGCTCCATCGCCGGCATCGACACCGTCTTCCTGCCGACGCGGGCCGATCTGGCGTTCGTGTCCTCGTCGCTGTGCCGCGAGGTGACCCGCCTGGGCGGAGACGTCTCCCACCTGCTGCCGGGTCCGGTGGCCGTCGCGCTGCGGGAGCGGCTGGGCTGAGCACGCGGACACACCGCGCGGGCAGCCCCCCGCCACGGTGTGTTGGGGGCACACTGATGGGACGAATGTGACGATCCGGTGAAGGGACGAGCGTGTACCGAGTGTTCCAGGCCCTCGACGAGCTGAACGCGATGATCGAGGACGCCCGCAGTCTGCCCATGACCGCGAACTGCGTGGTGCCCCGGCACGAGTCCCTGCTGTTGCTCGACGACATCCGCGACTCCTTCCCGGGCGAGCTCGACGACGCGCAGGACGTCCTCGACCAGCGCGACCGCGTGCTCGCTGAGGCCGACGCCACCGCCCGCGAGACCGTCGCCGCCGCCGACGCCGAGGCGGACCGCACCCTGCGGGAGGCCCGCGAGGACGCCGACGCGATGCTCGCCGACGCCAAGGCCCGCGCCGACCGCATGGTCGCCGAGGCCACCGCCCACGCCGACGGCCTGGTCGGCGACGCCCGCGCCGAGGCGGCCGAGCTGCTGGACCGCTCCCGCCGGGACGCCGAGTCCACCACGACCCGCGCCCGCGCCGAGGCGGACAGGGTGGTCGAACAGGCCAACGTCCTCTACGACCGCACCATCACCGAGGCCCGCCAGGAACAGCAGCGCATGCTGTCCGAGTCGGAGGTCGTCCGGATCGCCGACGAGGAGGCCGCCCGCGTCCGCGACGCCGCGCACGCCGAGAGCGAGCGGCGGCGCGAGGAGTGCGACGCCTACATCGACGAGAAGATGGCCCGCTTCGAGGAGTTCCTCGGCGCGACGCTGCGCACCGTCACCCGCGGCCGCGAGGAACTGCACGGCGTCGCCCCCACCGCGCGGCGGGATCCCGCCGCGCGCCGCGGCACCCGTGACGACGAGCGCTTCGGCGACGGGTACGGGGACTACTGAGCCGGGCGGGTAGTCTGCTGGGCGTGTCCTCCACCTCCCGCACCCCCCGCCACGGCCGCCCGGCCGCCGATTCGCTCGTCCTCGACAGCCGCGTCCTCGCCCGCACGCCCGGCGCGACGGAGCCCGTGCAGCGCGCCGCGGTGGCGCCGTCCGACATCGGGGTCGAGCTCATCCGGATCCCGAGCGGGTCGGAGGTCGAGCTGGACCTGCTGATGACCTTCGTCGACGAGGGCGTGCTGGTCACGGGGTCCGTCAGCGGAACCGCACGGGTCGAGTGCGCGCGGTGCCTCGGCGAGTTCACCACCGACGTCGCGGTGGATCTCACCGAGATGTACGCCGCCCCCGGGACCGCCGCGGCCGACGGCGCGGAGGAGGACGAGGTACGGCTGCTCGACGGCGACCTGATCGACCTCGAGCCGGCCCTCGTCGACGCGTTCGGGCTCGAGTTCCCCATGTCGCCCACCTGCGCGGACTACGGGCACGACGAGTGCGTGAACCCGGACACCCCCGCCCCGGACGGGGTCTCCGGGGAGGAGACCGGGCGGATCGACCCGCGCTGGGCCGACCTGGCGGAGAAGTTCGGCACCACCGGCCCGGACGACACCGACGGGGACCGCGCGTGACGGACCAGCCCTCGCCGCTGGACACGGTCCTGGGCGTGGCCCTGCCCGTCGCCCTGGCGACCCAGGCCCTGACCCACCGGTCGTACGCCTACGAGCACGGCGGGGCGCCGCACAACGAGCGACTGGAGTTCCTCGGCGACGCGGTGCTGGAACTCGTCGTCACGGAATACCTCTACACCGCCTACCCGGACCGGCCCGAGGGCGACCTGGCCAAGATCCGCGCGAGCCTGGTCAACACCTACGTCCTCGCCGACATCGCGCGTGAGCTGGGCGAGGGCGGGCTGGGCAGCCACCTGCGGTTGGGCCGCGGGGAGGAGCTGACCGGCGGGCGCGACAAGCACTCGATCCTCGCGGACACCCTCGAGGCGGTCTTCGGGGCGGTCTACCTCACCCACGGGCTCGAGACGGCCCGCGGCGTGATCGAGACGATCATCGGCGACCGCCTGCGGGTCGTGCCCCACCTCGGAGCGGCGCTCGACTGGAAGACCAGCCTCCAGGAGAAATGCGCCTCGCTCGGGCGGCCCCGGGCCCGGTACGAGATCACCTCGACCGGACCGGACCACGACAAGACGTTCTCGGCCGTGGTGTTCGTGGGCGAGGACGCGTTCGGCGAGGGCGCCGGCCGCACCAAGAAGGAGGCCGAGCAGCGGGCCGCGGAGCAGGCCTGGGCGGCCCTGGACGGGACGGCGCCGGGTCGGACAGCGGGCTGACGTGCCGGAGCTACCCGAGGTCGAGGTCGTCCGGCGGGGACTGGCCGACCACGTCGTGGGTCGCACCCTGGAGTCGGTCGAGGTCACCGGGGCACGCACGGCCCGCCGCCAGCCCGGGGGCGCACCCGAGATCGTCGCCCGGCTGACCGGGCGCACCGTCACCGGGGCGAGGCGCCGCGGCAAGTACCTGTGGCTCACCCTGGACGGCGTGGATGCGGCCGGGGCCGACTGCCTCCTGGTGCACCTGGGGATGAGTGGGCAGATGCTCGTCACCGGTGCCGGCGCACCTGCCGTGCGGCACCTGCACGCCCGGGCCGTCCTGGACGACGGCAACGAACTCCGGTTCGTCGACCAACGCACGTTCGGCGGGTGGACGGTCGTGCCCCTGGCCGAGGCCCGCGACGGCAGCGGTGTGCTGCTGCCCGCCCCCGCCGCACACATCGCCGCGGACCCGTTCGAGCCCGGCTTCGACGCGGTCGCCGCGGCCCGGCTCATCCGCCGTCGGGACACCGAGATCAAGCGCCTCCTGCTGGACCAGACCGTCGTGTCCGGCATCGGCAACATCTACGCCGACGAGGCCCTGTGGCGCTCGGGGCTGCACGGCCGGCGGCGCTCCGGGGCGGTCACCCTCCGCGCCGTCACCGGGGTGCTCGAGCACGCCCGCGACGTGATGGCCGACGCCCTCGACGCCGGCGGGACCTCTTTCGACGCGCTGTACGTCAACGTCAACGGCGCGTCCGGCTACTTCGACCGGTCGCTCGACGCCTACGGCCGCGCCGGGCTGCCCTGCGCGCGCTGCGGCACCGCCATCGTGCGGGAGGACTTCATGAACCGCGGCTCGCACTTCTGCCCCGCGTGCCAGCCGGCGCCCCGCCGCCGGAGCGGGACCCGACGCCGCCCGGCCGTACGATGACCCCATGACCGAGACGCCCCAGAGCACCCCGCAGGACCCCGCACCCGCCGCCGGTGACGCGCCCGACCCGGCCGCCGGCCCGGACCTGCGGGTCGACCGCATCGGCACGCGGAGGTACGTGGGCTCCTCCGCCCGGGGCGCCCGCGTCGAGATCGGCTCGGCCGACGTCGAGGGCGTGTTCACCCCCGGGGAACTGCTCAAGATCGCGCTCGGCGCGTGCACCGCCATGGCGTCGGACTTCACCCTCTCCCGTCGTCTCGGGGACGACTACGCGGCCACGGTCCGCGTCTCCGGCGACGCCGACCGCGAGGCCGAGCGCTACCCGCGGCTCGAGGAGACCTATGAGCTCGACCTCTCCGGGCTCGACCCGGCCATGGTCGACCGCGTCATCGACATGGTGCGCCGCTCCGTCGACGCCACGTGCACCGTGGGACGCACGATCACCGCCGGCACCGAGGTCACGCTCGACTTCCGGACCGGCGGCGCGGCGCCCGACGGAGGCGCTGCCGGATGAGCGCGCCGGACGGGGACGGGGTCCGGCTCGTCGCCTGGGTGCACGGCCGGGTCCAGGGCGTGGGCTTCCGGTGGTGGACCCGCAGCCGCGCCCTCGAACTGGGCCTGAGCGGGTACGCGGCCAACAAGCCGGACGGCCGCGTCCACGTGGTGGCCGAGGGACCCGAGAGCGCGTGCCGGGCCCTGTCCGACCTCCTCCGCGGCGGCGACACCCCCGAACGCGTGGACCTCGTCGTCGACACCTACGAACCGGCGCGCGGCGGACTGACGGGATTCGTCGAACGCTGACCTAGGATCGACTCCCGTGTATCTCAAGTCGTTGACGCTCAAGGGCTTCAAGTCCTTCGCCGCGCCCACGACCCTGAGATTCGAACCCGGCATCTGCTGCGTGGTCGGCCCCAACGGCTCCGGCAAGTCCAACGTCGTCGACGCCCTGACCTGGGTCATGGGCGAGCACAGCGCCAAGACCCTGCGCGGCGGCAAGATGCAGGACGTCATCTTCGCCGGCACCGCCGGCAAGCAACCCCTCGGCCGCGCCGAGGTCACGCTCACCCTGGACAACTCCGACGGCGCGCTGCCGATCGACTACGCCGAGGTCTCCCTCACCCGCCGGATGTTCCGCGACGGGGCCGCCGAGTACGAGATCAACGGCGACCGCGCCCGCCTCATGGACGTGCAGGAACTGCTCTCGGACTCGGGCATCGGTCGCGAGATGCACGTGATCGTCGGCCAGGGCAAGCTCGCCGAGATCCTCGAGTCCAAGCCGGAGGAGCGGCGCGCGTTCATCGAGGAGGCCGCCGGTATCCTCAAGCACCGCCGCCGCAAGGAGAAGGCCCAGCGCAAGCTCGCCGGCATGCAGGGCAACCTCGACCGGCTCACCGACCTCACCACCGAACTGCGGCGTCAGCTCAAGCCGCTGGGGAGACAGGCGGAGGTGGCGCGGCGGGCGCAGACCATCCAGGCCGACCTGCGCGACGCGACGTTCCGGCTGGCCGCCGACGACCTCGTGACCCGCCGCCGCGAACTCGCCGACGCCGAGAGCGTCCGCGCCCGGTTGGCCGATCAGGTCGCCGCGGCCGTCGACCGGCGCGACGGGCTGGCCCGCGACGTGGCGGCCACCCAGGCCGACCTCGACCGACTCACCCCGCAGGCCGACGCCGCGCAGCAGCGCTGGTTCGCGCTGTCGACGCTGGCCGAGCGCGCCCGCGCGACCGCCCGCATCGCCTCGGACCGCGCCCGCTCGCTCGCCGCCGAGGTCGCGGTCCACCACGGCACCGATCCCGACGAGCTCGACCGTCAGGCCGATCGCGCCGCCGCCCTCGAGCAGGACCTCGCCGCGCAGGTCGACGTCGCGGCCGAGCGGGCCCGTCGCGCGACGGAGGACCTCGGGCGGGCAGAGGCGGCGCTCACCGCGCTCGAGGCCGAGCATCTCAAGGCCGTCCGCGCGATCGCCGACCGGCGCGAGGGCGTGGCTCGTCTCGCCGGCAAGGTCGACACGCTCGCGGCGCGCGTCGAGTCGACCGAGGCGGAGATCGCCCGCCTCGACGCCGAGACCGCCGTCGCCCGCGCGGCCGTCGCCGACGCCGAGGCCGAGTTCGACGCCGTCCACGCCCGGGTCGGCGCGCACGCGGAGGGGGAACGCACCCTCGACGAGCACCTCGGCCGCGCCGAGCGCGCGCACCTGGCCGCCCGCGCCCGCCTGGCCGAACTGCAGGGGCTCGAGCGGGAGGCCGATCAGCGGATCGCCCGTCTGGCCGCACGGATCGAGACACTGGAGCAGAACAAGGGCGCCGGCGACGGTGCCGACTGGGTCGTGCGGCACCTGGGCGCGGACGCCGTGGCGGGCACGGTGGGGGAGTCGCTCGGGGTGCGGGACGGATGGCAGCGCGCGGTCGGCGTGGCCCTGGGCCCGGCCGTCGACGCGGTGGTCGTGGACGGCGACGTGGATCGCGGGCGGGTCCTCGCCGCGCTGCGCGAGGCCGACGCGGGTCGGGCGGGTCTGATCGCCCGCGGCGTCCCCGGGGACGGCTACCGGCTCGAGGTGGACCTCGTCGAGGGCGCCCGGTGGGCGCTGGACGTGGTGGACGTGCCCGACGACCTCGTCGCGGCGGTGACCGCCCTGCTGGTGGACGTGGTGCTGGTGGAGGACCTCGGCGTCGCCCACGCCCAGGTGGACGCGGACCGCCGTGTGCGCGCGGTGACGCGGGACGGTGAGCTGGCCGGCGTCGGATGGAGCGTGGGTGGTTCCGCGGCGGGTCGCACGGGCCTGGAGATCCAGTCCGCGATCGACGCCGCGGTCGCCGAGCGGGACGCCGTGCGCGCCGAGATCGAGACCACCCGCGCGGAGCTCGCCGGCGCGGAGGCGGAGGACGCCGAGCGGGCGGACCGGTACTCCGAGACCCTCGCCGCGATCGGCGAGTCCGACGCCGCGATCGAGGAGATCTACGCCGAGCTCGCCCGCATCGGCCAGCGGCGCCGGCGCGCCGAGGCGGACGTGCGACGCCTGGAGCAGGCCCGTCGCATCGCCGTGGACAAGCTCGACGCCGCGCGCGCCGAGCACGCGGAGCTGTCCGACCGGCTCGTCCGGGCGGGCGACGACGACGAGGTCGCACCGCCCTCGGACGACGGCCGGGTCGCCGCGCAGGCGGAGGTCGCGACGGCCCGCGCGGCCGAGCTGGAGGCCCGGCTCGCGCACCGCTCGGCCGAGGAGCGGGCCGCCGGCGTCCGCGGGAAGTCGGCATCCCTGCGTCGCGCGGCGCAGTCCGAGCGCGAGGCGCGGGCCCGCGCGGCTCGGGCGGCGGCGCAGCGACGTCGGGGCGCCGAGGTCGCCGGGGTGGTCGACGAGCTCAGCGGGCGGCTGCTGGACCGTCTCGACGAACTCATCGCCGGCGCGTCCGCGGAGCGGGACCGGTTGGCGGCCTCGCGCGCGGACGCCACGGCCCGGGTCGCGGCCCTGCGCGCCGACCTCGCCGCCGCCGAAGCCGAGGTGTCGCGACTCTCCGACGCCGCCCACCGCGACGAGATCGTCCGCGCCCAGCTCGAGGTCAAGGTCTCCGAGCTCGAGGCGGCGGTGCTGGAGCGCCACGGGATCGAACCCGGTGCACTGGTCGCCGAGTACGGTCCCGACGTGGACCTGCCGCCGTCGGCGTTGGAGATGCAGGAGTACGAGGCGGCTCGCGAGCGCGGCGAGGACGTGACCCCGCCGCCCCCGATGCCGTTCGTGCGCGCCGAACAGGAGCGTCGTCTCAGGTCGGCGCAGAAGGACCTGGCCACCCTGGGCAAGGTCAACCCGCTGGCGTTGGAGGAGTTCGCGGCGCTGGAGGAGCGCTACGCGTTCCTGTCCACCCAGCTCGACGACGTGAAGAAGGCCCGGTCCGACCTCGAGGGGGTGATCGACGACGTCGACGAGCGCATCGAGCAGATCTTCACCGAGGCGTGGGTCGACGTCGAGCGCGAGTTCCGGGGTGTCTTCTCCACGCTCTTCCCCGGAGGGGAGGGGCGACTGATCCTCACCGAGCCGGAGGACATGCTCGCCACCGGGATCGAGGTGGAGGCGCGGCCACCGGGAAAGAAGGTGAAGCGGTTGTCGCTGCTGTCCGGCGGCGAGAAGTCGCTCACCGCGGTCGCCATGCTGGTGGCGATATTCAAGGCCCGCCCCAGCCCGTTCTACGTCATGGACGAGGTCGAGGCGGCGCTCGACGACACCAACCTGCGGCGGCTCATCGGGCTGTTCGAACAGCTCAGGGAGACCAGCCAGCTCATCGTCATCACCCACCAGAAGCCCACCATGGACGTGGCCGACGTGCTCTACGGCGTGTCGATGCAGGGCGACGGCATCTCCAAGGTCATCTCCCAACGCATGCGCTGACTCCTCGCGGCGGCCCTGCGGTGTCGGATTCGGCATCATGGGGTCATGCCTCAGAGAGAACTGTTCATGGACCCCAGTCTGGCGCGCGCGGCGCGCGCGTTGTGCCTCGTCTCCACCAAGGTGGTGGCGCTGCGCTCCGGACTGGACGAGCAGCGGATCCGCGAGTACGAACGGGGAGTGGGCGCACTCGACGCGGCCGAGGTGCAGGCGTTGACCGACGCCCTGACCTACTTCGGCGCCCGGTTCATCCCGGAGAGCGACCGAGGGGGAGTGGGTGTGCGTCGCAAGTTCACGCGGACCAAGGTCGAGATGATCGACACCTGGGAGGCAGAGGGCGGCCCGGTCGGGGAGGACGACGTCTAGGTCACGGACGGCCCGGTCGTCGCCCGAGTGCGACGTGCCGGCCTCCGTGCACGTGACCGAGGCGTCGCCGCTCGCTCACGAGCGCCGGAAGACCGCCCGGAGCCGTTCACGGTTGACCACGCCAATCGCCCGCAGCGGGATCCCCGCCGGGCACACCCGCGAGCACTCCCCGTAGAGCGAGCAGGGACCGAACTCCTCGTCGGCGGCGCTGACCATCTCGCGGGCGCGGGCCGCGCGGTCGGCGCCCGCGACGGGCATGAGGGCGAGGTGCCCGAGTTTGGCCCCCACGAACAGGTTGGCCGAGCCGTTGGGGCAGGCCGCCACACACGCCCCGCACCCGATGCACGCCGCGAAGTCCAGTGCGGTCTCCGCCGTGTCGTGACCCTGGAGGGTCGAGTCCGCGTCCGGGGCGGCGCCGGCCGGGATTCCCACATGGGCCGCGGACTCGACGACCCCGTCCAGAGCGGACCGGTCCACCACCAGATCGCGGAGGACGGGGAACACGGCGGCGCGAAGCGGTTCGATGCGCAGGGTGTCCCCGTCGGCGTAGGGGGTCAGCCGCTGGTGACACGACGGGGTGTTCTCCGCGGGACCGTGGGGGCGTCCGTCGACGGTGACGCCGCAGGCCCCGCAGATCCCCTCACGGCAGTCGGAGTCGAACGCCACCGGTTCGACGCCCGCGTCCACCAGGTCGGCGTTGAGGACGTCGAGCAACTCCAGGACACTCATCTCCGGCCGGGCGTCGTGGACCTCGAACTCCTCGTACCGCCCGGCCATGTCGGGCCCGGACTGTCGCCAGATTCGCAGGGTGAGCCTCATCGGTAATCCCTCGCGGTGGGGGCGACCGCCGAGAACTCCAGCGGTTCGGCGTGGCGGGTGAAGGACCGGGGCCCGCCACGGTCATCGCCC
Source organism: Dietzia sp. CH92 (assembly GCF_032248695.1). Taxonomy (NCBI): domain Bacteria; kingdom Bacillati; phylum Actinomycetota; class Actinomycetes; order Mycobacteriales; family Dietziaceae; genus Dietzia; species Dietzia sp. CH92. The sequence goes on along the minus strand of NZ_JAVHXC010000001.1, from coordinate 383,056 downwards.
TCGGAGGCCCAGGCGGAGGCGAAGGCCCACCGACGGTCGTCCCGCCGGGCCTCGCCGTCGGGCGTCTGGTGCTCGTCGCGGAAGTGGGCGCCGCACGACTCGTCCCGGTCCAGCGCATCCACGCACATCAGTTCCGCCAGTTCGAGGAAGTCGGCGACCCGCCCGGCCAGTTCGAGCACCTGGTTCAGGTGACCGCCTGCGCCCGTGACCCGCAGGCCAGTCCAGAACCGGGTCCGCAGGTCACGGATGCGCTCGAGCGCCCGGGTCAGGCCGTCGGCCGTTCGTGTGACGCCGCAGCCCGAGTAGAGGATCTCGCCGAGCTCACGGTGGAAGTGTTCGGGCCCGGTCGAGCCGCCCACCGCGAGCAGGTTCCGCACCCGCGTCCGGGCGCGGGCCACGGCGGCCACGACCACCTCGTCGTCGTCGCCCGGCAGGTCGTCCCCGAGGCGGGTGGCCAGGTGCGCCGGCACCGAGTACGGAAGGGTGAACCAGCCGTCGACGCTCGCGCTGAGCAGGGAATTCGCACCGAGTCGGTTCGCGCCGTGATACGCCCAGCCGCATTCGCCGCCGACGAACAGGCCGGGGATCGACGTCTGCAGGTCGAAGTCGCTCCACAGCCCGCCCATCGTGAAGTGGCACGTCGGCGCGATGCGCATGGGTACGGCGTACGGGTCCTCGCCGGTGGCGTGGGCGTACAACTCGAACAGGTTGCCGTAGCGCTCGGTGATCGTCCGGCGCCCGTCGCGGGACAGGGCGTCACGGAAGTCCAGGTAGACGGAGTTGCGGCGTGGCCCCACCCCTCGCCCGGCACGGATCTCGGAGGTGATCGCCCGGGAGGCCACGTCGCGGGGCACGAGGTTGCCGAAGGCGGGATATCGGCGCTCGAGAAAGAAGTCGCGGTCGGCGTCCGGGATCTCCCCGGGCGGCCGGTCGTCGCCGTCGTGGAGCGGGACCCAGACGCGGCCGTCGTTGCGCAACGATTCGCTCATGAGGATCGTCTTGGCCTGCCAGTCGTTGTCCTTGGGCAGCGCGGTGGGGTGGAACTGCACGAACGACGGTGAGGCGAACAGGGCCCCCCGCTGGTGCGCGCGCCACACCGCCGAGGCGTTGGAGTGGATCGCGAGTGTGGAGTCGTGGAAGACGGTCCCGTAGCCGCCGGTCGCGAGGACGACCGCGTGCGCGGTCTCGGCCCGGATGTGGCCGGACACCAGGTCGCGGACCACCACACCGTGGCACCCCGAATCGTCGACGACGAGGTCGAGCATCTCGTGGCGGGTGTGCAGCGTCACGGCGCCGGCACGGATCTGCCGCTGCAGGGCCTGGACGCCCGCGATCTGCAGTTGCTGGCCGGTCTGCCCGCGGGAGTAGTACGTGCGCGAGACCTGCACGCCGCCGAAGGACCGGGTGGACAGGACGCCGCCGTACTCGCGGGCGAACGGGGTCCCGATGGCCGAGAAGTGGTCGATCACGCGCGCCGACTCCTCGCCCAGCCGGAACGCCTCGGCCTCCCGGCCGCGGAAGTCCCCACCCGAGACGGTGTCGGCGACGAACCTGGCCACCGAGTCCCCGTCCACGCGGCGGGCGCGGGCGGCGTTGATGCCGCCCTGGGCCGCGACGGAGTGCGCGCGGCGGGCGGCGTCGTGGTAGGTGAACGCCGTCACCCGGTAGCCGAGTTCGCCGAGCGCCGCGGCGGCCCCGGCGCCGGCCAGGCCCGTGCCCACCACCACCACGTGGAAGCGCCGACGGTTGGCCGGCGCGACGAGCCGGTAGCCGTCACGCCGTCTCGACCACGCGGTGGCCGGGTCCCCCTCCGGGGTGCCCGGGGCGAGGATGCCGCCCGCCCGCGCGCCGGGGACGAGGACCGGGGGAGGGGAGAACGTCACGTCAGCCACCCGGCCTGGACCGCGACCGGGATCGCGGCGTTGCCCAGGAGGACCGCCACCGCCGCGATCCCGCCCAACAGGGTGATCACCGCGCGGCTGCGCACGCCGGTCACCCCGAGGTCACCGGCCGCCGTGCGGACCCCGTGGGCCACGTGCACGGCGAGCACCACCATGGTGAGTGCGTAGAAGACGGCCATCCAGGGGCGCGAGAAGCTGGCCACCAGGTTCCCGTACGCGGAGCCGGGTTCGAACGCCTCCGGGGAGACCGGGGCGGTGCCCGTGGTCATGTCCAGGACGTGGACGACGACGAAGAGCAGCACCACCACGCCGGTGAGCAGCATCGACCGCGCGCCGAACGAGCCGGCGGTGAGCCCCGTACGGCGTCGGTGCGGGCCCGCGGACGCCCGGGAGCGACGCAGCAACAGCAGCGAGAACCACACGTGCAGCACCAGACTCACCAGCAGCAGCACGCGCAGGGTCCACAGGACGCCCCCGTGGGGGACGAGGGGGTACAGCAGGGTACGCAGCCACGCGGCGTACCCGTCGAAACCCGGCGCTCCGCCGAACACCTTCAGATTGCCGATCATGTGCGCCACCACGAACACGGTGAAGAGCAGGCCCGTGAGCGCCATGACGGTCTTGGCGAGCCAGGTGGGCACCACCGGGGCGCGGCGCACGGGGCGGCGTTGCCCGGGCGGTGACCCCGACGGGGCGGAGACCTCGACCACTGGCGCTCCTCCCGGACTCGGCGACAGGCGCCAGTCTAGGTCTGTCCCAGCCCCCCGGGGCCGGGATGGAGGCGGGTGGTGTCGGCCATACTGGACACCGTGACTACCACCACCTGGATCATCATCGCCGTCGCCGCGGTGCTGCTGCTCGCCGTCATCGCGCTCGTCGTGGGACTGCAGCTGCGCAAGAAGCGGCAGATCTCCCTCACCCGGGCCGAGGAGCGCAAGGAGCTCACCCGTGAGGAGCGCTCCGGCAACTACCAGGCCGGGACGGGGTTCTCGTTCGCCCAGGGAGGGGGCGGCGCCACGGCGGCCCCGCCCAGGGAGCCGGTGCGCCGTGACCCGACGCCGCGGGAGGACCTGCCGCCGGCGACACCGGCCCCACGGCCCCCCGCGCCGCCGTCCGCTGCGACGGGGGCGGCCCCCGCCGCCGAACCCGCCGCCGAACCCGCGGCCGCCCCTGCGACCGCGCCGGACACCGCGCCCGAGACGGCCGTCCCCGCGCCCGAGCCGGACGTCGATCCCGGCCCGACCGAGGCCACCGAGGTCGTCGAGCCCGCCCCGGTCGAGCCCGTCGTGGTCCCGCCCGAGGTGCCCGACGAGGAGATCCCGGCGCCCCCGGAGACGGTGACCGGGACCCCGGAGCCGGTCGCCCCGGTCGAGCGCATCGACCCGGCCGCCGGCCGCCTCGACCGCCTGCGGGGCCGCCTCGCGCGGTCGCAGAACACTGTGGGCCAGGGCCTGCTGGGTCTCCTCGGCGCCGGCGATCTCGACGAGGACGCCTGGGAGGAGATCGAGGACACGCTGATCATGGCCGACCTCGGTTCGGCCACCACCGAGCTCGTCGTGGACCGCCTGCGGGCGGAGATCGCCACCCGACAGGTCCGCACCGAGGCCGAGGTGCGCGATCTGCTGCGGCAGACCCTCATCGACAACCTCCACCCCGAACTCGACCGCTCGCTGCGTGCGCTGCCGAACGACGGGACGCCGGCCGTCCTCCTCGTCGTCGGCGTCAACGGCACCGGCAAGACCACCACAACCGGCAAACTCGCCCGCGTCCTCGTCGCCGACGGTCGCGAGATCCTCCTCGGCGCGGCGGACACGTTCCGCGCCGCCGCGGCGGATCAGCTCCAGACCTGGGCCGAGCGGGTGGGCGCCGAGGTGGTCCGCGGCAAGGAGGGCGCGGATCCCGCCTCCGTCGCCTTTGACGCGGTGACCCGCGGGGTCGAGACCGGCGTGGACGCCGTGCTCGTGGACACCGCCGGTCGGCTCCACACCAAGACCGGCCTCATGGACGAGCTCGGCAAGGTCAAACGAGTGGTGGAGAAGAAGACCCCCGTCGACGAGGTCCTGTTGGTGATCGACGCCACCACCGGACAGAACGGGCTCATGCAGGCGCGCGTGTTCAAGGAGGTCGTCGACATCACCGGCGTCGTGCTCACCAAGCTCGACGGCACCGCCAAGGGCGGGATCGTCTTCCAGGTCCAGCACGAGCTCGGTGTGCCGGTCAAGCTCGTCGGACTGGGGGAGGGCGCCGACGACCTGGCGCCGTTCACCCCCGAGGCGTTCGTGGACGCCCTGCTCGGGACGTAGACCCCCGCCCCCGGGCCACCCGGCCCGGCGGGACGACCGGGTGGGGCAGCGGTCGTGGGAACGGGCGCGGCGGGCCGCGACACACAACCGGAACCGGGGCCCGCCGCGTGTAACCGCCAGGAAACACACGCGCACATCTACCGCAACACGGCAGCGGAAACCTCTACAGGCGACCGGGGAGCGAGAAGACGCTCACCACGCGATGAAATGAGGAGGACCGCACCGTGATAGGTGACAGTGTCGCGTTGCTCGCCCAGGAGGCGACGCCGGAGTTCGATACGGGAGACACGGCCTGGATGCTCATGGCGGCATCCCTGGTGCTGCTCATGACGCCAGCCCTGGCGCTCTTCTACGGCGGCATGTCCCGGCAGAAGTCGGTACTCAACATGATGATGATGTCGTTCGGCACCATGGGCCTGATCGGCGTCATCTACCTGCTGTGGGGCTGGTCGATGTCCTACGGCAGCCAGTCCGTGGCCGGACTGTTCGCCAACCCCTTCGAGATGTTCGGCCTCTCTGGCGTCATCGGTGACGCCTCCGGCTGGGTGCAGGGGCTCGGTGCCTACCCGCAGGTCGTCGACGTGGCCTTCCAGGTCACGTTCGCGATCATCACCGTCGCGCTGATCTCCGGCGCGATCGCCGAGCGCGTCCGGTTCGGCACGTGGCTCGCGTTCGCCGGCGTGTGGGTGACCCTGGCCTACTTCCCGCTCGCCCACATGGTGTGGGGCGGCGGGCTGCTCTCCCACTCGGACAGTGGGCTCGCCGCGATGATCTTCGGGACGGTCGACGACGGCGAGGGTGGTCTGACCGCCGCCGTGGGCCCCATCGACTTCGCCGGCGGAACCGTCGTGCACATCAACGCCGGCATGGCCGCCCTGGTGCTGGTGTTGCTGATCGGCAAGCGGCTCGACTTCGGACGCACCGCCTTCCGCCCCCACAGCCTGCCCCTGGTGATGCTCGGCGCGGCCCTTCTCTGGTTCGGCTGGTTCGGGTTCAACGCCGGCTCGGCGTTCGGCGCCAACGGCACCGCGGGCCTCGCCTGGGTCAACACGACCGCCGCGACGGCCGCCGCGATGCTGGGCTGGCTCCTGGCGGAGCGGATCCGTGACGGCCACGCCACCAGCCTCGGCGCCGCCTCCGGTGTCGTCGCCGGCCTCGTCGCCATCACCCCGGCCGCCGGTTCGGTCCACCCGCTCGGCGCCATCGCGCTCGGTGCGATCGCGGGCGTCCTGTCCGCTCTCGCGGTGGGGCTCAAGCACCGGTTCGGCTACGACGACGCTCTCGACGTGGTGGGCGTCCACCTGGTCGCCGGCCTGTGGGGCACGATAGCGATCGGGCTGTTCGCCACCGGCACCTTCGACACCGCCCCCGGGATCTTCTACTCCGGCGACGGATGGAAGCTCCTCGTGGTCCAGATCGTGATCGCCGTCGCGGCGCTCGTGTTCACCGCGGTGATGACCGCGATCGCCTGGGCGATCTGCCGCCCCCTCGGATGGCGGATCGACAAGGCGGACGAGCAGGCCGGCATCGACGGCGCCCAGCACGCGGAGACCGCGTACGAGCCCTCCACCAGCGCGCTCATCCGCTGACCCGACCACCTCGAAAGGAACCACGACATGAAGCTCGTGACCGCGATCGTCAAGCCGTTCACGCTCGACGACGTCAAGGCCGCCCTCGAGCAGGCCGGCATCCACGGACTGACCATCAGCGAGGTCCAGGGCTACGGCCGACAGAAGGGCCACACCGAGGTCTACCGAGGCGCCGAGTACGCCGTCGACTTCGTCCCCAAGATCCGGGTCGAGGTGGTGGTCGACGACGACACCGCACCGACGGTCGTCCAGCTGATCGTCGACGCGGCCCGCACCGGCAAGATCGGTGACGGCAAGGTCTGGGTGACCGCCGTCGAGAGCATCGTCCGTGTCCGCACGGGCGAGGAGGGCGCCGACGCCATCTGAGCGGGCCCCACTGCCGCACCCACACCGCCAGCGCGCGGGTCGCCTCCGGACGAGGCGGCCCGCGCGCCGACGTGTGCCCCACGGCTCCCGGTGCTCGCGCGCCGCCGTGCGGGGGCGTTCACAAAGGCGAAACACGCCCGCCGCGGCGGGGTGACACGGCCGCGGGACGCTGGAACCCGACGACCCGCCCGGAAGTGGACGCGGGACCGGACGCGGGAAGGAGGGCACCGATGACGGCGACGGCGGACGACGGACGCGCCACGGCACTGCGGTCCGGTCGCGCGCGGATCCTCGCCGCGGGGCGGGAGGCTCTGCCGGCCGCGGCGCTGCGGGACGCCCTGTGCGAGCTCTACGAGATGGAACTGGCCAGGCTGGCGGAGGAGGCCGGGGTCGACCCGGGCTCGGGTTTCGCACTGGTCGCGTTCGGCGGGCTCGGCCGCAGGGAGGTTCTCCCGCACTCCGACCTCGACCTGGTGCTGGTCCACGAGCGCCGCACGGACCGCGACGTCGGCGAGCTCGCCGACGCCCTGTGGTATCCCCTGTGGGACTCCGGGGTCGGTCTCGACCACAGCGTCCGCACCGTCGACCAGTGCCTGGCGGTGGCGGCGGCGGACGTCTCGGTGGGCCTGAGCCTGCTCGACGCGCGGGTGATCGCGGGCGACGCGGATCTCGGTGCGCTGGTCGTCGACGGCGCCCGCAGGCAGTGGCGGGATCAGATCGCCACCCGCTTCGACGACCTCGTGGCGGCGGCCGCGGCCCGCCGACACCGCGCCGGGGTCATCGCGCACCGCAGCGAGCCCGACCTGAAGAACGGCGCGGGCGGTTTACGCGACGTGCAGCTCGTCACCGCGCTCGCCCTGGCGCACCTGAGCGACGGCCGCCCGGTGGTCCCCGGGGGTATGGCCGCCGCGCACCGACTCGTCCTCGACGCCCGCACCGAACTCCACCGGGCGGCCGGGCGGCCCCGCGAGGTGCTGCACGCGGAGTACGGGGACGAGGTCGGTCGCGCGCTCGGTCTGGGCGACCGGTTCGATCTCGCCCGGGCCCTCAGCGACGCCTCCCGCACGATCGCCTTCACCGCGGACCAGGCGATCCGTGGGTCGTGCGCCACGCTGTCGACCCGCGGCTTCACCGGCCTGCTGCGGCGTTCACCGGTCCGCAGACCGCTCGATGACGGTGTCGTCGAGCACGCGGGCGAGGTGGCTCTGGCCCGGGGCGCCCGGGTCTCGGAGGACCCGTGGTTGCCGCTGCGGGTGGCGGCGGCCGCAGCGCGGTTCGCCCTCCCCGTCGCGGGCTCGACTCTCGGCGTCCTGGCCGAGCGGAGCCCCGCCCCCGAGGGGAGGTGGCCCGCCGAGGCCCTGTCCGACCTGCTGGTCCTCCTGGGCTCCGGGGAGGCGCAGATCCCCGTCCACGAGGCCCTCGACCGTTGCGGACTGTGGGAGCGGATGCTGCCGGAATGGTCCGGTGTGCGCGACCTCCCCGCGCGCGAACGCACCCACGTCTACACCGTCGACCGGCACCTGGTGCAGACGGCGGTGGAGGCCTCGCGCCTCACGACCTCGGTCGCCCGCGCCGATCTGCTGCTGCTCGCCGCACTGCTGCACGACCTCGGCAAAGCCCGCGAGGGCGATCACAGCGAGAACGGCGCGATCATGATCCGGCCGATCGCCGAACGGATGGGGTTAAGCGTGCGCGACACCCAGACCCTGGAACGGCTCGTCCGCCACCACCTGCTGCTCGCCCGCACCGCGGCACAGCGCGACCCCACCGACCCGGCGACCGCCCAGGCCGTCCTCGACGCGCTCGACTGGGACACCGTCGCCCTGGACGTCCTGGCCGCGCTCACGGAGGCCGATTCCCTCGCCACGGGCCCGACGGTGTGGACGGCGGGTCGCGAGGGCGTCCACGCCGCCCTCGTCGCGGCGTGTCGGCAGCTGGTCGGCCCCAGCCGGGCGGCGGTGCGGGCGCCGACGGTGCGGGCGTCGAGGCGACACGGGCCCCCCGACGTGGTGGTCGAGCTCAGCGCCGCCGGTACCGGCACGACCCACGAGGTCACCCTCGTCGCGCCGGGAGCCGGCCGGTCGCTGGCCGTGGCGGCGGAGGTCCTGGCGGCCCACCGCCTGGAGATCGTCGACGCCGAGATCGACCTGCGTCCCCCCGGCGGGATGCGTGCGCGGATGACGGTCTCGACCCGGTTCGGCGACCCCGTCGACGCCCGCGTCCTGCGCCAGGACCTGCGACGGGCCATCGACGCCGGACTGCCGGCGTCACTGCGCTCGGCGCTCGCACGGGGCGAGTCGCTGCCGATCGGGCCCCCGAGGGCCAGGTCATCGGTCCTCGTGGGCCACCGCTCCGACGCCGACGGCGTCCTCATGGAGGTCCGCGCGGAGGACCGGCCCGGGTTGTTCGCCCGGATCGTGTCCGCCATCCTGCAGACAGGGGCCCGGATCGACTGGGTCGTGGTCCGCACACGGGGGGCCGCGGTGGAGGACGTCTTCGCGCTGTCGGGGCCCGGCGCGGTGCTCAGCACGGCCGGTCAGGTCGAATCGCTGCTCCCGGGAGCCGAGCCAGCGACGCCCGTCGTCGCGCATGCCGATACCCTGTGATCAGTCGTCGCCGACGACGCCGGGACGCGCGCGCTCCCGGGACGCGAACCAGGGAGCTGTTGCCGTGTTCGAATCCTTGTCCGACCGCCTCACTGGTGCGCTCAAGGACCTGCGCGGAAAGGGTCGGCTGAGCGATGCCGACATCGACGCGACGGCCCGCGAGATCCGACTCGCGCTGCTCGAGGCGGACGTCGCGCTGCCCGTCGTGCGCGCCTTCATCTCCCGGGTCAAGGAGCGGGCCAAGGGTGCCGAGGTATCCGAGGCCCTCAACCCGGCCCAGCAGGTCGTCAAGATCGTCGACGCGGAGCTCACCGCGATCCTCGGCGGCGAGGCCCGCCGGATCGAGTTCGCCAAGCAGCCGCCCACCGTCATCATGCTCGCCGGCCTCCAGGGCGCGGGTAAGACCACGCTGGCGGGCAAGCTGGCGCACTGGCTGAAGGGCCAGGGGCACACGCCGCTCCTCGTCGCCTGCGACCTCCAGCGTCCGGGAGCGGTCGACCAGCTGCGCATCGTGGGTGAGCGGGCCGGCGTCCAGACGTTCGCCCCCCACCCGGGCACCTCCGTGGGCGGGGACGGCGCCGAGATCGGCATCCAGGAGCCGGTGTCGGTCGCCCAGCGCGGACTGGCCCACGCGCGCGCCAAGATGCACGACGTCGTGATCGTCGACACCGCCGGCCGCCTCGGCATCGACGAGGAGATGATGGCCCAGGCACGGGGCATCCGCGACGCCGTCCAGCCCCACGAGACCTTCTTCGTCCTCGACGCGATGATCGGTCAGGACGCGGTCGTCACCGCCGAGGCGTTCCGCGAGGGCGTCGGCTTCACCGGTGTCGTGCTCACCAAGCTCGACGGCGACGCGCGCGGCGGCGCCGCGCTCAGCGTCCGCGAGCTCACCGGCACCCCGATCATGTTCGCCTCGAACGGTGAGAAGCTCGAGGACTTCGACGTCTTCCACCCGGACCGCATGTCCAGCCGGATCCTCGGGATGGGCGACGTCCTCTCGCTCATCGAGCAGGCGGAGACGGTCTTCGACGCCAAGGAGGCGGAGAAGACCGCCGCCAAGATCGGGTCGGGCGAACTCACCCTCGAGGACTTCCTCGACCAGATGATGATGATCCGCAAGATGGGTCCCATCGGGAACCTGTTGGGGATGCTGCCCGGCGGCAAGGACATGAAGGCCGCGGTCGGGGACATCGACGAGAAGCACCTGGACCGCATCCAGGCGATCATCCGCGGCATGACCCCCGAGGAACGCGCCGATCCCAAGATCATCAACGGCTCCCGTCGGCAGCGCATCGCCAACGGCTCGGGGGTCACCGTCACCGACGTCAACCAGCTCGTCGACCGGTTCTTCGAGGCCCGCAAGATGATGAGCCGGATGGCCGGCCAGATGGGGATGCCCGGCGCCGGTCGCAAGAACCAGCGCAAGGGCAAGAAGGGCAAGGGGAAGGGCAAGGGACGCGGTCCCACGCCGCCCAAGAACCGCGGCATGATGCCGGGGATGCCGGGCATGCCCGGGATGCCCCCGGGTGGGATGCCGGGGATGCCGGGCGGGATGCCCGACCTGTCCCAGATGCCGCCGGGACTGGACCAGCTCCCGCCCGGGCTCGAGGGCTTCGATCTGGACGACCTCAAGTTCCCCAAGCGCTGATCCCGTCGCCCGCGCGCGTCGATTGGTGTGCGTGGACGGGGGATGTCTAGACTGATCCGCTGGACGCCGTCACCGGTGGATCCCCGCGTGCGGGGCTCCGGGCCGAACGGCGGTCACCCGGAAGGCGAAACCGGGCCCCGCGAGAAGCGCGGGCGTCGCTGAATCGCCACGTGACCCACAACAGGAAGTGAGACGCGCTTATGGCCGTCAAGATCAAGCTCACCCGACTCGGCAAGATCCGCAACCCGCAGTACCGGGTCGTCGTCGCCGACGCCCGCACCCGTCGCGACGGTCGCGCCATCGAGACCATCGGCCTCTACCGCCCGAAGGAGGAGCCGAGCTTCATCCAGATCGACTCGGACCGGGCGCAGTACTGGCTGGGCGTCGGCGCGCAGCCGACCGAGGCCGTCGAGCAGCTGCTGAAGATCACCGGCGACTGGCAGAAGTTCAAGGGCATCGAGGGCGCCGAGGGCACCCTCCGTACCCCCGAGCCCAAGCCCTCGAAGCTGGACCTGTTCAACAAGGCGCTCGAGGAGGCCCAGGGCGAGCCGTCCGCCGAGGCCATCACCTCCAAGCGCAAGGCCGAGAAGGCGAAGAAGGCCGAAGAGGCCAAGAAGGCCGAGCAGGAGGCCGCCGCCTCCGAGTCCGCCGAGGGTGAGACCGCGGCTGCTGACGCCGAGACCGCCGAGGCCTGAGAGAGATGAACGACATGGTCGTCGACGCCGTCGACCACCTCGTCCGCGGTATCGTGTCGGATCCCGACGCCGTCGCCGTGCGGTCGAGTGGCGGTCGGCGCGGCACCGTGATCCGGGTCGCGGTCGCGCCCGAGGACCTCGGCCGGGTCATCGGCCGGGGAGGCCGGACCGCCTCCGCGATCCGGACCATCGTCTCCGCCGTCGGCGGCGAGGGCATCCGGGTCGACGTCGTCGACACCGACCGCTGATCCCGATACCGCACGCCGACACCCGGAGGACCTGACACACCATGGATCTCGTCGTCGGACGCGTCGTCAAGTCACACGGCGTCCGCGGGGAGCTCGTGGTGGAGGTCCGCACCGATTCACCCGAGGAACGCTTCGCACCCGGAGCGCGCCTCACCGGTCGTCTCGGTCGCGGCGAGCGCGCGACCGACCGTGACGTCACCGTCGAAGCCGCCCGGAACCACTCCGGGCGGCTTCTGGTGCGTCTGGCCGGGGTGACGGACCGGGACACCGCCGACTCGCTGCGGGGGATGCTCCTGCTGGTGGACTCCGCCGACCTCCCCGCGCCGGAGGACCCCGATGAGTACCACGATCACCAACTCGTCGGGTTGCGGGTGCTGGACACGTCCGGCGAGGCGCTCGGTGAGGTGACCGAGATCGTCCACACCGCCGCGGGCGAACTCCTGGCGATCCGCCTGACCGGGGGCGGTGACGCCCTCGTCCCCTTCGTCACCGAGATGGTGCCCGAGGTCGACGTCCCCGGCGGCACCTGTGTGATCGACCCGCCGGAGGGGCTGCTCGACCTGGGCACGGCATGACCGGGTCCGCCGCCGACGGGACGACCTCGCCGGTGATGCGACTGGACGTCGTCACCGTCTTCCCCGACTATCTCGCCCCTCTCCACCTCGCCCTGCTCGGTCGCGCCGTCGACCGGGGGATCGTCGAGGTGGGCGTCCACGATCTCCGGGACTGGACGCACGACGTGCACAAGTCCGTGGACGACACCCCCTTCGGCGGTGGCCCGGGGATGGTGATGCGTCCGACGGTGTGGGGTGACGCGCTCGACGACCTCGTCCCCGTCCCGCCCGCCGGGGCCGCGGAGGTCCCCGAACGGGATCCCGACTCCCGCCCCCTGCTGATCGTCCCGACGCCCGCCGGCCGGCCCTTCACCCAGTCCGACGCCCACCGGTACGCCCGGCGGCGGCGGATCGTGTTCGCGTGCGGACGCTACGAGGGGATCGACCAGCGGGTGGTGGACGAGGCCGCCGAACGGATGGACGTCGAAGAGGTCAGCATCGGTGACTACGTCCTCATCGGTGGCGAGGTCGCGGTCCTGGTGATCGCCGAGGCCGTCGTCCGCCTGCTGCCCGGCGTCCTGGGCAACCGTCGCAGTCACGAGGAGGACTCCTTCTCCGACGGGCTGCTCGAGGGCCCGAGCTACACCCGCCCCGAGGTGTGGCGGGACCGAGCGGTACCCGAGGTGCTCAAGAGCGGGGACCACGCCCGGATCGCCCGGTGGCGGCGTGATGAATCGCTGCGCCGGACCGCGCGACGACGCCCGGATCTGCTGCGACACGCCCCGCTGGACGCCTCGGACCTGGCGGTGCTCGCCGAGTTCGGCTGGAGCCCGGCCGGCGACTGATTTGGGCCACCCGCGACGAGGATGGCACACTAGCGAGGTTGACCTTCCGGGCGTCTGGTGCGCCCGGGGACGGTCGCGCTGATCCGGGGCACGAACCGGTCGACCCGCCCGGAGGTGGGCGCCAGGGTCCTCTGTCCTCATTCCTGACATGCAAGGAACACAATGAACACTCTCGACTTCATCGACAACAAGTCCCTCCGGGACGACATCCCGGAGTTCCGTGCCGGCGACACGCTCGACGTGCACGTCAAGGTCATCGAGGGCTCCAAGGAGCGCATCCAGGTCTTCAAGGGCGTCGTGATCCGTCGCCAGGGCGGCGGCGTCCGCGAGACCTTCACCGTCCGCAAGGTCTCGTTCGGCGTCGGCGTGGAGCGCACGTTCCCCGTGCACTCGCCCAACATCGACCGCATCGACGTCCTCGTGCGCGGCGATGTCCGCCGCGCCAAGCTCTACTACCTGCGTGAGCTCCGCGGCAAGGCCGCGAAGATCAAGGAGAAGCGCTGAGCGCATAGAGCGCGTCGGACTCGGCCGCCGTCGGCGGCGCGGGATCGACTACGCTCATCCGGGTGAGCAGCACCGATACGCCCGGATCCGACACCGCCGAGCCGGGGCCCCGTCAGCACGGGTCCCCGGCTCGCGGCGTCGAGAAGAAGGGCCAGCCCTGGTATATCGAGATTCCGCTGCTGGTGGTGATCGCCCTGGCCCTGGTGTTCGTGTTCCAGACCTTCGTCGGTCGCGTCTACCAGATCCCCTCCGAGTCGATGGAACCCACGCTGCACGGTTGCGCGGGCTGTACGGGAGACCGGATCTTCGTCGACAAGATCACCTACCGGTTCGGCGACCCGGAACCAGGGGACGTGGTCGTCTTCAAGGGGCCCGACTCGTGGAACGACGGCTACCAGTCCATCCGCTCGGACAATCCCGTCATCCGGACCCTCCAGAACATCGGTGGCGTGATAGGCATCGTCCCGCCCGACCAGAACGACATGGTCAAGCGCGTGATCGCGGTGGGCGGACAGACGGTGGGCGGGTGCGCCCCCGACGGGTCCCTGCTCGTGGACGGCCAGCCTCTGGTCGAGCCCTATCTCAACGAGTCCCCGTCGCCGGCCCGGAACCCGTTGAACTGCGCGTTCGGGCCCGTCACCGTCCCGGAGGGCAACTACTGGGTGATGGGCGACAACCGCGGCAACTCGGCGGACTCCCGCTTCCACATGGGGGACGAGCACCAGGGCACCGTCCCGGGGGAGAACGTCATCGGCAAGGTCCGGGCGATCATCCTCCCGTTCGACAGGATCGGGACGGTCTCCTCGCCGGACATCAGCGCGGGGTGACCCGCCCACGCCCGGAGCGTCCTGCCCGGCAGCGCCTGCTGCCGACCCGCGCGCGGGTGACCCGCCGGGACGGTCGGCTCGCGCTGGAGGCCGCCCTCACGCGGCGGGGACTCGGTCCGGTCGCGGGCGTCGACGAGGCGGGACGGGGCTCCTGTGCGGGCCCGCTCGTCGTGGCCGCGTGTGTGTTGGGGGACCGCCTCCATCCGGAGCTGCGCGATCTGGACGACTCCAAGAAGCTCACCGCCGCCGCCCGGGATCGGCTCCACGACGCCGTACTGCGACGAGCCAGGGCGGTGTCGGTGGTGGTGATCGATCACGACCGGATCGATGCCCGGGGGATCCACCGCTGCAACCTCGAGGGGATGCGCCGCGCGGTCGCCGCGCTGGACCCGCGACCCGGGTTCGTTCTCACCGACGGCTTCGCCGTCGACGGTCTCGGATGCCAGTCGACCGCCGTGATCGGGGGTGACGCGGTGGTCGCATCCATCGCCGCCGCGAGTGTCCTCGCGAAGGTCACGCGCGATCGGATTATGGTGGAGCTCGACTCGCGATATCCGGGATACGGATTCGCCGCCCACAAGGGGTACAGCACCGCGGGTCACGCCAGGGCGATCGAGCAGCTCGGTCCCAGCGACATCCATCGGATGTCGTACGCCAACGTCCGTCGCGCCGCGCAGGCGCATTCGAGGAGCAGCACGAGATGAGCGCCGAGGATCTGGAGAACTACGAGACCGAGATGGAGCTGTCCCTGTACCGCGAGTACCGGGACATCGTCGGTCAGTTCACCTACGTCGTCGAGACGGAGCGGCGCTTCTACCTCGCCAACGCCGTCGAACTGATCCCCCGGTCCGCCGACGGGGAGGTGTACTTCGATGTCCGGATGTCCGACGCCTGGGTCTGGGACATGTACCGACCTGCGCGTTTCGTCAAGTACGTGCGCGTGCTGACCTTCAAGGACGTCAACATCGAGGAGCTCGACAAGCCCGAACTCCGGCTGCCCGAGTAGGACCCCGCCCGGTTCTCCACAGCCCCACCCGTCTCCACAGGAGACGACGGCCCGGTCCGCGAGCAGCGGACCGGGCCACTTGCAGTCCGGCAGGGTGTGCCGCGGCGGACCCGGACGGGCCGGGTCGCCGGGAGGACTGAGATGGCAGGGGACGGGGCCACGCCCGCCGGGGGCGGGAAGGATCCGCGACAGGAGCGCGGGCGGCAGGGCGAGGAACACGCCGCCGCACTGCTGCGGGCCCGGGGCGGGGTGGTGATCAGCCGGAACTGGCGCTGCACGACCGGTGAACTTGACCTCGTCGTGCTCGACGCCGCGGGCAGGTTGCGGTTCGTCGAGGTGCGCTCGCGGGCGGGGGCGGGGTTCGGCACCCCCGCCGAATCCGTCACGGCGGACAAGCTCCGCCGCCTGCGCCGGCTGGCGGGCGCGTGGTTGGCGGAGAACCCGGGGCGGTGGCGCCAGGTGTGCTTCGACGTGGTCGGGGTCGACCTCTCGGATCCGGACCGGCCCCGGCTCGAGCTGTTCGAGGACGTGATGTAGCCGTGGCGCTCGGACGCAGCTGGGCTGTCACCCTCCACGGGGTCGGCGGTCAGATGGTCGAGGTGGAGGCGGACGTGGGACGGGGCCTCCCGGGGGTGAGCATCGTCGGCCTCCCGGACTCGGCGGTCCTGCAGGCGCGGGAGCGGATGCGGGCGGCGGTGACCAACAGCGGGCTGTCCTGGCCGGCGGGCAAGGTCGTCCTGTCCCTGTCCCCGGCGGCCCTGCCCAAACGGGGTTCGGGCTTCGATCTGGCCCTCGCGGTGGGCACACTCACCGCCTCCGGGGAGCTGCCCGCCGCGTGCTTCGACGGCACCCTGCTCGTCGGTGAGCTGGCCCTCGACGGGCGAGTCCGCCCGATACGTGGGGTCCTCCCGGCCGTGCTCGCCGCCCGGGACGCCGGACTGCCCCGGGCGATCGTCCCGGCCGCGAACCTCGCGGAGGCGCGGTTGGTCCGTGGCATCGACACCGCCGGCGTGGACTCCCTGGCGATGCTCGCGGTGTGGAGCCGGGGCGGGGGTGCACTGGTCTCCGACGCGCCGGAGGTCCGGGCGGTGGGCGGACGCCCTCGTGAGGATCTCGCCGAGGTGCACGGGCAGGACGATTGCCGCCGAGCGGTGGAGGTCGCGGCCGCGGGCGGCCACGCGCTCCTGCTCCGCGGGGCGCCCGGAACGGGCAAGACCATGCTCGCGCGCCGTCTCCCGGGTCTCCTGCCGGATCTGGGCGAGCGCGAGGCGCTGGAGGCGACGGCGGTCCACTCCGTGATGGGCAGGCTCGCCCCGCGCGATCCGCTCCTGCGGCGCCCGCCCTTCGTGGCCCCACATCACTCGGCCTCCGCCGCGTCGCTCGTGGGAGGTGGGATCAACACGGCGCGCCCGGGGGCGGTGACGCTCGCGCACCGTGGGGTGCTGTTCCTCGACGAGTGTGCCGAGTTCCCCGCGCGGGTGCTCGACAGCCTGCGCACCCCGCTGGAGGACGGGGAGGTGCGCATCGCACGTCGGGACGGCATCGCGGTGTATCCGGCCCGGTTCCAGCTGGTGATGGCGGCCAACGACTGTCCGTGCGGCAGCTCGAGGCCGGACGCGTGCACCTGCACCCCCGATGCGCGGCGGAGGTACGGCCGCTCGCTGACCGGCCCGCTGCGGGACCGCATCGACATCGCGGCCAGGACCCTGCCGATCGGGTCGGGTCTGTTCGCGGTGGGGGAGGTCGAGGACACCGCGGTCGTACGCGCGAGGGTGGCCGAGGCACGAGCGGCCGCCGCCGAGAGGTGGGCGGAGTGCCCCGAGGCGGCGGGTGCCCGGGCCAACGCGGAGGTCCCCGGCCGGGTCCTCCGGTCGGTACGTGCGCCGGGGCGTCAGGCGCTGCAACCGCTCGACCGGGCGCTCGCCCACGGGGTGCTCTCCGCGCGGGGCGTCGACCGGTGCCTACGACTGGCGTGGACACTCGCCGACCTCGACGGGGACGCCGTGCCGGGCGAGCCGCACGTGGCCGAGGCGCTGATGCTCCGGGGTGAGGACTGATGGCGGGGGAGGAGCCGTCCCTGACGGGCGGGGAGCGCGACGGGTCGGAGCCGTGGGAGGTCCGCGAGTCGTACGCGTACCTGGGGGCCGTGACCGAGCGACCCACCGCCCAACTGTGGGACCTGGTGGACTCCGTCGGACCGGTCGCCGCGCGGCGGTTGATCAGGACGGGGCGGGCCGGGGAGGAGCTGACAGCGCAGACGCAGGCCCGCCGGGACCTGGTCGACGGTGCGGCGCTGCTCGACGCGGCCGCCCGGGTCGGCGCCCGCCTGATCGTGCCGGGCGACCCGGAGTGGCCGGCGCACGCACTGCAGCCCCTGGACCGTCCGCGCGGACGCCGGCGGAACGGCGCGGGCGGGGTGCCCACCGCGCTGCGGCCGTTGGGCCTGTGGTGGCGGGGGCCGGCCGACCCCGCGTCGTCCCTGGGCAGGTCCGTGGCCGTGGTGGGGACCCGCGCCCCGACGCCCTACGGCAGGACGGTCGCCGCGGATCTCGGCGCGGGTGCGTCAGCGGAGGGGTTCACCGTGATCTCGGGTGGGGCGTTCGGCATCGACGCGGCCGCCCACCGCGCGGTGCTCGGGGTGCGGGGCACGACCGTCGCGGTCCTCGCCGGCGGGGTCGACCGCCTCTACCCGCGGGGTAACGACGGTCTGCTCCGGGAGATCGCCGAGACCGGGGCGGTGATCTCGGCGCAGCCGCCGGGGACCGGGGTGACCAGGTACCGCTTCCTCGACCGCAACCGCATCATCGCGGCGCTGTCCTCGGCGACGGTGGTGGTCGAGGCGGCGGCCCGCAGCGGTGCCCTGAGCACGGCGGCGTGGGCGGCGGCGCTCGATCGTCCCGTCGGTGCGGTCCCGGGGCCGGTCACGTCGGTCGCGTCCGTCGGGTGTCACCTGCTCCTGCGGGACCGCGGAGCGGTCCTGGTGGGTCGGACCGCCGACCTCGTCGAGCTGGCCGGCCGGATGGGGGAGACGGCCCCGCCCCCGACCGGGGAGGCGACGCCGTGGGACGGTCTCGACGACGTGACGCGGCGGGTCCTCGAGGCGTTGCCGACGGCGGGCGGGGCCGCGCCCGCCGAGGTCGCGGCGTCGGCGGGGATCGCCCCGGCCACGGTGCGGGCGGTACTCGGGCGGTTGTCGTCGACCGGGGCGGTCGTGCGGGGCCCGGAGGGCTGGCGGAGGTCCGGCGGCGGTGGGATGCAACTCAGCCTGCCGGTGTCGTGAGGTCCGGGGCGCCCCGCGGGCGGCGCCGCACGCTTGCGCCGCCCGCGGCCGCCCGCGACAATCGGTATTTATGGGACGGATGAGTGCTGGTGGGGACGATGAGACCGACCTGCCCGTCCACCTCGAGCAGGTGCTCGACGATTTCGTCGAGCACCTGCTCACCGGCCGGTCGCGGTCGGCGGCCACCGCCCGTTCCTACCGCTCCGACGTGCGCGGACTGCTCCGCCAGCTCGCGCGCGGCGACGGGCGTCTCACCACCGCCGCGGACCTGGGCTCGGCGCTGACCCTGCCCGCGCTGCGGGGCTGGCTCGCCGATCAGGTCGCGGCGGGGGCCGCGCGGTCGACCATCGCGCGCCGGGTCGCGGCCGCACGCTCGTTCAGCACGTGGGCGACCCGCGTCGGTCTGCTGTCGGTCGACGTCGCGGCCCGGCTCGAGGCGCCACGGGCCCGCCGTCATCTGCCGGAGGTCCTGGACGCCGCCCAGGCGGGCGAGACACTCCGGACCAGCGAGCTCGCGGCGGCCGAGGGCGACCCCGTCGCCGTCCGCGACCGCCTCGTCGTGGAGCTGCTGTACTCGTGCGGCGTCCGGGTCGCGGAGCTGTGCGGGCTCGACGTGGACGACGTGGACCCCGAGCGTCGGCTCCTGCGGGTGATCGGCAAGGGGGACCGTGAGCGCTCGGTGCCCTACGGTGTGCCCGCCGCCCGCGCGCTCCGCACCTGGCTCGACACCGCTCGGCCGGCCCTGGCGAACAGCCGCTCGGGGCCGGCGTTGCTGTTGGGGGCGCGCGGCGGTCGACTCGACCCGCGCGCCGCACGCCGGATCGTCAACGAGGTCAGCGCGGCCACGCCCGGCACCCCGCGGATCTCGCCCCACGCTCTCCGCCACACCTCGGCCACGCATCTGCTCGAGGGCGGCGCGGACCTGCGACACGTGCAGGAGCTGCTCGGCCACTCGACGCCGGCCACCACCCAGATCTACACGCACGTCTCGGCGGAGCGCCTGCGGGCGGCCTACCGAGGCGCCCATCCCCGCGCCTGACCTCGCGGCGCGGACCGGGGATCAGCCGACGCCGTCGCCGGGGATCGTCGCCTTGAGCCGGATCGGCCGGTGGGTGTCCGCCAACAGGGCGAGCGGGTCGACGTAGTCGTCGTCGTCACCGGACGGGCCACCCGAGGCCACCCGCGCGCCCCAGTGCAGGCACGCCACCGCCGGACACCCCGGGTGGCCGGCGCGGAGCCGGCCGATCCGCGCGCCCGCCGCGACGACCTCACCCGCACGGACCTCCGCGGTCACCGGCTCGTAGGTCGTACGCAGCCCACCGCCGTGATCGACCGACACCACCGGCCGACCCCCCACCGCGCCCGCGAAGGTCACCGTCCCGTCGGCGGGCGCGAGGACCGGAGACCCGGGCGCCCCCGCGAGGTCCACGCCGCGGTGCCCCGGCAGCCACCGCTGCGCCGGGGGATCGAACCCCGTCACCACCGACACCGGCGCCGCCAGGGGAGAGCGCATCACCCGCCCCGACACGTCCGACCCCGACCCGTCCGACCCCGCCCCCGTGGCGGGGACCCCGACCGGCGCGGCGACAGCCGTGACCGGGAGCGCGGAGACGAGGACGAGGACGAGGACGAAGATGCAAACGACGACGAGGCCGGCCACCGCCGGGCCGGCGGGGCCCGGACGGCGGTCGCCCACGCGACGGAACCGGATGATCTCCACACCCCGAGTGCACCGCACCCCCACGCTGAGCCGCCAGGGGCCACCGGCCGCCTGTGGACACGATGGACGACCATCCCCAGGGCACCGGGCCGGGCGGCCGGGAACGCGCCCGCGCCCCGCCGCGGCCCGTCTTGGCGGGGAGGGCCGGAGGGGATATGCTTCCCCTGCGGTCGGCTCTCGAGTCGATCGACTTCGCGTGTCCTGCGGACAACCCGGTTCCCGGGCCCGCATCCAGGCCCCGGTGCTCCCGAGCCCCGGCCCCCCGGACGCCGGACCAGCAGGTGCCCCCGCCCGTCGGGGGTCCGGCCCGGCGCGGACACCAGGGCCCGCCGCCGACCGGTGAGCGGGCGTAACCCGATACGTACCAGAAAGCGAGGACGAGGGCCTCGCGGTCCGGCTGCTTCCAAGCCGGACGAGCCCTCAACCCATCATGGCAGTCATCTCCATGAAGCAGCTGCTCGACGCAGGCGCCCACTTCGGTCACCAGACCCGCCGCTGGAACCCGAAGATGCGTCGGTTCATCTTCACCGACCGCAACGGCATCTACATCATCGACCTGCAGCAGACCCTGACGTACATCGACCAGGCGTACGAGTTCGTCAAGGAGACCGTCGCCCACGGCGGCACCGTCCTGTTCGTCGGCACCAAGAAGCAGGCCCAGGAGGCCATCGCCGAGGAGGCCGCCAAGGTCGGGATGCCGTACGTCAACCAGCGTTGGCTGGGTGGCATGCTCACCAACTTCCAGACCGTGCACCAGCGGCTCCTGCGCCTCAAGGAGCTCGAGTCGATGGAGCAGACGGGCGGATTCGAGGGTCGCACCAAGAAGGAGATCCTCATGCTCACGCGCGAGAAGAACAAGCTCGAGCGCACGCTCGGCGGCATGCGTGACATGAGCAAGGTCCCCTCCGTGGTGTGGGTCGTCGACACCAACAAGGAGCACATCGCCGTCGGCGAGGCCCGCAAGCTCAACATCCCGGTCGTCGCGCTGCTCGACACCAACTGCGACCCGGACGTCGTCGACTACCCGATCCCGGCGAACGACGACGCCATCCGCTCGGTCACCGTGCTGACCCGCGTCATCGCCTCCGCCGTCGCCGAGGGCCTCAAGGCCCGCGGCCAGGCCGGCAAGGCCACCGGCGAAGAGGCCGAGCCCCTCGCCGAGTGGGAGACCGAGCAGCTCGACCAGGTCACCGGTGGCGCCGCCGCCGAGGCCACCGAGGCGCCCGCCGCGGACGTCACGGGCACCGAGTCGCCCGTCGCCGAGGCCCCCGCAGCCGAGGCTCCGGCCGCCGAGGCCTGATCCGCACCTCCAGCTCGAGCACCATCGGGCCCGGCCGCCCACGATCCCCGCAGGGATCCTCCGGGGGCCGGGCCCGAGGTGTCGGCGGCGGAGGGCGACACGTCCCCGGACGCCCGGCGTCTAGGGTGGAGCTGATCGCGCCCGCCGACCGGACCCGAACACCTTTCCCGACACATCACGAACCCCTTTAAGGAGGGTCGCCCCACCATGGCGAACTACACCGCTGCCGACGTCAAGCGTCTGCGTGAGCTCACCGGCTCCGGGATGATGGACTGCAAGAAGGCCCTGGAGGAGACCGACGGCGACTTCGACAAGGCCGTCGAGGTCCTGCGCATCAAGGGCGCCAAGGACGTGGGCAAGCGCGCCGAGCGCACCACGGCCGAGGGCCTGGTCGCCGTCAAGGACGGCGTCATGATCGAGCTCAACTCCGAGACCGACTTCGTCGCCAAGAGCGCCGAGTTCATCGCGCTGGCCGACAAGATCGTCGCCGTGGCCGCCGCCCAGGGCATCTCCGACCTCGACGCCCTCAACGCCGCCGAGCTCGACGGGGCGACCGTCGCCGACGCCGTGGTGTCCTTCTCCGCCAAGTCCGGCGAGAAGCTGGTCCTGCGCCGCGTGGGCAAGCTCGACGGCCCCGTCGCCGTCTACCTGCACAAGCGCTCCTCCGACCTGCCGCCGGCCGTCGGCGTCATGGTCGCCTACTCCGGCGAGGGCGAGGCCGCGGACGCCGCTGCCCGTTCGGCCGCCATGCAGATCGCCGCGCTCAAGGCGCAGTACGTCTCCCGTGACGAGGTCCCCGCCGACATCGTCGCCAAGGAGCGCGAGATCGCCGAGGCCACCGCCCGCGAGGAGGGCAAGCCGGAGCAGGCTCTGCCGAAGATCGTCGAGGGTCGCCTCAACGGCTTCTACAAGGACGTCTGCCTCCTGGACCAGCCGTCGGTCACCGACAGCAAGAAGACCGTCGGGGCCCTGCTCGACGAGGCCGGCGCCAAGGTGTCGTCCTTCCTGCGCTTCGAGGTCGGCCAGGCCTGACACGCTCGCGGGCCCGCCAGACGGGCCCGGTCCGACGGCGGTATCCGGTGATCCCGGGTGCCGCCGTCGCCGTCTTCCGGCCCGGGTGTCCCCGCGCCCGGCGGGCTGCGGTGTGGCGCCCGGACCGATAGGGCAGAATGAACGCGGTCCCACCACGGACCGCACGCCCGCCCGCCCGATCCGGCGCCGGGGGCGTTGACGCGCGACACGGGCTCGATCCGCCCGGGACGAGGAGAACGATGA
Organism: Dietzia sp. CH92; assembly: GCF_032248695.1. NCBI lineage: Bacteria > Bacillati > Actinomycetota > Actinomycetes > Mycobacteriales > Dietziaceae > Dietzia > Dietzia sp. CH92. The sequence goes on along the minus strand of NZ_JAVHXC010000001.1, from coordinate 360,386 downwards.
CCGACCCGCGGGACGGCTACAAGCGAGTGATGCTCAAGCTGGGCGGCGAGATGTTCGGCGGCGGCGGCGTCGGGATCGACCCGGACGTGGTGCAGTCGGTCGCCCGTCAGATCGCCGAGGTGTCGCGGACCGGGGCGCAGATCGCCATCGTGATCGGGGGAGGCAACTTCTTCCGCGGGGCCCAGCTGCAGCAGCGGGGACTCGACCGGGCGCGCAGCGACTACATGGGGATGCTCGGCACCGTGATGAACTGCCTCGCGCTGCAGGATTTCCTCGAGCAGGAGGGCGTCTCGACGCGCGTCCAGACCGCCATCCACATGGGCCAGGTCGCCGAGCCGTACATCCCCCTGCGCGCCGAGCGGCACCTCGAGAAGGGCCGGGTCGTCATCTTCGGTGCCGGTATGGGCATGCCCTACTTCTCCACCGACACGACGGCCGCGCAGCGGGCCCTGGAGATCAAGGCCGACGTCCTGCTCATGGCCAAGGCCGTCGACGGCGTCTACTCGGACGACCCCCGCACGAACCCCGAGGCCGAGCTGTTCACCCGTATCGAGCACCGCGAGTGCCTCGAACGCGGTCTGAAGGTGGCCGACGCCACCGCGTTCAGCCTCTGCATGGACAACAACATGCCCATCCTTGTCTTCAACCTCCTCACCGAGGGCAACATCGCGCGCGCCGTCTCCGGTGAGCAGATCGGAACCCTGGTCAGCAGTTCGGACTGACCCGCCCACCCCTCCGGACCCAGCCATCGACGAGAACGAAAAGAGACGCACCATGATCGACGACACTCTGCTCGAAGCCGAGGAGAAGATGGAGAAGGCGATCGAGCACGTCCGCGACGAACTCGCCTCCATCCGCACCGGCCGTGCCAACCCCGGCATGTTCAACCGGGTCCTGTGCGAGTACTACGGGACGATGACCCCGATCACCCAGATGTCGAGCGTCACGGTGCCGGAGCCCCGGATGCTGATCATCAAGCCGTACGAGATGTCGCAGATCGGGCCGATCGAGAACGCGATCCGCAACTCCGACCTCGGGGTGAACCCCACCAACGACGGTCAGGTGCTTCGCGTGACCGTCCCGCAGCTCACCGAGGAGCGGCGGCGCGACCTGGTCAAGCAGGCCAAGGCCAAGGCGGAGGACGGGCGGATCGCGGTCCGTGGCGTGCGGCGCAAGGCGATGGACGAGCTCAAGCGGATCCAGAAGGACGGTGAAGCCGGCGAGGACGAGGTCTCGGCCGCCGAGAAGGAGCTCGACAAGCTCACCCAGCGCTTCGTCTCCGACGTCGACGACCTGGTCAAGGCCAAGGAGGGCGAGCTGATGGAGGTCTGACCTCCCGCCCAGATCCACCGTTCACAGTCGAGGAGATGCCGTGGACACCGCTCCCCCCGGACCGCCCGGGCCCACCGCCGCGGCCGCCGCACCGCCGTCGCGTGCCGGCCGGGACCTGACCCGGGCGATCCCTGTCGGGATCGCCCTCGGTGCGCTCGTGATCGCCAGCATCGCGTTCACCCCCCGCGCGTGGTATCTCGTCGCGGCCGGGGCCGTCGCGATCGGTACCTGGGAGGTCTTCAAGCGCCTCCGGCAGGCCCGGTTCCGCCTCCCGCTCATCCCGCTGCTGGTGGGCGGACAGGCCACGGTGTGGGCCGGGTTCCTCAGCGGCGCCGAGGGGGCGTTCGCCGCCTTCGCGGTGACCACCGTCGTGGTGCTGGTCTGGCGTCTTCTCATGGGTGGTCTGACCACCGCACCCAGGAACTACCTGCGCGACGCGTCGGTGGCCGTGTTCGTCCTGGTGTGGATCGCCGTCCCGGGCGCACTGGGCGCGATGTTGTCGGACGGCGAGTTCGGCGCCCAGCGGGTGGTGGCGCTCATCCTGCTGGTCGTGTGCTCGGACGTCGGCGGATACGTCGCCGGTGTGCTGTTCGGCCGGCACCCCATGGCCCCGGCGATCAGCCCCAAGAAGTCCTGGGAGGGTTTCGCCGGGTCACTGCTGTTCGCGACCGTCGCCGGGGCGACCGTCGTGGCGACGATGTTCGACGACAGTCTCTGGAAGGGCGTCGTGCTCGGTGTGTTCACCGTGTTCACCGCCACGTTGGGTGATCTCGTCGAATCGCAGGTCAAGCGGGACCTGGGCATCAAGGACATGGGCACGATGCTGCCCGGTCACGGCGGGTTCATGGACCGCCTCGACTCGGTGCTGCCCAGTGCCGTCGTCGTCTGGGTCATCTTCACCTACGTCGTCCCGACCTGACGCCCCGGGCCGGGGCACACCCCCGGCCCGGGCGTGCCGTCAGTGGGAGCGGGCGGTCAACTTGCGGGCCTTCCGGGCGCGCATCCGCAGCTGGAGGATCCGGACACCGGCGAAGATCGCCATGATCAACGCGCCCACGATGGCGGCGAGCAGGATGAGCACGCCCAGCGGGAGGCTGAACTCGAGCCCCAGGTAGCGCACGTCGGTCGAGGTCGTGTTCTGGGCGATGAAGATCAGCAGCAGGACGGTCACCAGGGCGCCCAGGACCAGACCGATCCACGCCGAGCCGATGAGGCCGCCGGCGGTGTCGGGGAAGGGTTCCTCCGGGATGTCGCGGCCCGCCCGACCGTTGTCGGACGCCCCGTCCAGGGGGACCGGGGTGGACGCCTCGACGGCGGGGTTCTCCGCGGGCGGCAGTGCCGGGTCCGCGGCGGTACCGGGCTGGTCGGGATCTACGGGGTCGTGTGATCGTGTGGCCATGTATGGACTGTATGTGCTCGGCCGGCCGGACGGGACCGCTGACGGTGTGTTCCCCGCCCGCGGTTCTGACACAATGGTCGAATCATGGCTGAACCTCTTCCCCTCGTCTTCGACGCGCCCCGCCGCGGCCTGCCCCCTCGTCATTTCGCCGACCTCGACGCCGAGGGCCGCGCCTCCGCGATGGGTGACCTCGGGGTGCCCGCGTTCCGCGGGAAGCAGGTGGCCAACCAGTACTTCGGGCGTCTCGAGGCGGACCCCCGGGAGATGACGGATCTGCCGGCCGGTCTGCGGGAGCGGGTGGGGGAGGAACTGTTCCCGTCGTTGACCACCTCGCTGCGGCACGTCACGGCGGACGAGGGTACGACCCGCAAGACACTGTGGAAGCTCCACGACGGATCCCTCGTGGAGAGCGTGCTCATGAGGTACCCGGACCGGGCGACCGTGTGCATCTCGAGCCAGGCCGGCTGCGGCATGGCGTGTCCGTTCTGCGCCACGGGCCAGGGCGGCCTGCAGCGCAATCTCTCGACGGCGGAGATCCTCGAGCAGGTCCGCGTCGCCGCGCGGGCGCTACGGGACGGCGAGATCCCCGGGGGGCCGGGGCGCCTGTCCAACGTGGTGTTCATGGGGATGGGTGAGCCGCTGGCCAACTACAAGCGCGTCCTGGCCGCGGTGCGGGGGATCGTCTCGCCACCGCCGTCGGGGTTCGGGCTGGCGCAGCGCTCGGTGACCGTGTCGACGGTCGGCGTGGTCCCCGCCATCCACCGTCTGGCCGAGGAAGGCCTGCAGGTCACCCTGGCCGTCTCGCTGCACACGCCTGACGACGAGCTGCGCGACACCCTGGTCCCGGTGAACAACCGGTGGCCCGTGGCGGAGGTCATGGATGCGGCCCGCCACTACGCGGACGCCACCGGGAGGCGCGTGTCGATCGAGTACGCGCTGATCCGCGACGTGAACGACCAGGTGTGGCGCGGGGAGATGCTCGGTCGTCTGTTGGCTCAGCGTCTGGGCGCCATGGCGCACGTCAACCTCATCCCGCTCAACCCGACCCCGGGCAGCGAGTGGGACGCCAGCCCCCGGCACCAGCAGGACGCGTTCGTCGCGGCGGTCCGCGCCGCCGGCGTGTCCTGCACGGTCCGGGACACGCGCGGGTCGGAGATCGACGCGGCCTGCGGACAGCTCGCCGCCGAGGGCTGACCCCGCCGCCGAGGGCTGACCTCACCGCACCAACCGGTCACGATCCGGGTGCGGTCACCCGGGACACGAGAAGGGCCGCCACCACTCGAGGGGAGTGGTGGCGGCCCTTGATCCGGGTCGGGCCGGGCTCAGTGCCGGGCGGGGGCGACGCCCTCCGGGTTCCGGGCGGCCTCGCCGATGGCGACGGAGGCGGCCGCCGCGTAGTGGTCCGGCGCGATCTCGTAGACCCTGCTCTTCTTCAGCGTCTTGTCCTTGGCGGGGCGCAGCGACAGGACCATCCAGATGGCCAGGAACGCGGCGATCGAGACCAGCCAGATGTTCTCCACCCGGCCGATGTGGTTTCCGAAGAGCATCGCCAGCAGGAAGAGGACGAAGAATCCGCCCACCACCACGCCGACCTTCCTGCTGTGCGTGTGCCAACCCCAGGCGACGGAGGGCTCCTCGACGGAACTGATCCCGTTGACGACGATCTCCCGGCTGGTGTGGTGTCCGTCCGCGCTCATGCTCCCCGGTTCTCCTCACGGCTCGCTGGCAGCCCTGCGGGCCGCCGACATGGACCCCAGTTTGTCACATCGCGTTCTCAGCTCGACGCCTAACCCGCCGCAGTCGGCCCCGCGGGGGTCGTCCGATGCGGCACGAGGGGCCCCGGGCGTGGACAATGGCGGGGTGACCACGCGCGTTCTCATCCTCGGTAGCACCGGCTCGATCGGGACCCAGGCCCTCGAGGTGACCTCGCAGGCCGGTCCGGAGCGGTTCGAGGTCGTGGGGTTGGCCGCCGGCGGCGGCCGGGTCGATCTCCTCGGCGAGCAGATCCGGGCCACGGGCGTGCGGTTCGTCGCGGTGACCGCCGCGTCGGCGGCGGAGCGGATCCGTGCGTCGTTCCCGGAGGTGACGGTCCTGTCCGGCGAGTCGGCGGCTGCGGACCTGGTGGGCGCGGTGGAGTGCGACGTGGTGCTCAACGGCATCGACGGGTCGATCGGCCTGGGCCCGACCCTGGCGGCGCTGCGCTCCGGCGCCCGACTGGCGCTGGCCAACAAGGAGTCGCTCGTGGCGGGCGGCGCTCTCGTCACGGGCGCGGCCGCCCCGGGGCAGTTGATCCCCGTGGACTCGGAGCACTCCGCGATGGCGCAGTGCCTGCGCGCGGGTTCGGCACAGGAGGTGGCCTCGCTGGTCCTCACCGCCTCGGGGGGACCGTTCCGCGGTCGGACGCGCGCGGAGCTCGCGCATGTCACGGCGGAGCAGGCGCTCCGGCACCCGACGTGGGCGATGGGCCGGATGATCACCCTCAACTCGGCGACGCTGGTCAACAAGTCACTCGAGCTCATCGAGGCGCACCTGCTGTTCGGCGTGCCCTATGAGCGGATCGAGGTGACGGTCCATCCGCAGTCGGTGGTGCACTCGGCGGTGACGTTCGTCGACGGCGCGACGGTCGCCAAGGCCTCGCCGCCGTCCATGACGTTGCCGATCGCGTTGGCGTTGGGGTGGCCGGACCGTGTCCCCGGGGCGTCGACGCCGTTGGACTTCACCCGGGCGCACACGTGGACGTTCGAGCCGGTCGACTCCGAGACGTTCCCGGCCATCTCCGTGGCGCGGGCCGCCGGGGAGGCGGGCGGTCTGCGGACGGCGGTGTTCAACGCGGCCAACGAGGAGGCGGCGCCGGCGTTCCTCGACGGCCGGATCGGGTTCACGGACATCGTCGACGTGGTGGCCGAGACGGTGGGTGCCGCGGACGAGTGGTCGGCGGATCCCCGGGATCTCGACGACGTCGCGGCGGCGGAGTCCTGGGCGCGGCGTCATGCGGGCGCCGTCATCGCGGGCCTGGAGGGCTGAGTCGTGCTGATCTTCGGGATCGTCCTGTTCGCGCTGGGGATCATGGTGTCCATCGTGTTGCACGAGCTGGGGCACATGAAGGTGGCGCAGTGGTCGGGCATGCGGGTCCGGCGGTTCTTCGTGGGCTTCGGTCCGACCGTGTGGTCGGTGAACCGGGGCGGGATCGAGTACGGACTCAAGGCGATCCCGCTGGGAGGGTTCTGCGACATCGCCGGGATGACCGCCTACGACCGGCTGTCGCCGGAGGACGAGCCGCGTGCGATGTGGCGTCAGGCCTGGTGGAAGCGCGTCGCGGTGCTCCTGGCCGGTCCGTTCATGAACATCGTGCTCGCGATCGTGCTGTTCTACATCGTCGCCCTGGGGTGGGGGCTGGCCAATCGTGACGTCCAACCGATCCCCACCGACCGGGTCGCGGCCGTGGTCGGTGACACGTGCGCGGGTGCGGACTCGTGTGGGGTCGGGGTGGGTCCGGCCGGTGAGGCGGGGATCCTCCCGGGCGACCGGATCACGTCCGTGGACGGGGTCGCTGTGGTGAGTTGGGCGGATCTGTCCGAGGTGGTGTCCGCGCGCCCCGGCGAGACGGTGCCGGTGGTGGTGGAGCGGGACGGGCGGGAGGTGTCGACGACGACGACGTTGACCTCCTCGACGGTCGACGGCCGGGAGCGGGGTGCGCTCGGTGTCCGGCTCTCGGAGGACGGTATCCCCAGGGAGATCCTCGACGACCCGGCGTACCAGACCGTCAAGACCTACGACGCCCTCTCGGCGGTGCCGGCGACCTTCGTCTTCACCGGTGAGATGGTGGAGGCGACGGTCGAGGGCCTCATCTCGTTCCCGGCCAAGATCCCGGCGGTCGCGGCGTCGATCTTCGGAGCGGAGCGGGCCGAGGACTCGCCGGTGTCGGTGGTGGGGGCCAGCTACATCGGCGGGCAGGCTGTCGAGCAGGGGTTGTGGAGCCTGTTCCTGCTGTTCCTCGCCGGTCTCAACCTGTTCCTGGGGGCGTTCAACCTCGTGCCGCTGACACCGTTCGACGGGGGTCATATCGCGGTGGTGTTCTACGAGAAGCTCCGCGACGCGGTCCGGCGGCTGCGCGGGCTCGCGCCGGGCGGGCCCGCCGACTACGAGAAGCTGGCCCCGCTGACCATGGCGGTGTTCGTCCTGCTGATCGGGGTCTCCGCGATCGTCATCACCGCCGACTTCGTCAACCCGATCCTGCTGCCGGGCTGAGCCGACCCACACCCACCTCGCCCCCGCCGCCGGTTACCCGGATAATGGCGGACGGGACTCGTGGGCACCCGGCCCGCAGCCCCTACGGAAGGCCCTGTTGTGAACGACTCCTCCTCGATCCCGGTCGGACTGGGTATGCCCGACGCACCGCCGCCGGTGCTGGCGCCGCGGCGCAAGACCCGGCAGTTCTTCGTCGGCCCGGTCGGCGTGGGCAGTGATCACCCGGTCTCGGTCCAGTCCATGACCAACACCAAGACCCACGACGTCAACGCGACGTTGCAGCAGATCGCCGAGCTCACCGCGTCCGGATGCGACATCGTGCGCGTGGCGTGCCCGCGGCAGGAGGACGCCGACGCGTTGTCGACCATCGCGCGCAAGTCCCCGATCCCGGTGATCGCCGACATCCATTTCCAGCCCAAGTACATCTTCGCGGCGATCGACGCGGGGTGCGCGGCGGTGCGCGTCAACCCGGGCAACATCAAGGAGTTCGACGGGCGCGTCAAGGAGGTCGCCAGGGCGGCCGGGGACGCGGGTATCCCGATCCGGATCGGTGTGAACGCGGGGTCGCTGGATCCCCGCCTGCTCGCCAAGTACGGCAAGGCCACGCCGGAGGCCCTGGTCGAGTCGGCCGTGTGGGAGGCCTCGTTGTTCGAGGAGCACGGCTTCGGGGACATCAAGATCTCGGTCAAGCACAACGACCCGGTGATCATGGTCGAGGCCTACCGCCAGCTCGCGGCGCAGACGGACTACCCGCTGCACCTCGGTGTGACCGAGGCGGGCCCGGCCTTCCAGGGCACGATCAAGTCCGCGGTGGCGTTCGGCGCCCTGCTCGCCGACGGCATCGGCGACACCATCCGCGTCTCGCTCTCGGCCCCGCCGGCCGAGGAGATCAAGGTGGGTGCCCAGATCCTGCAGTCGCTCAACCTGCGGCCGCGCAAGCTCGAGATCGTCTCGTGCCCGTCGTGTGGTCGCGCGCAGGTGGACGTGTACAAGCTCGCCGAGGAGGTCACGGCCGGGCTCGAGGGGATGGCCGTGCCGCTCCGGGTGGCCGTGATGGGGTGTGTGGTCAACGGGCCCGGTGAGGCGCGGGAGGCCGACCTGGGCGTCGCGTCGGGCAACGGCAAGGGGCAGATCTTCGTCAAGGGCGAGGTCATCAAGACCGTGCCGGAGGCGGCGATCGTGGAGACCCTCATCGAGGAGGCCATGCGGATCGCCGAGGAGATGGGCGAGACGGTGGGGGAGGCCGCCGAGGGCCAGGGCCCCCAGGTCAAGGTCACGCGATAGGCCGTGACGGACACGGTGGCCCCGGGGACCGGGATCGGCGGGTGCCGCGACGTCGGCCCGGGGGAGACGGCGGCCGTGTCCGAGGTGCTCGCGTCCGATCCGCTGGTCTCGGCGCCGGCCGCGGAGAAGCTCGCGACGTCGGGGGTGGTCGCCGGTGCCGACGGGCGCTTCCTCACCCTCGGCGGGCCCGAGCGGTCGCTGGTGTTCATCGGTAGCTCCGTGCTGCCGCTGCGTGGCGACGGGCCCGATCTCCACGCGCTCGGCGGCGCCGTGGCCGCGCTGGGGCTGGGGCCGATGTCCGTCCACGGTCGGCGGGAGCGGGTGGCGGCGCTCTGGCCGGAGCTGCGCGGGGCGTGGGGCGAGGCGCGGGAGTTCCGCGGGCACCAGTTCCTCATGACCCTGGAGCGTCCGGTGGACCGCACCCTCATCCCGCAGGGGGTCCGCCCGGCCACCCTGGAGGAGTTCGAGCCGGTCCTGGCCGCCGCGGCGGCCATGTACCGCGAGGAGTTGCGTGCGGACCCGTTCGCCGTGGGCGCCGGCATCCCGTTCCGCCGCCGCGTGGCCCGCTCGCTGGCCCGGGGCCGGACGTGGGTCGCGTTCGAACGCGGTGAGGTGGTCTTCAAGGCCGACGTCGCCGCGCTCGCCCCGCGGGTGGCGCAGATCCAGGGCATCTGGGTGCACAGGGACAGGCGCGGTACCGGTCTGGGGTCCGGCGGGACGGCCGCCGTGTGCGCGGCGCTCCAGGACCGGGGGCTCACGCCGTCCCTCGTCGTGAACGGGTCGAACACGGCGGCGCGCGCGGCGTATCGCCGTGTCGGCATGACCGATGCCGTGGACTACGCGACGGTGCTGCTGTGACCACCGCACCGCGCGGCGGCGGCCGTGGTGCGCCCGTGGCGGCTTCGGCCCCGGCGGGCCGCTGTGGGACAGTGGAGGGGACGTTCGACGGTGAGCTTCGAGGAAGTGACGGCGATGCACAGGACAGCGACCATGGGCACCGACAGCGGCGACCGGAACGGGAGAGCCGCGTGAGCGTTCCCACCACCGCGCCCCTCACCGCCGTGCCGGTCGACGCCGTCGCGCAGGATCAGGGGTTCCGCTCGCAGAGCGGGGCCGACCGTGCCATGCGACGCCTCCTGGGGATACGCGGGATCGACACGAAGGCCGGCTCCGGCGCCCATCGGGCGTTCCGGATCTCGGTGGTCGTGTCCGCCGTGCGTTGTCTCATCACGTACCTCGCCATCCCGATCCTCGTGCCGCTGCTCAGCCTGTCCGGCTGGGTGGCCGCGCCGGTCGGCATCGCCCTCTGCGTCATCGCCGTGGTCAACGGCGTGGTGAGTGTCCGGCGCTTCTGGGCGTCGGATCACGCCAGGCGGTGGACGTACACGGCGTTCATGGGCGTCGTGTTCGTCATCCTCGGCGTGGCCATGGTCTCCGAACTGCATCGTCTGGGGGTGATGTGATGGATCCCCGACAGACCCCCGACCCCGCGACCGGGGAGCACGACGACACCGGGCGGCCCGCGGAGCACGACGACGCCGGCCGGCCGGAGGGGTCCGGCGACCCCGGCCGGTCCGGGAGCGCCGACGTGCTCACCATGGGCCTCTTCGGCGCCATGGTGATCATCGCCTCGATCTGCTTCGTCATCTGGTGACCGCCGCCGGGCCGCCTCGCCCCCGTGCGCGGCCTCCGGCGGGAGCGACGTGGCCCGTCCGACCTATCCTTGAGTCATGACGACCTCGACCCGCCAGCCCCTCGTCCCCGGCGAGCCCACCCCGATCCGGACCGTGCCCGACTCGATCCCACGCCCGGAGTACGCGTGGCGTGACCGCGTGGACGAGGCCAACGGCGAGCCGTGGGTGCACCCGCCCGAGGTGATCGAGTCGATGCGGGTGGCGAGCAGGATCGCGGCGGACGCTCTCGTCGCGGCCGGCGAGGCCGTCGCGCCAGGCGTGACGACCGACGAGATCGACCGGGTGGTCCACGAGTACCTCTGCGACCACGGCGCCTACCCGTCGACGCTGGGCTACAAGGCGTTCCCGAAGTCGTGCTGCGTCTCCCTCAACGAGGTCATCTGCCACGGCATCCCCGACACCACGGTGATCCACGACGGGGACATCGTGAACGTCGACGTCACGGCGTACATCGACGGTGTCCACGGGGACACCAACGCCACGTTCCTCGCGGGTGAGGTCGGCGACGAGGTCCGTCTCCTGGTGGAGCGGACCGAGGAGGCGATGAACCGCGGGATCAAGGCCATCCGTCCCGGCCGTGAGGTCAACGTGATCGGCCGCGTCATCGAGTCCTACGCGCGCCGGTTCGACTACACGGTGGTCCGCGAGTTCACGGGGCACGGGGTGGGGCCGACGTTCCACAACGGGCTCGTCGTGCTGCACTACGACGACCCGTCCCGGACCGAGGTGCTCGAACCGGGGATGACGCTCACGGTCGAGCCGATGATCTCCCTCGGCGGCCCCGGCTTCGAGGTCTGGGACGACGACTGGACCGTGACCACGGCCGACAAGGCCTGGACCGCGCAGTTCGAGCACACCGTCGTGGTGACCGAGGACGGGTACGAGATCCTCACACTGCCCAGCGGCTCCTGACGGCGGCCTCGCCCGGGCCACCGGGTTCCCGGGTCGTGCGCCCGGACCCGGTGGCCCGGCATATGGACGTTCGTCCCGTAGCGCCCTCGGGAATGGACAGGGCGATGCATACTGTCCAGCATGATCGACACGCCCCGTGGACCCGTGGACCAGATCGACCTGTTGGTGGTGGGCGCCGGCTTCGGCGGTATCGCCATGGCCGACCGTCTCCTGCGCGAGGGACGGGGCCGGGACTTCCTCGTCCTGGAGGCCGCTGACGAGGTCGGGGGCACGTGGCGCGACAACACGTACCCGGGGTGCGCCTGCGACGTGCCCACCGCCCTGTACTCCCTCTCGCGACACGCGCACCCGGGCTGGTCACACTCCTTCGGCCGGCAGCCCGAGATCCACTCGTATCTGGTGTCGGTCGCCGACCGCATCGGCCTGCGGGACCGGCTCGTCACCGGCTGCGAGGTGACCGCGGCGCGGTGGGACGCGGACTCCGCCGAATGGGTGGTGGACACGAGCCGTGGGCAGGTGCGTGCCCGGCACCTCGTGGCCGCCACCGGCGCGCTCTCCGCCCCGTCCGTCCCCCGGCTGCCGGGGCTCGCCTCGTTCGAGGGCGAGGTCTTCCACTCCGCGCGGTGGCGTCACGACATCCCGCTCGAGGGCAAGCGGGTCGCGGTGGTCGGCACCGGCGCCTCCGCGGTCCAGTTCGTGCCGGAGATCGCGGGCACCGCCGGGCACGTGACGGTGTTCCAGCGCACGCCGGGGTGGATCCTGCCCCGGCTCGACCGGCCGATCTCGGATCGCCGCAAGCGACTGTACGAACGCCTGCCGGTCCTGCAGAAGCTCGTCCGTGGGCGTATCTACCTGGGACGGGAACTGTACGTCGTGGTGTTCACCCGGGCGCAGTTCCTCCTGCGCTTCTTCGAGTGGTTCGCCCGGTTCTACCTGCTGCTCAAGGTCCGCGACCGGGGGATGCGCAGGGCGCTCACGCCCGACTTCTCGATCGGGTGCAAACGGGTCCTGCTCACCAGCCAGTGGCTGCCCGCCCTGACCCGCCCCGACGTGACGCTGGTGCCCGGGGCCGCGTCCTCCGTCACGCCGCACGGCGTGGTCTCGGAGGACGGTACGGAGCACCCGGCCGACGTCATCATCTTCGGCACCGGGTTCCAGCCCACGGAGCCGCCGATCTCGAAGGTCATCACGGGTGCGGACGGCCGCACGCTCGCCGAGCACTGGGACGGGAGCCCCCGCGCCCACAACGGGGTGACGGTGGCCGGGTTCCCCAACCTGTACCTGTTGTACGGACCCAACACCAACCTCGGGCACTCGTCGATCGTGTACATGCTCGAGTCGCAGGCGGGCCACGTCCTGCGGCTGCTGGACCTGGCGGAGCGGTCCGGGCGCGGGATCGTCGAGGTCCGGCGAGAGGTCGAGGAGGCCTACGCGGACCGGATGGACCGCGAATTGGCGCACACGGTGTGGAACCAGGGCGGCTGCTCGAGTTGGTACATCGACTCCCGCGGCCGGAACTCGCTACAGTGGCCGACCTTCACGTTCCGCTACCGCGAGCAGGTCCGCTCGGTGGATCCGGAGGACTTCGTCCTGACCTGAGGTCGCCGGCCGCGGCCTAGAAGCCCCGGTCGGGGAAGTCCAGGCCGAGCAGCGCGTTCTCGACGACCTCGGCCATCGCCGGGTGGATCCAGTACTGGCGCCGCGCGAGGTCCGGAACGGTGATCTCGAACTCCATCGCCTGGATGAGGATCTGGATCAGCGACGGCGCGTGGGCACCCATGAGGTGTGCGCCGAGCAGCAGGCCGGTCGCGCGATCCGCGATCAGCTTGCAGCAGCCCACCGAATCCTCCATCGCCCATCCGTACGCGACGTCGCCGTAGTCCTGTGTCTTGACGGTCACGTCGTAGCCGGCGGCACGCGCCTCCGCCTCGGTGAGACCCACCGAGGCGATCTGCGGCCACGTGAAGACCGCGTAGGGGACGTGGCTGTGGTGGAACGACTGCAGGTCGTCGGGGTGCCGCAGGTTGTGGCCGAGCACGCGCTGCTCGTGGTTCGCCACATGCTTGAGCTGGAACGGCGAGCTCACGTCGCCCAGCGCCCACACCCCGTCCGCGGTGGTACGGCCGTACTCGTCCACCCGGACCCGGTCACCGTCCATCTCGACACCGGCGGAATCCAGGCCGAGGAGATCGCCGTTCGGCGTCCGCCCGGTGGCCACGAGGAGGGCGTCGCCGGAGCAGGTCGAGCCGTCCTCGAAGGTGATCTCCACGCCCCGGCGGTCCTCGCCGGTCGCGGTCATGGTGGCGATCTGCTGACCGAGACGCACGTCCCAGCGCCGGGCGGCCGCCGCGGTGAACCGCTCCGCCAGTTCGCGGTCCAGGTGCTTGAGCAACACGTCCGATCGGCCGATCACGGTGACCTTCACACCGAGGGAGGAGAAGATGTGGGCGAACTCGCACGCGATGAACCCCGAGCCCTGGATGACGATCGACTCCGGCAGCTCCGGGATCCGCATCACGTCGTCACTCGTGTGGTACGCCACGCCCGCCTCGGTGACGATCCCGGGGATCGACGGGCGGGCCCCCGCCGCGATGACGACGGAGTCGGCGGTGATGATCTCGCCGGTGCCGGTGTCGATGGTGCGCGGGCCCACGAACCGCGCGTGGCCGTCGAAGACGGTGACGTTGTCGCAGCGGTTGCGGCGGTAGTCCTCACCGCTGTTGGCGATGGGATCGATGCGCCGGTCGAAGACGCGCGAGACGATGTCCGGCCACCGGACGCCGTCGAGCGTCGAATCGACCCCGTAGGTCGCGGAATGGGTGACCGAGGTGGCCGTGTCCGCCGCGTAGACGAACATCTTGGTGGGGATGCACCCGACGTTGAGGCACGTCCCGCCGAACGTCCCCTTCTCGCAGATGGCGACGGACTTGTCGGCGAAGGACTCGTCGATCAGCGAGTTCCCGCTGCCCGTTCCGATCACCACGAGATCGAAGTGTCGCGAGGGGGTCTGTGTCATTGCGGTCAGGACTCCTTGGGGTGAGCGGACAGGGTCTGGTCGAGCCAGCGCCCGAGATGATCGAAGACCACCTCGAGGACGTCGGCGCGGGAGAGGAAGACGTCGTGGCGGGCGCCCTCGACGGCGACATCCGTCACGTCGCGGGAGACGCGATCGGCGAACCGCTGCATCGACCGGACGTCGAGGATCAGGTCGGTGTCGACGTCGATCTCCCCGCCGCGTGATCGCGACCCGACCGAGGACGCCGTCGAACGTAGCAGCAGCACGGGGAGGGGGAGATCGACCCCGGCCTGCAGCCTGCGCTGGGCGCGACGCACCGCGGCGAGCCACCCGGCGCGGACACCCACCCCTCCCGGGGGCTTGAGGGTGGTGTCGAAGTGGAAGTCCCCGTCGTGATCGACGTGCGTGCTGATCACGTACCGGTCCGAGGTGGGCAGCGGGAGCCGGTAGAACGGCCGGATCGTGCCCAGCGTCCGGATCACCGGGTCGAGCACCGTGCGGGCGCGGTCCGGCACGTCGAGCTGGAACCAGGGGGAGTTCAGCACCACCCCCACCACGGGGGCCAGTGCCGACCTCTCACGCCGCCGAGCCAGCCACAGCGGCACCACCAGGCCCCCCGTGGAGTGCGCGAACACGAGGACGGGCACGCCCGGGTGTTCGGTGGTGATCACCTCCAGTGCCCGGTCCAGCTCGTCGTCGTACCTCTCCAGATCGGTGGTGAAATGGGGCGTCAACCCCTCCCGCCTCGAGCGACCACACTTGCGCAGGTCGATCCCGTACGTCGCGATCCCGCGCGCGGCGAGGTACTCCGCCAGGTGGGTGTGGAAGAAGTAGTCGGACAGGCCGTGGACGACCAGCACCACCGCGTCCGGCGCCGGCGGGGCGTCCTCGTGCCGGACCAGGGTCGCCGAGATGGGTCCCTCGCCGTCCGGATCGAGGCCCAACGGGAGGTCGAGTCGCCGGTAGGACGGCCCCAGCAGGTCGGGCGCCCAGCGCGGATCGGATCCGTCGGAGGGGGGAACGGGGGAGTGCGACGACACGACGACCACCCTAGACCGGTGTGCCCCCACGCCGGTGCCGTGAGTAGTCTGGGTGCCCTGTGGGCGCGGGCCCGGGAGGGACCGGCCCGCGTCGACGTGAGATTCGGGTCCACGACCAATGAGCGAGGGTAGCCGGTGACTTCAGACCAGGTGGCAAAGCACGGAACGACGGATGTGGCGCTCATCGGCGCGGGCACCATGAGCGCGACACTCGGGGCGCTGCTGCGCCGGCTCCAGCCGGACTGGGACATCCAGGTCTTCGAGCGGCTCGAGGGTCCCGCCCTGGAGTCGTCGGATGCGTGGAACAACGCCGGCACCGGCCACTCCGCCCTGTGCGAGCTCAACTACTCGCCCAAGACCGCCGACGGCGACGTCGACATCACCAAGGCCGTGGGCGTCAACGAGAAGTTCCAGGTCTCGCGCCAGTTCTGGTCGTACGCCGTGGAGAACACGATCCTCGGCGACCCGACCGAGTGGATCCGCCCCGTGCCGCACATGAGCTTCGTGACCGGCGAGGACGGGCAGGCCTACCTGCAGAAGCGGTACGACAAGCTGGCCGGGCACCCGCTCTTCCCGGGCATGAACCACACCACGGACCACGCCGAGCTCGAGCGGCTCGTGCCCCTCATGGCCAAGGGCCGGTCCCCGGAGCAGCCGTTCGCCCTGAGCCACTTCTCCAACGGCACGGACGTCAACTTCGGCGCCCTCACCCGGCAGCTCATCAAGTACCTCACCCGGACCGGCACCGAGGTCCACTACCAGAACCAGGTCAAGGACCTCGAGCGGAACACCGACGGCACCTGGCGGCTGACGGTGACCAACCGCCACACCGGTGACGAGCGGACCGTCGACGCCAAGTTCGTGTTCGTCGGCGCGGGCGGCGGTGCGCTGCACCTGCTGCAGAAGTCCGGCATCCCCGAGATCAAGGGCATCGGCGGTTTCCCCGTCGGTGGCCAGTGGCTGCGCTGCACCAACCCCGAGCTCGTCGAGCAGCACCAGGCCAAGGTCTACAGCCAGGCCTCCGTCGGCGCGCCCCCGATGTCGGTGCCGCACCTGGACACCCGCGTCATCGACGGCAAGAAGGGCCTGCTGTTCGGCCCCTTCGCCGGCTGGACCCCCAAGTTCCTCAAGATGGGCAGCTTCCTCGACCTGCCGTCGAGCATCCGGCTCGGGAACCTCCTGCCCATGGCCAACATCGGTCTCACCGAGATGAGCCTCGTCAAGTACCTCATCACCGAGCTCGCCAAGAACCACGGGGCCCGTGTCGACTCCCTCCGCGACTTCGTCCCGTCCGCGCAGGAGAACGACTGGGAGAAGGTCATCGCCGGCCAGCGCGTCCAGGTGATCAAGCCCAACGGACGCGGCGGCACCCTCGAGTTCGGCACGGCCGTCGTCAACGCCGCCGACGGCTCCATCGCCGGCCTGCTCGGCGCGTCGCCCGGGGCCTCCACGGCCGTCGACGCGATGGTCGACGTCCTGCAGCGCTGCTTCCCCAGCCGGTTCGCCGAGTGGAAGCCCGCGCTCGAGGAGATGATCCCGTCGCTCGGCCGGAAGCTGGCGGAGGAGCCCGCCCTCTTCACCGAGCAGTTCGAGCGGTCCACCCGGACGCTCAAGCTCGACCAGAAGGCCTGACCGGCCGGCGCCACCGCGCCGCCTCGTCGGCACCTCGTCCCCCGGTCACCTCCCACGAGACCGGGGGATGAGTCGTCTCACCCCCCTCAGGGTCGATACCGGGGACGTCTGCCGCGGCGGATAGGATCAAGGCATGATCCGGCCCGTGAACCCGTACCCCGTAGGCCTGGACCTCGAGGGCCGTCGCGTCGTGGTGATCGGTGGAGGATCCGTGGCCCAGCGCCGCGTTCCCGTCCTGCTCGAGGCCGGGGCTGTCGTCCACCTCGTCAGCCCGGACATCACGCCCACCCTCCAGGGACTCGTCGACGCGGGCCGCATCTGGTGGGAACCGCGCGAGTACCGGACCGGGGATCTCGAGGGCGCCTGGTACGTCGTCGCAGCGACCAAGAATTCCTTGGTCAACGCCCGCGTGGCCGCGGAGGCGGAGCACCACCGCACCTTCTGTGTCCGCTCGGACGCCGTCACGTCCGGCACCGCCGTGACCCCCGCTGTCGTCCGCCGGGGACAGATGCTCGTGTCCGTCCTCACCGGGGACCGCGCCCGCACCACCGAGGCCCGCGACGTCGTCGCCCGGGCGCTCGACGAGGCCGGTGCGGAGGCCCCGGAGGTCGACGAGTCGCTGCGGGGAACGGTCGCCCTGGTCGGCGGGGGGCCCGGGGCGGACGACCTCATGACCGTGCGCGGACGTCGTCTGCTCGCCCGCGCCGACGTGGTGGTCGCGGACCGCCTCGCGCCCCAACGTCCGCTCGCCGAGCTGCGCGCGGACGTCGAGATCGTCGACGCCGCCAAGATCCCGTACGGCCGCTCGATGGCCCAGGAGGCCATCAACCGGGTCCTCGTGGACCGGGCTCGTTCCGGCAAGTTCGTGGTGAGGCTCAAGGGCGGCGACCCGTTCCTCTACGGACGGGGGTTCGAAGAGGCCCAGGCGTGCGCCGAGGCCGGCGTCCCGTGCACGGTCGTTCCCGGTGTCTCGAGCGCACTGGCCGTGCCCGCGCTCGCCGGGATCCCGGTCACCAACCGGGGGATGACCCACGAGCTGACCGTCGTGTCCGGGCATCTGCCCCCCGGGCACCCGGGCTCGCTCATCGACTGGGAGGCACTCGCCCGGATGCGTGGCACCCTCGTCGTGTTGATGGGCGTGAAGAACTCGCCCGCGATCGCCGAGTCGCTCATGGCCGGGGGCCGCTCTCCCGAGACCCCGGCGGCGGTGGTCGTCGACGGGAGCCTGGAGGGCCAGTCGACCTACCGCTGCACCCTCGGCACCATGGCCGCGACCCTCGACTCCCACGACGTCCGCCCGCCGGCGATCGTCGTCATCGGCGACGTCGCCGGTCTCCCGCAGGTACTGTCCGCGCTCTGACGCGCGGGGCGCACCGCGTCCCCTGTCGGGCATGATGAGGACGTGAGCGCCCCCAAGAAGATCGGTTTCCTGTCCTTCGGGCACTGGATGGACCATCCCGACTCCGCCGTCCGGTCCGCGTCGGACGCACTGCTACAGAGCGTCGAGCTCGCGCAGGCGGCGGAGGAACTCGGTGCGGACGGGGCGTACTTCCGCGTCCACCACTTCGCCCGGCAGCTCGGAACCCCCGCCCCGCTGCTCGCGGCCGTCGGTGCGCGCACCCGCCGGATCGAGATCGGCACGGGCGTGGTGGACATGCGGTACGTCAACCCGCTCGGGTTCGCCGAGGACATCGCCGCCGCGGACCTGCTGTCCGGCGGCCGCGTCCAACTCGGGGTCTCCCGTGGGTCCCCGGAACAGGTGATCGACGGGTGGCGGTATTTCGGCTTCCAGCCCGCGGAGGGGGAGTCCGACGCCGACATGGCCCGCCGGCACACCGAGGCCTTCCTGCGGGCCGTCGAGGGTGCGCGGTTCGCGCAGCCCAACCCGCGGCCGATGTTCCCCAACCCGCCGGGGCTGCTGCGTGTCGAGCCCCACTCCGACGGGCTGCGGGAACGCATCTGGTGGGGAGCAGCCTCGGATGCCACCGCGCGGTGGGCCGCCTCGCAGGGGATGAACCTCATGTCCTCGACCCTCAAAGCGGACGAGACGGGGGAACCGCTACACGTCCAGCAGCGCCGACAGATCGACGCCTTCCGCGAGGAGTGGGGACGCCACGACCACGGGTTCGAACCGAGGGTGTCGGTGTCCCGGTCGATCGTGGCCATCACCTCCGACGCGGATCGGCGCTTCTTCCTCGGGGGAGGGCAGCGGGGCGATCAGTTCGGGGACATCGAACCCGGTCTGCGCGCGGTGTTCGGGCGGTCCTACGCCGACGAGCCCGATCAGCTGGTGCAACAGCTCCGCGCGGACGAGGCGATCGCCGCCGCGGACACCCTCCTGGTGACCGTGCCGACCCAGCTCGGCGTCGACTACAACGCGCACCTGCTGGACTCGATCCTCACGCACGTCGCGCCGGAGCTGGGCTGGCGCTGAGGCCCATCTCCGGGCCGGGCTCGGCGGGCCGCCGGGTGCGCGGGAGGCGTCAGGGCGCGGTGACCATCGTGACGACGGACGGCGAGGTGTGCTCCACCTTGTGGCCCGCGCGCCGAGCGACGCGGAGCAGGTCCGCCACCTCGGTCATCTCCGCCCGCGACGTCGCGAGCGTCCGCGCGAGTAACCCCTTGTGGAACTTGGAGAAGTGCGAGACGACCTTGCGGCTGCCGTCCTCGTACTCCGTGACGACGTCGACGGTCACCGCTCCGGGAACGGGGCCGAGCTGGTGGTAGCCCCCCGACCGCATGTCGACGACCAGCTCGTCGGCCCACCCCGAGGTGGCGCAGCCGAGTGCGGGCTTCCACACCGAACGCAGGGTCCCCAACCCGGGCAGCTTCGTCCCGGCGGAGAGACGGTAGTGGGGGATCGGGTCCGAGGCCCCGAGAAGACCGAACAGGGCCGACCCGATCCACAGGCGTGCCTCGGCCCGGGAGCGAGCGGCACCGCTCAGCGACCCCTCGTCGAGCGCGTCGTACAGGACACCCGTGTACCGGCTCAGGGCGGGAGCGGTGGGGGACGACCACAGCCGGGCGTCGAGGTCGACCTCACCCGCGAGGCGCTCGCTGAGCCCCAGGGCGGACCGGGCGGCCTCGGGGTCCGAGGTGCACAGGTCGACGAGCGCGTCGGCGACCACCCTCCGGGTCTCCCCGAGCGCGGGCAGCGACAGAGCCGCGAGGTCGAGGGGGCCGCCGGCCCCGCCGACGGACTTGGTCTCGGAGGGTGACAGGAGGATACGCACCCGGCAGAGGCTACCGTCGGGCCGGGACGGCACCCCGGGCGGCTACTCTGGATCATCGTGATCACGCGCCTGTCCCACCTGTTCCTCCGCACGCTCCGCGACGACCCGTCCGACGCCGAGGTCCTCAGCCACAAGCTGCTCGTCCGCGCGGGCTACGTCCGTCGCGTCGCGCCCGGTGTCTACTCCTGGCTGCCGCTGGGCCTGCGCACGCTGCGGCGGGTCGAGCAGGTGGTACGCGAGGAGATGGACGCGTTCGGCGCCCAGGAGATCAGTCTTCCCGCTCTGCTCCCGCGGGAGCCCTACGAGACGACGGGTCGGTGGACCGAGTACGGACCCGCGTTGTTCCGGCTCAAGGACCGCAAGGGCAACGACATGATGCTCGGACCCACCCACGAGGAGCTCTTCACGCTCACCGTGCAGGGGGAGTACTCGTCGTACAAGGACCTGCCGGTCACCCTGTACCAGATCCAGACCAAGTACCGCGACGAGGAGCGTCCCCGGGCCGGCATCCTGCGCGGCCGCGAGTTCGTGATGAAGGACTCCTACTCCTTCGACCTCGACGACGCGGGGCTCGAACGCTCCTACCGCGCGCATCGCGACGCCTACCAGCGGATCTTCGACCGTCTCGGCATCGAGTACGTCATCTGCGCCGCGACCTCCGGTGCGATGGGCGGCTCCGCCTCGGAGGAGTTCCTCGCCGTCTCGGCGGCCGGCGAGGACACGTTCGTCCGTTCGACGGACGGCGCCTACGCCGCGAACGTCGAGGCCGTGGTCACCCCGGCGCCGCCGGCCCGGCCGGTGGAGGGGTTGCCGGAGGCGACGGTCCACGACACCCCTGACGCCCCGACCATCGAGACGCTGGTCGCCTGGGCCAACTCGGCGGGCCTCGGGCGGGAGATCACCGCCGCGGACACGTTGAAGAACGTCATGCTCAAGGTGCGCCAGCCGGGTCGCGACTGGGAACTGCTCGCGGTGGGGCTGCCCGGCGACCGCGAGGTGGACATGAAGCGTGTCGAGGCCGCCCTCGAGCCCGCCGAGGTGGCGATCCTCGAGGAATCCGACTTCACCGCCAACCCCTTCCTCGTCAAGGGCTACATCGGGCCGCGGGCGCTGCGGGAGAACGAGGTGCGGTACCTGGTCGACCCCCGGGTGGTGGAGGGCACCGCGTGGATCACGGGCGCCGACGAGCCGGGTCGTCACGTCGTCGACCTGGTCTGCGGCCGTGACTTCACCCCGGACGGGACCATCGAGGTGGCCGAGGTCCGCGAAGGCGATCCCGCACCGGACGGCCACGGCACCCTCACGCTCGCCCGCGGTATCGAGATCGGGCACATCTTCCAGCTCGGCCGCAAGTACACCGACGCCTTCGGCTTCGACGTGCTGGGGGAGAACGGCAAGCCCGCCCGCGTGACGATGGGCTCCTACGGGATCGGCGTCTCGCGTCTCGTGGCCGTCCTGGCGGAGCAGTTCGCCGACGACAAGGGCCTCGTGTGGCCCGCGGAGGCCGCGCCGGCCGACGTGCACGTGGTGATCGCCAACAAGGACCAGGCGGCCATCGACGGCGCCGCGACGCTGGTGGAGGCCTTCGACCGGGCCCGCCTCGAGGTCCTCTTCGACGACCGCAAGGCCTCGCCCGGCGTGAAGTTCAAGGACGCCGAACTCATCGGCGTCCCGTGGGTGGTCGTGGTGGGTCGGGGATGGGCCGAGGGGACGGTCGAACTCCGTCGACGGGCCACCGGTGAGGTCACCCAGGTGCCGGTGGACGGGGCGGCGGAGGAGATCATCCGTCTCATCGGGGCCGACCGCTAGGCCGGTCAGCCGGGCGGTCGGTCGCCCGGTCAGCCGGGCGGCGGGAACCCGGGCAACGCCTCGAAGGGGGCACCCGGGACCAACGTCCTCCACCGGGCGAGCTGAACCGCCGCCGCGGTGAGGGCGTCCAGGCAGAACCGCCGGAGTTCCGGGGACCCGGAGCGGCCGAGTTCCACCCGCCACGCCTCGCAGCAGTCCGATTCCAACCGGATGGCCAGCAGCACGGGCGAGGACGGCGTGTCCGGCCCGGTCAGGTAGCCCACGGGCGCCGGGGGCGACCCCGGCCACAACCGCTCGGCCTCGTCCCGGCGGGCGCGGTGGGCGGCGAGCTCGCGCCGTACCGCTGCGCGAATACTCGCATCGGCGGAGGCCAGGACGAGTCCGTACCCGTAGACCGCGGCGTCCTCGGCTGCGAGGCCGACGGCCGCGCTCATGCGAGCACCACCTCGGCGGCGGCGGTGCACGCCGCCGACACGGCCCCGGCGATCTCCGCACGGGCTCCGTCGACCTCCGCCGCGACGACCGCGGCCAGCGCCGCGTCGGCCCTCAGTCGCTCCCGGACCTCGTCGACCGGCGGGCAGATCGGTGTCACCTGGGCCGCGTCCGGCGGTGTCTGGCCGGAGTCCGGCAGATCGGTGAGTTCTCCGAGCGAAACGGCGTGTACCCGGCGGGCCTCCGCGATCCGGCGCAGGGCGCCGACCCGTTCCCCGTGCGTGGCATCCGCGGCGGCGAGCTCGCGCGAGTCGCGGAGCGCCGCGTCGAGTACGGGGACGAGCGGGTCCGGCCGGTCGACGACCGCCGGCAGGGCGCAGCCGCCGACGGCGGCGAGGCCGGTGAGGCCGGCCGCCGCGGTGACGAAAGTTCGGCGGGAGACGACGACGGGGGCGGGATGGGGCACTCCGACATCCTGCCAGGGCTCGGAGGTGGGGGCGGCGAGGCGGTACAGTGATGCGGCCCGTCCGCGTCCCGGATCGGTACCCCCAGCCCGCACTCCAGGAGCACAGTGATCGTCCCCGAGCCCGACAGGGCCCACATACTCGAAGCGGTTTCGGACCGCGGCCTCGATCTCGAGGACATCCGGGAGGACTCCCGTTCCTCCACCTGGCACGTGACGATAGTCGTGGACGGGGACTCCGGTGTCTCGCTCGACGATCTGGCCGAGCTGTCGACCGCTCTCGACCCGCTCGCGGAGCGGTGGGGCGGCCCCGACCGGCCGGTCACCCTCGAGGTGACGAGCCGCGGCGTCGACGCCCCGCTCGAGCTGCCCAGACACTGGCGTCGGGCTCGGGGCCGGCAGGTCGACATCACGTACGTGCCGGGCGCCGACGGGCCGCAACGGGGACGCATCGGCGATCTCGACGAGGAGGCCGGTGTGGTCCGCCTCGTGTCGGGGGCCGGGCGGGGTAAGAAGGTGGACTCGGTAGCGTTGGAGCAGGTGGACCGCGCCGTGATCCGCGTCGAGTTCCGACCTGCACCGCAGGACGAGCTGGATCTGCTGTCGGGACCGGGCGACGCCGGACGTGGCGCGCGAGGAGGAGAAGACCGTTGAACATCGACATGGCAGCGCTCAACATGCTGTCCCAGGAGCGCGAGATCCCGCTGGACGATCTCGTGCACACGCTGGAGAACGCCCTCCTCACCGCCTACAAGCGCACGGACGGTGCGCACCGGGTGGCCCGGATCGCACTGGACCGTAAGGCCGGCACCGTCGCCGTGCTCGCGGCGGAGGTGGACGAGGACGGCAACCGCATCGGCGAGTTCGACGTCACCCCGTCCGACTTCGGCCGGGTGGCCGCGGCCACCGCGCGTCAGATCATCCTCCAGCGTCTCCGCGAGGCGGAGACCGAACGCATCTACGGCGACCTCGTCACCCGCGAGGGTGAGGTCGTCAGCGGAGTGGTCCAGTCCGACTCACGCGCGAACGCCCGCGGCATCGTGGTGGTGCACATCGGTCCGGAGAACGGCGGCACGGAGGGGACCATCGCGCCCGCCGAGCAGGTGCCGGGCGAGACGTACGAGCACGGCGACCGCATCAAGTGCCATGTGGTGGGAGTCCACAAGGGCCCCCACGGCGCCTCCGTCTCCCTGTCCCGGACCCACCCGGATCTCGTGCGCGGACTGTTCGCACTCGAGGTGCCCGAGATCGGTGACGGGTCGGTCCGGATCGCGGCGATCGCGCGCGAGGCGGGACACCGGACCAAGATCGCGGTGGAGTCGACGGTGTCGGGGCTCAACGCCAAGGGGGCGTGTATCGGCCCCAACGGTGCCCGCGTGCGTGCGGTGATGGCCGAGCTGAACGGTGAGAAGATCGACATCGTCGACTACGACGACGACCCGACGGTGTTCGTCGGTAACGCGCTGTCCCCCGCCAAGGTGATCTCGGTGACCGTGGCCGACGAACAGACCCGCGCCGCCCGCGTGGTCGTGCCGGACTACCAGCTCTCGCTGGCGATCGGCAAGGAAGGGCAGAACGCCCGCCTGGCCCACCGGCTCACGCAGTGGCGGATCGACATCCACAGCGACGCCGAGTGAGTCCTCACCGGCGGTGCCGCCACGCGCTCGGGCGCGCCGTTAGTGTCGACACGGCATCTTCTGTAGACTGATCAGTTGTCACAGTGACTTCACGTTCACCCGCCCCCACGGGTCGGACGGCGAGAGACCGAGGTGGCCGTATGCAGGGTCGTCCAGACCAGCGGACCGGGACCGCCGAGGCCGTGGGTCCCATCCGGACCTGCGTCGGTTGTCGTGGCCGGGATTCCGATTCCCGGCTGCTGCGGATCGTCCACGATCCGCGGACGGCGGCGCTCTCGCCTGATCCCCGCCGGCGGGCGAGTGGACGAGGAGCCTGGGTGCACCGCGACGAGCGGTGTATCGCGACAGCACTCGACCGCAGGGCCTTCATCCGGTCCCTGCGGGTCGCCGGGAACGTGTCCCAGGACGCGATCTCGGAGGTGCTCGAGGCGTTACGCCTCGGGCACGACACCACCCGCCGGCCGTTCGGCCCGGCAGGGGGAGCACAAGAAGAGGAACGGACCAGACACGATGAGCACACCGTGAAGCTCCAGCGATGAACGTCCATCGAATGTAGACCGAGGTCGCGCGGCCAGCCCTGCCGTGAGACCTCGCAGTGAGGAGAGCAGTGGCAGGCAAGCCCCGGGTACACGAACTGGCAAAAGAGTTCGGTATCACCAGTAAAGAACTTCTGACGAAGCTCCGCGATCAGGGAGAGTTCGTCAAGTCCGCGTCGTCGACGCTGGAGGCCCCGGTCGTCCGGCGCCTGCGCGAAGCGCACGCACCGGCCGGTGGCGGCGACACCGCCGCACCCGCGCCCAGGTCCGGCGGTGGCTCCGCGCCCAAGCCGGGTGCGCCGTCGAAGCCGGCGCCCGCTCCGGGCCCGCGTCCCGGCGCCGACCCGCGTTCCGCGGCCCCCAAGCCGTCGGCCGCGCCCACGCCGGGCGCGAAGCCCGCGGCACCGACGCCGGCACCGGCTCCCAAGCCCGCCGCCGCCGGCCCGACCCCGGGTGCGAAGCCCGCCGCACCGGCGCCCAAGCCGGGCACGCAGCGGCCCACCCCGGGTGCGACGCCCGGCGCGGCCGCCGAGCGTCCGACCCCCGGCGCCGCGGCGTCCCGACCGGCCCCCGGTCCCCGTCCGGCGGGCCCCAAGCCCGGCCCCAAGACGCCGCGAGTGGGTAACAACCCGTACTCGAGCGGGACCACGCCCGCGCCCCGTCCCCAGGGTGGAGCGCGTCCCGGACCCGGTCAGGCCGGCCCCCGTCCGGGTGGTGCCCGTCCGGCCCCCGGTCAGGGTGGACCGCGTCCGCCGCAGCGCCAGGGCGCTCCAGGTCAGGGCGGTCCCCGTCCCAGCCCCGGCAACATGCCCCCTCGCCCCAACCCCGGTCAGATGCCGGGTCAGGTCGCGCGCCCCGCAGCGGGTCGCGGTCGTCCGGGTGGCCCCGGTGGCCGTCCCGGCGGCGGTGGCTTCCGTCCCGGTGGCGGCGGCGGCGCACCCGCCGCGGGTGGCGGCGGCTTCCGTGGACGTCCCGGTGGCGGTGGCCGCGGTCGCGGTGGCGCCGCGGGTGCCTTCGGTCGTCCCGGTGGCGCTCCGCGTCGGGGTCGCAAGTCGAAGCGGCAGAAGCGTCAGGAATACGATTCGATGCGGGCACCGGAGGTCGGCGGCGTCCGGCTTCCCGACGGTCGTGGGCAGGTCCTGCGGCTGGCCCAGGGCGCGTCCCTGAGCGACTTCGCCGACAAGATCGACGTTAACCCGTCGCAGCTGGTCCAGGCCCTGTTCAACCTGGGTGAGATGGTCACCGCCACGCAGTCGGTGACCCCGGAGACGCTGCAGCTCCTCGGCGAGGAGATGGGCTTCAAGGTCCAGATCGTCAGCCCCGAGGACGAGGACCGCGAGCTGCTCGAGTCCTTCGATCTGTCGTTCGGTGAGGACGAGGGTGACGAGGACGACCTCGAGCGTCGTCCGGCTGTCGTGACCGTGATGGGTCACGTCGACCACGGTAAGACCCGACTGCTCGACAGCATCCGGTCGGCCAAGGTCGGCGAGGGTGAGGCCGGTGGCATCACCCAGCACATCGGCGCGTACCAGGTCACCGTCCCGGTCGACGAGGTCGATCGCACGATCACCTTCATCGACACCCCGGGCCACGAGGCGTTCACCGCCATGCGTGCCCGCGGCGCCAAGTCCACCGACATCGCGATCATCGTGGTGGCGGCGGACGACGGCGTGATGCCCCAGACGGTCGAGGCGATCAACCACGCACAGGCGGCCGACGTGCCGATCGTGGTGGCGGTCAACAAGATCGACAAGGAGGGCGCGCAGCCCGACAAGATCCGTGGCCAGATGACCGAGTACGGGCTCGTTCCGGAGGAGTACGGCGGCGACACGATGTTCGTCGACATCTCCGCGAAGCAGAACCTCAACATCGACGCACTGCTCGAGGCCGTCGTCCTCACCGCGGACGCCGCTCTGGACCTGCGCGCGAACCCGGACATGGACGCCCAGGGTGTCGCGATCGAGGCCCACCTCGACCGCGGCCGGGGTCCCGTGGCCACCGTGCTGATCCAGCGCGGAACCCTGCGGGTCGGCGACTCGATCGTCGCCGGCGACGCCTACGGGCGTGTCCGTCGGATGGTCGACGAGCACGGCCAGGACGTCGAGGAGGCGACCCCGTCGCGTCCGGTGCAGGTCATCGGTCTCACCAGCGTCTGTGGCGCGGGTGACACGTTGATGGTGGTCGACGAGGACCGTACGGCCCGGCAGATCGCCGACCGTCGCAACGCGCGCAAGCGCAACGCGCTGGCCGCCCGCAGCCGTCGCCGGATCAGCCTCGAGGATCTGGACTCGCACCTCAAGGAGACGAGCCAGCTCAACCTCATCATCAAGGGCGACAACTCCGGTACGGTCGAGGCCCTCGAAGAGGCCCTGATGGGGATCGAGATCGACGACGAGGTCCAGCTGCGCGTCATCGACCGCGGTGTCGGTGCCGTCACCGAGACCAACGTCAACCTCGCGGCCGCCTCCGACGCGGTGATCATCGGCTTCAACGTCCGCGCGGAGGGCAAGGCCACCGAGATGGCCAACCGCGAGGGCGTGGACATCCGGTACTACTCGATCATCTACCAGGCGATCGACGAGATCGAGAGCGCGCTCAAGGGCATGCTCAAGCCGATCTACGAGGAGAAGCAGCTCGGTCAGGCGGAGATCCGCCAGATCTTCCGCTCCTCCAAGGTGGGCAACATCGCCGGTTGTATGGTGCTCGACGGCATCATGCGGCGTAACGCCAAGGCGCGGCTCATCCGCGACGGCAACGTGGTCCAGGAGGAGATGACCATCTCCTCGCTGCGCCGCGAGAAGGACGACGCGACCGAGGTCCGCGAGGGCTTCGAGTGTGGTCTGACGGTGACGTACTCCGACATCAAGATCGGTGACATCATCGAGACCTACGAGCTCGTCGAGAAGCCGCGCGACTGACGTCGCCGAGCGCACCGTGGGGGCGGGTTCCGTTGCGAGACGGACCTGCCCCCACGGTGCGCTCGTCATCACCCGACCGCCCGACGGTCGGATCATCGCAAGGAGGACCGGCATGACCGGCAAGGGACGTGCAGGACGGCTCGGCAAGCGGATCGGCGAGATCGTCGCCACGGCGATCGAGCACGAGATCAAGGATCCGCGGCTCGAGTTCATCACCATCACCGACTCCCGCATCACGGCTGACCTGCGGGTCGCCACCCTGTACTACACCGTCCGGGGCCAGACCCTGGACGAGGAGCCGGATCTGGAGGCCGCCGAGCAGGCGCTGACGGCCGCGCGGGGACGTCTGCGCACGATGGTGGGCAGGCAGACCGGCGTGAAGTTCACCCCGGACCTGACCTTCGTACTGGACTCGGTGCCCGACGCGGCCCGACACATGGAGGAGCTCCTGGCCAGGGCCCGCGCCAACGACGAGCAGGTGCGTCGTGCGGCCGAGGGCGCCCGCCCGGCGGGTGACGAGGACCCCTACCGGAAGCCTGAGGAGGGCCGACCGGAGGACGACGACCGGTGACGACCCCGGTGGACGCCGCCGGCGCGGCCGAGGTGTTGGCGCGCCATCGCGAGGTGACCGTGCTGTGCCACGTCCGCCCGGACGCCGACGCGCTCGGGAGCTCGTGCGGGCTCGCGCGGGCCCTGCGCGCGGTCGGCGTGACAGTCCACCATTCCTTCGATCCCGGCGTGGTGCCGGCCGCGCTCCGGGGCATACCGGGCACGGACCGGGTGGTCCCGCTGGCGCAGGTCCCCGCCCACGCCGGCCTGGTGGTGACACTGGACTGCGCGAGCCCCGACCGCGTCGGCGCCTGGGAGCGGCTCGCCGAGACCGCGTCCGAGGTCCTCGTGGTGGACCACCACGGCTCCAACCCGGGTTTCGGTTCACACCTGTACCTCGACCCGGCGGCCGCGTCGACCGCGACGCTCGTGCTGGAGATGCTCGAGGCCGGCGGTTACATCGTCGACACCGAGATCGCCACGAGTCTGTACGCGGGCCTGGTCACCGACACCGGGTCGTTCCGGTGGGGTGGTGGGCCCGCCCACGACACGGCCCGCCGTCTGCTCGCCGCCGGTGCCGAGACGGAGCAGCTCTCCCACGACCTTCTGGACGCCCACTCGTTCGCCTGGCTCAGGGTGTTGGGTGAGCTGCTCACCCGCGTCCGGCTGGAGGCCGACGCGGTCGGCGGTCGCGGGGCGGTCTGGCTGGCGGTGCCCCACGAGGTGATCGCCGCCGCGGACGAGGACGACGTCGAGTCGCTCGTGTCCCACCTGCGCGGGGTCCGCGAGGCCCGCGTGGCGGTCCTGCTCAAGGAGTACCTGCCGGGGGAGTGGGCGGTGTCGCTGCGGTCCCGCGGCGGGAACGGGGGGCGAGGGCTCGTCGATGTCTCGGCCGTGGCCGCGGCACTGGGCGGCGGCGGCCATCCGGCGGCGGCGGGGTGCACCGTGCGCGGCGATCTGGAGGACGTCACAGCGAGGCTCCGTGAACTCCTCGGCTGAGACCGCGCGGACCGCCGGACCGGAGGAGCAGGTGCCACAGGTCGGGCTCGCGGCGATCGGGCGCCGCCTGTGGTCGATCGCCCTGCCGGTCCTCCCGGTGCTGTCCGCCGAGCCGATCTACCTCCTGGTGGACGGCATCGTGGTGGGACGTCAGGGTGCCGACGACCTCGCGGCCCTGGGCGTGGGCGCACTCGTGCTGCTGGTGCTGGGCACCCAGATGAACTTCCTGTCCTACGGCACCACGGCGCGGTCCGCGAGACTGCACGGGGCCGGCCGACGCGCCGACGCCGTGGCCGAGGGCGTGCAGGCCACATGGATTGCCCTCGCGGTGGGCGCCGTCGTGGTGGCCGCGGTGAGCGCGCTGATGGGTCCGATCACGCGGGTCCTCGCCGCGGACGCCGACGTCGCCGCCGGTGCGACCGGATGGCTGAGGGTGGCGGTGTGGGGCATCCCGTGCATCCTCGTCGCCTCGGCCGGGCACGGGTGGATGCGCGGCGTCCAACGCCTGCGCACACCCCTCGTCCTGGTGGCCACGGGGATCGGGGTGTCGACCGTCGGCTGCGTGGTGCTCGTCCCCGGGCTCGGTCCCGCGCCGGAGCTCGGACTGGTGGGCAGCGCGTGGGCGAACCTCGCCGGTCAGCTGATCATGGCGGGCGGGTTCCTCGCCGCGCTGGTGCGCGAGCACCGCGGGTCGTTGCGGCCCCGCCGCGCGGTGATCGTGAGCCAGCTGCGCATGGGTGTCGATCTGGTGATCCGCACCGCGTCGTTCCAGATCACCTTCGCCGTCGCGACCACGGCGGCGGCCGCCGCGGGCGTGAACTCGCTCGCCGCGCATCATCTCGCGCAGCAGCTGTGGTCCCTGTACTCGCTGGTGCTGGACTCCGTGGCGATCGCCGCCCAGTCGCTCGTGGGTGCCGCCCTGGGCGCCGGGCTCGCGGCGCACGGGCGGGCGCTGGCCCGGGCCGTGGTCGTCTGGTCGCTGGGTCTGGGGGTCGCCCTCGCCCTGCTCACGGTGATCTTCCGCGACCCCCTCGCGCTCTTGCTGGCCGGGGACGCGGGTGTCGCGGACCGGCTGGTGGTGGCGCTGATCGGCATGGCGATCGTCGTCCTCCCGGCGGCGGTGGTGTTCGGTCTCGACGGCGTCCTGCTGGGCGCCGGGGACGCGGCCTTCCTGCGCACGAGCACCGTCATCGCCGCGCTGTTCGGCTTCCTGCCCGTGCTGCTCGCCACCCGTCACCACGGCTGGGGTCTGACGGGCATCTGGTGGGGGATGGGCGTCTTCGTCGGGATGCGGCTCGTCGCCGTCGCGATACGGGTGCGCGGGGACCGGTGGATGGTCCTCGGCGCCCGGCGTCCGGAGGCCTCCGGGTGACCGCCGAGGCGCCGGGGCCGACCCTGCGGGCGGTGTCCGACCTGCACGTCGGGCACCGGGGGAACGCCCACGTGGTGGACGACCTGCAGCCCGCGCACCCGGGCGACTGGCTCATCGTGGCCGGCGACGTCGCGGAGCGGGTCGAGCAGGTGGTCGACGCCCTGGAACGGCTGGCCCGGCGGTTCGAGCGCGTCATCTGGGCGCCCGGTAACCACGAACTGTGGATCGGCCGCGACGACGAGGGCATCACCTCGACGACCAAGTACGACCGGCTGGTGGAGTCGTGCCGCGGGATCGGGGTGGACACCCCCGAGGACCCCTACCCCCTGTGGACCGGACTCGGAGGGCCGGCGTGGGTGGTGCCGATGTTCCTCTTCTACGACTACAGCTGGACCCCCGTGGCGGGGCAGGGCCGGGCCGAGGCGCTGGCCGGTGCGCGCGAGCGGAGGGTGGTGGCGTCCGACGAGTTCCTCATCGACCCGGGCCCGTACGGCGACGCCGTGGCGTGGTGCAGGGAGCGTCTGGTCGCCACCACCACCCGGCTGGGGCGGCTGGACCCGGCCCACCCCACGGTCCTCGTCAACCACTGGCCTCTGGTGCGGGAGCCGACCCGCGTCCTGCGCCACCCGGACTTCGCGATGTGGTGCGGGACCGCGCAGACGGCCGACTGGCACCGTCGCTACCGGGCGACGGCGTGCGTCTACGGGCACCTGCACATCCCGCGCACGACCGTGCACGACGGCGTCCGGTTCGAGGAGGTCTCGCTGGGGTACCCGCGGGAGTGGGGGGCACGGGGTCGTCCCGAGCCGCTGACCCGGCAGATCCTGCCCGCGCCGCAGGCCCCCCAGGTGCGGTGGGTGCGCGGGGACGACGGCACGCCCCGCCTCGCCGGGCCCGACGACCCGGCTCCGGATCTGGAGGAGGCGCGGTGATCGCGGATCTGTTCCCCGGGGACGTGGCCGTGGTGACCGACGCCGAACTGGGTCTGGACGACGCCGCCCTCCTGGCGTCGTTGTTCCCGGTGGAGGTCGAGCAGATCGGCGCGGCCGTGGAGCGGCGGCGGCTCGACTTCGCCGGGGCGCGGGCGTGCGCACGGGAGGCGATGGCACGGCTGGGGGTGCCGGCAAGTCCGGTGTTGCGGGGCGCGCGAGGCGTGCCCGTGTGGCCTCCCGGGCTGGTGGGCACGCTGACGCACACCGACGGTCTGCGCGCGGCCGCGCTGGCCCGGGCCGATCGGGTGCGGTCGGTGGGACTCGACGTGGAGCGGCACGCGCCGCTCGCCGACGGGGTGCTCGAGGCGGTGTCGCTGCCGCAGGAGGCGGCGTGGGTGCGCGCCGCTCGCGCGGAGGCGCCGTCGGTGGCGTGGGACGCGCTGTTGTTCACCGCGAAGGAGGCCACGTACAAGGCCTGGTTCCCCCTGACCCACCGGTGGCTGGGGTTCGACGACGCGCACATCACCCTGGTGCCCGACGGCGACGTCGGCGACGGGATGCGCGCCGACGACGGGGTCGACGACGACGGGGTGGTCCGCGGCTCCCTCGTGTCCCGGATCCTCGTCGACGGGCGGACGGTCGACGGCGGGCCGGACGCGGTCGAGTTCCGCGGCCGCTGGGCCGTCCGGGGCGCCCACGTGGCCTCGGCGATCGTGCTGCGACCGGCCGGGGTCGCTAGCGTGGGCTCGTGACGCCGCGCAGACCCGATCCCCGTCCCGCCCCCGAGCCCGGCCTGGTGGTCGTCGACAAGCCCGGGGGGATGAGCAGCCACGACGTCGTCGCCCGACTGCGGCGGTTCTTCGGCACCCGGAAGGTCGGCCACGCCGGCACCCTCGACCCCATGGCCACGGGCGTGCTCGTGGTGGGGGTCGAGCGCGCCACCAAGATGCTCGGGCTGCTCGCCCTGGAGACCAAGTCCTACGAGGCGACCATCCGCCTCGGCGTGAGCACCACGACCGACGACGCGGAGGGAGAGATCACCGCGACGGTGGACGCCTCTGCGGTGACGGACGCCGCGATCGACGCCGCCGTGGCCGACCTGACGGGGGAGATCGACCAGGTCCCGTCGGCGGTCAGCGCGATCAAGGTCGACGGGAGGCGGGCCTACGACAGGGTGCGGGCGGGGGAGGAGGTCGAGCTCCGGTCACGGCGGGTCACCGTCACCCGGTTCGACGTGCTCGAGCGGGTCCGCGCCGGTGCGGTGATCGACCTCGTCGTCGTCGTCGACTGTTCGACCGGCACCTACATCCGCGCCCTCGCCCGCGACCTCGGCGCCGCGCTCGGCGTGGGGGGTCATCTCACGGCGCTGCGACGCACCCACGTCGGCCCGTTCGGGCTCGACGTCGCCCGCACCCTCCCGGAACTCGAGGCCGCGCCCACCCTGTCGCTCGACCTCGACGCCGCCGCCCTGGCCGCGTTCCCGCGCCGCGACATCGACGGGGACGCGGCCGAGGGGCTGAGACACGGCCGCTGGCTCGAGGCCCGCGGTGACACCGGCGTCGTCGCGGCCGTGGGACCCGACGGTCGCGTCGCCGCACTCGTGGCGGAGTCGGGACGGCGCGCCGCTCCCGTCGTGGTCATGCGCCCGGCGGGGCTGTGAACGCCGCGCGTAAGGTGGTCGCCGTGCAGCTGTGGCGGACGTTCGACGAGATCGTGATCCCCGACGGCGGGAGTTCCGTCGCACTCGGGGTGTTCGACGGACTCCACCGGGGTCACCGCAGTCTCGTGGACCGCGCGGTGGACGCCGGCCGGGGCCTCGGTGCGAGCCCGGTGCTCGTGACCTTCGACCCCCACCCCGTCGAGGTGGTGCGGCCCGGGACCCACCCCAC
Organism: Dietzia sp. CH92; assembly: GCF_032248695.1. Lineage (NCBI taxonomy): Bacteria > Bacillati > Actinomycetota > Actinomycetes > Mycobacteriales > Dietziaceae > Dietzia > Dietzia sp. CH92. The sequence continues at coordinate 327,060 of NZ_JAVHXC010000001.1, read as the reverse complement.
CGTCCTCACCCCCCTCGAACGCCGCGCCGAGCTCGCGGCCGGGTTCGGGATCGAGGCGGTCTTCGCCCTGCCCTTCGACCGCGAGATGGCCTCCTGGGAGCCCGACGAGTTCGTGGACCGAGTACTGGTCTCCGGGCTCGACGCGCGCGCGGTGACCATCGGCAGCAACTTCACGTTCGGGCGCCGCGCCGCCGGCACACCCGCGACGATGCGGGAGCTGTGTGCCGAGCGGGGGATCGCCTGCGAGGTCGTCGACCTCCTCGAGGCGGGTGGCGAGACCGTCTCCTCCTCCCGCATCCGCGGCCTGCTCGCCTCCTCCGACGTGGCCGGAGCAGCCGAGATCCTCGGCCGTCCCCACCGTGTCTCGGGGGTCGTGGTCCACGGCGCCGGGCGCGGGGGACGCGACCTCGGGTACCCGACCGCCAACCTCGACCTGCCCGAGCACACCGCGGTGCCCGCCGACGGCGTGTACGCGGGCTGGTTCACCGTTCTCGACGACGGGGCGGTCGACGGTTCGATCGTCCCCGGCCGCCGCTACGCCGCCGCGATCTCGGTGGGCACCAACCCGACCTTCGGGGACGCCGCCCGCAGCGTCGAGGCGTTCGTGCTGGACGAGTCGGCCGACCTGTACGGCCGGATCGCCGCCGTCGACTTCGTCGACCACGTCCGCGACATGGAGAAGTTCAGCTCCGTCGACGAGCTGCTCGTCGCCATGGACCGGGACGTCCGGCGGGCCCGGGACGTGCTCGACGCCTGAGCGCCGTGATTGGGGCGCCGGCCCGGTGGCTGGTAACGTCCTCTGTCGGCCCTGCTGCGGTCCGCGGCGGCGGTGGCCACACATTTTCCGCGGACTGGAACAACCAGGAGTCATCATGGCGCTGAGCACCGAAGAGAAGAAGGCAGTTCTGGCCGAGTACGGGATCCACGAGACCGACACCGGTTCCCCCGAGGCCCAGATCGCGCTGCTCACCCGGCGCATCCAGCAGCTGACCGAGCACCTCAAGACCCACCAGCACGACCACCACTCGCGTCGTGGCCTGCTGCTGCTGGTCGGTCGTCGTCGCCGCCTGCTCAAGTACATCGCCAAGGTCGACATCGCGCGCTACCGTTCGCTGATCGAGCGCCTCGGCCTGCGCCGCTGACGCCGGCCGACAGGCCCCACGACGATCCCCGCCCCGCACGCCGCGGCGGGGATCGTTCATTTGTGGCCGGCCCGGTCTCCCTCGCGTCGGGGGGCGGCGCCCGCGAGCCCCGGTGACCCGGGCGTTCATCCCTGATAGCCTGACGTCCAGCCGGTGCGCACGTGCCGGGGTGGTCGACAGGTCCGATTGGCGGTCCTCGGTAGTGGCCGCCGGAACCCGACCCACGAGGGTCGTCAGAGCCTCGTGGGCACCGTTCCGGCCGCTTCGATCGAAGACCGAGGTCGTACCGGGACCCCCTTGACACGTGACCGGCGGCCCCGGCGGACTCGGATCCGCCGCGCGGCCCCATCACCCCCGATACGACAGGAAACACATGTCACAGATCACGGCCGTCGAGATCGAGGACGGCGTCTTCGAATCCGTCGCGACCATCGACAACGGCGACTTCGGTCGCCGCGAGGTCCGCTTCGAGACCGGTCGGTTGGCCAAGCAGGCCGCCGGCTCGGTCGTCGCCTACCTCGACGACGACACGATGCTGCTGTCCGCCACCACCGCGGGCAAGCACCCCAAGGACCACTTCGACTTCTTCCCCCTGACGGTGGACGTCGAGGAGCGGATGTACGCCGCCGGCCGCATCCCCGGCTCGTTCTTCCGCCGCGAGGGCCGCCCCAGCACGGACGCGATCCTCACCTGCCGTCTCATCGACCGGCCGCTGCGCCCGACCTTCGCGGACGGAGTCCGCAACGAGGTCCAGGTCGTCGTGACCGTCATGAGCCTCGATCCCAAGGATCTCTACGACGTGGTGGCCATCAACGCCGCGTCCGCCTCCACCCAGCTGTCCGGGCTGCCCTTCTCGGGCCCCGTCGGCGGCGTGCGCGTGGCCCTCATCCCCACGGCCGCCGACCCGGCCGGCCAGTGGGTCGCCTTCCCGACGGTCGAGCAGCTGGAGGACGCCGTGTTCGACATGGTCGTCGCCGGTCGCGTCGTCGGCTCGGGCGCGGACTCCGACGTCGCGATCATGATGGTCGAGGCCGAGGCCACCGACAACGTCATCGAGAAGGTCGCCGGGGGCGCGCAGGCGCCCACCGAGGAGGTCGTGGCGCAGGGCCTCGAGGCCGCCAAGCCCTTCATCGCGGAGCTGTGCGCCGCCCAGCAGGCGCTGGCCACCGCCGCGCCCGGGACCCCGCGCGAGTTCCCGCTGTTCCCGCCCTACGCCGACGACGCCTACGCCGCCGTCGCCGAGGTCGCGGAGGGCAAGCTCTCGGAGATCATGCGCATCGCCGACAAGCAGGAGCGCGAGGTCGCGACCGACGAGCTCAAGGCGTCGGTGCTCGACGAGCTGAGCGAGCGGTTCGCCGACCGTCTCGGCGAGATCGGTGCCGCGTTCAAGTCGCTGACCAAGAAGATCGTCCGCCAGCGGATCCTCACCGACCACTTCCGGATCGACGGCCGCGGCGTGCGCGACATCCGCGCGCTCTCCGCCGAGGTCGAGGTCATCCCGCGCGCCCACGGTTCGGCCCTGTTCGAGCGCGGCGAGACCCAGATCATGGGCGTCACGACGCTCGACATGGTCAAGATGGCCCAGCAGATCGACTCGCTCGGGCCAGAGACCAGCAAGCGCTACATGCACCACTACAACTTCCCGCCGTACTCCACCGGCGAGACCGGCCGCGTGGGCTCGCCCAAGCGCCGCGAGATCGGCCACGGCGCCCTCGCCGAGCGCGCGCTGATGCCGGTGCTGCCCACCGTCGAGGAGTTCCCGTACGCCATCCGCCAGGTCTCCGAGGCGCTCGGCTCCAACGGGTCCACCTCGATGGGCTCGGTGTGTGCGTCGACCCTGTCGCTGCTCAACGCCGGTGTGCCGCTCAAGGCCCCCGTGGCCGGCATCGCGATGGGTCTGGTCTCCGACGAGGTCGACGGCGAGACCCGCTACGTGGCGCTCACCGACATCCTCGGCGCCGAGGACGCGTTCGGCGACATGGACTTCAAGGTCGCCGGAACCGGGATGTTCGTCACCGCCCTCCAACTGGACACCAAGCTCGACGGCATCCCGTCCCACGTCCTGGCCGGTGCCCTCACCCAGGCCCGTGAGGCCCGCCTGACCATCCTCGACGTGATGGCCGAGGCGATCGACGAGCCCGACGAGCTGAGCCCGTTCGCCCCGCGCATCATCGCCATCAAGGTGCCGGTCGACAAGATCGGCGAGGTCATCGGGCCCAAGGGCAAGATGATCAACTCGATCACCGAGGAGACCGGCGCGTCCGTCTCGATCGAGGACGACGGCACCGTGTACATCGGCGCCACCGACGGCGAATCGGCCCAGGCCGCGATCGACAAGATCAACGCCATCGCCAACCCGCAGCTGCCCAAGGTCGGGGAGCGCTTCCTCGGCACCGTCGTGAAGACCGCGCCCTTCGGCGCGTTCCTGTCGCTCCTGCCCGGTCGTGACGGCCTGGTCCACATCTCCAAGCTCGGCGGCGGCAAGCGCGTCGGCAAGGTGGAGGACGTCGTCAACGTGGGCGACAAGATGCAGGTCGAGATCGTCGACATCGACAACCGCGGCAAGATCAGCCTCGTCCCGGTGGGCGAGGACGCCGAGACCGGCTCCGAGGCCGCCGGTACCGACGACTGATCCCGCGCCCGGCCCCGAGGGGGCCCGGGCACCCGTCGAGGCACGCACTCCCCGCGGGGGGTGCGTGCCTCGACCGTTCGAGCACAGCGCGCCCGGTGACGCCGGGCCCGGCGCAGCAGACCGAGAGTGGAGTGGCGTGAACCCGATGATCCGTGTCGACCGCACGATCCCGGGCATCCGGGTGGTCACCGAGGAGCTGCCGTGGTGCCACACCGCCGCGGTGGGCATCTGGATCGGCGCCGGGTCCGCGGACGAGGGACCCCGGGAGCACGGCGCCGCCCACTTCCTCGAACACGTGTTGTTCAAACGCACCTCCACGGCCACCGGTCGCGAGCTGTCCGAGCGGATCGACCTGCTGGGCGGCGACCTCAACGCCTACACCGGGCGCGAGCACACCTGCTACCACGTCCAGGTCCCCGCGGAGGGGCTCGACACCGCCGTCGACGTCCTCGTCGACGTGGTCGCCAACGGCTCCTGCGACCCGGCGGACGTCGAGGTGGAACGCGACGTGGTGCTGGACGAACTCGCCGGGCGGGCCGACGACCCCGAGGACCTCGCCTGCGAACTCGTGGCCACCGCCGTCCTCGGCCGGGATCCGCTCGCGCGGCCGGTGATCGGCACCGAGGACTCCGTCGGCGAGCTGGACTCCGACACGCTCCGCGCCTTCCACCGCCGCATCCTCGGCTCCGGCGACATCGTGGTGGCCGCCGCGGGGCGCGTCGACCACGACGCGGTGGTCGCCCGGATCGCCTCCGGGCCGCTGCCGGTGGCCGTGGCGAGGAGTCTTGCCCACCCGGCGGACCGCTCCGCGACCGCCCCCGCCCCCCGGGATCCGGGGTGGGCGACCGCTCCCGTCCTGGTCGGTGAGGACGACGACTCCGAGCAGGCGCTGTTCGCCCTGGCCCGCCGGACCCCGGCGCGCTCACACGCCGACCGCGCGGCCGCCCAGGTCGCGACGGCGGTGCTCGGCGGGGGGCTCAGCTCGCGACTGTTCCAGCGGATCCGCGAGGAACTCGGTCTGGCCTACACCGTGTACGCGGGGATGGACCAGTTCCGTCCCACCGGTCTGCTCACCGTGGTCGCGGGCTGCCCCGTCGAACGGGTGGGGTCTCTGGTCGGCGAACTCGGCGAGGTCGTCGAGGGGATGCGTGTCGGCGTCCCGACCGCCGACGAGGTCTCCCGGGCGATCGGACACCTCACGGGATCGATCCGGCTCGGGCTGGACGACCCCCTGTCCCGGATGACCCGCATCGGCCGCCACCTGCTCGACCGCGACGAGGTCGTCAGCGTCGACGAGTCCGTGTCCCGGCTGCGGAGGGTCACGTCGGACGAGGTCGTCGCCTACTGGGAGCGCGAGTCCGCGCCCTGGTGCCTGGCGGCGGTGGGGCCCGGCATGCCGGACGGCGGCGCTGCGGGATTGCTCGCGCGCCTCGCCGGATAGTCTGGGAAGGGATCGACGATGACCACGGAGGAGACGATGACGGTGACCAAGGTCGGGGTACTCGGCGCACGGGGCAAGGTGGGCTCGGCGATCTGCGAGGCCGTTCGCGCGGCCGAGGACATGGAACTCGTCGCCGAGGTGGACCAGGGCGATCCGCTCGGCACCCTCGTCGACGCCGGGGCCGAGGTCGTCGTGGACTTCACCCACCCCGACGTGGTGATGGACAACCTCGAGTTCTGCATCACGAACGGCATCCACGCCGTCGTGGGCACCACCGGGTTCACCGACGCCCGCCTCGACACCCTCCGCGGGTGGCTCGCGGAGAGCCCGCGCACGGGTGTGCTCGTGGCACCCAACTTCGCGATCGGCGCGATCCTCATGATGAAGTTCGCCGTCCAGGCCGCCCGGTACTTCCCGTCCGCCGAGATCGTCGAACTGCACCACCCGAACAAGGCGGACGCCCCGTCGGGCACCGCCCACCGGACCGCCGCGATGATGGGCGCCGCCCGCGCCGAGGCCGGCCTGGGTGCCTCGCCGGACGCCACCTCGACCTGCCTGGACGGCGCCCGCGGGGCCGACGTCGACGGGGTCCGGGTGCACTCCGTGCGCGTCACCGGTCTGGTGGCGCACCAGGAGGTGCTCCTCGGCACCCAGGGCGAGACCCTGACGATCCGTCACGACTCGCTGGACCGGTCCTCGTTCGCCCCCGGCGTGCTGCTGGGCGTCCGCTCGATCGCCGCCTCCCCGGGGCTGACCGTGGGCCTCGACGCCTTCATGGACCTGTAGGACGCCCACGGTGGACAGAATCGTCAAGCCGCTGGTCATGGCCCTCACCGCCGCGGGCCTGGTCGTGGCCTTCCTGTACCTGCTCTACCTCGGGTGGTCCATGCTCCGCGCGTCCGAGCATCTCGCGGTGCGGGGGCTCGGCGTGGGGATCCTCCTCCTCGCGGTCGTCGGGGCCTGGGCGACGTGGGCGATCGTGCGCAACGGTCTGGAGTTGCAGCGCATCTCGGCCGCGGCCGCCGCCGCGGGGATCGAGCTCGACCTGACCGGTCTCGACCGGCGCCCCTCCGGCCGGCTCGAGCACCACGCCGCCGACGGGCTGTTCGACCGGGTCAGCGCGGAATACCAGGCGGCCCCCGACGACTGGCGGACGAACTACCGGCTCGCGCGCGCCTACGACCACGCCGGGGACCGTGCGCGGGCCAGGGAGGCGATGCGGGTGGCGATCGAGCTGCACGACGCCGAACTGGCGGCCGGGAAGAACCCGCGATGAGCACCGTGCTGGTCGTCCACCACGCGCCGTCACCCCGCCTGCGGCGCATCCTGGAGGCGGTGGAGAACGGCCTCGCCCACCCGGAACTGGATCAGGTCACGGTGGAGTCGGTGCCGGCCCTGGCCACGACCGACGACCACGTCCTGCGGGCCGACGGATACGTCCTGGTGACCCCCGCCAACTTCGGCTACATGTCCGGAGCACTCAAGCACTTCTTCGACCGCACCTACTACACCTGCGAGGGCGCGGTCGCCGGGCGGCCGTACGCCCTGTGTGTCCACGGCGACAACGACACCGCCGGTGCGGTCACCTCCGTCGAACGCATCGCCACGGGCTGGGACCTGCGGGCCGTGGCCCCGGCGGTGCGACTGACCGGCGAACCCTCGCGCGACGACCTCGACACCGTGGCCGAGGTCGCGGCCACCGTCGCCGCCCACCTGCTCAGCTGAACCGCCGGGCACACCACGTCACCTCAGAGGAGTCCCACCATGTCCGAGCTCGTCCGGCGGCAGGTCCGAATGGTCGCGCACACCGAGTTCATACCGCCCGACGAGGTCGGCTGGGAGACCGACGCGGACGGCGGCTCAGCCCTGGCGGAGTTCGCGGGTCGGGCCTGTTACCAGAGCTGGGACAAACCCAACCCCCGCACCGCGACCAACGCCGGGTATCTACGGCACATCCTCGAGGTGGGGCACCTGTCCGTCTTCGAGCACGCCAGCGTGAGCTTCTACATCACCGGGATCTCCCGGTCCTGCACGCACGAGCTCATCCGGCACCGGCACTTCTCCTACAGCCAGCTCTCGCAGAGGTTCGTGCCCGAACACGACTCGAAGGTCGTGCCACCCCCGGCGATCGCCGACGACCCCGAGCTCGTCGAGATCTTCCGTCGGGCGACCGACGCCTCCCGCGACGCCTACGCGGAGATGCTGGCCAAGCTCGAAGAGCGGTTCGCGGACGTGCCCAATCCGATGCTGCGGCACAAGCAGGCCCGGCAGGCCGCGAGGTCGGTGTTGCCCAATGCCACCGAGACGCGGATCGTCGTCACGGGGAACTACCGGTCGTGGCGACACTTCATCGGGATGCGCGCCACCGAGCACGCCGACACCGAGATCCGCGGGCTGGCGATCGACGTGCTCCGGCAGCTCCGCGACGCCGCGCCGGCCGTGTTCTCGGACTTCGAGATCGCCACCCTCGAGGACGGGTCGGAGATCGCGGTCAGTCCCTACGTCCTCGAGGGATGACCCCGCCTGTCGGGCCGGAATCGGGATACGCCGACCGCTGCGGGTACCCTGGAAGACCATGACACACGTGACCACCGGGGGGCCGACCGCGGCCGGTAGCGGCCCGACCCCCGTCGAACCAGGGCGCCCGGCGCCGTTCGGCACGGTCGTCACGGCGATGGTGACCCCGTTCGGAGCCGACGGTTACGTCGATCTGAACGCCGTCGCACGTGTCGCGCGACATCTCGTGGACTCCGGTTGTGACGGTCTCGTCGTGTCCGGGACCACGGGCGAGTCGCCCACCACCACCGACGCGGAGAAGATCGCGGTCCTCGAGACCGTTCTCGCCACGGTGGGGGACAGGGCGACGATCGTCGCGGGCGTCGGGACCTACGACACGGCGCACTCCGTGCACGCGGCCCGTCAGGCCGCCGCCTCCGGGGCGCACGGGCTGCTCGTCGTGACCCCGTACTACTCCAAGCCCACCCAGGCGGGCCTGGACGCCCACTTCCGCACCATCGCCGACGCGACAGACCGACCGGTGATGCTCTACGACATCCCCCCGCGATCGGTGGTCCCGATCCAGGCGGAGACCCTGATCGGACTGTCCGCCCACCCGAACATCGTGGCGGTCAAGGACGCGAAGGGTGACTTCCACGACGCGATCACCGTCATGTCGCACTGCGATCTCGTCTACTACTCGGGCGACGATCAGCTCAACCTCCCGTGGTTGGCGGTCGGCGCGACCGGTTTCGTCAGCGTGATCGGCCACGTGGCCGCACCGCGGCTGGTCGAGATGCGGCGCGCGTTCCTGTCGGGCGACATCGAGACGGCGCGCCGTATCAACCTCGGACTCCTCCCGCTCTTCGACGCCCAGCGGGCGCTCGGCGGCGTGTCGATGTCCAAAGCAGCACTAGAACTTCTCGGGGTCCCGGCCGGAGTGCCGCGACTCCCGCAGTTACCACCCACCGACGAGCAGACAGAGGCGCTGAAGGCGCTACTGCTCAGAGCAGGAGTCACCAGATGACGGAATCTTCCTCCACCGGCCGCGGACGCGGTCGTACACGCCGCGCCGCGGGTCGCCCCTCGGGCGAGCCGGCACCGGCCACCGCGGTGCAGTTCACCGAGCCGACCCCGGCCGCCGAGGCGCCCGCCGCGGAGTCGGCACCGTCCCGGGCCGGACGTGAGAAGGGCCAGCAGGACAAGAACAAGCAGGACCAGGGGCAGCGGGGCGGCCAGAGCAAGGCCGACACCGGCGGGTCCGAGAACGGCGCGAGCGACCAGAAGGCTGATCAGGGTCGGTCGCGGCAGGACTCCTCCCGCGGGGGTTCCCGTGGGCGCGGCCGCGCCTCGGGCGGTCAGGACGGCGCCCAGAACGGAAACGGCGGCGGTCAGAAGGCCGGCGCCCAGAACGGCGGCGGCCAGAAGTCCGGCGGACAGAACGGCGGGGGTCAGGACGCAGGCGGCCAGAACGGTGGCCGGGGCCGGGGCGGACGCGGCCGTGGGCGCGGTCGCGGGGACACCTCGACCGCCGAGTTCGGCGGCGTCAAGACCATGCAGGGCGGCGACATGACCGTGCGCATGCCCAGCCCCCCGAAGCCCCGCAAGGGCGCCCTGCGCATCGTGGCGCTCGGCGGCATCTCGGAGATCGGGCGCAACATGACGGTCTTCGAGTACGACTCGAAGCTGCTCATCGTGGACTGCGGCGTGCTGTTCCCGAGCTCCACCGAGCCCGGCGTGGACCTGATCCTGCCCGACTTCGGACACATCGAGGACCGCCTGGACCAGGTCGAGGCGCTCGTTCTCACGCACGCGCACGAGGATCACATCGGGGCCATCCCGTTCCTGCTCAAGCTGCGCCCGGACATCCCCGTGGTGGGTTCCAGGTTCACCCTGGCGCTGGTGGCGGCGAAGTGCCAGGAGCACCGGATCAAGCCCGTGTTCCGGACCGTCGACGAGTCCAGCGTCAGTGACCTCGGCAAGTTCCAGGTCCGCTACTTCGACGTCAACCACTCGATCCCGGAGTGCCTGGGCGTGGTCATCAAGGCCGGCGACAACACGGTGATGATGTCAGGCGACATCAAGCTCGACCAGCTCCCGACCGACAAGCGCCCCACCGACCTGCCCAAGATGTCGAGGTTCGGCGACGAGGGGATCGACCTCCTGCTGCTTGACTCCACGAACGCCACGACCCCGGGGATCAGCCCGTCGGAGTCCGGCGTCCGGCCGGCCCTGCAGCGGCTCATCGCCGACGCGCGCCAGCTCGTGGTGGTGGCCTGCTTCGCCTCCAACGTCTACCGCGTCCAGTCCGTCGTCGACGCGGCCGCGGCCACCGGCCGCAAGGTCGCGCTGACCGGACGGTCGATGCTCCGCAACATGGAGATCGCCCTCGAGATGGGGCTGCTCACCGATCCCGACCGGGTCCTGGTGGACATGGACACCGCCGCGAAGCTCCCCTCCGAGAAGGTTCTGGTGATGACCACCGGTACGCAGGGCGAGGCGATGGCCGGACTGTCCCGGATGGCCCGCCGCGAGCACCGGCAGATCAACCTCTCCGAGGGTGACACCGTCCTGTTCTCCTCCTCGGTCGTCCCGGGCAACGAGGAGTCCGTCTACGGGGTCCAGAACGGCCTGTCGCAGATGGGCGTGAACGTGGTCACGAGCCGCGAGGCCGACATCCACGTCTCGGGTCACGGCTACTCCGGCGAGTTGCTCTTCATCTACAACGCCGTCCGCCCGAAGAACGCCATGCCGGTCCACGGCGAGTGGCGTCACCTCCGTGCCAACAAGGCGCTCGCGGTGGCCACCGGGGTTCCCGAGAAGAACGTGGTGCTCGCACAGAACGGCGTCGTCGTCGAACTGGTCGACGGCAAGGCCTCCGTGGTGGGACAGATCCCCGTCGGCAACCTCTACGTCGACGGCCTGTCGACCGGCGATGTCGGCGACACCGTCCTCGCCGACCGCACCGCCCTGAGCGAGGACGGTTTCATCGTGGCCACCGTCGTGGTGGACCCGCGCACCGGCCGACCGGTGAGCAAGCCGCAGATCATCGCCAAGGGCTTCACCGACGAGCCGGGGGCACTGGCACCGGTCGTCGAGCTGGTGGAGAACGCCCTGTGGGACCTCGCGGGCGAGGGCGAGACGGATCCGTACCGGATCGCCCAGGCGGTGCGGCGCACCGTGGGCCGCTGGGTGTCGGACAGGTGGCGCCGTAAGCCGATGATCGTGCCGACCGTCATCACCTCCGCCGTCGCCGAGGTCTGAGTCCGTGCGTCCCGACCGTCCCAGTCTGGCCCAGCGGGAGCGGAGCGCTCTCGTGGAGACGATGCGCGCCGTGGGGCCGGACGCCCCGACGCTGTGCGAGGGGTGGACCACCCGGGACCTGGCCGCCCATCTCATCGTGCGGGAGGGGCGGCCCGACGCGGCGGCCGGGGTCGTCGTCCCGGCGTTCGCGGACCGGCTCGAGCAGATCAGGCTCCGCGAGGCCGAGCGACCGTGGGACGAGCTCCTCGCCACCATCGCGGCGGGGGCACCCTGGTACTCGCCCCTGCGCTACGCCGACCGCGTGGCCAACACGGCCGAGTACCTGGTGCACCACGAGGACGTACGCCGCGGGTCCGCCGGCTGGACCCCCCGCGACTTCCCCGTCGAGGACCTCGAACGGGTCTGGTCGCTGGCCACCACGGTGGCCCGGACCTTCCTCCGCAAGGTCCGGGCCCGCGTCGACCTGCGCGCCCCCGGGGACGTCGGTTCGCCCCGGATCTCGCCGGTGTCGACCGGGGCCGCCCTGGCGCCGTTGGTGAGCGTCTCGGCCGATCCGGTCGAGATGCTGCTGTGGGCGTTCGGGCGCGACGAGGTCGAGATCGACATCTCCGGTGCACAGCGGGGGATCGACGCGCTCCGGGCCGTGCCACGCGGCCTCTGAACCGCCCCCGGCCCGTGTGGCTCCTGTTACCTGTGTTGCCTGAGACGATAGAGTGACGGTCATGGCATCCACCTCGAGCGCGCGATCCACCCGTGCCCCCGGCGGCCGACGTCCGGCCTCGACGTCAGGAGCGAAGCGGTCCACCGCGTCCACCCCGTCGTCGTCCCGGGGCGGCGGATCCCGCCGGGGTGCGGTGGTCTCCACGCCCAAGAAGGGCTCGCGCGGTCACGCACGGCAGACCCCGGCCGCGCCCGAGCGGACGTCCGGCGCGTTCGGCGCCGTGGGGCGTGGATTGCGTGGTGGGTGGTCCGCGATGGCCAAGGGCGTCGGCCACGGTGTCCGTGGCCTGCGGGGTGGGGACCACGACGACGACAGGGTGGTCCCTCCGCACCGACGTGACGGTCTCGGGCTCATCCTCATCGGCGTCGCCATCGTCTTCGCCGGCGCGGTCTGGTTCGGTGCGGCGGGTCCGGTGGGGGAGTGGATCGATACCGGCATCCGCACGGTAGTTGGCACCCCCGGCGCCCTGCTGCCCCTGCTGCTCGGTGGCTGGGGCGTGCTCGTCATGGCACGCGAGCCGCGTCCGGACGTGCACTCGCGCTGGCTCGTCGGCGCGACCGTGACCGCGCTCGGCGTACTCGGGTTGTGGCATCTGGGGTCGGGCTCGCCGACGGATCCCGAGGGCGTGCGCTCCGGCGCCGGGGTTCTCGGTCGCATCGTCGGGGGGACGCTCGAAGCCGGACTATCGGTCTTCGTCGCGGGCCCGCTTCTCGTGCTCCTCGTCGCGTTCGGGCTCCTGGTGATCGTGGGTCGCCCCGCCCGCGAGATCCCGGGGATCGTCCGGGGCTTCTTCGGGTGGGACGGTAGCGGCGACATCGTCGACCACGACTACGACGAGATGGCCGAGGACTGGGACGACGAGGCCACCACCGCGTACCCGATCGCCGAGACCACGGCGCACGAGGACCCCGGTCACGCCGCGTCCCGGCGCAGCTCCCGTCGGCGCGTGGCGGCCTGGTCGGACACGCCCACCACGGGCGAGACGGTCGAGATGCCGCGCGCCTCCCGCACGGCCGCACCGCAGCGCGACGCCCCGGGAACGGACATACCCGACGAACCGGCCACCGGGCTCGACGACGCCCCGGCGCCGACACGCACCCGTCGGGCGCCGCGCCGCACCGAGGTCCTGCCGGTCGGCGAGGAGCCCGCCGAGGACGGCGTCGCCGCCGCGGAGCCCGCTCGCGCCGGTCAGGCGCGCGCCGCCGCCCCCGCCCGGGCCGCACAGCGGGCGGCCGCGACGCCGACACCGGTGGTGGACAGCACCACGGTGCCGCAGACCAACACCCCGTCGACCCACACGGCCGCCGAGGTCGAGAGCGACACCGAGCGGCTCGACTCGCAGACCCAGCTGCTCAGCGGCGTCGACTATTCCCTGCCGCCGGTCACCCTGCTCACCGCGGGCGATCCCCCCAAGGCGCGCAGCGAGTCCAACGACCAGATGATCGAGGCCATCCAGGGCGTCCTCGAGCAGTTCAAGATCGATGCCGCGGTCACCGGCTTCACCCGCGGCCCGACGGTGACCCGCTACGAGGTCGAGCTCGGCCCGGGCGTCAAGGTCGAGAAGATCACCGCGCTGCACCGCAACATCGCCTACGCGGTGGCCACGGACAACGTGCGGCTCCTCGCGCCCATCCCGGGCAAGTCCGCGGTCGGCATCGAGGTGCCCAACCTCGACCGCGAGCTGGTGCGGCTCGCGGACGTCCTCACCGACCCCAAGACCGCCGGCAAGCACAACCCGATGCTCATCGGCCTCGGCAAGGACATCGAGGGCGACTTCGTCACCGCCGACCTGGCCAAGATGCCGCACCTGTTGGTCGCCGGGTCGACCGGCTCGGGTAAGTCCAGCTTCGTCAACTCGATGCTGGTGTCCCTGCTGACCCGTGCGACCCCGGACGAGGTCCGGCTCATCCTCATCGACCCCAAGATGGTCGAGCTGACCCCGTACGAGGGCATCCCGCACCTCATCACGCCGATCATCACGCAGCCCAAGAAGGCGGCCGCGGCACTGGCGTGGCTCGTCGAGGAGATGGAGCAGCGGTACCAGGACATGAAGTCCACCCGCGTGCGCCACATCACGGATTTCAACGAGCGCGTCAAGTCCGGGGCCATCACGACGCCGCCCGGCAGCGAGCGCGTCTACCGCCCGTACCCGTACATCGTCGCCGTCGTGGACGAGCTCGCCGACCTGATGATGACCGCGCCGCGTGACATCGAGGACGCGATCGTGCGGATCACCCAGAAGGCGCGCGCGGCCGGCATCCACCTCGTGCTCGCCACGCAGCGTCCCTCGGTGGACGTGGTGACCGGTCTGATCAAGACCAATGTGCCCTCCCGCCTGGCGTTCGCGACCTCGTCGCTGACCGACTCGCGGGTCATCCTCGACCAGGCGGGCGCGGAGAAGCTCATCGGTATGGGCGACGGCCTGTTCATCCCGATGGGCGCGTCGCGGCCCATCCGTATGCAGGGCGCGTTCATCACCGACGAGGAGATCCACGAGGTCGTCGACTACGCCAAGAACCAGGCCGAGCCCGAGTACGACGAGTCGATCACCGCAGCCAAGGACGACGGCAAGAAGGACATCGACTCCGACATCGGCGACGACCTGGACGACCTGCTCGCGGCGGTGGAACTCGTGGTCTCGAGCCAGTTCGGCTCCACCTCGATGCTCCAGCGCAAGCTGCGGGTGGGCTTCGCCAAGGCCGGCCGGCTCATGGACCTCATGGAGTCCCGCGACATCGTCGGCCCCTCGGAGGGGTCCAAGGCGCGCGAGGTCCTGGTCAAGCCGGAGGAGCTGGCGTCCGTGCTGTGGATGATCAAGGGCGGGACGCCGCCGGAGGACGACCCCGGCGAGCAGCCCGCCGAGCTGGACGCGCCGGCGGAGACGCCCGTCGGCTAACGGCCCCGGGAGAACTCCCCGAACACGGGCATCCACTCCCGCACGGTGATCTCCGAGACCAGTCCGCGCAGGCAGTGGGGGTCGTCGTTCACGAGCGATCGCGCCGCCTCGTCGTCGTCGGCCTCCACGAGCAGCAACGCCCCGGACCCGTCGACGAACGGTCCCACGGACCGGATGGCGCCGGCGGTGACCTGCGCGTCCAGCCACTCGCGGTGGGCCGGCTTGTTGGCCTCCCGGGCCTCCGTCTGGGCATCCGAGTAGCGGTAGGTGACGGCGAACAGCGGCATGGGTGTCTCTCTCCCGGGGGTCCTGGCACGGGGCGCGGGTGCGCCCGGTACCGAGGGTATTCGCCCGGCCCTCGCTAAGGTGTGGGGGTGACTGCTTCCACGCGCGAGGACGGGCGACCCGCCGCCGACGTCCCCGTCCTCAACATCGCGAACGTCCTCACGGTGCTGCGGATCGTCCTGGTCCCGGTGTTCGTCGTGATGTTCTTCGTCGCCGGCGCCCAGGAGCCGTGGTGGCGGGTCGGCTCGTTCGTCGTCTTCGCCGTGGCCATGCTCACCGACTACGTCGACGGCTACCTCGCCCGGCGGCTCGGACTGGTCACCGACTTCGGCAAGATCGCCGACCCGATCGCCGACAAGGCGCTCATCTCGGCCGCCCTCATCTCCTTGTCGCTGGTCGACGAGCTGTTCTGGTGGGTCACCGTGGTGATCCTCGTGCGCGAGGTGGGGATCACCCTCTGGCGGTTGTTCGGGGTGGACTACGTGGTGGCCGCGAGCCGGGGCGGCAAGCTCAAGACGGTGACCCAGACGCTCGGTGTGGGCATGCTGGTCCTGCCTCTGCCCCAGTGGGCCTGGCCGGCCGAATGGCTCGTCATGGGCGTGGCGGTGGTGCTGACCGTCTACACGGGCGTGGACTACCTGGTCAAGGCCAGGCGAGCCGCCCTCGTCCGGAGCTGAGGCGGCCGTCGTGGACGCCGCACCCTCATCCGCCGCGCCCTCATCCGACGCACCGTCTCCCGCCGCGCGGGCGGCCGTCGGCGCGCTCCGGGCGCGCGGGTGGACCCTGGGGACGGCGGAGTCGCTCACCGCGGGACTGGTCGCCGCGACGGTCGCCGAGGTGCCCGGGGCGAGCGCCGTGCTGCGCGGGGGGCTGATCGTCTACGCGACGTCGCTCAAGCACGAGCTCGCCGACGTGCCGTCGGAGGTCCTCGACCGGCACGGCGCCGTGTCGCCCGAGACCGCCCGGGCGCTCGCGGTGGGCGCGGCCCGGCGTTGCGGCGCCGACGTGGGGGTGGGGCTGACCGGCGTCGCCGGGCCGGACACCCAGGAGGGGCGGCCGGTGGGGACCGTGTACGTGGGGTTGTCCGTCCCGGGCCGGCCGGCATGGTCGGTGCCCCTCTCGCTCCCCGGGGACCGCGCCGCCATCCGCCGCGCGGCGTGCGAGGCGGCGTTGGGGCTGCTCGTCACCGCCGCCGGTGGGGATCGACGGGGCGACGACGACGCCGGGAACGAATCCGGGAGCTGAGGCGTTATACCCCGTGATGCCGAACATCCAGATGACCACACTGCCCCGACCGGACCAGCCCGGGCGTCCGCCTCTGCTGCGCGAGACCCTGGGGACGGTCCTGCGCGGACTGCGGGGGGAGTCGGGTCGGACCCTGCGTGACGTGGCCGACGCGGCCCGCGTGAGCCCCGGCTACCTCTCGGAGATCGAGCGCGGCCGCAAGGAGGCGTCGAGCGAACTGCTCGCCTCGATCTCCGGCGCGCTCGACGTGTCCCTGGGCGAGATCCTCATCAGGGCCGCGCTCGAGGTCTCGCCCCCCGGGACCATCGCGGAGCCCGTGCTCGCGGCCTGAGCCGCCCCCATCACGAGGCAACGCCGCCCGGTGGTCGCACCAGGGCGTTGTTCGGTACCGTAGACGAGACCCGTCGTCCGAATCGGCAGAAGGACACTACGCAGCGATGGCCAATCCGTTCACCAAGGCATGGCGCTACCTCATGGCGTTGTTCGATTCGAAGATCGACGAGAACGCTGACCCGAAGGTCCAGATCCAGCAGGCCATCGCCGACGCGCAGCGCCAGCACCAGCAGTTGTCGCAGCAGGCCGCGGCGGTGATCGGCAACCAGCGCCAGCTGGAGATGAAGCTGAACCGTCAGCTCGCGGACATCGAGAAGCTGCAGGGCTCGACCCGGCAGGCGCTGCAGATGTCCGAGCAGGCGCGCAACAACGGGGACCTGCAGAAGGCCACCGAGTACGAGAACGCGGCGGAGGCGTTCGCCGCGCAGCTGGTGACCGCCGAGCAGAACGTCGAGGACCTCAAGGGGCTGCACGACCAGTCGCTGCAGGCCGCCGCGCAGGCCAAGAAGGCCGTCGAGCAGAACGCGATGGTGCTGCAGCAGAAGGTGGCCGAGCGCACCAAGCTGCTCAGCCAGCTGGAGCAGGCCAAGATGCAGGAGCAGGTCAGTGCCTCCCTGCAGTCGATGTCGGAGCTGTCCGCGGGTGGCAACACCCCCAACCTCGACCAGGTCCGCGACAAGATCGAACGTCGCTACGCCAACGCGCTCGGGTCCGCGGAGCTCGCGCAGAACTCGGTGCAGGGCCGGATGATGGAGGTGGAGCAGGCCTCCACCCAGATGGCCGGGCACAGCCGCCTCGAGCAGATCCGCGCGTCGATGAAGGCCGAGGGCGGTCAGCTCGGTCAGGGCACCGGCGCCGCCGGCCAGCTCGGCCAGGGCCAGCCCGCCACGCCGTCGCAGCAGTCGCAGCAGGCGCAGTCCGAACAGCAGTGATCTCGCGGCCACGGGCCGCCGGCGATGCGTGCCGGCGGCCCGTCGTCGTCCGCAGGGGAGGGTGAGTCGTGACTCTGACCGAATTCCGGGCCCGGACGGTGGAGGCGTTCGGGGAGCTGCGCGCGGACCACCTGGTGCGTTCACACCACCTGGCCGCCTGCGGGGGACGGACCGCACACGAGGCGATCGACGGGGGGCAGTCCGTCAAACAGGTCTGGCTGGCGCTGTGCGACGAGTTCGACGTGCCCGAACGTCTGCGCTAGACGACTCGTCCGGCGTGTCCCTCGACCTCGAACATCCGTTCGCCTACACTGGAGGCCACGTGAAGGCGGCTCGGCCGTCCACAGGGCGGGCCGCCTCCACAGGGGGTGGTCGTCGGGCCCGGCGCGAGACGTTCGTGTCGTACCCGGCCGCTAACGTCCGCGAGTGAAGACCACACAGACCGCCCGGCCGGATGCCGGGGGTCGCAGTAGGAACGGAGCATCAGATGGCAGCCAAGAGCAAGGCGGGACCGGGCAAGCCCGGAGCCGCCCAGAACCGCGAGCAGGCGCTGGAGCTGGCCCTGGCGCAGATCGACAAGGCGTACGGCAAGGGCTCCGTGATGCGTCTGGGCGACGACACCCGGCCGCCGGTCCAGGTCATCCCGTCCGGTGCGCTGTCGCTCGACGTGGCGCTGGGCGTCGGCGGTTTCCCGCGCGGTCGTGTGGTGGAGATCTACGGCCCCGAGTCGTCGGGTAAGACCACGGTCGCGCTGCACGCCGTGGCCAACGCCCAGGCGGCCGGCGGCATCGCGGCGTTCATCGACGCGGAGCACGCGCTGGATCCGGAGTACGCCCGCAAGCTGGGGGTGGACACGGACAACCTCATCGTCTCGCAGCCCGACACCGGCGAGCAGGCGCTGGAGATCGCCGACATGCTGGTCAAGTCCGGTGCGATAGACATCCTCGTGATCGACTCGGTCGCGGCGCTCGTGCCGCGGGCGGAGATCGAGGGCGAGATGGGTGACAGCCACGTCGGCCTCCAGGCCCGGCTCATGAGCCAGGCGCTGCGCAAGATGACCGGTGCGCTGCACAACACCGGCACCACCGCCATCTTCATCAACCAGCTACGCGAGAAGATCGGCGTGATGTTCGGCTCGCCGGAGACCACCACCGGCGGTAAGGCGCTCAAGTTCTACGCCTCGGTACGGCTGGACGTGCGTCGTATCGAGACCCTGAAGGACGGTGCCGACGCCGTCGGTAACCGCACCAAGGTCAAGGTCGTCAAGAACAAGGTCGCCCCGCCGTTCAAGATCGCCGAGTTCGACATCCTGTACGGCGAGGGCATCAGCCGCGAGGGTTCGCTCATCGACATGGGCGTGGACAACGGCTTCATCAAGAAGTCCGGTTCGTGGTTCACCTACGGCCAGGACCAGCTGGGCCAGGGTAAGGAGAACGCCCGCCGGTTCCTCAAGGAGAACCCGTCGGTGCGGGACGAGATCGAACGCAAGATCCTGGACAAGCTCAACATCGGAGCGGGTGCGGAGATCGCGGAGATCGAGGCGGAGTCCGACGCGGACGCGCCGATCGACGTGGTGCCCGTCGACTTCTGATGGCCGGCCGGTCGACCCGGTCGGGCGCGGCGCAGCAGCACGTCGCCGAGTCCGCGCCCGACGGGACCGTGCTCGACGCGTCGGCGCTGCGTGCCGCGATCGCCGCGGTCGAGTCCCGCGCCTCTAGCTCCGCGGACCTGCCGCCGCTGGCCCCGGAGGCCCACGAGGCCGCGACGGCCGCCCTGCGTCTGCTGCGTCACCGTCCGCGTAGCGAACACGAACTCCGGCAGCGCCTCTTCGCCAAGGAGTTCGCGCCGGAGGCGGTGTCCGAGGCACTCGAGCGCGTCCGCGCCTGGGGCCTTCTCGACGACGCCGACTTCGCCGCGGAGTGGGTCCGTGGCCGTCGCCGGCGCCGCGGGCGCTCGCGCGGGGCCCTCGAGCGGGAACTGCGGGACAAGGGCGTGGCCGAGGGACACATCGCCGACGCGGTCTCCGGGATCGACGAGTCCGACGAACGCCGTCAGGCGTCCGAACTGGTGCGCGCCCGGCTGGAGCGACGCCCCGCCGCGGCGGTCTCGGGGCCGGAGGCACAGGGGGAGCGGCGGCGCCTGGTCGCGTTCCTCGCCCGGCGGGGTTATCCCACGGGGTTGGCGATGTCGGTCGTGGACGCCGAATTGGCGAGCCACGCCTCCCGCTGAGTACCCTGGCCTGCGTGGATTCTCTCGTGACCGACATTCATCCGGCGGCGCAGGACGACCCCGCCGAGGGCGTCGACCGTCGCACCTACCAGGTGCGCACGTTCGGATGTCAGATGAACGTCCATGACTCGGAGCGCCTCTCCGGCGTGCTCGACGCCGCCGGCTACGTGCCGTTCGAGGGCGAGGCCGACCCGGCCGCCGGCACGCTTCCCGACCTCGTCGTGTTCAACACCTGCGCGGTCCGCGAGAACGCCGACAACCGGCTCTACGGCACCCTCGGTCACCTCCGGCCGTGGAAGGACGCCAACCCGCGCCTCCAGATCGCCGTCGGCGGCTGCCTGGCGCAGAAGGACAAGGACGTCGTCGTCTCCCGGGCCCCCTGGGTGGACGTCGTGTTCGGCACCCACAACCTCGGGCACCTGCCCACCCTGCTGGACCGCTCCCGCCACAACCAGCGGGCCGAGGTGGAGATCGCGGAGTCGCTCCAACACTTCCCGTCCACCCTGCCCGCCACCCGCGACTCCGCGTACGCCGGCTGGGTGTCCGTCTCCGTCGGCTGCAACAACACCTGTACGTTCTGCATCGTGCCCTCCCTGCGGGGCAAGGAGGTCGACCGGCGCCCCGGCGAGGTCCTCGCCGAGATGCAGGCCCTCGCGGACGAGGGCGTCCTGGAGGTGACGCTCCTCGGCCAGAACGTCAACGCCTACGGTCGGTCCTTCCACGACCCCGAGGAGCCGTCCGACAAGGGCGCCTTCGCGAAACTGCTCCGCGCGGCCGGCCGGATCGAGGGCATCGAGCGGATCCGGTTCACCTCGCCGCACCCGGCCGAGTTCACCGATGACGTGATCGAGGCCATGGCCGCCACACCCACCGTCTGCCCCCAGCTGCACATGCCCCTGCAGTCCGGTTCCGACCGGATCCTGCGGGCGATGCGCCGCTCGTACCGCTCGGAGCGGTTCCTCGGGATCATCGACCGCGTCCGTGCGGCCATGCCGCACGCCGCCATCACCACCGACATCATCGTCGGCTTCCCCGGTGAGACCGAGGAGGACTTCCAGGCCACCCTCGACGTGGTCGAGAAGGCCCGGTTCTCCAGCGCCTTCACGTTCCAGTACTCACCCCGCCCGGGGACCCCGGCGGCCACCATGGACGAGCAGATCCCCAAAGCCGTCGTGCAGGAGCGCTACGAACGCCTCATCGCACTCCAGGAGCGGATCACCCTCGAGGAGAACCAGGCCCAGGTGGGCCGTGTCGTCGAGCTGCTCGTCACCGCGGACGAGGGCCGCAAGGACGCGGCCACCGCCCGCATGACCGGCCGCGCCCGCGACGGCCGCCTCGTCCACTTCGCCCGGGTCGGCGAGTCCGCCGACCGGGTGCGCCCCGGCGATGTCATCACCACCCGCGTCACCGCGGCGGCCCCGCACCACCTGCTCGCCGACGACGGCGTCCTGAGCTACCGCGCCACCCGTGCCGGTGACCGCCACGCGGAGGGACGCAAGCCCGAGACGCCGCCCATCGGGGTCGGGCTCGGACTGCCCACCCTGCGCCGCGAGACCGTCCCCGCCGCCACCACCGAGAAGGGATGCCCCACGTGAGCACCGACGACGACCGACCCGACCCCATCGCGGGGATCATGGAGGTCACCCGCAACGCGGAATCGGAACTGCGCTCCAAGGACCGCATCCTCGGCCGGACCCTCGTGATCGGGCGCGCCTACCTCGCCTCCGCGGTCCTCATCGTCCTGCTGGCGGCCGCGCTCGCGCTCCCGCACAGCGACGGCGTCCGAGGTCTGGACGTCCTGTTCTTCACCGACGCCGCCAGCCAGCAGTACACCTCGCTGCCGTCGCACCTGTTCGTCCTGCTGTACTCCGTCGGCACCATCGTGTTCGGCGCGGTGATGATCCTGTCGCAGAAGTGGTGGGCCGCCGGCATCGCGTGGAGCACCGCCTGCGTGGCCGCCGTCTACGGCGTCCTGGCGATCTGGCTGCGGCAGTCCGGCCGCGGACCCAACCCGGACATCCAGGACTTCGGCGGACCCGGCATCGGGCTCTACCTCAGCGAACTGCTCGTCCTGGGCCTCGTCGCGACCCTCGCCGCCGTGCTCTGGTCGCGCACGCCCGAGCAGCGCAGGCTCGAGGAGGCCGCCCGGTACGGCGACGGGAACTGACCGCGTCGCAGAGCACGCCCGCGCGGACGACCGAGCCCGGCCGATCTCCCGGCCGGGCTCGGTCGTACCTCTCGGACCGTGTGCGGCCCGGTCCGCGTCAGCGGGTGTCGACCGCCTTCTCCGCGGCCTCCGCCCACTCACGCCACTGAGCCGCCTGGGCGCGGGCGTTCTCCGCGTCCCGGGCCCTGCCCGCCGCGTCCGCCTTCGCCGCCTGGTCCTCGAAGTCCCGGACACGATCCCAGAACTGGCCGGCGCGGGCCTTGGCCTCCGGGTCCGTGCGGCGCCACTCCGTGTCGGCCGCATCCGAGACCGCCTTCTCCAGCGCCCGGATCCGGCCCTCGAGACGACCCATCTGCTCACGCGGGACCTTGCCGATCTCCTCCCAGCGCGACTGGAGCTCCCGCAGCGTGGACCGGGCGGCGGCGAGATCGGCCGCCGGGTCGATCCGGCCCTCGAACTCGGCCAGCAGTGCCTCCTTGGCGCGGGCGTTCTCCTCGAACTCGGCATCACGCTCCGCGGCTGCCGCGTGCCGCGCGTCGAAGAACGAGTCCTGGGCGGCCTTGAACCGCTTCCACAGCGCGTCATCCGCCTCGCGCGGCGCCCGGCCCGCGGCCTTCCACTCGTCCATGAGCTTGCGGAACGCGGTCGCCGTGTCGTTCCACTCGGTCGACCCGGACAGCGCCTCCGCCCGCTCGACGAGATCCTCCTTGACCCGCTTCACCGACGCCCGGTTGCGATCCAGCTCCGCGAAGTGGGAGCCGCGACGACGGTTGAACGCCTCCCGGGCCCGCGAGAAACGCTTCCACAACGCATCGTCCGTCTTTCGATCGATCCCACGGATCGTCTTCCACTCCTCGAGGATGTCGCGGAGACGATCCCCCGCGGCCTTCCACTGCGTCGAGGACGCGCCGATCTCCTCGGCCTCGGCCGCCAGCGCCTCCTTGCGGGCGATCGCGGCCGCGCGCTGCTCCTCCTTGCGCTGACGAGCGGTCTCCTCCACCTCGGTCGACCGCTCCACGACGACGGCGAGCCTGGCGGCCAGGGAATCGAGATCGCCCACCGCCGCGGCCGTGGGGATCTGCTCCGCGAGCGTCTCCGCGGAGGCGCGCGTCTTACGGGCGTCCTGCGGGTGCGAATCCAGCCGTGCCTCGAGCAGCGCGACCTCGGCCGCCAGGTCGTCGAACCGTAGCCCGAAGTGGGCCAACCCCTCCTCGGGAGCGCCCGCCTGCCACGACCCCACCTGCCGCTCACCGTCCGCGGTACGCACGAACACGGCGCCCGTCTCGTCGACCCGACCCCACTGCGCCGGGTCGGAGCCGCGCGCCGCCCGCTGATCGGCCGCGGGACTCGGCCGCGGCGCCACCTTCCGGGCAAGCGCCGCCGGTGACGGCGCCCCCGGCCGGGGCCCGGGTCGCGGACCCGGTGCCGGTGCGGCACCGCCGTCGTTCGCTCCGCCCGCGGCGGTGGGTGACTGCTCGGTCATCTCGTCCTCATTTCCTTCTGCCGCGTGTCACGGCACCGTCGCCGGGATCGCACCGGTCGTCGCCTCACCGCCCGGACCAGACCCGGGACGGCACCCTCATAGTGTGTACCAACCGCCGCGCGGGTGTCCGGCGTATCCCCGGGTACGCCCCGACCGGTCCACCCGGCCCGATCCGCGGACATCCTGCGGCGGCGTCGTGGGCGGTCAGTAGGGTTTCGGGGTGTGAACACCTCAGTCGTCCTGGTACCCGGGGCCCCCGCGCTCGTACCGGAACTCTCCGGGACAGCGGCCGTCGAGTCCGCGCACCGGGTCGCCGGAGTCCTCGACGGGCTGCGACGCGCCAGCGCACACGCCTCCGCCGTGCGCGTGGTGGGCACCGATCCCGCCGGCCGCACCCTGGGTGACGTCCGCTCGACCCTCCGACGCTGGGGCGCCGACGTACCGGTCGGTCGGCCCGACAGCCCGCTGGCCCCGCACGACGCCGTGCCCGATGCGGCGCTGATCGCGTGGTGGCTGCTGGACCGGGCCGAGATCGACCTCCCGAGGACCTTCACCGGCGTCACCGGGACGTCGCACACCACCCCGCGGGCCGGTGCGGACGACCTCGTCGTCGTCGTCGCCGACGGACCCGCCTCCCTGACCCCCCGCGCCCCCGTCCCCGAGGACCCGCGAGGGGTGGAGCTGGACGGCCGCCTCGGCCGGTGGCTGCGCGAGCCCGGAGCGCTCCCGGACCCCGGTCAGACGGTCGCACGGGAGATCGGGTGGTGGAGCCGACCCGCGTGGCGGGTGCTCGCCGACCTCGTGGACGGCCGCGCCGCACACGAGTCGTTCTCGTGGGCCCCCTTCGGGGTCGGATACCACTGGGCGTGGTGGCGATGAGCCGCCCCGCGCCCATCGCCGTGATCGGCCCCACGGGTACCGGCAAGTCCGCGCTCGCGCTCGACCTCGCCGAGCGGCTGGGCGGTGAGATCGTCAACTGCGACGCCATGCAGCAGTACCGCGGGATGGACATCGGTACCGCCAAACTCCCGCCCGCCGACCGGCGCGGCATCCCGCACCACCGGCTCGACGTGCTCGACGTGACCGAGACCGCGAGCGTCGCCGACTTCCGCGACGAGGCCGAGCGGGAGATCGCCGGGATCCGCGACCGCGGGAACGTACCGATCCTGTGCGGCGGCTCCATGATGTACGTCCAGGCGCTCGTGGACGGATGGAGCATCCCCGACACCGACCCGGAGGTGCGGGCCCGCTATGAACGGCGCCTGCACGAGATCGGCGTCCGCGCCCTCCACGCCGAGCTCGCCGCGGTCGACCCCGAGGCCGCGCGCAGCATCCTGCCCACCGACCCGCGGCGCACCGTCCGCGCTCTGGAGGTCGTGGGGATCACCGGACGACCGTTCTCGGCCTCACGCCCCACGATCGGCGAGCCGAGGTGGGGCACCCGGATGCTCGGATTGCGCTGCGCGCTGCCCGAGCTCGACGCCCGGCTCGCCGCGCGGACGGCGGCCATGTTCGCCGACGGACTCGTCGACGAGGTCCGCGCCCTGGTCGGGGTCGGGCTCCTCGACGGCGTCACCGCCCGCCGCGCCATCGGATACGCCCAGGTCCTCGACGAGATGGACGACTCACAGGACATCGACGCCGAGGGGCTGGCGCGCGCGGAGGAACGGACGGTGATCGGCACCCGTCGGTACGTGCGACGGCAACGGTCGTGGTTCGGGCGCGACCACCGGATCGGGTGGATCGACACCGACACCCACGGCCGCGCGGACGACGCCCCGACGCCGCTCGAGACCGCCCTACGGCTGCTGGGGGAGGACACACGATGAGCGCATCCGGCGCCGGGAGGTCCCGGGTCCAGTCCGTCGACCGCGCCTTCGGACTGCTCGACGCGCTGGCCCGGCGGGGCGGACGCGCGAGCCTCGGCGAACTCGTCTCCGACACGGGTCTGGCCGCCGCGACCGTCCACCGCCTCTGCGGCACCCTGGCCGACAGCGGCCACCTCCGGCGCGACGCGGGCCGCGGCTACCTCCTCGGCCCGCGCCTCCAGCGGATCGGGGACGCCGCCCAACGCGCGACCGCCTCGTGGGCCCAGCCGCTGCTCGCCGCCGTCGTGGAGGGCACCGGCGAGACCGCCAACCTGGCCGTGCGGGAGGGCGACGGGGTGGTGTACCTGGCACAGGTCCCCTCGCCGCACTCGATGCGGATGTTCACCGAGGTGGGGCGACGGGTCGAGGTCCACTGCACCGCCGTCGGCAAGGCCCTCGTCGCCGGGGACGACGACGACGACATCCGCGCCATGCTCGACCGGGCCGGGATGCGCCGCTACACCGGGTCCACGATCGTCGACCCCGGCGCGCTGCTCGACCAGATCCACGAGGTCCGACGCCGGGGTTTCGCGACCGACGAGTCCGAGCAGGAGGAGGGCGTGCGGTGTGTGGCGATCGCCGTCGGTTCCGGCGACGCCGCGTTCGCGATCTCCGCCTCCGGGCCCGAGGCGCGGTTCACCCGAGACCGCCGCGACGCGGCCGTCGGGATCCTCCGGTCCGCCGTGGAGGGCCTCATCGGCTGACCGCGCGGCGTGTCCGCCTCGTCGGCTGACCGCGCGGCGTGTCCGCCGCCCTGTTCCGGGGTGGCGGCTACCCCGGATACGCGAAATCCGCTACTCCCAGCCCAGATCCGCTACCCGCGTAGGGGTAGCGGATGCCGAGGGGGAGTAGCGGATTCCGGCAGAGGTTACAGCCCGTTAGCCGCCTTGAACTCGCGGCGACGGCGGTGCAGGATCGGCTCGGTGTAGCCGGACGGCTGCGTGGTGCCCTCGAGGACCAGCTCGCGGGCCGCCTGCCAGGCGATGGAGGACTCGACGTCCGGGGCCATGTTCCGGTAGGCCTCGTCGCCCGCGTTCTGGGCGTCGACGACCTCCGCCATCCGCCGCAGGGAGTCCTCCACGAACTCCGCGGTGACGATGCCGTGGCGGATCCAGTTGGCGAGCAGCTGCGAGGAGATCCGCAGGGTCGCGCGGTCCTCCATGAGGTTCACGTCGTGGATGTCCGGCACCTTGGAGACGCCGATACCCTGCTCGACCCAGCGGACGACGTAGCCGAGGATGGTCTGGCAGGAGTTGTCGACCTCCTCCTTCTTCTCCTCCTCGGACCAGTCGGTGTTCGGCGCCAGCGGCACCGTGAGGATGTCGTCGACACTCGCGCGACGGCCGCCGGCGAGAAGCTCCTCCTGGCGGGTGAGGACGTTCACGCGGTGGTAGTGGGTGGCGTGCAGGGTGGCGCCGGTGGGCGAGGGCACCCACGCCGTGTTGGCGCCGGCCTGCGGCTGCCCGATCTTCTCGGCCAGCATGTCCGCCATGAGGTCGGTCTTGGCCCACATGCCCTTGCCGATCTGCGCGCGCCCCCGCAGACCGCACGCCAGACCGGTGTCGACGTTGAAGTCCTCGTAGGCGTTCATCCAGCGGGCGGACTTCATCTCGCCCTTCCGGATCATCGGCCCGGCCTCCATCGAGGTGTGGATCTCATCGCCGGTGCGGTCGAGGAAGCCGGTGTTGATGAACACCACCCGCTCCGTGGCCTCGGCGATGCACGCCGCGAGGTTCACCGAGGTGCGGCGCTCCTCGTCCATGATGCCCACCTTGAGCGTGTTGGTGGGCAGCCCGAGGAGCTTCTCGACGCGGCCGAACAGCTCGGTGGTGAAGGCGACCTCGTCGGGCCCGTGCTGCTTGGGCTTGACGATGTAGATCGACCCGGTACGGCTGTTGCCCCGCTCGTTGCCCTCGGCGATGCCGTGCATGCCCGCCAGCGCGGTGATCAGGGCGTCGAGGATGCCCTCGGGGAGTTCGTTGCCCTCGGCATCCACGACCGCGGGGGTGGTCATGAGATGGCCGACGTTCCGCACGAACAGCATCGAGCGGCCGTGGAGTCGGACCTCCCCGGAGCCGTCCGGAGAGGTGTAGACACGGTCGTCGTTGAGCACGCGCGTGAACGATTTGCCGCCCTTGCTGATCTCCTCGGACAGGTCGCCCTTCATCAGGCCGAGCCAGTTGCGGTAGCCGAGCGTCTTGTCCTCGGCGTCGACAGCGGCGACGGAGTCCTCGAAGTCCATGATCGTGGTGACGGCGGACTCGAGGACCACGTCCTTGACGCCGGCCGCGTCCGTCGAGCCGATGGGAGAGTCCGGATCGATCTGGATGTCGATGTGCAGGCCGTTGTTGCGCAGCAGCACCGAGGAGGGGCTCGCCGGGTCGCCGAGGTAGCCCGCGAGCTTCTCCGGGTCCGCCAGCCCGGTGGTGGTTCCGTCGACGAGCGTGACCTGCAGCGCGCCGTCCACGACCGCGTACCCCGTGGTCCCGACGTGGCTGCCCGAGGCCAGCGGGGCGGCGTCGTCGAGGAATTCGCGGGCCCAGGCGATGACCTTGTCGCCGCGCACCTTGTTGTACGACTCACCCTGCTCCGCGCCGTCGGTCTCCGGGATGGCGTCCGTGCCGTAGAGGGCGTCGTAGAGGGAGCCCCACCTGGCGTTGCCGGCGTTGATGGCGAACCGGGCGTTGGTCACCGGGACCACGAGCTGTGGCCCCGCGACGGTCGCGATCTCCTCGTCGACGTTCTCCGTGGTCACGGCGACGGACTCCGGCTCGGGGACCAGGTAACCGATCTCCCGGAGAAACGCCTTGTATGCGGCCTGGTCGATCGGCGCGGGGTTCTCGCGGTGCCAGGCGTCGATCTTCGACTGCAGGTCGTCGCGAGTATCGAGCAGCTCCCGGTTGCGGGGTGCGAGGTCGGAGAAGATCTCGGCGGCACCCGCCCAGAACGCGTCGGGGTCGACCCCGGTGCCCGGGATCGCCTGGGTGTTGACGAAGTCGTAGAGGACCTCGTCGACCTGGATTCCGCCGACGGTGATGCGTTCGGACATCGATGCTCTCCTCGAGTAGGGGATCGTTCTTCCGGACCGACTCTAATGTCCTCGTCGCGCCGGTTCATCCGGCATTTCCGCAGTGCGGAACGGGTCGATGCCGCGAGTACGATCACCACATGACTTCGGACCACTCACCGGGCACGGCGGACGGGCTCGCCTTCCTCAAGGGCCACGGCACCCTCAACGATTTCGTGATCCTTCCCGACGATCATGCGGACATCGCCCTCGACGAGGTGCTGGTCCGCGCGCTGTGCGACCGCCGCGGTGGGATCGGCGCCGACGGGGTCCTCCGGATCGCCACGGCCGGCGCGCTGGTGGACCGCGGGGTCCTGCCGGCCCTGCCGACCGGGGTGGAGTCCGCCGACTGGTTCATGGACTACCGCAACGCGGACGGGTCGATCGCCGAGATGTGCGGCAACGGTGTCCGCGTGTTCGCCCACGCCCTCGTCGCCACGGGACGGGCCGAGGCCGGCACGATCCCGGTCGGCACCCGTTCCGGGCCGCGGCCCGCGACGGTCGCCTCGCACGCGGGCGGCACCGCCGTGGTCCGGGTCGACATGGGCGAGCCCCGGCTACTCGGCCTCTCCTCGGCTGAACTCGGGGGCCGGACCTTCGCCGGCGTCGCGGTCGACATGGGCAATCCCCACCTGGCCTGCATCGTCCCGGGGCTCGACGCCGCGGCCCTCGCCGCCCTGCCGGTGGGGGACCCGCCGGTGTTCGACCGCGAGTTCTTCCCACACGGTGTGAACGTGGAGATCGCCACCCCGCTGTCTGCGGGAAGGGTGACGATGCGTGTTCACGAGCGGGGGGCGGGGGAGACGATGTCGTGCGGCACCGGCATCGTGGCCACGGCTGTCGCCGCCCTCGCCGACGCCGGACGGGGCACGGGCGAGGTCGTCGTGTCGGTTCCCGGCGGCGAGGTCGAGGTGACCGTCCGCGACGGGGGGTCGACCCTGACGGGCCCGTCGGCACTCGTCGCTGACGGCCGTTTCCGCGGCGGCGCGTATCACACGCCCGCTCCCACGACGCGATCGGCCCGGATGTGAGATGATGTCAGCGAATGACTATTGATCACACGGCCGCTGACCGGCCGACACGAGACCTCGACCCCTCTATCGGCGAACTGCAGCTCGAGGAGAGATCCTCGCTGCGCCGGGTGGCGGGCCTGTCCACCGAACTCCAGGACGTCAACGACGCCGAATACCGCCAGCTCCGCCTGGAGAGGGTCGTGCTGGTGGGGGTGTGGACCGAAGGGTCCGCCGCCCAGGCCGACGCCGCCATGGCCGAACTCGCGCAATTGGCCGAGACGGCGGGCTCGGAGGTCTGCGACGCGCTCATCCAGCGCCGGGACAAGCCGGACGCCGCGACGTTCATCGGCTCGGGCAAGGTGAGCGTCCTCAAGGACGTCATCGCCGCGACCGGTGCCGACACCGTCATCTGCGACGGCGAACTCACCCCCGGCCAGCTGCTCGCGCTGGAGAAGGCGGTCAACGTCAAGGTCATCGACCGCACGGCGTTGATCCTCGACATCTTCGCCCAGCATGCGACCAGCCGTGAGGGCAAGGCGCAGGTCTCCCTGGCCCAGATGGAGTACATGCTCCCGCGCCTCCGTGGGTGGGGCGAATCGCTGTCCCGGCAGGCCGGCGGCCGGGCCGGGAGCAACGGCGGTGTCGGTCTGCGTGGCCCGGGTGAGACCAAGATCGAGACGGACCGGCGACGGATCCGCGAACGGATGGCGAAGCTGCGGCGCGAGATCAAGGGGATGAAGCAGTCCCGTGACACCAAGCGCTACCGCCGGCGTGCCACGCCGGTGCCGTCCATCGCGATCGCCGGCTACACCAATGCGGGCAAGTCGAGCCTGCTGAACAGGATCACCGGCGCCGGTGTCCTCGTCCAGAACGCGCTGTTCGCCACTCTCGATCCCACCACCCGTCGGGCCGATCTCCCGGACGGGCGGTCGGTGGTGTTCACGGATACGGTCGGGTTCGTCCGTCATCTGCCGACCCAGCTGGTCGAGGCGTTCCGCTCCACTCTGGAGGAGGTGGTCGATTCCGAGCTGTTGCTCCACGTGGTGGACGGATCGGACGCGTTCCCCCTCCGTCAGATCGAGGCGGTCCGCAAGGTGGTCAACGAGGTGGTCGAGGAGCAGAACGCCGAGCGGCCGCGCGAACTACTGGTCATCAACAAGATCGACGCCGCCGACCCGGTGGTGCTCGCCGAACTCCACCACGCCCTGCCGGACGCGGTGTTCGTGTCCGCGGCGACGGGTCAGGGCGTCGACGAACTGCTCGAGCGGATCATGCAGATCGTGGCATCCGGAGACACCGAGCTCACCCTCGAGATCCCGTACACCCGCGGTGACCTCGTGGCGCGCGTGCACGGGGAGGGTGCGGTGGTGGAGGAGGAACATTCCGCACGGGGAACGCGTCTGGTGGTGCGGCTACCCGCCTCGGTCGCCGGTGAGCTCCGGGAGTTCGTCATCGACGACGATCCCCGCGACGGCGCCGCCTGACCGGGCGACCCGACACGACCGCGCCGCCTGACCCACTGCGGGTCAGGCGGCGCAGTCGTCGCCAGGCCGGGGCGTCAGAGCTTGCGGAAGACCGTGACCACCTTGCCGAGGATCGTCGCGTGCTCGCCCGGGATCGGACTGAAAGACGGGTTGTGGGGGAGCAGCCACACCCCGGTGGAGTCCTTGCGGAACGTCTTCACGGTGGCCTCACCGTCGATCATCGCGGCGACGATCTCGCCGTTGTCGGCCACGTTCTGACGACGCACCACGACGTAGTCACCGTCGCAGATCGCCGCATCGATCATCGACTCGCCGACGACCCGGAGCATGAACAGGTCCCCGGTTCCGACGAGATCGGACGGCAGCGGGAAGACCTCCTCCACGGCCTGCTCGGCGAGGATGGGACCGCCGGCCGCGATCCGACCGAGAACAGGGACGTACACCGGCTCGACGGCCCCGCTGGGTCGCCTCACCTCGCTGGTCGGCGAACGCCTGCCCCGGCCCTTCTGCCCGGGCACCCCGTGTACGTCGACGGCACGGGGCTTGTGCGGGTCCCGCGTCAGGAAACCCTTCTTCTCGAGGGTGCGCAGCTGGTGCGCGACCGACGACGTCGACTGTAGGCCCACGGCGTCACCGATCTCGCGGATGCTCGGTGGATAGCCCCGCTCCTTGACCGTGTCGTGGATGTGTAGCAGCACGCTCTTCTGGCGGTCGGTCAGTGAGTCGAAGTCGGGCTTCGGCATCTCGGGTCCCTTCGGCGAATGATTGTTCGACGCTGTCATCTGTGTACACCCTAACGCCCTCGAGCGGTGAGCGCCACACACATGTTCGAAGAATTCGCACCGGGAATCGTGACTGTGTCGGACCCGCGTGGTACAACTCTAGTCACGTTCGGATTCGAACAGATGTACAAAGTTGGCCATACGGATGTGCGAACGGACTTCGCACACCGTATCGATCAGGGAGTGGACATGACCATTCTGGAACTGCACTCGCACACTGATTCCACGATGCGGTGGACCGGGGTCTGTGAAGGTGACCACCACCCGTCCGGCCAGCCCGCGGACGACGTCCGGGCGGATGCCGCTCGAACCGCGGATCGGCAGGTTCGCGGGCGGACCGCCGGAGGGCTGGCGGGGCGGCCGACGGGTCGTCGGGACGCCGCCTCACCGACGCGTGGCGCCCGCGGTGGCCGCGGGACCGTGGTCGGCACCGCTCCGTCCCGGACTCCGTCCCCGCGGCGGTCCGCGCAGGCCCGCCCGGTATCCGCCGAGGGCGTGCGCGCATGTCGGATCGAGTCGTCGGCTCCGGCCGGGGTGGTCGACGATGTACCCGCGTGGGCGCTCCTGGCCTGCGGTGTCGTGGTCGGGGTGATCGTGCTGCTGGCCGTCGCGTTCCTCGGCGGGCCCGCCTACGCGTGACCGGCACACCGGCCTCCTAGAATGAGTCGGGGACGGTGGTCAACCGTCCCCGCGTCCCGTGGGCCACGACCCGGGAGGCGTGACGTCCGGTCGACGAAGGGCCACACGGGAATGTACTGCCCTACATGCCACAACGAGGACTCCCGGGTGATCGACTCACGATCGGTCGACGAGGGCCAGGCCATCCGGCGCCGCCGGGAATGCCCGGAGTGCGGGCATCGCTTCACCACCCTCGAGACCCCGCTGCTCACCGTACTCAAACGCAATGGTGTCACCGAGGCCTTCAGCCGGGACAAGGTCGTCCGGGGCGTGCGCCGCGCCTGCCAGGGCAGGTCTGTGGACGAGGACGCTCTGCGGCGCCTCGCCCAGCGGGTCGAGGACGCCGTCCGCGCGCGCGGTGCCTCGGAGGTTCCCGCGCACGAGATCGGCCTCGCGATCCTCGGCCCCCTCCAAGACCTCGACGAGGTCGCCTACCTGCGATTCGCCTCCGTCTACAAGCAGTTCAGTTCCGCCGACGACTTCGAACGCGAAATCGTGGCACTGAAGGAACGACGCGCGAACCGCTGACACGAGGCGGGCTCACCGACCGCTGGACGCGGCCGACGAGCCACCCGGCCCCCGTCGCCGAACCAGGCCGTCAACGCCGCGCCCGCGGAGCGAGCGCCGACGCCACGGCCTTGTCGATCCTCTCGGCCGACACCGGGCGGGCCGTCCCGAGCGACTGGGCGAACAAGCCCACCCGGTACTCCGCCAACAACCACCGCAGTTCCCGGGCCGCCCGTGCACCACCGGGCCGCCTGCGCAGGGCGACGCACGCCTCCTCCACGGTCTCCTCCGAGCGCGCCAGCTTCTCCGTCAACTCGCGATGACGCCCCGGGGACTTCTGTGCCATATCGAGCCGGGCACCCACGGCTCTCACATGACGCTCCAGATGCGGCAGCACATCCGCCGGATGACGCGCCAGGAACCCCTTGCCCACCAGGAACTCCAAGGACGGACGCACCGCTGCGGCGACGTCGCCCGGGGCCTCCGCCACCCGCGGGGAGACCCGCTGTGCCGCCACCAACGCCGGCACCACCGTCGAGATCGCCGACGCGACGGCCCCGGGGACCTCCGCGGCCGCCGCCTCACGCAACCCGGTGAACTCCGCCACCGTCAGCACGGGCGCGCCCTTCCTCCGGGCGATGATCCGGCCGCAGGCCGCCAACGCGGCGTCGGCAACCAGCGCCTCCACACCCCCGTGCGGGTACTGCGTCAGCGCCAGCCGCTGGTCCACCGGACGACCCCGCAGAATCGACGACGCGGAGACGAGATCGCGGGAGACCAGCGTGAGGACCGCCGACGCCTGCCGCGTACGACGCTCCTCCTCGGTCGCGCACGCCACACGGTGGATCCCGTCGGCGTCGACCCGCAGAGCCGGGTAGACGGTCACCTCCACACC
This sequence comes from Dietzia sp. CH92, assembly GCF_032248695.1. Lineage (NCBI taxonomy): Bacteria > Bacillati > Actinomycetota > Actinomycetes > Mycobacteriales > Dietziaceae > Dietzia > Dietzia sp. CH92. The sequence continues at coordinate 293,500 of NZ_JAVHXC010000001.1, read as the reverse complement.
GTCGACCGTGCCGGTGACCGACGGCGGGAGGTCCCCGATCGTCTCCTCGCTCCACCGTCGGTACGGGCCGTCATCGGGGACGAGACGGGTGGTGAGGGTGTCCCTGACCCTGTCCTGTAGCCGGGACCGCAACGCCCCGAGGTCGGTACCGGACGCGACGACGCGGTCACCGTCGACGACCTCGAACCGCACCCGCAGATGGTCGGGGAGCTGCGAGGGGTCGAACTCCCGGGGGTCCACCGTCGTGCCGATCCGCTCGGACAACGCGCGGGCCAGAGCGACCGGCAGGGGCGCCGACCGCGGGGTGACGTCGTGGGCGAGGAGCGCCGCGTACTCGGCGGGTGGCGAACAGAGCCGCCGCAGGTACTTGGGCAGCGTGCGCAGCATCTCCGTGTAGAGCTCCTCCCGCAGGCCGGGGACCAGCCACTCGAACCCTGCGGTGGTGACGGAGGACAGCTGCGGCAGCGGGATCCGCACGGTGATCCCGTCGGCGTCGCCACCCGGATCGAACTGGTACCGCAGCTCGAAGCGCCGGTCGCCCTGCTGCCAGTACGGGGGGAAGTCCCCCGCGTCGGGGGCGGCCTCGGAGATGCGGATGTCGGCGGGGGTCAGCCGTATCGCGTCCGGGTCGCGATGGCCCCGCTTCTTCCACCAGGAGTCGAGGTGCCGACCCGAGGTGACGTCGTCGGGGAGCCGGTCGAGGTAGAACGCGACCAGAGCCTCGTCGTCGATCACCAGGTCGCGACGCCGACTGCGGGTCTCGAGTTCCCGCGCCTGCGCCACCGCCTCGGCGTTCTCCCTGATCACCGCGATCCTCGTGTCCCAGCGTCCCTCGACGATCCCGTGCCGGACCACCAGTTCGCGGGCCAGCGCCGGGTCCACCCGGGAGAGCTGGATCCTGCGGGCCTCCACCACGGTCAGGCCCAGGAGCATGACCTTCTCGTAGACCATGGCCGTGCCCTGGGCGTCGGACCAGTGGGGCTCGGAGTACTGGCGGCGGACCAGGTGGGCACCGAGCTGCTCGATCCAGCCCGGGTCGATCCGCGCCACGTCGCGCGCCCAGAGCCGGGAGGTCTCCACGAGTTCGGACGCCATCACCCACCGGGGCGGCTTCCTGGCGAGGTCGGAGCCGGGGAAGACCTGGAACCTGATGCCGCGGGTGCCGCGGAACTCGCGGGTCTCCTCGTCGCGCATGCCGACGTTGGTCAGCAGGCCGGAGAGGATCGCCTTGTGCAGGTCGTCCTCGGCGGCCTGCCCGGACGGGGGGTGCCAGCCCCGTTCCCGGCACATGCTGCGCAGCTGCGCGTTGAGGTCCTGCCACTCTCGGATGCGCAGCCAGTGCAGGTACTCGGCCCTGCACATCTTGCGGAACGCGCTGCCCGACAGCTCCCGGCGCTGTTCGGTGATGTAGCGCCACAGGTTGAGGTAGGAGAGGAAGTCGGAGGTCTTGTCGGTGAAGCGCCGGTGGAACTGGTCGGCCTTGTCGCGCTCCTCGGCGGGCCGTTCGCGGACGTCCTGCACCGTCAGGGCCGCGACCACCACGAGCACGTCGCCCAGCGACCCGTTGCGGTGGCCCTCGACGACCATCCGGGCCAACCGGGGGTCGAGGGGGAGTGCGGCCATGTCCCGGCCCACGTCGGTCAGGTGCGGGCGCTCGTCGTCGTCGACCCTCAACGCCCCCAGCTCGGACAGCAACGTCATGCCGTCCCGGACCGCCTTGCGGTCGGGAGGTTCCACGAACGGGAAGTCGTCGACGGGGCCGAGGTCGAGGTCGGCCATGGACAGGATCACCGAGGCGAGGTTGGTGCGCAGGATCTCGGGGTCGGTGAACTCCGGCCGCGCCTCGAAGTCGGACTCCGAGTACAGGCGGATACAGATGCCGTCGGCGACACGCCCGCACCGGCCCGCGCGCTGGGCGGCGGAGGCCTGGGAGATCGGCTCGATCGGCAGACGCTGGACCTTGGTGCGGGTCGAGTAGCGGGAGATCCGGGCGAGGCCGGTGTCGACGACGTAGCGGATGCCCGGGACGGTCACCGAGGTCTCCGCGATGTTGGTCGACAGGACGACGCGACGCGTGGAGTGGGCGCGGAAGGCACGCTGCTGTTCGGCGGCCGTGAGCCGGGCGAACAGGGGGAAGATCTCCGTGCCCGGGAACTTCCGCCCCCGCAGGACCTCCTCGGCGTCGCGGATCTCGCGCTCGCCGGAGAGGAACACCAGCACGTCGCCGTCGTCCTCGCGGAGCAGTTCGGCGACGGCGTCGGCGAGCGCGTCGAGGGGGTCCAGGTCGACCACCCTGTCGGCGTGTTCGACCTGCAGGGGCCGGTAGCGGATCTCGACGGGGTAGGTGCGGCCCGACACCTCGATGACGGGCGCCGACGTGCCGTCCGGGGCGGCGAAGTGGCGGGCGAACCGCTCGGGGTCGATGGTCGCGGAGGTGATGATCAGCTTCAGGTCCGGCCGGCGGGGCAGGATCTGCTTGAGATAGCCGAGCAGGAAGTCGATGTTGAGGCTGCGCTCGTGCGCCTCGTCGATGATGATCGTGTCGTAGGCCCGCAGCAGCCGGTCCCGGCGGATCTCGGCGAGCAGGACGCCGTCCGTCATGAGCTTGACCGCCGTGTCGTCGCTGGTGCGGTCGTCGAACCGCACGGCGGATCCCACGAGGCCGCCGATCTCCACGCCGAGTTCGTCGGCGATCCGCTCCGCCACGGACCGGGCCGCCAGTCGGCGCGGCTGGGTGTGGCCGATCATGCCGCGCACGCCGCGGCCCAGCTCGAGGCAGATCTTGGGGATCTGGGTGGTCTTGCCGGATCCGGTCTCGCCGGCGATCACGACCACCTGGTTCTCCCGGATCGCGGTGGCGATCTCGTCCCGGCGCGCGGAGACGGGCAGCTGGGCGGGGTACTCGGGGGTGGGGATCGCCTCGGCGCGGGCCCGGAGGCGCTCCGCGGCCGCGTCGACGCGGCGCGTGAGGTCGTCGAGCTGGTCGGCGCGGGCGCGGCGGATCCGGGGGCGGAGCCGGTGCGCGTCGAGGGTCCCGACCTCGTCGAGCCGGGTGAGCAGGTCGTGGCGGGCCCGACGGAGCTCGGGTGGGGCTGAGGTGGACGACGGCATGGTGCCCGCCAGGATATCGGCCCGGGCGGCGCGGTCAGTCGGCCGTGCCGTCCCGACGGGCCTGGACCCGTGCGTAGCGCTCGTGGAGGCGTTCGCGGATCTCCTCGGGCTCGTAGGAGCGGCGCCGGCGTTCGGAGCGGGCGGCGAGGATCCCGGTGGCGGTGACGCCCGCCAGTCCCGCCGCGCCGATGAGCTTGAGCCACTGCCGTCCCCTGGGAGCCATGTGGTCGAGACTAGGCCGCGGGGGCGACCGGTCCTGGCAGGATCGCCCCATGACCATCGACACCGTGCCCCTGGCCGCCGCCGTCGAGCGGACGAGGACCGGGGATCTGTGGCTGTTCCGCGGCCGGTCCACGGCGGATCGCGTGATCCAGACGTTGACCAACGCGCCGGTCAACCACGTGGGGGTCGCGGTGGTGCTCGACGACATGCCGCCGCTGATCTGGCACGCGGAGATGGGACGGGCGCTGCCGGACGTGTGGACGGGGCGTCGCCAGCGCGGGGTGCAGTTGCACGACCTGGAGGCCGCCGTGCGCCAGTGGACGGGGCCGTACGGCCAGCGGGCGTGGTTCCGGCAGGTCTCCCCGGAGGTCGGGGTGGCGCAGGAGGAGGCGCTGCTGGAGACGATCGCGCGCCTGAACGGGGTGTCGTTCCCGTCGGCGGGGCGCCTCACCGCCCGGTGGGCGCGGGGGCGCTGGGCGTCGCGGGGCAGCCGGTGGGCCGGCGGGCTCGCCGCCGGGGGGCCTGGGGAGGCCTCGGGGGACGACGACGAGGTGGGCCGCGGCGGGATCCGGGGCCTGCTCCGGCGGCGGGGGCGGAACTCGCCGGGTCCGGCGATGCGGATGGAGGCGGCGTACTGCGCGGAGGTCGTGGGCCTGACCCTGGAGGCGATGGGCGTGCTCCGGCGGGCGGGCGATGCCAGCTGGTACGACCCGGGGAGGTTCTGGAGCGGGGACGACCTGCCTCTCGCGCCGGGCTGGGGGTACGGGCGCGAGATCGCGGTGACGGTCAGCCCCCCAGGATCGCCTCGCTGAGGTCGGACTCGACCGCCTCCGGGGCCACCACGAGCAGTTCGTCACCGGGTTCGAAGGGCACGTCGGGCTCGGGGACGATCACTCTGCCGCCGCGCAGGATGGCCACGAGGGCGGAATCGCGGGGGAACCGCACGCGGGCGACGGGGCGGCCGGCCAGCGGGGTCTGCTCGGGCAGGGTCACGCTGACGAGGTTCGCGCCGCCCCGGCGCAGCGTCATGAGCCGGACGACGTCGCCCACGGAGACGGCCTCCTCGACCACGGAGACGATCAGGCGCGGGGTGGACACGGCGACGTCGACGCCCCAGCGGTCGTCGAAGAGCCACTCGTTGCGGGGATCGTTGACCCGGGCGACGACGCGGGCCACGGCGAACTCGGTCTTGGCGAGCAGACTGACGACGAGGTTGGCCTTGTCGTCGCCGGTGGCGGCGACGACGACATCGGCCTCCTCGGTGCGGAGCCGCTCGAGGACGCTGAGTTCACACGCGTCGCCGACCTGTTGCCCGGCGCCCTCGACGGGGTCCGCGTCGTACACGCCGGGCCGCTTGTCGATGAGGGTGACCGTGTGGCCGCCGGCGAGGAGTTCGCGGGCGATCGAGCGGCCGACGACACCGGCGCCGGCGACGACGACCCGCATCGAGATGGAGCGGACGACGCGGGCCGGGGCGCCGGCGAGCAGGCCCGAGCCGTCGGCGTAGTCGTCCACCGCGGGGTCGGGCCCCCGGTCGGGGGAGGCGCCGGGCGCGCGGTCCGGGGTGGGGTCGGTCGTCGGCTCACGCATCGGAGGGTCCTCGCTGCAGTTGGTCGTCCAGCCCGCGCACCGCGTCCGAGGGCAGCGCGAGGTGGAGGACGTCGTCGGCCTGGACGAGGGTGTCGGTGTCCGGGATCCGGCAGGTGCCGAAACGGGTGACCGCGGCGGCGCGGCCGCCGACGGCCGCGGCGAGCCGGTCGACGGCCACACCCACCCATGCCGGCGGCGCCTCGAGCGCGACGAGGGACACCGAGTCGGTCTGGTCGCGCCACACGACCGGGCCCGTGCCGGCGGTGATGTGCCGCAGGAGCCGGCCGGTGGCCCAGGGGACGGTGGTGACGGTCGGGATGCCGAGTCGTTCGTACACCTCCGCGCGCCCCGCGTCGTAGATGCGGGCGATCACCCGGTCGACGCCGAAGGTCTCGCGGGCCACCCGGGCGGCGATGATGTTCGAGTTGTCCCCGGAGGACACGGCGGCGAACGCGTCGGCGCCCACGAGCCCGGCGTCGGTGAGCACGGCCCTGTCGAACCCCTGACCGGTGATCGTCCGACCCCGGAAGCGCTCGCCCAGCCTGGCGAAGGCCGCCGGGTCGCGGTCGATCACCACCACCTCGTGCCCGGCGGCGTCGAGCTCCGCGGCCAGCGCCGCCCCGACGCGGCCACAGCCCATGACGACGACCCTCATCGCGAGTCCCACTCCTCACGGGACACCCTCGTGTCCCAGGCACGTCACGCTACTCACATCCGGGGAGGCTGTCCGCTCCGGCGCGCTGGTCCTACGATGTGTCGGTGTCCAGGATCTCCAGGCTCTCCGTGGGAGCCAAGCGTCTGTTGGTGGGGCGCCCCTTCCGCAGCGACACCGTCGGGGCGGCGCATCTGCGCAAGCGGGTCGCCCTGCCCGTGTTCGCGGCCGACGCGCTGTCCTCGGTGGCCTACGCGCCGCAGGAGATCTTCCTCGTGCTCTCGATCGCCGGGATGTCGGCGCTGGCGTTCACCCCGTGGGTCGGCGTGGCGGTCGCCGTCGTCCTCGTCGTCGTCATCGCCTGTTACCGTCTCAACGTCCACGCCTACCCGTCGGGGGGCGGCGACTACGAGGTGGCCACGGTCAACCTCGGTCCCCGCGCCGGGCTGGCGGTGGGCGCGGCGCTGCTCATCGACTACGTCCTCACGGTCGCCGTCTCGATCTCGGCCGCGGCCGCGAACATCGGGTCCGCCGTCCCGTTCCTGCAGTCCCACGAGGTGTTGTTCGCCGTCCTCGCGATCGCCGTGCTGGCCGCGGTGAACCTCCGCGGGGTCCGGGCGTCGCGGGCATCGTTCGCGATCCCGGTCTACGCGTTCCTGGCGTCCATGACCGCGCTCGTCGTCTGGGGACTGATCCAGCTCGAGGTGCTGGACCGCGGCCTGCGGGCCGAGTCCGCGGACTTCGAGCTCATCCCCTCGGGCGGCGCGGAGGTGGCCGGGGTGGCGCTCGCGTTCGTCGTGGCGAAGTCCTTCGCGTCGGGCTCCGCCGCGCTCACCGGGATCCAGGCCGTCCACAACGGCGTGCCCGCGTTCCGCAAGCCCCGTGCCCGCAACGCGGCCACGACCCTCGCCCTCGTCGGGGCGCTCTCGGTCTCGTTCCTGCTGGGCCTCATCGCCCTGGCCCGGGGGCTCGGGGTCCAGATCGCCGAGCAGCCCGCCACCCAGTTGGTCGGCGCCCCGGAGGGGTACCACCAGAAGACGCTGATCGCGCAGCTCGCGGAGCCGGTGTTCGCCGGCCTGCCGGCAGCGTTCCACGTCGTCATGGTGGTGACCGCACTGATCCTCGTGCTGGCCGCGAACACGGCGTTCACCGGGTTCCCGGTCCTGGCGTCGGTGCTCGCCCGCGACAAGTACCTGCCCCGGCAGCTCGCCACCCGTGGTGACCGGCTCGCGTTCTCCAACGGCATCGTGTTGCTCGCGGTCGCGGCGATCGCGCTCGTCTTGGCGTTCGGGGCGGACGTGACGGTCCTCATCCAGCTGTACATCGTGGGCGTGTTCGTGGCCTTCACGCTGGGGCAACTGGGGATGGTGCGGCACTGGACCCGTCGCCTCCAGCGCGAGCAGATCCCGGCCGTGCGTCGGCGGGCCCGCCGCGCCCGCGCCCTCAACGCGGTCGGGTTCGGGCTCACCGCGGGCGTGCTGCTCATCGTCATGGCGAGCAAGTTCTTCTCCGGCGCCTACATCGCCGTGGTCGCGATGGTGGCCGTGTTCGGTGTCATGCGGCTCATCCGCCGCCACTACGACGCGGTGGCCCGCGAGCTGGACGACTCGTCCCGGGAGGTGGTGCTGCCCAGCCGCACCCACTGTCTCGTGCTGGTGTCGAAGCTGCACCTGCCGACCCTGCGCGCACTGGCGTACGCGCGGGCCACCCGTCCGGACACCATCGAGGCACTGACGGTGAACATCGACACCGCCGAGACCCGCGCCCTGGTGCGGGAGTGGGAGAGCCGCGGGATCTCCGTGCCGCTCAAGGTGGTCGAGTCCCCGTACCGTGAGATCAACCGCCCGGTCGTGGACTACGTCAAGCGGCTGCGCGACCAGTCACCCCGGGACGTGGTGATCGTCTACATCCCGGAGTACGTGGTCGGCCGCTGGTGGGAACAGCTGTTGCACAACCAGAGCGCACTGCGGCTCAAGACCCGCCTGCTCTACGAGCGGGGCGTGATGGTCACCAGCGTGCCGTGGCAGCTGTCGTCTTCGCGGGGACGGGCGGAACAGGCCCGCGACGAACCGATCGTCGGGCGTTGGGGCGGACCGGAGGCGAGATGACACACGAGAGCACGACCGACTGGACGGGCCGCGTCCTGCGGCTGGAGGTGGCGGGCCCCGCTCACGGCGGGGAGTTCGTCGCCCGGCACGAGGGGCGCGTGGTGTTCCTCCGCGGCGGGATCACCGGCGAGACCGTCGACGTCCTGATCGAGGACGACCCGGGCCGCTCGTTCTGCCGGGGCACGGTCACGTCCGTGATCACACGGTCGGCGGACCGCGTCGACGCGGCGTGCCCGGCCGCGGCCGCCGGTGCCGGGTGCTGCGACTGGAGCCACATCGACCCGTCGGCCGCACGCGGGTTCGTCGGGCGGGTTCTCGCCGAGCAGGCCGTGAGGATCGGCGGGATCGACCTACCGGAGGGCACCGTGCCCGTCGACGTCCCCGGCGGGGACCCGGCGGTCACCGGGTGGCGCACCGCGGCCAGGTGGGTCACCGGACCCGACGGTCGTCCCGGCCTGCGCCGGGCCCGGTCCGCCGAGCTGGTGACCGATCCCTGCGTCCAACCCGACCCGCGGATCCTCGACGCCGTGAGCTCGGCCGGGATCGGCCCCGGTCGCGAGATCCTCGGGCTCCTCGGTGACGACGGGACCGTCCACATCGCGCACCGGCCCGCGGTCCGCGACGCCCCCCGGGGCGGGGGGCGTCAGACCCGCCGGTCGGCCGCCACCCGCGCCCGCGCACGACACTCGCGGGCGGCGGACTGGGAGTTCGTCACCGGGGGTCCCGACGTGGTCCGACGCGTGGGCCGACACGAGTGGCGACTGCCCCCGCAGGCGTTCTGGCAGGCGCACCGCAGCGCCGCGACCCACTACGCCGCCGCGGTCCGGACGGCCGTCGCCCGGACCCCGGGTCTGCCGGACGCCCCCGTCGTCTGGGATCTCTACGGCGGCGCCGGGTTGTTCGCCGCCGCGGTCCTCGACGGGGTCCCCGGCGCGCGGGTCACGGTGGTGGAGTCGTCGTCGGCGTCGGTCGGGGCGGTGCCCTCCTCCCACGCGGCCCCCGACGCCGACGGGGATCCCGCGTCGGGCGGGGACGTGACCACGGTGCGCTCGAGGGTCGAGGCGTTCCTCGAGGACGAGGTCGGGTCCGCACGGCCCGGCGCCCACCCCGCTCCGGACGTCGTGGTGCTGGACCCGCCCCGGGGTGGTGCGGGCATCCCCGTCATGCGGCGTCTGGCCGAGCTCACCCGCATGCGGATCGTCCACGTGGGGTGCGACGCCGCGAGCATGGCCCGCGACGTCGGGGAGCTCGTCTCGGCCGGATGGACACTCCGGGACCTGCGGGGGGTCGCCGCGTTCCCCGGCACCCACCATGTCGAGGGGATCGCGGTCCTGGACGCCCCGCGCGGCCGGTGAGCCCGGGCCCGGTCGGGAGCTCCCCCCGTCCCACCGTCGCCGACCCGCGGACCGCGGGCGAGGTCGCGGCCCGTCAGCCCGTAGACTGGCCGTTCGACCCATCGGGGTGTCGCACACGGAAGGGGCAGTCGACAGCAATGAGCGTGCTCGATCAGGTGGACGGCCCCTCGGACCTCAGGGGTCTCGGACCGGACGAGTTGGGCCGGTTGTGCGGCGAGATCCGGGAGTTCCTCATCCGCAAGGTGGCCGCCACGGGAGGACACCTGGGACCCAATCTGGGCGTCGTGGAACTGACGGTCGCACTGCACCGGGTGTTCGACTCCCCGCGCGACCCGATCGTCTTCGACACCGGCCACCAGTCCTACGTCCACAAGATGCTCACCGGCCGGCGCGACCAGTTCGACGGGCTGCGCACCAGGGGCGGCCTGTCCGGTTACCCGAGCCGCGCGGAGAGCGAGCACGACATCGTGGAGTCCTCGCACGCCACGGCGTCCCTGTCCTACGCGGACGGCCTGGCCAAGGCCTTCGCCCTCCGGGGGGAGCGTGACCGGACGGTCGTCACCGTGATCGGTGACGGGGCGATGACCGGCGGCATGGCCTGGGAGGCGCTGAACAACATCGCGGCCGCGAAGGACCGGCCCATGGTGATCGTCGTCAACGACAACGGCCGGTCGTACTCGCCGACCATCGGCGGGATCGCCGAACGGCTCGGCGCCCTGCGCCTGCAGCCCGCCTACGAGAAGGCGATGGACCGCACCAAGAACGCGCTGACCGGCCGCAAGGACGTCGTCGGCAAGGCGGTCTACTCCGTGCTGCACGGCATCAAGGCCGGGGTCAAGGACGTCGTGTCCCCGCAGGAGCTGTTCGCCGATCTGGGGCTGAAGTACATGGGCCCGGTCGACGGTCACAACCTCGCCGCCACGGAGGCCGCGCTGCGGCTGGCCAAGGATTTCGGCGGGCCGGTGGTCGTCCACGTCGTCACCCGCAAGGGCATGGGGTACGTCCACGCGGAGAACAACGAGGCGGACCAGATGCACGCCACCGGGGTCATCGACCCCGAGACGGGAAAGCCGCTGTCGACCTCGTCGTCCGTCGACTGGACCTCGGTGTTCTCCGAGGAGCTCTGCGCGATCGGGGCCGAGCGCGACGACGTCGTGGCGATCACCGCCGCCATGGCCGGTCCCACCGGCCTCGCCGCGTTCGGGGAGCGGTTCCCCGAGCGGATGTTCGACGTGGGGATCGCCGAGCAGCACGCCGTGGCCTCCGCGTCGGGGCTGGCCCTCGGCGGGATGCACCCGGTCGTGGCCGTCTACTCGACCTTCCTCAACCGGGCCTTCGACCAGCTCCTCATGGACGTCGCCCTCCTGCGCCAGCCCGTGACGCTGGTCCTCGACCGTTCGGGGGTGACCGGGCCGGACGGCGCCAGTCACAACGGTATGTGGGACCTCTCGCTCACCGGGATCGTGCCCGGCGTACGGGTCGCCGCGCCCCGCGACGCGATCACCCTGCGCCAGGAGCTGCGCGAGGCCGTCTCGGTCGACGACGGCCCGACCGTCGTGCGTTTCCCCAAGGGGTCGGTCGGTGAGCCCGTACCGGCACTGGCGACGTCCGATGACGGCGTGGACCGCGTGCACGGCCCGGGCGACGCCGAGGTCCTCGTCGTCGCCGTCGGCCCGATGGTCGCCCCCGCGGTCGGCGCGGCCCGCGCGCTCGAAGCCGAGGGCGTCACCGTGGACGTGGTGGACCCCCGGTGGGTCTATCCCGTCCCGGCCTCGATCGTCACCGCCGCCCGCGGCCGGCGCCTGGTGGTGACCGTCGAGGACAACGGTCTGCACGGCGGTGTGGGCTCCGCGGTCTCGGCGCGCCTGGACGAGGCCGCAGTGCGCACCGACCGGTTCGCGCTGGGCGTACCGCAGGAGTTCCTCGACCACGGCTCGCGCGGGGAGATCCTCGCCGACGCCGGTCTGACCGCGGAGGGGATCGCCGGGTCCATCCGGACGCGGCTGGCTCACTGACGGGGTCCCCGCCCCCCGTCGCGCCGGCGGTCGGTGCTCAGCCCTCGGTCCGGAACCGGTGCACCGCCTCGAGCAGCGGCTCGGCGGTGAGCTCGACCTGCCACCGGCGGGCCTCCTCCTCGCGGAGGACGTCGGCCAGCAGCTCGGCGTCGTCCGCGGGCGAGGACATGGCCGCCCGCCACACCCAGAGCCTGAGCGTCGAGGGCTTGAGGAGCAGCCCCTGCTCCAGGCCGAGGTCGTCGGCGAGGGCGCCGATCGTCTCCCGCGCGATGTCCAGCAGGGCGGCGGCGTCCGGCTCGTTGCGCTTCCACGAGGCGTGCGGGGGGTGGTCGGCGGGCGGGCCCTGCCGGGACGGCAGATCCTCGCGCCCCAGACCGTCGGCCCACTCGAGGGCCGCCAGCCACTCACCGGTGAGACGTCGACGCTGGGGGCCGTCGAACCCGTCTATCGCGAGGAGCGCGTGACGGCCGGTGGGGCCGATCCGCGCGGCCTCGACGATCGCGGCGTCGGGCAGCAGGCGCTTGGGCGCGATGTCCCGCTCGGCGGCGACCCGGTCGCGGGCCATCCACAGCTCCCGCGCGCGGGCCAACTGGCGTGGGTCGCGCAGGCTGGACAGCCGCGACAGGCGGCGCCACGGGTCGGGCGCCGCCCGCGCCGGCTCCGACTCGACGAGATACCGGCACTCCGCCTCGAACCACTCGCGGCGGCCCAGGGCGTCGAGGCGGGGCAGGACCTCGTCCGCCAGCTCGTGCAGGAACAGCACGTCGTAGGCGGCGTAGTCCAACCACGCGCGGGGGAGCGGCCGGCGCGACCAGTCCGCCGCCGAGTGGGCCTTGGCCAGACCGATCCCGAGGTGTTCGGAGACCATGGCACCGAGGTTGACCCTCTCGATCCCGAGGAAGCGCCCGGCGAGCTCCGTGTCGACGACGGCGGTGGGGCGTATCCCGAGCTCACGCAGGGACGGCAGGTCCTGGCTCGCGGCGTGGAACAGCAGGGGCCGGGAGGACAGGACGTCCGCGAGCGGCCCGACGGTCCGCCCGGGCGTCTCGGGGTCCACGAGGAACGCGGGCTCACCCGGGATCCGCAGTTGGAGCAGAAACGCCCGCTCGGAGTAGCGGATCCCGGACGCGCGCTCGACGTCGACCGCGATCGGCCCGGGGGAGGATCCGAGACCGTCGACCACCCCACCGATCCCGGAGAGGTCGTCGACGAACTCGTACTCGGCCGGGGGAGGCGCCGCCCCGGGCGGGGTCTCGCCGCGGCGCCGCCCGCTCACGCCCGTCCGTGCAGGGACGTGACCCCGGCGGGCGGCAGGCCCGCGGCCTGCGCGAGGGTCTTGCAGAACGCCGAGGCGTGGCCGGTGAGATCCGGCTCGAGAGCCGTCCACGAGGCGCGGAGCTCGAGCTGGTGGGCTTGCGGCGGCCCCGCGATGTCGCCGTAGCGGACCGAGGCCGTGCTGGTGACGGTGCCCCCGAGCGCGGTGTAGGGCCCGGCCTCCTCGTCGAGGGCCTCGGTCAGCCAGCTCCACGCCACCTGCGGCAGCAGCGGATCGCCGGCGAGCGAGGCCTCCATGTCGGCCTGGATGTACGCGACCAGGCGCAGGGTGCCGTTCCACGCGTCGTCCCCGGAGGGGTCGTGCAGCAGGATCAGGCGCCCGAACGCGTCGCCGTCCGAGAACTCCGGCACGTCGTCGCCGCGCGGCGGGAGGATCTCCACACCGAGGGCGTGACTGTAGGGCGCCAGTCGCTGCGGCGGGCGGATCGGACCCACCGAGATCTCGGGGCGGACCTCGAGCCGCGACAGCGACTCGACCGCCGCCCGGAAGACCTCGGGCTCGCCGTCATTGACCGATGTGCTCACAGGTCGTCACGCTAGCCATCGCCGCACCGTGCTCCGCGGAGGCGCGCCGTCACCTGCCCGGGTGGGTGGACCGGCCCCGGCGGCCGCTTCATGGGACGATGGGGGGCGTGTTGAACTCTGATGCGTCCTCGAACCCCCACCCCGGCGACAGCCCGCGGCCCGGTGCCGACGGTCGTCCGACCGGCACCCCCGGCCGTCGCGCCGGCACCGGCCCCTACCTGGACGAGGTGACCGGTCGGGGCGGGTCGCACACGCCGGTGTGGTTCATGCGCCAGGCGGGACGCTCCCTGCCGGAGTACAAGAAGGTACGCGGCGACTCGACGATGCTCGAGGCCTGTTTCGATCCCGAGATGACGTGCGAGATCACGCTCCAGCCTGTCCGCCGTCACGGCGTGGACGCCGCGATCTTCTTCTCCGACATCGTGATCCCCCTGGCCGCCGCCGGCGTGGACATCGACATCGTCCCGGGCACCGGCCCGGTGGTGGCGCAGCCGATCCGCAACGAGGCCGCGGTGGCCGCGTTGCCCGAGCTGACCCCGGACCGCCTCGAGGCGATCGGGCAGGCCGTGCGCCTCATCACCGCCGAGCTCGACCCGGCCGTGGCCCTCATCGGGTTCGCCGGCGCCCCGTTCACCCTGGCGTCCTACCTCATCGAGGGCGGTCCGAGCCGCAACCACGAGCACACCAAGGCGCTCATGTACTCGCGGCCCGACGTGTGGAACGCGCTGATGTCCAGGCTCGCGGACCTCACGACCGTGTTCCTGCGGGCCCAGATCGACGCGGGCGTCGACGCGATCCAGCTGTTCGACTCGTGGGCCGGGGCGCTGACCGAGCGTGACTACCGCACCCTCGTCCTGCCGCACTCCGCGCGCATCTTCGCCGACGAGGTCATCTCCTCGGTCCCGCGGACGCACTTCGGCGTGGGCACCGGGGAGCTGCTCGGCGCGATGGGCGAGGCCGGCCCGGAGGTCGTGGGCGTGGACTGGCGGATCCCGCTGGACGACGCCGCCACGCGGGCGCCCGGCAAGGTCCTGCAGGGCAACCTCGACCCGGCGATGCTCTTCGCCGACCGCGACGCCCTGGACGGCGAGGTCCGGCGCATCCTCGACGAGGGCCGCCGCGCCCGGGAGGCCGGGGCCGCCGGCCACGTGTTCAACCTCGGGCACGGGGTGCTGCCCTCCACCGACGCCGGGGCGGTGACCCACGTGGTGGAGCTCGTCCACGAGCTCACCGGCAAGTGACGGCGGCGCCGCGCGTCGTCGTGGTGGGCGGCGGCCTCAGCGGGCTGACCGCCGCCTACCAGCTCTCGCTCGATCTGCCGGACGCGCAGGTGACCGTTCTCGAGGCGTCCGCCGCACCCGGGGGAGCGCTGCACACGGTCGACTTCCCGTCCGGGCCCATGGAGCTCGGGGCCGAGGCGTTCATCGGTCGTCGCCCCGAGGCCTCGGCGCTCGTCGCCGAGCTCGGCCTGGCGGACTCGCTCCGACACCCGGGCACGCTCGGATCGGCGATCCTCACCGGTGGGCGCGTGGTGGCGATGCCGCCGGGCACCCTCATGGGTTTGCCGTCGGACGTCGACGCCCTGTCGGAGGTCCTCGGCCCCGCCGAGCGGGCGGTCGCCGCGCGCGAGGTCGACCTGCCCCTGGCGTGGGAGCCCGGGTCGGACGTGTCGCTGGGGGACCTCGTCGCGGAGCGCTTCGGGCCCGCCGTCGTCGCCAGGCTGGTCGATCCGATGCTCGGCGGCGTGTACGCGGCCCGCAGCAGCGGCCTCGGCCTGCGCCAGGTCGTGCCGGGACTGGCACAGGCGCTCGACCGCGGGGCGCCCAGCCTCACCGCCGCGGCCCGCGAACTCACCGCCACCCGCACCCCGGGGCCCGTGTTCGCCGCCCTCGACGGTGGCTACCGGGTTCTCGTCGACGCACTCGTCGCCGCGTCCGGTGCACGGATCCGCACCCGCACGCGGTGCACCTCCCTCCGGCGGGGAGCCGACGGGTACGCGGTGGCGGTCCACGCCGACAGCGGGCCGTCGGTCGAGCGGGCCGACCTCGTCGTCGTCGCCGTCCCCGTTCCCCACGCCGCCCCGCTCCTCACCGCCGCCGGGGGGCTCGACGCCGGGGACCCGTCCCTGTCCGGGATCCGCACCGCCTCCTCGGCGGTCGTCGCGCTCGAGATCGACCGCTCCGCGGCACTGCCCGAACGGTCCGGGATCCTCGTCGCGACGGACGAACCCGTGCCCTACAAGGCCATGACCTTCACGAGCCGCAAGTGGCCGCACCTCGACACGCGCCCCGGGCATCTGGTGCGGGTGTCCTTCGGAAGGCTCGACGACGACGAGGTCCTCCGCTCCGACGACGCCGCCCTCACCCGGATGGCCGAAACGGGACTGGGGGAGCTGTGCGGCTCTGAGCCGACGGTCCTGCACTCGCGGGTGCGCCGCTGGACGGACGCCCTCGCCGAGATCGGCCCCGGACACGATGCCCGGATCGCCGCCGTGCGGGCGGAACTCGCCGACCGGCTGCCCGGTGTCGAGCTCGTCGGCGGCGCCACGGAGGGGGTGGGGGTACCCGCCTGCATCGGGTCGGCACGGGCCGCGGCCCGACGACTGGCGACGAAGTGGCAGGATTGAGCCATGGCACGCCTCGACTACAAGAAGCTCAACTCCACCCTGCGCTACCTGATGTTCTCGGTCTTCACCGTGACGCCCGGGCAGCTCGGCGAGGACCGGGACGCGGTCGCCGCGGATCTCGAGAAGTTCCTCGCCCGCTACGAGGACACCGACGTGGTCGTCCGTGGCCTGTACGACGTCTCCGGCCTGCGCGCCGAGGCCGACTTCATGTTCTGGACCCACGCCGAGCACATCGAGGACCTGCAGCGGTTCTACAACGAGTTCCGGCGCACCACCCTCCTCGGCCGCGCCAGCACCGCGTACTGGTCCAACACGGCCCTGCACCGGCCCGCGGAGTTCAACAAGAGCCACATCCCGGCCTTCCTCGCCGAGGAGGAGCCGGGCGCGTACATCTCGGTGTACCCGTTCGTGCGGTCCTACGAGTGGTACCTGCTGCCGGACGAGGAGCGGCGTCAGATCCTCGCCGAGCACGGCCGCGCCGCGCGCGAGTACCCCGACGTGCGCGCCAACACGGTGCCCTCGTTCTCGCTCGGTGACTACGAGTGGATCCTCGCGTTCGAGGCCCCGCAGCTCGACCGGATCGTCGACCTCATGCGGATCATGCGCGCGACCGAGGCGCGCCGCCACGTGCGCGAGGAGATCCCGTTCTTCACCGGGCCGCGCGTGACCGCCGCGCAGCTCACCGCCTCCCTGCCGTAGGGCGCCACGCGTCCTCGTCGTGGGCACGACGACGAAGGGGCCGACCGGATCCGATCCGGTCGGCCCCTTCTCGTACCGCGCTCAGCCCTCGGCGGGCTCGAGGGTCAGGCTGACCGAGTTGATGCAGTACCGCAGGTCGGTGGGCGTGCCGTAACCCTCGCCGGCGAACACGTGGCCGAGGTGGCCGTGGCAGTTCGCACAGATGACCTCGGTCCGGGTCATGCCGAGGGAGGTGTCCTCGCGCTCGATCACCGCGTCACCGGCGAGCGGGGTGAAGAACGACGGCCATCCGCAGTGGGACTCGAACTTGGCGTCACTGCGGAACAGCTCGGCACCGCAGCCGCGGCACCGGTAGACGCCCTCGGTCTTGGTGTCGTTGTACTCGCCCGTGAAGGGCCGCTCGGTCCCGGCCTGCCGCAGGACCTGGTACTCCGCCGGGGTGAGGCGGCGACGCCACTCGGCGTCGTCGAGCGTGAAGTCGGGCTGGGGGGAGTGGGTGTCGGTGGGCTTGCTCATGCCCGCAGGCTACGCCGCCGCGGCGGCGGGTGCGATCCGCTCGTGGCGGCGCGGGTCGGTGCGGCGCCACAGCAGCACCACCAGCACGGTGACGAGCAGCAGCAGCCAGCCGAGGGTCGGGTGGGCGAACTCGAGGAGCCGCCCGTAGTAGGGCCAGCGGGTGGACTCCCAGAAGTCGAGGGTGAAGAACCCGTACGCGGCGAGCCACGCCGGCCAGTTGCGCACGAGAGACTTGTCCAGCACCACCGTGAGCATGATGGGGATGAGCATCATGGAGTAGTACATCTGGCCGAGGGTGGAGACGAGGAACACGCCCGTCAGGACCACCCCGGAGGTGGTCGCGAGCCACAGGACCTCGTGGTTGTGGCGGTACTCGAGCAGCAGCCAGACCGCCAGCAGGGTGGCGGCCACCACGAGGATCCGCGCCACGAGCACGAGCGGTTCCGGGACCCCGTAGTACAGGCCGAGGCCGGCGATCGAGCTGTTGTAGTAGTCGCGCACCTCACCCATATAGGCGAGGGTGGTGTCGAGGTAGCTGCGGGCGTCGACGGTCAACGCCCAGCCGGCGGCCATGGCCACGCCGGGGATCGCGACGGCGGTGACGAACGGCTGCCACTGCCTGCGGATGAGCGGCAACACGAGCAGCGGCGCGAGCATCGGCTTCACCGCGAGCGACAGGCCCATCGCCACGCCCGCCCACCACAGGCGGCGCCGGTGCAGCAGGTACAGGAACGCCACCTGGCACAGGAAGATCACCCCGTTGACGTTGGTGAACACCAGCGTGTTGGTGACGGCCTCGGTGCAGAAGGCGGCCAGGAGGATCGCGGGCGCGGCGAAGGAGCGGACGTCGAGGTCGAACAACCGCATGAGCAGCCACAGCGCGGCGATGATCGCGGCGGTGTTGACTAGGATGAACAGCCACCGGGCGATCGTGTAGTTGTCGATCATCCCGAAAGGCGCGAGCACCAACGTGCCGCTGGGCGCGTAGAGGTAGTGCGGTTGGACGGTGAGCAGGTTCTCGACGTAGACCGGCTCGCCGGCGAGGAAGCGCCTGGTGGCGAGGTAGACGGTGCCGAAGTCGTTGGTGATGGATCCGTTGACGGCCCGGATCAGGACGCGGTGGATGACGGTCATGATCGCCAGCGGCCACAACACGTGGGTGAGGACGCGGGGGACGGTCATCGTGTTTCGGGTGGGCAACGGCACGTGAGGCAGGGTACCGCCTCGCCGACCGGGCCCGGCCGAGGCACTCCGGTCGGTCAGGACGGGCAGGCCGCCGGGTCCGCGGCGCCGGCGGGGTCGTCGAGGAATCCGGTCACCGCGGCGCGGGCGCACGCGGAATGGAGGAGCACCCGGGATCCGGGGGCTCCCCAGGTGAGCGTGCGGACGTCGGTGGCGCCGGCGGCGGTGAGGGCGGCGGCGGTCGGCTCGACGGCCGCGGCCCCGGCCACGGGGTCGGCGATGCCGCCCAGGAGCAGGACCGGCACGTCGCCGGGGACGGTGATCGGCGAGCCCCCGGGGACGGGCCAGGTGGAGCACGCGGACAGCTGGGCGGCGAGGATCTCCCCGAACGGCGGCGTGTCCTCCCATTCCGAGCTCAGTTCCGCGACCCGGTTGACGGGTACGCGCCGCGAGAGGTCGGAACACCCCGCGACGTACGGCAGGGAGGTGCCGACGAGCGCGGAGGCCCGGTCGCGGACGCTGTCGGGGGTCTCGTCGGGCGCGGCGGCGACGAGGTCGCCGAGGATCCTGTCCCCCGGGGACGGGTCCGCGGCGGAGGCCCCGGACAGGTCGGCGAGGGCAGAGCGGACGACGTCGGCCAGCAGGGCGGCGGGGACCCTGGCGCCGGGGTCGCGGGCCCGGTCGAGCGCGCGGGTGATCGCGTCGACCTTCTGGTCGGCGTCGCCGGGCCCGCATTCGGGTCGGGTGCACGAGGCGGCCCAGAGCCGGAGCGCGGCGTCGGAACCGTCGAGCGCCGCCCGGGCGGCGGCCTCCTGGTCACCGTCGGCGGGGGCGGGGGAGTCCAGCACGAGGGTCGCGAGGCGTCCCGGGTGGGTGCTCGCGTACGCCAGTGCGGTGCGTGCGCCGGTCCCGATGCCCAGCACGGCGAGCCCGGGAACGCCCCACTGCTGACGCAGGCGTTCCAGGTCCTCGGCGGCGCCGGCGGCGCCGAAGTCCAGTTCGCGACCCGCCAGCTGGTCGGTGCAGGACTGCGCGGTGTCGGCCAGGGCGCCGCGCACCTCGGGGGAGGTGGGGTCGGTGCCGCGGTCGGCGAGCCCGTCGAGGGTGCGCCGGGCGGGGAAGGACAGACACGTCCCGGCGGCGCCCGAGCGGCCGCGGTGGTCGACCAGGACGAGGGGCCGGGCGTCGGTGAGTTCGGGGCCGGTGGAGGCGATCCGCGCGGCGAGCGTGTCGGGGGAGGTCTCCGGGCCCGCGACGACGACGAGGGGGGCCGCATCGGTCGGGGTGCCCGTCGCGGTGAGGCGCAGGACGGGCGTGTCCCCGAGCATCGCGCACTCCACGCTGGCATCGGCCGGGATCCCGCCACCGCGGTCCCCGGAACACGGCGTCCAGGCGAGGTCGGAGCGCGGGACGAGCCATTCCGGGCGCTCGACCGTCTCCCGCCCGTCGGTCGCGTCGCCGGAGCTGCGGCCCGGCCCGTCCCCGGTGGCCAGCCGCGGCCCGGGCGCGGGCAGCGGTGCACAGGCGGTCGCGGCCACCGCGAGGGCGGCGAGGGCCGCCGCGGTCGAGGCGAGGACCCGGGGTCGGACGGCCGGGCGGTCGGGGCTCATCCCGTGGTCCGGTCGACGACCCAGCGCGTGTAGAGGCCACCGCGCGGGCACGTGAACACCGTGGCGACGCGCATCGGGATCCGGGTGGCGTCGGGCCCGGTGGCGAGGGGCGTGCGGTCGCCGCCCACGACGAGCCCGGGCGCGACGGACAGGACCAGCTCGTCGATCGCGCCCTCGCTCAGGAACGTCCCGAGGAGTTCGGGGCCTCCTTCGAACGCCACCTCCGACGCGCCGAAGTGACTGGCGAGCGACCGTACGGACGCCCGCAGCGGGCCGGGATCGAGCACGTGGACGGTGACGCCCCGCTCACGGGCGGCCTCGAGGCGCTCTCCCGGGATGCCGTGGGCGGCGACCACCTGGACGGCGTCGGCGACCGGGGCGCAGTGGTCGATGAGCCGGTCGGGCAGGCTGCGGGTGAACACGAGCACGACCGGCGGGGGACCGGGTCGGCGGTCGGCCCAGACCTCGGCGATCCGGGCCGGGCCGTAGCCCTCGGTGAGCGCGGTGGACGAGCCCACCATGACGAGGTCGGCGCGGGCGCGCATGGCGTCGTAGACGAGCTTGTCGGTCGGCGTGCCGAGTCCGCCGCTGCGTCCGTCGACGGTCGTGCTGCCGTCGATGGTGGAGATCATCACGGCGCGGATGCGGGGCATCGCGAGGCCGGGCTCCGGCTCCAGCGCCGCCCAGAGGGTGTCCAGGGCCGCGGGGTCGTCGTCGATCACGGTGGGCCGTGTCGTGTGCACCGCGGACTCCTTCCGTTCTGACGTCGGGTGCCCCCACGATAGGCTCTCCGCATGGTCTCTCGCCTCGTTGACGTCACCCCGGTGGTCCCCGCCGACCAGCTCGTGGCCCAGATGGTGCCGCCGTCGATGTTCGACGACGTCAGCTTCGACTCGTACATCCCCGATCCCGCGCAGCCGTCGCAGGCCGCGGCGGTCAAGGCGTGCCGGCGGTTCGCCGAGGAGGTCAACGCCCGACGCGCGCCCAAGAAGGGCCTGTTCGGACGCAAGCCCAAGGCGGGTCAGGGCACCGGGATCTACCTGGACGGTGGGTTCGGTGTCGGCAAGACGCACCTGCTGACCTCGATCTACCACAACTGCCCGGAGCCCAAGGCGTTCGGCACGTTCGTCGAGCTCACCCATGTGGTGGGGGCTCTCGGCTTCAACCGGGCGGTCGAGGAACTGTCGGGCCACTCGGTGCTGTGCATCGACGAGTTCGAGCTCGACGATCCCGGCGACACCATGCTCGTCTCCCGTCTGCTCGCCGAGCTGACGACCGCCGGGGTGAGTGTGGCCGCGACGTCCAACACGCTGCCCGAGCAGCTGGGGGAGGGCCGCTTCGCGGCCAAGGACTTCATGCGGGAGATCCGCAAGATGTCGGGGATCTTCGAGTCGATCCGCGTGGACGGTCCGGACTACCGGCACCGCAACCTGCCGCCCGCGCCGGAGCCGATGACCGACGATGCGCTGAAGGCGGACGCGGAGGCGGTCGACGGCGCGACGCTCGACGACTTCGACGCCCTGTGCGAGCACCTGTCGACTCTGCACCCGTCCAAGTACAACCGACTGGTCGACGGGGTGAACCGTGTGTGCCTGAGCGGGGTCAAGCCGCTGCCGGACCAGTCGATCGCGCTGCGGCTCGTCGTGCTCGCGGACCGGCTGTACGACGCGGGCATCCCGGTGCGCAACTCCGGCGAGAAGCTGGACGCCATCTTCACCGACGAGATGATCGCCGGCGGGTACCGGAAGAAGTACCTGCGCGCGACCTCGCGACTGTTGGCGCTGTCCCGCTTCGAGACCGTCGGCGGCTGAGAGCCGGCTCTCTCAGAGCGTCAGCTCGTAGACGACGTCGGCGTTGGCGACACCACCCACGTCGAACGTCCGCTCACCCCGCGCCCGGAACCCGTGCTTGACGTAGAAGCGACGGGCGCGGGTGTTGGCGACGTTCGTGGCCAGCCAGAGGCTGCGTACCCCTCGCCGGCGTGACCGCCGGGTCACGTCGTCGAGCATCCGGGCCGCGATCCCCACGCCGTGGTACCCGGGGTGCACGTAGAACTTGCTGATCCCGGTCGTGGGGCGGTGCACGATCTGCCCCTCGCACGCGGGGTCCATCGCGGTGCCGGCGACCAGTAGCACGTACCCCACCGGCTCGCCCGCGTCGCGACCGTCACCGTCGCCCTCCCGGGCCACCAACACCTCGTGGTCAGGCACCTCGAGGTACCTCCGGAACGCCTCCTCGCTGAGATTCTCCGCGACGAAGGCCGCGATCACCTCCCGGTCGAGTTCGGGCGGGCACGCCAACGGGAACGTGCGGGCGGCCAGGGCGGACAGGCCGGGCAGATCGGCTTCGTGGGCCACGTGGAGCAGTTCGGACACCCCACCAGCCTAGGAGGGGCGTTCAGGCGTGCAGATGGAGGCTCTCGTCCCCGCGGACTCCGCGGAAGGCATACCTCTCGGGGTCGTCGCCGCCGCCCAGAACGAGGGTGACCTCGTAGGCATCGGTGCCGGTCCGCCGGAGGTCGACGAGCACCCCGGTCGTGTGGCGGAAGTCCACGACGCGTCCGCGCATGGCCGCGACGTCGGCCGCGCCGACGGTGGTCGAATGGTGGATGTGGGGCAGGGCGGTCATGGCCTCATCATCCGTGACCGACATCACACCGGTGGAACGATCCGGTACCGATCCGGCGGCTGACCAACGGCGAAAGCCCCGGCCGTGTGGCCGGGGCTCTCGTGTGGTGCGCGATACTGGGATTGAACCAGTGACCTCTTCCGTGTCAGGGAAGCGCTCTCCCGCTGAGCTAATCGCGCGGGTTCCGCGCCCGGACGAATCCGGACGTAGAGGTGGAGACGGGAATCGAACCCGTGTTGACGGCTTTGCAGGCCGCTGCCTCACCACTCGGCCACTCCACCGCAAAGGTATCGAGCCTGGTGAGGACGTCCTGGCTCCTCGATCCCTCCGAGCGGATGACGGGATTCGAACCCGCGACCCTCACCTTGGCAAGGTGATGCGCTACCAGCTGCGCCACATCCGCATCGCTTCGGCGGCTCGCTGTTGCTCACCCCGTTGCGAGAATGAACATTAGTCGACTCCGTCGCCGGAACACAAATCCGGGGTCGGAAACGTGCGCTGAACTGCCCAGATGCCCTAAATCGTCCGCCCGAGACCGGCGCCTTACCGCCCCCCGCCGCCGCCCGGGGCCACTCAACGCCTCGCGGGCGCCGGGGGGGGCGGAGGGCTCGCCGGGCCGGTCCGCGCGCCGCCCGCCGGCTCGCGCAGGGCGGAGCGGGTCGCGTGAGCCCGTCAGCTCACCCAGTGCGGAGCGGACCGCGTGTCGCCCAGGGTCGTCTCCGGTGCACCCGCGACCGGGGCCCCGCGCTTCCGCATCCGCGCACCGCCCGGGCGCGGACGGAACCAGGTGCGACCTCTCCGACCTGCGCGTGAGCGGGTATCCGGGCCCCGAATTGGGCGGGGGCCCGGGTCTTGCTACAGTGTTCCGGTGCCGAGCGAGACAGCCCGGCGCGACGCGGTCCTATAGCTCAGCGGAAGAGCGCTCCGTTCACACCGGAGAGGTCACTGGTTCGAACCCAGTTAGGACCACCGCAACAGCAGAAGCCCTCCCGGGTCCCGGGAGGGCTTCTGTCGTTCCGGGCGCGTGACGGCCGAGCCTGGGCGCGGCCACCGCGCTCGGCCGCATCAGGTGTGATCCGGTCCCGCCGACGCGACCTGCGACGCCAGCGCCTGGTCGAGAGCCCGGGTGAACACCTCGACCGGCTGTGCACCGCTCACCGCCAGCCGTCCGTCGAACACGA
Source organism: Dietzia sp. CH92 (assembly GCF_032248695.1). NCBI lineage: Bacteria > Bacillati > Actinomycetota > Actinomycetes > Mycobacteriales > Dietziaceae > Dietzia > Dietzia sp. CH92. The sequence continues at coordinate 270,145 of NZ_JAVHXC010000001.1, read as the reverse complement.
AGAACGGCACACCGCGGACCCCGATGCCGCGCGCGGCCTCCACATCGCGGCGGACGGCGTCGGCGAAGTCATCCCCGGCGAGCACCCGGTCGACCGCGTCGGCGGGCAGGCCCGCAGCGACGCCGATCCGCCGCAGCACCTCCGGGTCCGAGATCACGCGGCCCTCGGAGAAGTGGGCGCGGCGCAACCCCTCGTCCACCTCGTCCGCACGGCCGTGCTCGGCCGCCAGCGCGGCGAGCCGGTGGGCGTCGAACGTCGAACAGACCCGGGACGACCGCCAGTCGAACTCCAGCCCCAGATCCCGGAAACGGGCGGCCATCTGTTCCTGGCCGGCCTCCGCCTCCTCTCGGGACATCCCGTACTTGCGGGCGAGCATCTCGGCGCTCGTCTCACCGGGCTCGTCGGAGGCGACGCGGGAGGCGGAGGGGTCGAGTTCGTAGGCGCGCCACACCACCTCCACACCGACGTCGGGGTGATCATCTCGGAACGACTCGAGCGCCGCCTCCAGGTGCCGCTTGCCGATCCAGCAGAACGGACAGATGACGTCGGACCAGATGTCGATGCGCATACCGGGTCCAACGCCCCGGCGAGGTCCGGGATTCCGGAGGGGCCCGGGTAGCATGGACCGGCCCGGTCCCACGTTCGGACCGCGGTGTCAGCCCGGGCGGCCCGTCGCCGCCCGACGTCCACTGCCGAGGAGATCGTCCCCCGTGTCCGAGAACCGCATGCCCCAAGCCGATGTCGACGCGACGGGCGCGGCCACCGTGACCACCGTCATCCCGGCCGGTGAGCCCGCGGGCAAGATCCTCGCCGAGCGCGAACTGCAGTCGCGGAGCGGTCCGGAGACGATCGTCGTGGTCCGCGACCCCGAGGGCGCGCTGCGGGACCTGTCCTGGGCACCCGAGGTGGACACCGAGGTGGAGCTCGTGCGCGCGGACACCGAGGACGGCCGATCCGTGATCCGCCACTCCTGCGCCCACGTGCTGGCGCAGGCCGTGCAGGACAAGTTCCCGGACGCCAAGCTCGGCATCGGCCCGCCGATCGAGAACGGCTTCTACTACGACTTCGACGTGACGGAGCCGTTCACCCCCGAGGACCTCAAGGACCTCGAGAAGCGGATGAAGAAGATCATCAGGGCCGGCCAGCGCTTCTCCCGGCGCGAGTACGCCTCGCTCGACGAGGCCCGCACCGAGCTGGCGGGCGAGCCGTACAAGCTCGAGCTGATCGAGGACAAGGGCCGGGCGGACGCCGGCGACGCGGACGGAGCCGAGGCACTCGAGGACTCCGAGATCATGGAGGTGGGCGCGGGCGCGCTCACCGCCTACGACAACCTCAACCCCCGCACCGGCGAGGTCATCTGGTCGGACCTGTGCCGGGGACCCCACGCGCCCACCACCAAGTTCATCCCGGCGTTCACGCTCACCCGGTCCTCGGCCGCCTACTGGCGGGGCGACCATAACAACGCCGGCCTCCAGCGCATCTACGGAACCGCGTGGGAGAGCACCGAGGCGATGGACGCGTACCTGGACCGGCTCGCCGAGGCGGAGAAGCGTGACCACCGCCGCCTGGGCACCGAGCTGGACCTGTTCAGCTTCCCCGACGAGATCGGCTCCGGCTTCCCGGTGTTCCACCCGCGCGGCGGGATCATCCGCAACGAGATGGAGCAGCACTCGCTCAAGCGCCACCTGGCCGCCGGGTACTCGCTGGTCAACACCCCGCACGTGACCAAGGGCGACCTGTTCCGCAAGTCCCAGCACCTGAGCTGGTACTCGGAGGGCATGTTCCCCCCCATGATCCTGGACGCCGAGCACGACGCGGACGGCAACGAGACCAAGCCGGGGCAGGACTACTACGTCAAGCCCATGAACTGCCCGATGCACAACCTGGTCTTCGACTCGCGGGGCCGGTCGTACCGGGAGCTCCCGCTGCGGATGTTCGAGTTCGGCACCGTGTACCGGTACGAGAAGTCGGGCGTGATCCACGGCCTGACCCGCGCCCGCGGCTTCACCCAGGACGACGCGCACATCTACTGCACCGAGGAGCAGATGGAGGGCGAGATCGCCTCCGTGCTCTCGTTCATCATCTCCCTGCTGCGCGACTACGGTCTGGACGACTTCTACCTCGAGCTGTCCACCAAGGACCCGGAGAAGTACGTCGGCGGCGACGAACTGTGGGAGCGCGCGACCGAGACCCTGCGCCGGGTGGCGACGAACTCCGGGCTGGAGCTCGTGCCGGACCCGGGAGGGGCCGCCTTCTACGGGCCCAAGATCTCCGTGCAGGCGCGTGACGCCATCGGCCGTACCTGGCAGATGTCGACCGTGCAGCTCGACTTCAACCTGCCGGAGCTGTTCGACCTGACCTACAACGCGGCCGACGGCACCAAGAAGCGGCCCGTCATGATCCACCGCGCGCTCTTCGGTTCGATCGAGCGGTTCTTCGCGGTGCTGCTCGAGCACTACGCGGGCCTGTTCCCGGCGTGGCTCGCGCCGGTCCAGGTGGTGGGCATCCCCGTCGCCGAGGCGCACGAGAAGCACCTCGAGGACGTGATCGACGAACTCCGTGGCCGCGGGATCCGCGCGGAACTCGACACGTCGGACGAGCGGATGCAGAAGAAGATCCGCAACCACACCACCGGCAAGGTGCCGTTCATGCTCCTGGCCGGCGACCGCGACGTCGAGGCCGGTGCCGTGAGCTTCCGGTTCCCCGACGGCACCCAGCTCAACGGTGTCTCGCGCAACGCCGCGATGGACAAGATCGCGTACTGGATCACCTCGCGTCGCAACGACGTGCCCACCGCGGAGCGCGTGTGACGTCGGGGGAGTCGGTGCCGACGGAGCAGTACCGCCAGTTCGGTGTGGGTGAGGACCGGCTCCAGCTGCTGTGGGCGCCCTACCGGATGTCCTACATCGCCGAGACGCGGCCGGAGCCGGCCGAGGGGATGACGGGGGAGCCGTTCCTCGACATCCCCCGGATGAGCGACGAGGACGGGCTGGTGGTCGCGCGGGGCGAGCACGTGTACGTGGTGCTCAACCTCTTCCCGTACAACCCGGGTCACTCGATGGTGGTGCCGTACCGCAAGGTGGCGGACCTGGAGGACCTCGACGACGACGAGTCCCGCGAGCTGATGTCGTACACGCAGCACCTCATCCGGGTCATCAAGGCGGTCTCGAGGCCCGATTCGTTCAACGTGGGGCTCAACCTCGGTGGCGCGGCCGGCGGCTCGCTGTCGGAGCATCTGCACCAACACGTCGTCCCACGCTGGATCGGCGACGCGAACTTCATTACCGTGACCGGCGGAACCAAGGTGCTGCCGCAGCTCCTCCACGAGACGCGGAGGCTGCTCGCCGAGGCGTGGTCCACGACGGTGTCCCCGGGCAGTGTGCCCGGGCAGACCACACCTTCCAGGTAAGCAGGGGGACGGATGCTCAGCGAGTACGGACGGTCGGGGGTCTCCCGGGTGACCCACCCCTTCGCCTCACTGCTGGTGCGGATGGGCGTCACCGCGAACGGCATCACGCTGACCGGTCTCGTACTGACCTGTGCCGCGGCGGTGGCGCTGTTCGGCCACGGCCAGCTCGTCGCGGGTGCGATCGTCATCGCCCTGTGCACGCTGCTCGACCTCGTCGACGGGGCCGTCGCCCGGGCCGGGGGCGGGGGCTCGCCGTACGGCGCGCTGGTCGACGCCGTGTCCGACAGGGTCGCCGACGGCGTGATCCTGTCCTCGCTTCTGTGGTGGCTCGTCCACACCGAGCCCGGGAACCGCTACGCGCTGGCCATGCTGCTGGCGTGCCTGGTGCTGTCCCAGGTGGTCTCGTACTCCAAGGCCCGTGCCGACGCGGGCGGTCTGCGCACCCCCGGCGGGCTCATGGAACGCGCCGACCGCCTGGTGCTCATCCTGCTCGGTGCCGGCCTCGAGGGCCTCGGTGTGCCGTGGGCGCTGGAGGTCGGCCTCACCGCGGTGGCGGTGGGCAGTCTCGTCACGGTGATCCAGCGCGTGTGGGGCGGTCGGACCGACTACCTGCGCCGCGTGGCCCACGAGCAGGCCACCGCCGCGCCGGCCCCCGCCCCGGGGGACCGATGAGCGGGGCCGCCGAGCGCCTGTCGGACCTCGGCTATGCCGCCGGGTGGGCCGTCGTCCGCGCCCTCCCCGAGGGCCTCGCGCGGACGCTCTTCCGCGCCGGAGCCGATCTCGCCGCCCGGCGGCAGGGTCCCGACTCCCAACTGCGCCGGAACCTCGCCCGGGTCCTCGGCGTCACCCCGGCGGAGGTGCCCGACGAGCTCGTCCGCGACTCGTTCCGGTCCTACGCGCGGTACTGGCGCGAGGCGTTCCGCCTCCCGGCGATGGACCGCGAGGCCGTGGCCCGCGAGATGGACCGCACCATCGAGGGCGTCGAGCACCTCGACGCCGCGCTCGCGCAGGGCCGCGGCGTGGTCGTGGCCCTGCCGCACTCGGCCAACTGGGATCTGGGCGGCACCTGGCTCGCCCGGCGCTACGGCGGGTTCGCCACCGTGGCCGAGCGTCTCAAGCCGGAGTCCCTGTACCAGCGCTTCCTCGACTACCGGGAATCGCTGGGGTTCACCATCTACCCGCACACCGGAGGCCCCACCCCTCCGCTGGACGCCCTGCGCGCCTACCTCGCCGACGGCGGGATCGTCTGCCTTCCGGGGGAGCGCGACCTGCGCCGCACCGGTGTGCCCGTGACGTTCTTCGGCGAGGCCACCCGCATGCCCGCCGGCGCGGCGAGGCTCGCGGTGGAGACCGGCGCCCCGCTGTTGGTGGCCCAGTTCTGGTACTCCGACGACGACACCATGCGCGTGCGGATCACCCCGCCGATCGACGTCTCCGGGGGAGTGGGGTCCGCTGTCCAGGCGATGGCGGACCTCTTCGCCGAGGGCATCGCCCGCCACCCCGCGGACTGGCACATGCTGCAGCCCCTGTGGCTCGACGACCTGCCCGCCGAACGCCGCGAACGGATCGAGGGCTGATCCGGCCGTGCGCATCGGCATGATCTGCCCGTACTCGTTCGACGCGCCCGGCGGCGTGCAGGCCCACGTCGTGGACCTCACCAGGGAACTGCGCCGGCGCGGGCACTCCGTCCGCGTGCTCGCACCCGGCAGCCCCGGCAGCGCCCCGATCCCGGGCATGACCCTGACCGGCCCGGGCGTCGCGATCCCCTACAACGGCTCGGTGGCCCGGCTCAGCTTCGGTCCCGCGACCTGGCGGGCCACCCGCCAGTGGCTGCGCGAGCAACCCCTCGACGTACTGCACATCCACGAACCCAACGCGCCCGGAGTGGGCATGTTCGCGCTCGCCATGTCCACGGGCCCCATCACCGCGACCTTCCACACCTCCACCACCGGATCGCTCATCCTCGACGCCGCGGACGGCGTCCTCGCGCCCCTGCTCGAGAAGATCCGCGGCCGGATCGCGGTGTCCACCCTCGCGCGACGGTGGCAGATGGAGGCGCTGGGCTCCGACGCCGTGGAGATCCCCAACGGGGTCGACGTCAGCGCCTTCGCCGACGTCGACACCTCCGGCGAGCCGACCGGCGCCCCCACCGTCGCGTTCCTCGGCCGCTACGACGAGCCCCGCAAGGGGATGGGCGTCCTCGCGGCCGCCCTCCCCGCCGTCCTGCGCGCCGTCCCGGACCTGCGCCTGCGGATCATGGGCGACGGCGACCGGGACGCCCTCCGCTCCCGCCTGCCCGCCGGGCTCGACGTGGAGTTCCTGGGCCGCGTCGACGACGCCCGCAAGGCCGCGGTCCTCGCCGCCGCCGACGTGTACTGCGCCCCCAACACCGGCGGCGAGAGCTTCGGCATCGTGCTCGTGGAGGCCATGGCCGCCGGCACCGCCGTCGTCGCCTCGGACCTCGACGCCTTCCGCCGCGTGCTCCGGGACGGGCGGTGCGGGCAGCTCGCCGCGGTCGGCGACGCCGACGCCCTCGCCGCCGCCCTCACCACCGTCCTCACCGACCGCGCACGCCGCGACGAACTGTGCGCCCACGCCGGTGAGGCGGTCCGCGAGTACGACTGGCCCGTCGTGGCCGAGAGGGTGATCCGCGTGTACGAGACGATCCGCGGACCGGGGGAGACGCTCCGTGTCCGTTGAGGTGATCGCCCTCGTCGTCGTCGTCCTGGTCGTGGTCCTCGCCGCCGCGTTGCTCGGCGCCTACCTCACCGCCCACCGCCTCGACCGTCTGCACATCCGCACCGACCTCGCCCGCGCCGCCCTGGCCGGGGCCCTCGAACGCCGCCACGCGGTGGCCGCCGCCGTGGTCCGTGACCTCACCCCACGTGACCCCGCGGGCGCCGACCGCCTGGCCCTGGCGCTGGCCCGCGCCCGGGCGCACCCGCCCGACGCCGTCGCCGGTCCCGACCCCGCACCGCAACCCCCGCCGCGACGCGACGCCGACCGCACCGGCCCCGGCGGGGCCGACCACGCCGGCGACCATCCCACCGACCGGGCCGGGGAGGACACGGCCGGCCCGGACGCCGAACAGGCGGAGAACACCCTGGGCGTGGTGCTCGCCGGACTCGACGTCCGCGCCCTCCCCGCCGACCTGGCCGCCGAGCTCGAGGACGCCGGCGACCGCGTCTCCATGGCCCGCCGCTTCTACAACGACGCCGTCCGCGACACCCGCGCCCTGCGCGACCAGACCGCCGTCCGTGTCCTGCGCCTGGCGGGCCGCGCCCCCATGCCCGATTACGTGGAACTCGTCGACCCCCCACCGGGCGGGGACGCCTGACCGCTCGGCCGCGGACCACGGGGGGCACGCGGTTGGGGCGGCGAGGTGAGGCCGACCTACACTGGTAGGCCTGAACACGTCGTCTGAGCCAGGAAAGGCCATTTTCGTGAGCGAGCCGCAGTCGAGCGAGAACACCACCGGAACAGCCCGCGTCAAGCGGGGCATGGCCGAGATGCTCAAGGGCGGCGTCATCATGGACGTCGTCACCGCCGAGCAGGCGAAGATCGCCGAGGACGCCGGTGCCGTGGCCGTCATGGCCCTCGAGCGTGTTCCCGCCGACATCCGCGCCCAGGGCGGCGTCGCCCGGATGAGCGATCCCGACCTCATCGACGGCATCATCGAGGCCGTCTCCATCCCCGTCATGGCCAAGGCCCGCATCGGCCACTTCGTCGAGGCCCAGATCCTCCAGGCCCTCGGCGTGGACTACGTCGACGAGTCCGAGGTCCTCACCCCGGCCGACTACACCAACCACATCGACAAGTTCGCCTTCACGGTGCCCTTCGTCTGTGGCGCCACCAACCTCGGCGAGGCCCTGCGCCGCATCACCGAGGGCGCGGCCATGATCCGCTCCAAGGGCGAGGCGGGCACCGGTGACGTCTCCAACGCCACCACCCACATGCGCCAGATCCGCCAGCAGATCCGCACCCTCCAGGCCCTGCCGGAGGACGAGCTGTACGTCGCGGCCAAGGAGCTGCAGGCGCCGTACGAGCTCGTCAAGGAGGTCGCCCAGACCGGCAAGCTCCCCGTGGTGCTGTTCACCGCCGGCGGCATCGCCACCCCCGCCGACGCCGCGATGATGATGCAGCTCGGCGCCGAGGGCGTCTTCGTGGGATCCGGCATCTTCAAGTCCGGCAACCCCTCCGAGCGCGCCAAGGCCATCGTCAAGGCCACCACCTTCCACGACGACCCGGAGATGCTCGCGAACATCTCGCGCGGGCTCGGCGAGGCCATGGTCGGCATCAACGTGGACGACATCCCGGAGCCCCACCGGCTCGCCGAGCGGGGCTGGTGACCCGCCGGTGGCGAAGATCGAGGAGATCCTCGACCTCGAGCGGATCGACCGCGACCTCTACCGGGGCCCCGCGATCCGCACCCATCTCCAGCGCACCTTCGGTGGCCAGGTGGCCGGTCAGACCCTGACCGCCGCCGTCCGGACGGTGGACTCCGACAAGCACGTCCACTCCCTGCACGGGTACTTCATCCGGCCGGGGATCCCCGACGTGCCCACCGTCTACCAGATCGACCGGCTGCGGGACGGGCGGAGCTTCGCCACCAGGCGGGTCACCGCCATCCAGGAGGGCGAGCCGATCTTCACGATGTCGGCCTCCTTCCACCTCCTCGACCAGGACGGGATCGAGCACCAGGACCGCATGCCCCGAGTCGTCGACCCCGAGGAGATCCCCGTGACCTCCGTCGACGATCTCGACGAGGTCCACCGCGTCTTCGTCGACGAGTGGGCCCAGTGGGACATCCGGTTCGTCCCCCGGGACGGCATGCCGACCAGCCCCGAGCTGGCCGCGCAGCAACGGGTGTGGTTCCGCTGCGTCGACACCCTCCCGGACGACGCGAACTTCCACGTGTGCACCCTGGCGTACATGTCGGACATGACCCTGCTCGGGTCGGCCAAGATCCCGCACCCGGACGAGCCGACCCAGGACGCCTCGCTCGACCACGCCATGTGGTTCATGCGGCCGTTCCGCACCGACGACTGGCTCCTCTACGACCAGACGTCCCCGTCCGCCTCCGGGGGCCGCGCCCTGACCCAGGGACGGATCTTCGACCGCTCCGGTCGCCTCGTGGCCGCCGTGACACAGGAGGGGCTGTCCCGGCGACTCAACCCGGGCGCCCAGCCGTTCCCGGTGGACACCTCCGGCTCGGCCTCCGTCTCGTGAGCGGAGCCGCGCCGACGATCGGGGTGCTCGCCCTGCAGGGCGACGTGGCCGAACACATCCGCCACCTCGAGGCCGTCGGCGCGCGGGCGATCCCCGTGCGCCGACGGTCCGAGCTGGACACCGTGGACGGCCTCGTCCTGCCGGGGGGCGAGTCGACCGCGATGAGCCGCCTGCTCGACGTGTACGAGATGTACGAGCCCGTGTCCGCTCGGATCGCGGCCGGGATGCCCGTCTACGGCTCGTGCGCCGGCATGATCCTGCTCGCCTCCGAGGTCCTGGACACCCGGGCCGACGCCACCTGGTTCTCGGCGATCGACATGACGGTCCGCCGGAACGCCTTCGGGCGGCAGGTCGACTCGTTCGAGGCCGACCTCGTCGTCGACGCCCTCGGACCAGACCCCGTGCGCACGGTGTTCATCCGCGCCCCGTGGGTCGAATCGGTCGGCTCCGACGTGCAGGTACTCGCCGAGGTCCGGGCCTCCGACGGCCGCGATCACGTGGTCGCCGTGCGGCAGGGCAACGCCCTGGCCACCTCGTTCCACCCCGAGGTCACCGACGACGTCCGCGTCCACCGGTACTTCCTCGACATGGTCCGCACCGCCACCTCGTAGACTGGGCGGTCAGGTGGCCTCGAGCGAGGCCGCGCACCGGGCCGCCGGACGGCGGGACCCGGTCCCCAGACCCCCGGAGGGCGGAACATCAATGGCAGGCCATTCCAAGTGGGCCACCACCAAACACAAGAAGGCGGCGATCGACGCCAAGCGTGGCAAGCTCTTCGCCAAGCTGGTCAAGAACATCGAGGTGGCCGCCCGCACGGGCGGCGGTGACCCCGCCGGGAACCCCACCCTCTACGACGCCATCCAGAAGGCGAAGAAGAACTCCGTCCCCGCCGACAACGTCGAGCGCGCCCGCAAGCGCGGCGCCGGCGAGGAGGCGGGCGGCGCCGAGTGGGAGACCATCATGTACGAGGGCTACGGCCCGAACGGCGTGGCCATGCTCATCGAGTGCCTGACCGACAACCGCAACCGCGCCGCCGGCGAGGTCCGCACGGCCATGACCCGCAACGGCGGCAACCTCGCCGACCCCGGCTCTGTGGCGTACCTGTTCGCCCGCAAGGGCGAGATCGTCCTGGACAAGGGCGAGCTGACCGAGGACGACGTCCTCATGGCCGTGCTCGACGCCGGCGCCGAGGAGGTCAACGACCTCGGTGAGCAGTTCGAGGTGGTCTGCGAGCCCACCGACCTCGTCCAGGTACGCACCGCCCTGCAGGAGGCCGGGATCGACTACGAGTCCGCCGAGTCGGGCTTCCGTGCGTCGGTCGAGGTGACCGTCGACGCCGACGGCGCCGCCAAGGTCTTCAAGCTGATCGACGCGCTCGAGGACTCCGACGACGTCCAGAACGTCTACTCGAACATGGACGTCCCCGAGGACGTGCTGGCGAGCCTCGACGCCTGACGACCGACCCCACTGGTAGGGTCTCGAACGTAGGTTCTACCGTTGGTCGACGAGAGGTCGCAGATGCGCGTCATGGGTGTGGACCCGGGGCTGACCCGGTGCGGGCTCGCCCTCATCGAGACCGCCCCGGGCCGCGCGGTCACGGCTCTGGACGTGGACGTGGTGCGCACGACGTCCGACGAGCCGCTCGAGCGGCGCCTGCGCGCCGTCCACGCCGTGGCCGACGAGTGGATGCAGATCCACGCGCCGGACGTGGTGGCCATCGAGCGCGTGTTCGCGCAGAACCAGGTGTCGACCGCCATGGGGACCGCCCAGGCCGCCGGCGTCGTCGCCCTGGCGGCCGCGTACCGCGACATCCCCGTGGCGTTCCACACCCCGTCCGAGGTCAAGGCGGCCATCACCGGCAGCGGGCGCGCGGACAAGAAGCAGATGACCCTCATGATCACCCGCATCCTGGGTCTGCAGAAACCCCCGAGCCCGGCGGATGCCGCCGACGCGCTGGCTTTGGCCGTGTGCCACAGCTGGCGCGCACCGATGCAGGGACGGGTCGCCTCGCTGGACGCCCACGTCGCCCGCTCCCGGGCCGGGTTCGAGGCCAAGGTCGCGGCCGCCAGGGAGGCGGCCGCGTCGAACGGGGCCGGGCGGCGCGACCCGGCAGCCGATCAGGAGCGTGCCCGGGCGGCCGCCCGCGGCATGGCGCGAGCGAAAGGAGTGCGCTGGTGATCGCCTCGATCCGGGGAACGGTGGCCGAGATCGGCCTGGACCGCTGCGTCGTGGAGACCGGCGGGATCGGTGTCCTGGTACACGCGACCCCCGCCGCGCTCGCGGGACTGCGCCGCGGGGCCGAGGGCATGCTCCACACCGAACTCGTGGTCCGAGAGGACTCGTTGACGCTCTACGGCTTCGACTCCGTGGACGCACGTCAACTGTTCCTCACCGTGCAGACCGTCTCCGGCGTCGGACCACGGCTCGCGCTGGCGATCGTCGCCACCCTGGAACCCGATGACCTCGTCCGCGCACTGGGCACCGGGGACGTCAAGGCACTGACCCGGGTCCCCGGCGTCGGCAAGCGCACCGCCGAACGCATGGTCCTCGAACTCAAGGACAAGGTGGGACCCGTGCCCGACGGCGGTTCCGGCACGGCGCTCGCCGGGACCGGGCGGGCCCCCGCCGCCACCGAGGTCGCCGAGGCCCTCGAGGGCCTGGGCTTTTCCGCGGTGGAGGCCGAGAAGACCGCCACGGCCGTGCTCGACGCCCAGCCCGACCTCGACCCCGCGCAGGCCCTGCGCCTCGCGCTCAAATCGCTCGGTAAGCGCTGATGGCGGAGCTCGACCCGACCGCCGGAGACGGACACGAGGCGGAGCTGTCCGCCTCGCTCACCCCGTTCGACACCGACGTCGAGGGCGCGCTGCGCCCGCGCAGCCTCGGGGAGTTCATCGGTCAGGAGACCGTCCGCGAGCAGCTCGATCTGGTTCTCACCGCCGCCACCCGCCGTGGCGTCGTCCCCGACCACCTGCTGTTCTCCGGCCCTCCGGGGCTGGGCAAGACCAGCCTGGCCATGATCGTGGCGGCCGAACTCGGCGGCTCCCTGCGCATCACCTCCGGGCCGGCTCTCGAACGCCCCGGGGACCTCGCCGCGATGCTGTCCAACCTCATCGAGGGCGACGTGCTGTTCATCGACGAGATCCACCGCATCGCCCGCCCGGCCGAGGAGATGCTGTACCTCGCCATGGAGGACTTCCGCATCGACATCATGGTCGGCAAGGGCCCCGGTGCCACGTCGATCCCGCTGGAGATCGCCCCGTTCACCCTCGTCGGCGCCACCACGCGCTCGGGCGCACTCACCGGTCCGTTACGCGACCGCTTCGGGTTCACCGCGCACATGGACTTCTACACCGATGCCGACCTGGCCCGGATCGTCACCCGCGCGGCCGAGATCCTCGCCATCCCCGTCGAGCCCGACGCCGCCCTGGAGATAGCCGGTCGCTCCCGCGGAACGCCCCGCATCGCCAACCGCCTGCTGCGGCGGGTCCGCGACTTCGCCGAGGTCCGCGCGGACGGCCGGATCACGGTCCCCGTGGCCCGCGCCGCGCTCGAGGTGTACGAGGTCGACGAGCTCGGGCTCGACCGTCTGGATCGCGCCGTGCTGCGGGCGTTGCTCGTCCAGCACGAGGGTGGCCCCGTGGGCCTGAGCACCCTCGCCGTGGCGGTGGGGGAGGAGTCCACCACCCTGGAGGAGGTCTGCGAGCCGTTCCTCGTCCGGGCCGGACTGCTCGCCCGGACGCCCCGCGGCCGGATCGCGACCGCGGCGGCGTGGGACCACCTCGGCCTCACCCGGCCCGACACGCGCCCGGCGGAGCCGATGCTGCCGGTGGACGTGGACCCGGGACCCGGCGCGCGCGGCTGAGCCGGGGGCTGGCATCCTCGGACGGGACCGTCCGTAGCCCGGACCCGCACACCGGACCCGGAATCCGCGGGTCCACGTCAGGAGGACCCATGGGACTGGAACTGCTGCTCCCGTTGATGATCGTCGTGCTGCTCGTGCTCATGTTCATGCAGAGCTCGAAGCAGCGGAAGGCCGTGAAGGAACTGCGCGAGATGCAGGAGTCGCTCCAGCCGGGCGACCGGGTCCTCACCACCTCCGGCCTCCACGCCACGATCGTCTCCGTGGACTCCGACGACCTCGAGCTGGAGATCGCGCCGGGCGTGCGCACCCGCTGGGACCGTCGCGTCATCCGCGAGAAGTTCACCGCCGCGGGCGCGCCCGGGACGGAGCCGGGTACCGAGCCCGGAACCGATGCGTCGGGTTCCCGGTAGTCGACTACCGGCGAGTAGTGTAGTGGGGCCGACCAGCCGGAGGCCTCAGACGAAGACCGAGAGAGATCACCTGTGTCGCCAGTACGTCCTCGAGGCGCCGACGCCCGTCCCAGACCCTGGGCGCTGTTGTCCAGCTTCTTCCTGGTGCTGTTCATCCTCTTCCTCGCCGCGTTCGCCGTGGCGGACCGCGGGCTGACCCCGAAGCTGGGGATCGACCTGCAGGGCGGGACCCGGGTCACCCTGATCCCGAAGGGCCAGCCCGATGAGGCCGACCTGCGACTCGCGCAGGACATCATCCGCGACCGCGTCGACGGCCTCGGCGTGGCCGGCACGACCGTCGTGATCGAGGGCAGCAACATCGTCCTCACCGTGCCCGGAGAGGACTCCAGCCAGGCCCGCGACCTCGGCACCACCTCCCAGCTGACGATCCGGCCGGTGCTCGAGGTCCAGCCCGTCGCGGAGGGAGACCGCGAACCGGTCCCCGCCGACAAGGGCGACCGCGAGGCCGTGGCCGCCGCCGTCGACGAGGCGCGCGAGGCCCGGCAGGGGGAGCCCGCGGAACTCATCGAACGGCTGCCCGCCTTCCGGTGCCCCGAGCGTGACGTGCTCGCCGGATTCGACGACCCGTCCCGCGCCCTCATCGCCTGCGGCGAGGGAGCGAAGTACGTACTCGGACCGGTGCCGTTGCTCATCGGCGAGCCCGAGGACGGTCGCCGCCTCGACGGCCAGCAGATCGTCAAGGACTCGGTCAGTTCCGGTTTCAACCAGCAGGCCGCGAAGAACGAGGTCTCGTTCCGCTTCAACGCCGGACCCGGCGAACAGGGCAGCGCCACCTGGTCGCGCCTGACCCAGGAGAACCTCCAGCGGCAGATCGCCATCCTGCTCGATGGTGAGGTGATCAGCGCCCCCGTCGTCCAGGGCGTCACCCCCGTCGGGTCTGCGACGTCCATCACCGGGGACTTCACCATCGACGAGGCCGCCTCGCTCGCCGCGAACCTGCGGTACGGGGCGCTCCCCATCTCGTTCGAGGACCCCAACGTCGACAACGTCCCGGCCTCCCTCGGCCTGGCCTCCCTGGAGGCCGGGCTCCTCGCCGGGGCGATCGGCTTCCTCCTGGTGTTGGCCTACTCCGCATTCTTCTACCGGCTGCTCGGGGTGCTCGCCTTCATCTCCCTGCTGCTGTCCTTCCTGCTGACCTACGTCGTCCTGGTCTTCCTCGGCTACACCGTCGACTACAGCCTCGACCTCGCCGGGATCGCCGGCCTCGTGATCGGCATCGGCATGACGGCCGACTCCTACGTCGTGTTCTTCGAACGCATCAAGGACGAGCTCCGAGACGGTCACCGGTTCAGATCCGCCGTACCGCGGGCGTGGAAGAGCGCCGGACGCACCATCGTCACGGGCAACATGGTCAGTCTCATCGGCGCCGTCGTGCTCTACCTCCTCGCCAGCGGTGAGGTGCGTGGCTTCGCCTTCACACTCGGTCTGACCACGGTCATGGACGTGTTCGTCGCGTTCACCGTCACCTGGCCACTCGTCTACCTGGCCTCGACGCGGCCCTTGTTCGCCAAGCCGGGGGCAAACGGGATGGGACGGATGGAGAACCTCCAGGCCGCCGCCGCCGAGCAACGCCGACTCGACCGCCGGGTCGAGCAGGAGGCCGAGGGCGCCCGGGAGCGCGGGGTCACGGCGACCATCCGCGGGCCGGGCGGGGACACCCTGGCCGAGCCCCGGATCGACCGTCCCGCCACCGACGAGGAGGAGGGCCGATGAGCACGCCCACCAGCACCGCCACCGAGAGCGGCGCCGCGGCACCGGCGCCCGCCGGCGGCAGCCTGTTCACCCGCCTGTACACCGGCACCGGGGCCTTCGGCATCGTCGCCAACCGCCGCAAGTTCTACGTGCTCACCGGGGTGATCGTCGCCATCTGTCTGGTGAGCATCATCTTCCGCGGCTTCAGCTTCGGTATCGACTTCACCGGCGGCACCAAGCTGACGATGCCTGCGGGCGACCTCGACAAGGACCGCGTGGCCGCGGTCGTCGAGGAGGCCATCGCCGAGGAGGCCCAGATGGTCCAGATCGTCGGCGCGGGCGACGCCCGCATCGTCGAGGTCGAGACCCGGTTCCTCACGAGCGACGAGATCCGCGCCGCCAAGAGCGCCATGTTCGAGGAGTTCCAGCCCGTCACCGCCGACGGCGTCGCCTCCGTCGAGGCGATCGGGGACTCGGCCCGCAGCGAGAGCTGGGGCGGGCAGGTCACCAAGAACGCCCTCATCGCACTCGGCGTGTTCCTCGTCATCGTGTTCGGCTACATCGCGTTCCGGTTCGAGTGGCAGATGGCCACCGCGGCGATCGTGGCGTTGCTGTTCGACGTGGTGACCACCGCCGGCATCTACTCCCTCATCGGCTTCGAGGTCACCCCGGCCACCGTCATCGGCCTCCTCACGATCCTCGGGTTCTCGCTGTACGACACAGTGATCGTCTTCGACAAGGTCGAGGAGAACACCCGGGGACTCCGACACACCGCCGCCCGCACCTACGCCGAGGAGGCGAACCTCGGCGTCAACCAGACCCTCATGCGGTCGATCCACACCACCATCATCGGTGTGCTGCCGCTGTTGGCGCTCGTCGTGATCGCCGTCTGGATCCTCGGTGTGGGCACACTGTTGGACCTCGCCATGGTCCAGATGGTCGGCATCGTCACCGGCACCTTCTCCTCCGTGTTCCTCGCGACGCCGCTACTGGTGTCGCTCAAGAACCGCGACCCCGAGATCCGACGCCAGACCGCCAAGGTCCTGGCCCGACGCGAGAAGGCCGAGGCCACCGCATGACCGAGCCCGCACTCACCCACGTCTCACCGACGATCAGTTCCGCCGTCGAACGACTGATGCGGCGCGTCGAGGACTTCCCGTCCGCGGGGGTCCAGTTCTGCGACCTCACCCCGGTGCTCGCCGACCCCGACGGCTTCGACGCCGTGGTCAGCGGGCTCATCGCCGGCCACGAGATCGGCACCGTCGACTACGTGGCCGGGCTCGACGCCCGCGGCTTCCTGCTCGCCGGGGCCGTCGCCGTGCGCCTGCACACCGGGGTCCTGGCCGTCCGCAAGGCCGGTAAGCTCCCGCCGCCCGTGCACTCGCGCTCCTACGAGCTCGAGTACGGCGCCGCGACCCTGGAACTGCCCGCCGACGGGCTCGACCTGCGCGGCAAGCGGGTCCTGGTCGTCGACGACGTCCTGGCCACCGGCGGTACCCTCACCGCGGCGGTCGGTCTCCTGGAGGACTGCGGCGCCGTCGTCGCCGGCCTGTCCGTCGTCCTCGAGATCCCCGGCCTCGGGGGCCGGGATAGACTGGCCGGCACACCGTTGACCTGCCTCACGGTGGCGTGACCCCCGGCCGCTCCTGACGGCCCGAGACTGCAGGGAGGAGCCGGAGATGACGCAGCGCCAGAACTCCGCCGGCACGCCCGACGGGGTTCCGCAGGCGGGCAAGAAGCCCGCCCCGCAGCCCACCACCCAGCCGCTGCCGGTGATACCGGGTTCCCGCCCGTCCGCCGGTCGGCGGGTCCGGGCGCGCTGGGCGCGGCGGCTGACCTCGGGCCTCACGGTCACCTCCACACCCGCGGTCCTCGAACCCCTGGTGCGGGTTCACCGGATCCACCACGCCAAGGCGGACGTGGGACTGCTCGCCCGCGCCTACGCTCTCGCCGAGCGGCAGCACGAGGGCGTGTACCGCAAGTCCGGGGACCCCTACATCACCCACCCGTTGGCGGTGGCCACCATCTGTGCCGAGATGGGGATGGACACCACCACCCT
Source organism: Dietzia sp. CH92 (assembly GCF_032248695.1). Taxonomy (NCBI): domain Bacteria; kingdom Bacillati; phylum Actinomycetota; class Actinomycetes; order Mycobacteriales; family Dietziaceae; genus Dietzia; species Dietzia sp. CH92. The sequence continues at coordinate 253,424 of NZ_JAVHXC010000001.1, read as the reverse complement.
GGTCGCCGCCCTGCTGCACGACACGGTCGAGGACACCGACTACTCGCTCCAGCAGCTCGAGACCGACTTCGGCGGCGAGGTCGCCCACCTGGTGGACGGTGTCACCAAGCTGGACAAGGTCGACTTCGGCGAGGCCGCCGAGGCCGAGACCATCCGCAAGATGATCATCGCCATGGCGCACGACCCCCGCGTGCTGGTCATCAAGGTGGCCGACCGCCTGCACAACATGCGCACCATGCGTTTCCTGCCGCCGGAGAAGCAGGTCAAGAAGGCCCGCGAGACCCTCGAGGTGATCGCCCCGCTCGCGCACCGCCTCGGGATGGCCACCGTGAAGTGGGAACTCGAGGATCTCGCGTTCGCGATCCTCGAGCCCAAGAAGTACCAGGAGATCGTCCGGCTGGTGGCCGACCGCGCGCCCAGCCGCGACGTCTACCTCAACACGGTCATCAACCGGGTCAAGGCGGACCTGGAGAAGGCCAACATCCAGGCCCGCGTCGAGGGCCGGCCGAAGCACTACTGGTCGATCTACCAGAAGATGATCGTCCGCGGCCGCGAGTTCGACGAGATCCACGACCTCGTGGGCATCCGCGTCCTGTGCGAGGACGTCCGTGACTGCTACGCGGCGATCGGGGTCGTCCATTCGACCTGGAAGCCCATGCCGGGCCGGTTCAAGGACTACATCGCCCAGCCGCGCTTCGGCGTCTACCGTTCGCTGCACACGACCGTGATCGGGCCCGACGGCAAGCCGTTGGAGATCCAGATCCGCACCCACGAGATGCACCGCAACGCCGAGTACGGCATCGCGGCGCACTGGCGGTACAAGGAGACCCGCGGCAAGCACAACGGCGACCCGGCCGAGGTCGACGAGATGGCGTGGATGCGTCAGCTCCTGAGCTGGCAGCGCGAGGCCGCGGACCCGGGCGAGTTCCTCGACTCACTGCGCTTCGAGATGACCAGCAAGGAGATCTTCGTCTTCACCCCCAAGGGTGACGTGATCAACCTGCCGGTCGGGGCGACCCCCGTGGACTTCGCCTACGCCGTCCACACCGAGGTCGGTCACCGCTGTATCGGTGCGCGTGTCAACGGCAAGCTCGTCGCGCTCGAGCGTCCGCTCGAGAACGGCGAGGTGGTGGAGGTCTTCACCTCCAAGGACCCCAACGCCGGGCCCAGCCTGGACTGGCAGAAGTTCGTGGTCTCCGGGCGCGCCAAGAGCTCGATCCGGCAGTGGTTCGCCAAGGAGCGCCGCGAGGAGGCGCTCGAGCGGGGCAAGGACCTCATCACCCGGGAGGTGCGTCGCGGTGGCGTGCCCGTGCACCGGGTCTTCTCCAACGAGTCGATCGCGGGCGTGGCCCGCGAGCTCGGCTTCAGTGACGTGACGGCGCTGTACACCGCCATCGGGGAGAACCACGTCTCGGCCAAGACCGTCGTGGGCCGGCTCGTCGCCGCCCACGGGGGCGTGGACGAGGTCACCGAGGAGCTGGCGGACCGCTCGCGTGACAAGACCATCACGCCGCACCGGTCCGCCCCGTCCGGAGCGGGCGTGCTCGTGGGCGGGGTCGAGGACGTCCACGCCAAGCTCGCCCGCTGCTGTACGCCGGTCCCGGGTGACGAGGTGCTGGGGTTCATCACCCGCGGCGGCACGGTCAGTGTGCACCGGACGGACTGCACCAACGCCTCGGCCCTGCACCGGGAACCGGAGCGCCTGGTCAAGGTCGAGTGGACCCAGCAGCCGGGCGCGCTGTTCCTCGTGGCCATCCAGGTCGAGGCGCTGGACCGCCACCGCCTGCTCTCCGACGTCACCAAGGTGCTGGCCGACGAGAAGGTCAACATCCTGTCCGCGTCGGTGCAGACCGCGGGCGACGACCGGGTCGCGATCTCCAGGTTCACGTTCGAGATGGCCGACCCCAAGCACCTCGGGCACGTCCTCAACACGGTGCGCCGGGTCGAGGGAGTGTTCGACGCCTACCGGATGACGTCCAACTCCTGATCCGGCCAGGTCCCGCGAGGACCCCGTACCGACGAGACGACCCCGGCCCTCGGGCCGGGGTCGTCCTCCACCGTGGCGTGTCCCGGGCGGGCCCGGGCCGGTCTCACCCCTCCGGCAGGCCCTCCTGGGCGCCGACCGTGACCTTCTCGATCTCGACGGGGCGCCTGGGGGACTCGTAGTCCTCACTCGTCGGGTCGTCACTCTTGATGCCGCGCTCGGCGATCTCGTCCAGGACCTCCAGGCCGGACTCACCGATGGTGCCCATCACGGTGTACTCGGGTGGGAGCATGGAGTCCTCGTAGACGAGGAAGAACTGGCTGCCGGCACTGTTCGGGGCCTGCGACTTGGCCATGGCGACCGTACCCCGCGGGTAGACCGACATCCCGGAGCCGTCTTCGGCCACCGGCAGGTCGGTGGGCGGCTCGTCGACGACCGTGTACCCCGGCCCGGAGAGGCCGGTCCCGGTCGGGTCTCCGCACTGGAGCACCGACAGTTCCGCGCCCTCCTCGCCGATGGTCAGGCGGTGGCACACCGTGTCGTCGAAGTAGGCCTGACCGGCCAGGTGCACGAAGCTCTCGACGTTGCAAGGCGCCCCGGCCCGGTCCAACTCGAGCGGGATGTCCCCGGAGTTGGTGGTGATGGTGATCTCGGCGGTGCCCCGGCGGGGCTGGTCACCGGTCGGCGGCTCGACCTCGCGCCTGGACTCCTCGATCTCGTCGATCTGCTCGTTGAAGCGCTCCGCCTCCGCGACCACGTCCGGCCCCTGGTCCTCGAACTGGGCGGGATCGACCTTCTCCATGGGCGTGTCCGCCGGGTATTCACAGGTCACCCAGTTGGCCGCGTACTCCTCGGCCCGCGACTGCTCGGCCTTGTTCCAGACCACCACGCCCACGATCCCCAGCAGGACCACCACGACGACCGACGCGCCGGCGATCTTGAGCTGCTTCTCGCGACGGGCCTGGGCCTCCATCTGCTCGCGCAGGCGCTGGCGCGCCTCGGCTCGGCGTTCCTGGTTGGTGGACACTGACCCTCCTGGGGACCTGGACTAGGCTGGAACGGTCGGCCGGTCCGCACGCCGGGTCCCCCTCGCGGGGGCCCGGGACGGCCCGGCCCAGGGTCCTTGTCTACCAGGTCGGGCAGCGGCGACCGCACACCACTCCGGTGTCGGGCCACGTTGAACCGGCAGCGCGCGCCGCACGGCGCGGATTGTCGAAGGAAGGGAGTACGGGACGTGCAGATCGTCGGTTTCCCCGCCGGGATGTTCCAGACCAACTGCTACATCGTGTCCGACGACGCGGGGGACTGCGTGATCGTCGACCCGGGCCAGGACGCCGAGGAGCAGGTGCGGCGCCAGATCTCCGAGGCGGGGCTGCGCCCGCGGGCGGTGTTGCTCACGCACGGGCACCTGGACCACATCTGGAACGCCCAGCAGGTGGCGGATCACTACCGTGTGCCCGCGTACATCCACCCGGACGACCGCCCGATGCTCTCGGACCCGGCCAGGGGGCTGTCCCTCGACCTGTCCGCCATGCTCAAGGACGCCAGCTTCACCGAGCCGGCGGAGGTCGTCGAGGTGTTCGACGGTGACACGGTGACGTTCGGGTCGATGACCTTCGACGTGGATCACGTCCCCGGCCACAGCCCGGGCTCGGTCTCCTTCCGGATCATCGTGCAGACCGAGGAGGGACCGCGGACGGTGGTCCTCGGCGGCGACGTACTGTTCCAGGACGGGATCGGTCGGACGGACCTGCCGGCGGGGGACACCGAGGTGCTCATGCAGTCGATCGCCAAGAAGTTCCTCGTGCTGGACGACGACGCGGTGGTCCTGCCCGGACACGGTCCCTCCACCACGATCGGTCGCGAACGCAGGTCCAACCCGTTCCTGCGCGACCTCTAGACCCGCCCCGACCCGCCCCCCGCCCCTTCCACACCCGAGGACTACTCAGCAGTGACCGGCACCGAGAAGAAGACCGCCCTCAAGGCGCCCAAGGGCGTGCCCGACTACGTCCCCCCGGCCTCGGCCGGGTTCGTGGCCGTCCGGGACGCGATCACGTCCGCGGCACGGCGCGCCGGGTACGGCCACGTCGAGTTGCCGATCTTCGAGGACACGGCCCTGTTCGCCCGCGGGGTGGGTGAGTCCACCGACGTGGTCTCCAAGGAGATGTACACCTTCGAGGACCGGGGCGGGCGCAGCGTCACCCTTCGTCCGGAGGGCACCGCCGGGGTGATGCGCGCGGTGATCGAGCACGGTCTGGACCGCGGGCAGCTGCCGGTCAAGCTCTGTTACGCGGGACCGTTCTTCCGGTACGAGCGGCCGCAGGCGGGTCGCTACCGCCAGCTGCAGCAGGTGGGGATCGAGGCCATCGGGGTGGACGACCCGGCGCTGGACGCCGAGGTGATCGCGGTGGCCGACGAGGCGTTCCGCTCGCTCGGACTGTCCGGCTTCCGTCTGGAGCTCACCTCGCTCGGTGACGAGACGTGCCGGCCGCAGTACCGGGAGCGGCTGCAGGAGTTCCTCGCCGGACTGGACCTCGACGAGGCGACGCGGGAGCGTGCGCGGATCAACCCGTTGCGAGTCCTGGACGACAAGCGCCCCGAGGTGCGTGCGCAGCTCGAGGACGCCCCCCTGATGATCGACCACCTGTCGGAGGCGAGCGCGGAACACTTCGCGACGGTGCGCGCGCACCTGGACGCCCTCGGGGTGGAGTACACGGTCAACCCCCGCATGGTCCGCGGGCTGGACTACTACACCAAGACGACGTTCGAGTTCGTCCACGACGGGCTGGGCGCGCAGTCCGGGATCGGTGGCGGCGGGCGCTACGACGGGCTGATGGAGCAGCTGGGCGGCCAGGCCCTCTCCGGGATCGGCTTCGGCATCGGGGTCGACCGCACCGTGCTGGCGTTGCAGGCCGAGGGGATCGACCCGGCCGCCCGGGGCCGCGTGGACGTGTACGGCGTCGCCCTCGGCGCGGCGGCCAAGACGGCGATGGTGCCGGTGCTGGCGGAGTTCCGGCGCAACGGGTTGCGTGCGGACATGGCGTACGGCGACCGGGGGATGAAGGGCGCGTTCAAGGCCGCCGACCGGTCGGGGGCCGCGGTCACCGTGGTGATCGGCGAGGACGAGCTCGCGACGGGCACCGCGGTCGTCAAGACGATGGCCACCGGAGAGCAGGAGCCCGTGCCCCTCGAGGCGATCCTCGGCCACGTCACCCGCGCGGTCGGCCACTGACCGGCGCGCGCGGGTGGCCCGTCAGAGCTGCGCGCGGAAGGTGTCGCAGGCCCCGACGGAACCCTGCTCGTACCCGGTGAGGAACCACTGACGGCGCATCTCGGACGAGCCGTGGGTCCACGAGCGCGGGTCCACGCGCCCGCCCCCGGTGCGCTGGATGTGGTCGTCGCCGATCGCCTCGGCGGTCCGGACGATCGCGTCCACGTCGGCCGGGGTGAGGCTCTCGAGCAGGGGCGGCCCACCGTCGGGGGCGGGTGTGGTGGTGGCGTAGTGCGCCCACAGGCCGGCGTAGCAGTCGGCCTGCAGTTCCACGCGGACCGCGCCGGAGGACGGTCCCCGCGGGTCCTGCTGTGAGCGGCGGATGTCGCCGAGCATGGTCTGGAGGTGGTGGCCGAACTCGTGCGCCACGACGTACATCTGCGCGGCGCCGGCCGGCGGGCCGCCGAGCCGGCCCACGAGGACGCTGTCGAAGAAGGTCGGGTCGATGTACACGGTCCGGTCGCCGGGGCAGTAGAACGGCCCGATGTCCGACGACGCGGCCCCGCAGGCGGTGTCGACCCCGCCGCTGAAGATGGTGGTGTGGGGCTGTTCCCACCGCATGCCGACCTGGTCCGGCAGCTGGGTGGTCCACACGTCCTCGAGGCTCTCGGTGGTGGCGACGATCCGACAGACGGTGTCGACGTTGGCCTGCGCGAGGTCGCACTGGTCGATGTGCGCGTCGAGGTCGTCGGTGGTCGCCGACGAGCCGGCCCGGTCGGAGGGGGCGGCGGGGTCGGCGAGGAACTGTCCGGGGTCGACGCCGAGGAACAGCGCGATGACGACGACGACGAGGCCGCCGACACCACCGCCCACGGCGATCCCCCGGCGGCCACCCCGACCTCCCGCGGAGACCCCGCTGGTGTCGAGTCTCCCGCCCTGTCGAAACGTCATGCTCTCCGCCTTCCGGGTGGTGCGTCTCGCCCGGTCGTCGGGCGGGTCGTCCGCCGCACCACGGACTTCACGATAGATCGCGCCGGCCCCGCTCACGGCCGACACCGGGAGGATCACGTGGTGGACGTAGACTGTCCCCGTCCGAGCCCGTGGCCGGCCGTGGGGTCGTCCCGTCGGTGCTCACGCTCAGGCGACCACACCACACTTTTCCCGACGAGAGGACCACCGCAGTGCTGCGCACCCATTCCGCCGGCCAGCTCCGAGCCGCCGATGCCGGTGACACCGTCACCCTGGCCGGCTGGGTGGCCCGCCGCCGGGATCACGGCGGCGTCATCTTCGTCGACCTCCGCGACGCGTCCGGCGTCTGCCAGGTGGTGTTCCGTTCGGAGGACGTGGCCGAGCGCGCCCACCGACTGCGCAACGAGTACTGCGTGGCGGTCACGGGCGTCGTGGACCGGCGGCCGGAGGGGTCGGAGAACCCCAACCTCGACTCGGGTGAGATCGAGATCGACGTGACCTCGTTCGAGGTCCTCGGCGAGGCCGCGGCGCTGCCGTTCCAGCTCGACGACGAGGTGGGGGAGGAGGCGCGTCTGCGTCACCGCTACCTCGACCTCCGTCGCGAGGGCCCGGGAGCGGCGCTGCGACTGCGCTCGAAGGTCAACGCGGCGGCCCGCGGCGTCCTCGCGCGCCACGACTTCGTGGAGATCGAGACCCCCACGCTGACCCGGTCGACCCCCGAGGGTGCGCGCGACTTCCTCGTGCCGGCGCGCCTGCAGCCCGGCACGTTCTACGCCCTGCCGCAGTCGCCGCAGCTGTTCAAGCAGCTGCTCATGGTCGCGGGCATGGAGAAGTACTACCAGCTCGCCCGCTGCTACCGGGACGAGGACTTCCGCGCGGACCGGCAGCCGGAGTTCACGCAGCTCGACGTGGAGATGAGCTTCGTCGACCAGGACGACGTGATCGCGGTGGCCGAGGAGATCCTCACCGAGGTGTGGGCGACCGCCGGCTACGAGATCACCACCCCGATCCCGCGGATGACCTACGAGGAGGCGATGCGGCGCTACGGTTCGGACAAGCCGGACCTGCGTTTCGACATCGAGCTCGTCGAGTGCACGGAGTTCTTCGCCGACACGCCGTTCCGGGTGTTCAAGGCGCCGTACGTGGGTGCGGTCGTCATGAAGGGCGGGGCGACCCAGCCCCGTCGTCAGCTCGACGCGTGGCAGGAGTGGGCCAAGCAGCGCGGCGCCAAGGGTCTCGCGTACATCCTCGTGGGCGAGGACGGCGAACTCGGCGGCCCCGTCGCCAAGAACCTGTCGGACGCCGAGCGGGCCGGCATCGCCGCCCACGTCGGTGCGGAGCCGGGTGACTGCATCTTCTTCGGCGCCGGCCCGGTCAAGTCCACCCGCGCCCTGCTCGGCGCGGCCCGTGGCGAGATCGCCGCGAAGCTCGGGTTGATCGATCCCACCAAGTGGGCGTTCACCTGGGTCGTCGACGCCCCGATGTTCGAGCCCGCCGACGACGCGACCGCGGCCGGCGACGTGGCCGTGGGCTCGGGTGCGTGGACCGCGGTGCACCACGCGTTCACCTCGCCCAAGCCCGAGCACCTGGACTCCTTCGACACCGATCCGGGCTCGGCCCTGGCGTACGCCTACGACATCGTGTGCAACGGCAACGAGATCGGCGGCGGGTCGATCCGTATCCACCGCAAGGACGTCCAGGAGCGCGTGTTCGGCGTGATGGGCATCGCGGCCGAGGAGGCGCAGGAGAAGTTCGGCTTCCTGCTGGACGCCTTCTCGTACGGCGCGCCCCCGCACGGCGGCATCGCGTTCGGCTGGGACCGCATCTGCGCCCTGTTGGCGGGGACCGAGTCGATCCGCGACGTCATCGCGTTCCCCAAGTCCGGCGGCGGCGTGGACCCGCTGACCGACGCGCCGGCGCCGATCACCGCGCAGCAGCGCAAGGAGTCGGGCATCGACGCGAAGCCGGTGCAGCGTGGACAGGCCGCCCCCGCCGCGGAGGCGCCGGCCCGCTAGACACCGGACCGCGGGGCGGGCGGCCCGCGTGGAGCCTCAGAGCCGGAACGCCTCGAGCACTGGCCGGCCGTCCATCCCGCCGTGGTCGAGCCCGAACAGTCGGGCCACGGTCGGCGCCACGTCGAGGGTGCGCACCGGCCGGTCGACCACGCCCCCGCGCCGCACGATCCGGTGTCCGCCGGAGACGAAGAACGGGATCCCGAGGGTGACCTCGTGACCGTGGTTGCCGGGGATGGGGTTGGAGAACGGGGTGGGGTCGGAGAAGCGCCAGCCGGGGTGACACGTCGCCACGAGGTCGCCGCCACGCTCGCCCAGTGACAGGTCGGCCGGCTCGTACAGGCGGTGGACGCCGGGCAACCCGCCGATCACCTCCCGCAGTCGGGAGAGCGCGGCATCGCGCTCGGCGGCGGGGCCGAGGTGGGTGAACGTGTCCGCCCCGCCGTTCTGGGCGATCCCGAACCGCCCGCGCAGGGCCGGGTCGGCGTCGATCGCCCCGGCCGCGCTGATCAGCCGCAGGGGCTCGGACCAGTCCATCCCGTGGTCGGCCAGCACGATGAGCACCGAGCGCTCCCAGCGTCCGGTGGCGCGGAGGAACTGCTCGAGGTCCCACAGTTTGTGGTCGGAGTTGAACACCGCCTGGTTGCGCGCGAGCCGCAACGAGGTGCCGGACAGGTCCATGTGGCCGAAGCGGTCCATGTCCCCGAGGTTGACGAAGGTCATCCGCGGCGCGTGGTCGGTGATGGTCTGCTTGAGGGCCTCGACGGTGAACCAGTCGAGCGAGTGGTCGGTGATCGGCACCAGGGGGAACGGCGCCCACTGGACGCTGGCGCGCCCGCCGAACAGGCCGTGCAGGTAGTCCTTGCTGAGCACGCTCGCCGTGGTGAGTCCGGCTTCGGTGCGGATCCGGTCGAGGACCGTCGGGGCGCGGAGGTCGTCGGCGCGGTCCAGCGTGCGGTCGGTGCCGGCGGCGCGGTCCCAGATCGCGTTGGCGGGCACCCCGTTGCGTTCGGGCAGGACCCCGGTGACCATGGCGGCGTGGTTGGGCAGGGTCTCGGCGATCATGATCGAGGACGCGTCGGTGAACCGTGTGCCCTCGGTGGCCCAGCGGTGCAGTGTCGGGGCCTGCGCCGGGGTGAGTTCGTCGGGACGCATGCCGTCGGTGACGATCACGTAGACGTCGAGGTCGTCGGCGACCGGGCGCACCGGGTCCGCCCACACCGGGGCGGGGTCGGCGAGGAGCGTCACCCCGACCGCGCCGGCGGCGGCGACCGCCCCCGCGCGGGCGAGGGCCTCGCGGCGGGTGATCGTGGGGCCGTGGGTGGGGTGGTGGTCGCGGCACATCGGGTGGGCCCTCCGGGGGTCGTGGCACGGGGTGGTGGCGTGTCGTGGCGTGGGGTGGTGGCGCGGCCCCGTCCGGGGACGACGCACACCTGACCTCCAGAGAACCTGACGACAACGAGGTACGCGGCCACTTGGGCGGATCCGTAGCCCGGTGTTCACCTCGGGCTCGGCTGTCGGGGCCCGCCGGTAGCCTGGTGGGCGTGACAGATGACGCTGGGCTGTTCGCCGCCGGGGACGCCGCCGGCGCCGGGCCCGTTCCTCCGGCGTCGGCATCGGTGGACGCGGACGCCCCGTTGGCGGTCCGGATGCGACCGCGGACGCTGGACGAGGTGATCGGCCAGGAGCACCTGCTGCGCCCCAACTCCCCGCTGCGCCGCCTGGTGGAGGGGCGCGGCGGCTCCTCGGTGATCCTGTACGGCCCGCCCGGGACCGGCAAGACGACGCTCGCCAACCTCGTCGCGAGCACCTCGGGCCGGCATTTCGTCGCCCTGTCGGCGCTGAGCGCGGGGGTCAAGGACGTCCGCGCGGTGATCGACGACGCCCGCACCCGGCAGGTCCACGGTCAGCGGACGGTCCTGTTCATCGACGAGGTCCACCGGTTCTCCAAGAGCCAACAGGACGCCCTGTTGGCGGCGGTGGAGAACGGCATCGTGCTGCTGGTGGCGGCGACCACGGAGAACCCGCACTTCTCCGTCATCGCCCCCCTCCTGAGCCGGTCGCTCATCGCCGAGCTGCAGGGCCTGGACGACGCAGGCGTCGCCGCCGTGCTGCGGCGCGCCGTCTCCGACGAACGGGGGCTGGCGGGGCGGGTCGAGCTCACCGACGCCGCGGCGGAGGACATCGTCCGGCTCTCGGGAGGGGACGCGAGGCGCAGTCTGACGATCCTGGAGGCCGCGGCCGGGGCCGCCGAGGACGGCGTGGTGACGCCGGAGATCGTCGAGCTCAGCCTGGACGCGGCGCCGGTGCGCTACGACCGTGACGGCGACCAGCACTACGACGTGACGAGCGCGTTCATCAAGTCCATCCGGGGCTCCGACGTGGACGCGGCGCTGCACTACCTCGCGCGCATGCTGGTGGCGGGGGAGGACCCGCGGTTCATCGCCCGGCGACTCATGGTCCACGCGAGCGAGGACATCGGGATGGCCGACCCCACCGCGCTGCTGGCGGCGACCGCGGCGGCGGAGATCGTCCAGAAGGTCGGGATGCCGGAGTGCCGGCTGGCCCTGGCGCAGGCGACCATCCACCTCGCGACCGCCCCCAAGTCCAAGGCCGTCATCGCTGCCATCGACGCCGCGATGTCCGATGTCCGCGGCGGCGGCGTCGGGGAGGTGCCCAAGCACCTGCGGGACGGCCACTACGCCGGCGCCAAGGGCCTCGGCAACGGGGTGGGTTACCGCTATCCCCACAACGCGGCGCCGGGCGTGGTGGCCCAGCAGTACCCGCCCGACGAACTGGTGGGACGGAACTACTACGAGCCGGGGCCGCACGGGCACGAACGGGAACTGTCCGCCCGGGTCGACAAGCTCCGCAGGATCATCCGCGACTGACGGTCGAGCACCGTACGTTCGCCCGACATACATGGGAACTTTCTCATGAAAGGCTGAATCGGTTCATGTCACGGCAGACGGCCGGGGCAGTGATCCATTCAGGGAGCAACCATGTACGCACTCGCGAGCATCTTCTCGACCCTCGTCGGCGTCGCCACCTCGGTCGGCGTCTGGGGCACCGGGGCGCACAGCCTCGGCCTGCTGCCCCACGAGGCATTCGTCACCGCCGCCAACTTCGGCATCACCCTGCCGCCGATGCCGCGCTGAGCCGGCCCGGTCCGCCCGCGGGGCGCGAACCCTGGCCAACTCCTGAGAACTGTGTGAAGCTAATAGTTCCTGCCTGAGCAGGCAGGATGCTGTGTCCACACCAACGTTCGGAGGATTTCATGTTCAGCGGACTCGCGAGCATCTTCTCGACCCTCGTCGGCGTCGCCACCTCGGTCGGCGTCTGGGGCACCGGGGCGCACAGCCTCGGCCTGCTGCCGCAGGAGGCCTTCATCACCGCCGCCAACTTCGGCATCATCCTGCCCCCGATGCCGCGCTGATCACGACGCGTCGGACCCCGGGGGTCTCCCCGCAGCGGCCCACGGCCGGGCAGGGTGCCCGCTCCACCGGTTCGGCGGAGCGGGCGCCCGCACCCCGTCCGCGTGACGGGGTCCTCGTCGTCGTCGTCTCCGTCGTGGTCTCGGCCCGGCGGTTCCCGACCCGCCGCTCACGGCCCGACGGTTCACGGCCCGGCCGCTCACAGCCCGGCCACCTCGCTCCGGGTGCCGCCCCGCGCGGCGGTAGGCTGGTCTCTCGCCCGAGACCACCAGCAGACGACCAGTGAGGCCCCCCAGTGCAGACCCATGAGATCCGGCGCCGCTTCCTCGACCACTTCGTCCGGGCCGGGCACGTCGAGGTCCCGAGCGCGTCGCTCGTACTGGACGACCCCAACCTGCTGTTCGTCAACGCCGGCATGGTCCCGTTCAAGCCCTACTTCCTCGGCCAGGAGACCCCGCCGTACGCCACCGCGACCTCCATCCAGAAGTGCGTGCGCACCCTCGACATCGAGGAGGTGGGCATCACCACCCGCCACAACACCTTCTTCCAGATGGCCGGCAACTTCTCCTTCGGCGACTACTTCAAGGAGGGGGCCATCCGCCACGCGTGGTCCCTGCTCACCTCCCCGGTGGACGCCGGCGGGTTCGGCATCGACCCCGCCCTGCTGTGGGTGACCGTCTACCTCGACGACGACGAGGCGTACGGCATCTGGCGTGACGTGATCGGCGTGCCGGAGCAGCGCATCCAGCGCCGCGGCATGGCCGACAACTACTGGTCCATGGGCGTACCCGGGCCCTGCGGCCCCTGCTCCGAGATCTTCTACGACCGCGGCCCCGCCTACGGCGTCGACGGCGGCCCCGAGGCCGACGAGGACCGCTACATCGAGATCTGGAACCTCGTGTTCATGCAGAACGAGCGCGGGGAGGGCACCGGCAAGGACTCCTTCGAGATCCTCGGCCCCCTGCCCAAGCAGAACATCGACACCGGTATGGGCGTCGAGCGTGTCGCGTTCCTGCTCCAGGGCGTCGAGAACGTCTACGAGACGGACCTCCTGCGCCCGGTCATCGACACCGCCGAACGGCTCTCCGGTGCCACCTACGGCACCGACGCGCCCTCGGACGTGCGGTTCCGCGTCATCGCCGACCACGCCCGCACCGCCTACATGCTCATCTCCGACGGCGTGACCCCCGGCAACGAGGGACGCGGCTACATCCTCCGGCGCCTCCTGCGCCGCATCGTCCGCTCCGTGCGCCTGCTCGGCGCCACGGGCGAGACCATGGCCGAGTTCATGCGCACCGTGAAGGAGGCCATGGGGCCGTCCTACCCCGAGACCCTCGAGGGGTACGACCGGATCGAGCGGGTCGCCGTGGCGGAGGAGGTCGCCTTCCTCAAGACCCTCGAGTCCGGCACCCAGCTCTTCGAGCGTGCCGCCGAGTCCGCCCGCCGGTCCGGCGCCGCGCTGCTCTCCGGCCAGCAGGCGTTCGCCCTCCACGACACCCACGGCTTCCCGATCGACCTCACCCTCGAGATGGCGTCCGAGGCGGGCCTGCAGGTGGACGAGGAGGGTTTCCGCTCGCTCATGTCCGAGCAGCGCGCCCGCGCCAAGGCCGACTCCCGCGCCAAGAAGCACGCGCACGCCGACCTGTCCGTCTACCGCGACTTCCTCGACGCCGGCGAGACCGTCTTCACCGGCTTCACCGACCTCACCGACGAGTCCCGCCTGCTGGGCATCATCTCCGGCGGGCAGACCGTCTCCCTCGCCAGGGAGGGCGACGAGGTCGAGTTCGTACTCGACCGCACCCCGTTCTACGCCGAGTCCGGCGGCCAGCTCGGCGACCGCGGCCTCATCTCCACCGCCGGGTTCCAGATGCGTGTCGACGACGTGCAGAAGATCGGCAAGAAGCTCTGGGTGCACAAGGGCGTCCTCACCGGGGGCGAGGTCGAGGCCGGTCAGCTGGTCACCGCCGCCGTCGACCCCGACTGGCGCAAGGGTGCCACCCAGGGCCACTCGGCCACCCACCTCGTCCACGCCGCACTGCGCCAGATCCTCGGGCCCGAGGCCGTGCAGGCCGGCTCGCTCAACAAGCCCGGCTACATGCGGTTCGACTTCAACTGGTCCGGCTCGATCCCCGCCGACGTCCTCGCCCAGATCGAGGAGATCACCAACGCCGCCGTCGACGCCGACTACGGCGTCAACACCATCGAGACCACACTCGACGAGGCCAAGCGCATGGGCGCCATGGCCCTGTTCGGTGAGAACTACGGCTCGACCGTCCGCGTCGTCGAGATCGGCGGCCCGTTCTCCATGGAGCTGTGCGGCGGCACCCACGTCGGCAGCTCCGCGCAGATCGGCCCCGTCAGCCTGCTCGGCGAGTCCTCCGTCGGATCCGGCATCCGGCGCGTCGAGGCGTACGTCGGCATGGACGCCTACCGCCACCAGGCCCGCGAGCGCGCGCTCGTCTCCGGCCTCGCCAGCTCGCTCAAGGCCCCGGCCGACGAGCTGCCCGACCGCATCGCCGCGCTCACCGCCAAGCTGCGCGAGGCGGAGAAGGCCCTCGAGTCCCTCCGCGCCGCCCAGCTCGCCTCCCAGGCCGGCGACCTCCTCGCCTCCGCCGAGGACCTCGACGGGATCCGGTTCCTCGCCCACAACGCCCCCGGCGGCGCGGCCGGCGACCTGCGCACCCTCGCCTCCGACCTCAAGGGCCGCCTCGGCTCCGACGCCGGAGTCGTCCTCCTCACCGCACCCGGCCAGGACAAGGTGCCGTTCGTCATCGCAGTGACCCCGTCCGCCCAGGAGCGTGGCCTCAGGGCCGGCGACCTCGTCAAGGCGATCTCCCCGGCCCTCGGCGCCCGCGGTGGCGGCAAGGCGGACATGGCCCAGGGCGCGGGCACCGAGCCCGGCGGCATCGACGCCGCGGTGGCGGCCCTGCGCGACGCCGTCAGGGACGCCGGATGACCGACGCCACAGGCGGTGCGGCCGGAGGTGCCGCGTCGCGCCCCGCCTGGACCCGGGGGCGGCGCCTCGGCCTCGACGTCGGCACCGCCCGCATCGGCGTGGCCACCTGCGACCCCGACGGCATCCTCGCCACCCCGGTCGAGACCATCCGCGTGGTCGACGGCGACCCCGGATGGGCCGCCGAACTCCGGCGACTGGCCGAGCTGGTCTCCGAGTACGACGCCGTCGGCGTCGTGGTGGGCCTGCCCACGTCCCTCAAGGGTCGCGAGACCGCCTCCACCGCCATGGCCCGGTCCTTCGCCGACGCCCTGACCACCGGATCCCCGGATCTGCCGGTCGACCTCGTCGACGAGAGACTGACCACCGTCACCGCCGGCGCGGCCCTGCACGGGGCGGGCCGCAACACCCGTAAGCAGCGAGACGTGATCGACCAGGCCGCCGCCGTCGTGCTGCTCCAGGCCTGGATCGACTCGCGGCACGCCCGCCGGTGATCGGCGCGTCGACCGTCACGGATGGATAAACTCGCGGCCGAGCCCGATGCTGTCCGCAGGACAGCTCCCCTTCAACCCTGACCGAGGAGCACCATGTCTGCGGCACGAGGACGCTCACGCACGAGCGGCACCACCAGGTTCCTCCTCCTGGCGGCCGTGATCGGGGTGGTCCTCGCGTTCTGCGTCCTGGCCTACCGCAACCTCAACACCGAGATCGCCGCCGCGCCCGACTTCGAGGGTGCGGGCAGCGGCAACGCGCTCCTGCACGTCGAGCCGGGGGACACCCTCGGCATGGTCGGGGACCGCCTCTACGAGATCGGCACCATCGCCAGCACCCGGGCGTTCACCGGCGCCGCCGCCGGCACCCCGGTCGAGGGCATCCAGCCCGGCTACTACCAGGTGCGTCAGGAGATGAGCGCGGACGCCGCCGTGGAGGCGCTGTCCGATCCGCGGAACCGCGTCGGGATGGTCGACGTCAAGCCCGGCGGGCGCCTCCTCGACACCGTGGTGGTGGGCGGTGGCACCGAGAAGGGCATCTTCACCCTCGTCTCCGAGGCCACCTGTCTACGCGACCTCGACACGCCCGAGGCCCCGCCCGCGTGCCGCGGACCCCAGGAGATCGTCGACGCCGCCGTACAGGCCGACCCCGCCGCCCTCGGCGTCCCCGACTGGGCCATCAACGAGGTCAACGCCGCCCCGGACCCGGTCCGCCGCCTCGAGGGGCTCATCCGGCCGGGGATCCACACCATCGACCCCCGCTCCGAGCCCGTCGACATCCTCCGCCACCTCATCGAGACCTCCACCGCCGACTACGACGAAACCGGACTCGTGCCCGCCGCCGGCCGGATCGGCCTGACCCCGTACCAGGTGGTCACCGCTGCGTCGCTGGTGGAGAAGGAAGGCCTGCCGCAGGACTTCGACAAGGTCGCGCGGGTCATCCTCAACCGCCTCGCCGAGCCCATGCGGCTCCAGTTCGACTCCACCGTGAACTACGCCCTGGCCGATCAGGAGATCGCCACCACCGACGCCGACCGGGCCGCGGTCACCCCGTGGAACACCTACGCCATGGACGGCCTGCCGTACGGACCCATCGGCTCACCCGGGCTCGAGGCGCTGCGTGCCATGGAGAACCCGGCCGAGGGCCGGTGGAAGTACTTCGTCACCGTCGACATGCAGGGCACGACCCGGTTCGCCGACGAGTACCCCGAGCACGAGCGGAACCAGAGCGAAGCGATCGCCAACGGGGTGCTGGCCAGTGGCCGCTGAGCCCACCGGGGCCGACGCCGGGGCCGACGTCGTGACCGGGCCGCGGTCGGCCGCCGTGCTCGGGCACCCCGTCGACCACTCCCTGTCCCCGGTCCTGCACGCCGCGGCCTACCGCGCCCTCGGGCTCGACGACTGGACCTACGAACGCATCGACTGCGACGCCTTGCGCCTGCCGTCCCTCGTCGACGACTCACCCGCGCACCGGATCGGTTACTCCGTCACGATGCCCGGGAAGTTCGCCGCCCTCTCGCACGCCACCGAGGTCAGCGAGCGGGCCCGGATCGTCGGCAGCGCCAACACCCTCGTCCGACGCGGCGGTGGCTGGTACGCCGACTGCACCGACGTGGACGGCGTGACCGGCGCGCTGTCCGCGTTCGGCGACCTGCCGGCCGCACCGACCGCGGTGGTGCTGGGGGTCGGCGGCACCGCCCGGCCCGTCCTGGCCGGGCTCGCCGCGGCCGGGGCCACCCGCGTCGTACTGGCGTCCCGCCGCGACAACGCCGGCCCCGCAGCCGAGTGCGGTCGCGCCTTGGGTCTGGAGATCCGCACGGTCCTGCTCACCGACCCGGCCCTGCCCGACGAGATCGCGTCCGCAGATGTGCTGGTGAACACCGTTCCCGAGCCCGGGGTCCGCGATCTCACCGACCTCGTCACGCACGCCCGCCGGCTGTTCGACGTGCTCTACGACCCGTGGCCCACCGTCGCCGGCGCGGCCGCGTCCGCCGCCGGGATCCCCGTGGTCGGCGGCGACGTCATGCTGCTCAACCAGGCCTTCGGACAGGTCGAACTGTTCACCGGCAGGCCCGCACCGCGGGCGGAGATGGCCGCGGCCCTCGCGCGGGCCCTCGGCCGGTAGGGCGCGCGTCGGCGGGACCACCGACCCGTCCGGCCCGCCCCCCGACGGGCCTGATGTGCCCGGACCCACCGTGGCGTGGGATGATCGGCGACGTGCTGAAGTGGACCACTGCCGGAGAATCGCATGGCCAGGCCCTCGTGACGATCGTCGAGGGTGTCATCGCGGGTGTCGAGGTGACGAGCGAGCAGATCGCCGCGCAACTCGCCCGCCGTCGCCTCGGGTACGGCCGCGGCGCGCGCATGAAGTTCGAGGCGGACGCCGTGCGCGTGCTGGGTGGCGTCCGACACGGCCGCACCATGGGGTCGCCCGTGGCGATCGAGGTCGGCAACACCGAGTGGCCCAAGTGGGAACAGATCATGTCGGCCGACCCCGTCGACCCGGAGGAGATCGACGACAAGGCCCGGGCCGCCCGTCTGACCCGCCCCAGGCCCGGTCACGCGGACTTCTCCGGGATGCTCAAGTACGACTTCGACGACGCGCGCATGGTCCTCGAGCGGGCGAGCGCCCGCGAGACCGCGGCCCGCGTCGCGGCCGGGACGGTGGCGCGCGGCGTCCTGCGTGACGTCCTGGGCGTGGAGGTGCTGTCCCACGTCATCTCGATCGGCGCCTCGGAGCCCTACGTCGGCCCCGAGCCCGCCTTCTCCGACCTCGAGGCCATCGACGCCAGCCCGGTCCGCGCGTTCGACCCCGCCGCGGCCGAGTCCATGATCGCCGAGATCGAGGCGGCGAAGAAGGCCGGCGACACCCTCGGCGGCGTCGTGGAGGTCGTCGTCCACGGCCTGCCCATCGGTCTCGGATCCCACGTGTCGGGGGAGGAGCGGCTCGACGCCCAGCTCGCCGGCGCCCTCATGGGCATCCAGGCCATCAAGGGCGTCGAGGTCGGCGACGGCTTCGAGACGGCCCGCCGCCGCGGCAGCGTGGCGCACGACGAGATGGTGCGCGGGGACGACGGGGTCGACCGGCGCAGCAACCGCGCCGGCGGGCTCGAGGGCGGCATGACCAACGGTCAACCCCTCCGCGTCCGGGCCGCGATGAAACCCATCTCCACCGTCCCGCGCGCCCTGTCCACCGTCGACATGGAGGACGGGTCGGCGGCCACGGCGATCCACCAGCGTTCCGATGTCTGCGCCGTCCCGGCGGCGGGCGTCGTGGCGGAGTCGATGGTCGCCCTCGTCCTGGCGCGGGCGGTCCTGCAGAAGTTCGGGGGCGACTCACTGGCGGAGACCCGCCGCAACGCCGAGGGATACCTCGACGCGGTCGCCGAGCGTCTGGACTGGGCGACGGACGAGGCATGAGCGGCCCGGCACGACCGGTCGCGGTGCTCGTGGGCCCGCCCGGTGCCGGCAAGACCACCATCGGGCGCAAGCTCGCCCGACGCCTCGAGGTCACGTTCCTGGACGCCGACCATCTCATCGAGGAGGCCGAGGGGCGGACCATCCCCGAGATCTTCGCCTCCGACGGTGAGCCCGCGTTCCGCGAGATCGAGGAACGGATCATCGGGGAGACCCTCGCGTCCTTCGAGGGGGTGCTCTCCCTGGGGGGCGGGGCGGTGCTCTCGGCGGTCACGCGCGAACGCCTGCGGGGGCACCGGGTGGTCCACCTGACCATCGGCGTCGCGGAGGGCGTGCGCCGGTCGCAGGGCCCGGGACGGCCGCTGCTGTCCGGGGGCGACGTCACCGCGCGGTACCAGGCGCTGCTCACCGAGCGCGCTCCCCTGTACAGGGAGGTCGCGTGGACGACGGTGAGCACCGAGCGGCGCAGTTCGGGCAAGGTGGTGTCGGACATCGTCGACAGGCTGGGATCGGGCGACCCGCACCACCGGGGCGCCGGCGGCCGGACGAGATGACTGACGGAGAGAGCGTGCACACGCGTGCGCAGACGATCGATGAGCGGGAGCGACAGATGAACCAGGATGCGAACACCGGCGAGCCCGTCGTCGTGGAGGTACGTGCGGCCGACCCGTATCCCGTGGTGATCGGGCGGGGGCTGTTGCCGGAGATCCTCGAGGCGTGCTCGTCCTCGCGCGTGGTGGCGATCTTCTACCAGCCGCCGCTGGCCCAGACCGCGGAGACCCTGCGTGAGGCGCTCGCCGAGGCGGGGGTGGACGCGCACCGGATCGAGATCCCCGACGCCGAGGCGGGCAAGGACCTCGCGGTGGCCGGCTTCTGCTGGGACGTCCTCGGGCAGATCGGCCTCAACCGCAGGGACACCGTCGTCAGCCTGGGCGGCGGGGCCGCCACCGACCTCGCCGGGTTCGTGGCCGCCACGTGGATGCGCGGCGTGCGGGTCGTGCACATCCCCACCACGTTGTTGGCCATGGTCGACGCGGCGGTCGGCGGCAAGACCGGCATCAACACCGACGCGGGCAAGAACCTCGTGGGCAGTTTCCACGAGCCGGCCGCGGTCTTCGTCGACACCGCCACACTGGAGACCGTGCCGCGCAACGAGCTCATCTCGGGCATGGCCGAGGTCGTCAAGTGCGGGTTCATCGCCGATCCGGTCATCCTCGATCTCATCGAGGCGGACCCGGAGGCCGCGCTGGACCCGTCCGGGGACACGATCGTCGAACTGATCCGCCGCAGTGTGCAGGTCAAGGCCGATGTCGTGGGTCAGGACCTCAAGGAGTCGGGCCTACGCGAGATCCTCAACTACGGCCACACCCTGGGCCACGCGGTCGAGCGCCGTGAGCAGTACCGCTGGCGGCACGGGGCCGCGATCAGCGTGGGGATGTGCTTCGTCGCCGAGCTGGCCCGGCTCGCGGGACGACTCGACGACGCCACGGCCGAGCGGCACGCCTCGATCCTGGCCTCGCTGGGTCTGCCCACCGGCTACGACCCGGACGCGTTCCCGCGGCTGCTCGAACTGATGGCCGGGGACAAGAAGAACCATTCCGGGTTCCTGCGTCTGGTGGTCCTGGACGGGCTTGCGCGCCCCTCCCGTATGGAGGCCCCCGACGCGTCGCTCATGACGGCCGCCTACGCGACCATCTCCGAGGGCCGCGCTCCCAGCGGCGGCGGGATCCTGCTGTGACGGGGCGGTTCGCGCGCCGCCGGCGCGCCCTGGCCGCCGCCCTCGCGGACGTCGGTGCCGCGTCCCTGTTGGTGACCGATCCGCGCAACATCGCCTACCTGACCGGGTTCGCCGGGTCCGGTGGCGTCGCCCTGGTGGACGACGACGGCGAGGGGGTGCTCTGCACGGATTCCCGGTACGAACTCCAGGTGGTCGAGCAGGCCCCGGACGTGGGACACGTGATCTCGCGGGAGTACGTCGCCGGGGTGCTGGGACGTCGCCGCGGACCCGCCGACGCCCCGCTCGCGGTGGAGGCCGATCATCTCACGCTGTCCGCCGCGTCCGCGCTGCGCCGCGCACTGGCGGACACCGGGGGAGCGGCCACGCGGATCGTGGAGACGACGGGCCTCGTCGAACAGGTCCGCCGCGCGAAGGACGCCGAGGAACTCGCGCTCGTCGAGCGGGCCTGCGGCGTGGTCGACGCCGCGTGGGACCACCTGCTCGCCAGCGGCGCGATCGCCACCGGTCGTACCGAGCGTGAGGTCGCGGCGGACCTCGAGCACGCGATGCGCAGGGCGGGTTCCGACGGCGTCGCGTTCGAGACGATCGTCGCCTCCGGACCCCACGGCGCCCACCCCCACCACGTACCCGGCGACCGGGTGCTCGCCGACGGCGACCTCGTCGTGGTGGACTTCGGCGCGACCGTCTCCGGCTACGCGTCGGACTGCACGCGCACGGTCGCGCTCGGCGCCGCACCGGATCGTCTCCTCGAGGCCTACGCGGTGACCCTGCGGGCGCAGCTGGCGGGGGTGGACGCGGTCCGTGAGGGGATGGCGTGCGCGGATCTCGACGCGGTGAGCCGCGGCATCATCGACGACGCCGGGTTCGGGGAGTTCTTCGGGCACTCGCTCGGGCACGGGGTGGGTCTGGACGTGCACGAAGCGCCCGCGGTGTCCACGAGGTCCACTAGTACACTGTCCGACGGCGATGTGATCACCATCGAGCCCGGGATCTACCTCCCGGGCCTCGGCGGGATCCGGATCGAGGACACCGTGGCCGTCACCGGAGGTGGCGGGAGGTCCCTGACCACCACGTCGAAGGCTCTCAGGGTGCTCTGACCATCAGCGCGCCCCGAGTGCTCCGCCCACGACCACGTGCGCGGCGCCCTCACCGGCGTCCCGCCCGACGACTTTCCCGAAGGAGTACCGACAATGGCGTCCACCGCCGACTTCAAGAACGGCCTCGTCCTCAAAGAGGAGGGGCAGCTGTGGCAGATCGTCGAGTTCCAGCACGTCAAGCCCGGTAAGGGCCCGGCGTTCGTGCGGACGAAGCTGAAGAACGTCGTCACCGGGAAGAACGTCGACAAGACGTTCAGCGCCGGTGTCAAGGTCGAGATCGCGACGGTCGACCGCCGCGACATGACCTTCCTGTACCGCGACGGTGAGGACTACGTCCTCATGGACGAGCAGGACTACGAGCAGATCAACGTCAGCCCGGCCGTCATGGGCGACGGCGCGCGCTTCCTGCTCGAGAACACCACCGTGCAGGTCTCGTTCAACGAGGGCGTCCCGCTGTTCGCCGAGATGCCGGTCGCTGTCGACCTCCTCGTGCAGCACACCGATCCCGGCCTGCAGGGTGACCGCTCCACCGGCGGCACCAAGCCCGCCACCCTCGAGACCGGCGCCGAGGTGCAGGTCCCGCTGTTCATCAACACCGGCGACAAGCTGCGCATCGACACCCGTGACGGCCACTACCTCAGCCGGGTGAACGACTGATCATGGCGGACGAGGTCGACCACCGGCGCCGCGGGGCTCGGTACCGGGCGCGCAAGCGTGCCGTCTCCCTGCTCTTCGAGGCCGAACTGCGCGACGCGGACGTCGTGGAGCTCGCCGAGGAACGTCGGCGGATGGGCGAGGAGTCCCAGGAGTTCCACGACGTCGCCCCGTACACGATGCAGATCGTGACCGGTGTCGCCGAGCGTCTCGACCGGCTGGACTCGACGATCTCCGAGCACCTGCGGGAGTGGACGCTGGCGCGGCTGCCCGCCGTGGACCGTGCGGTCCTGCGCGCGGCCGCGTGGGAGTTGCTCTTCGGCTCCGAGGAGGTGGACGCCGCCGTCGTGATCGACCAGGCCGTCCTGCTCGTGTCGGATCTGTCCGCCGAGAAGTCGGTGCCGTACGTCAACGCGGTGCTCGACCGCGTGGCCGGTCTGGCCCAGCACATCCGGGCCGCCGAGCGCGCCGTGTCGAACCTCGACGCGACGCAGCGGACGGCCCCGGCGCCCGACGCCGCGGCCGCGACCGAGGCGGAGGCGGAGGCGGAGGCCGATCCCGCAGCGGATCCCGCGGGCCCCACGACGAGCGCCGGACCCGCCGGGACCGACGTGTCGCAGACCACGTCCGGCGATCCGGGGACGGACGCGCTCGACTGATAGAGTTCTGCTCCGAAAGCTATCCCTTTAACGAGCCGTCCAGCGAGGCGGACAAGGAGGTGGTGATCGGTGAACGCTGACGGTTCGGAGACGAACTCGGTGTCACTCTTCACGTCCGACGACGTCGCCAGGACGGTGTCCCGCCTGGCACATCAGATCATCGAACGCACCGCCGCGGACGCGCCCGGTTCGGGCCCCGTGGTGCTGCTGGGCATCCCCACCCGCGGTGTGCCGCTGGCCGCCCGCCTCGCCGAGCGGATCCGCGAGTTCAGCGGAGCCGAGGTGCACGCCGGGTCGCTCGACGTCACGCTCTACCGGGACGACCTGGCGGGCAGCCCCCACCGGCCGCTCGGCCCCACCCGCGTGCCCCCGCAGGGCATCGACGGGGCCACGGTGATCCTGGTCGACGACGTCCTGTTCTCCGGCCGGACCATCCGGGCGGCGTTCGACGCGCTCCGCGACCTCGGCCGGCCCGACCGGGTCCAGCTCGCGGTCCTCGTCGACCGTGGTCACCGCGAGCTGCCCATCCGCGCCGACTACGTGGGCAAGAACGTCCCGACCTCCCGCGAGGAGGGCGTGTCGGTCCGGCTGTCCGAGATCGACGGAACCGACGCCGTGTTCCTGCGGCGCCCCGACCCGGAGAGGAACCGATGAAGCACCTGCTCTCGGCGACCGACCTCGACCGGGACGCGGCGCTGTCGATCCTCGACGAGGCGGCGCGGTTGAAGGAGGCCCTGCTGGGCCGAGAGGTCCGCAAGCTGCCCACGTTGCGCGGCAAGACGGTACTGACGGTGTTCTACGAGAACTCCACCCGCACCCGCGTCTCGTTCGAGACGGCCGGCAAGTGGATGAGCGCGGACGTCATCAACGTCTCCGCGAGCGCGTCCTCGGTCCAGAAGGGCGAGTCGCTGCGCGACACCGCCCTGACCCTGACGGCGATCGGTGCCGACGCCCTCATCGTCCGGCACCCCGCCTCGGGAGCCGCGCAGCAGATCGCCGGCTGGGTCGCCCCGGGCGGCGTGGGACCGTCGGTCATCAATGCCGGCGACGGGATGCACGAGCACCCCACGCAGGCGCTGCTCGACGCCATGACGCTGCGCGAGCGTCTCGGCGGGATCGAGGGTCGCCGCGTGGTGATCGTCGGCGACATCCTGCACTCGCGGGTCGCCCGGTCGAACGCCCTGCTGCTGTCGACGCTGGGCGCGGAGGTCGTCCTCGTCGCCCCGCCCACCCTGCTGCCCGTCGGGGTCGGATCCTGGCCCGTCCGCGCCGCGACCGATCTCGACGCCGAGCTCGGGGGAGCCGACGCCGTGATGATGCTCCGGGTCCAGGCCGAGCGCATGAACGGCGGGTTCTTCCCTTCCGCCCGGGAGTACGCGGTGCGCTACGGCCTCGGCCCCGCGCGCGCGGCCCGGCTCGGTGAGGACGTCGTCGTCCTGCACCCGGGGCCGATGGTGCGCGGCATGGAGATCGGCTTCGACACCGCCGACGCGCCGTCGTCGGCCATCCTCCAGCAGGTCACCAACGGGGTGCACGTCCGCATGTCGGTCCTGCTGCACACCCTCGTCGGAACGGAAGGAAGTCCCGAGTGAGCGCTCAGTCTGCGCCGGCCCTGCTGCTGCGGCGGGTCCGCCCCTACGGAGAGGGCGACCCGGTGGACGTCCTCGTCAGGGACGGCCGGATCGCCGAGATCGGTCCCGACCTCGTCGCCGACGCCACGTCCGGCACCACCGCGCCGGCGGACGCCGGCTCCGTCGAGGTCGTCGACTTCGACGGTGCGGTGCTGGTGCCCGGGTTCGTGGACCTGCACACCCACCTGCGCGAGCCGGGTCGCGAGGACACCGAGACCATCGCCAGCGGATCGGCGGCCGCGGCCCGGGGCGGGTACACGGCGGTGTTCGCCATGGCCAACACCCAGCCGCCGCAGGACAACCAGACGGTCACCGACTCGGTCTGGAGGATCGGCCGCGAGGTCGGTCTCTGCGACGTCCACCCCGTCGGCGCCGTGACCGTGGGGCTCGCCGGGGAGCAGCTCACCGAGATGGGCCAGATGGCCTCCGGGGAGGCGCGCGTCCGCATCTTCTCGGACGACGGCATGTGCGTGTACGACCCGCTGGTCATGCGCCGCGCCCTCGAGTACTCGGCGGGTCTGGGAGTACTCATCGCGCAGCACGCGGAGGAACCGCGGCTCACCCGCGGGGCCGTCGCCCACGAAGGACCCACCGCCGCCCGCCTCGGCCTCACCGGCTGGCCGCGCTCGGCCGAGGAGTCGATCGTCGCCCGCGACGCGATCCTCGCCCGCGACGCGGGCGCTCGCGTCCACATCTGCCACGCCTCGACCACGGGCACCGTCGAGCTGCTGAAGTGGGCCAAGGACCAGGGCATCTCGATCACCGCCGAGGTCACCCCCCACCACCTGCTGTTGGACGACTCCCGGCTCGAGTCCTACGACGGCGTGTACCGCGTCAACCCGCCCCTGCGCGAGGCCCACGACGCGGCGGCGCTGCGGGAGGCCCTGGTCTCCGGCGTGATCGACTGCGTGGCCACCGATCACGCCCCGCACGCCGCCCAGGAGAAGTGCTGCGAGTTCGCGGCCGCGCGTCCCGGAATGCTCGGTCTCGAGACCGCCCTGCCCATCGTCGCCGCGCTGCTGGTGGAGACCGGGGACATGACCTGGCGCGACCTCGCCCGGGTCATGAGCACCCGACCCGCCGAGATCGCCGGTCTGTCCGACCAGGGGCGACCGATCGAGGTGGGGGAGCCTGCCAACCTCGCCGTCGTCGACCCCGACTCCCGGTGGACCGTGGTCGGCGAGGAACTCGCAAGTCTGTCCGCCAACACCCCCTACGAGGGAATGACATTCGCGGCGAGAGTCGTCGGCACCGTGTACCGGGGCCGTCTCACCACCCGCGACGGAGAGGTACTCGTATGAGCCAGGACTTCTGGACCGTCGTCATCGTCATCACCGTCCTGCTCGTGATGGTCGGCCTGATGACGCTCGGCTGGCGGAACCGGAGCCGATCCCAGGCCGGTCTGTTCGACGAGCTCCCCTCGCCCCCCGCGGACCCCGGTGACATCGTGCTGGGTCCGCTGACCGGCGTCTACGTCGGCAGCACCATCGCGGGGGACTGGCAGGCGAGGATCGCCCGACGACCGCTCGGGCACCGCTCGGCCGGCACCCTGACCGCCCACACGGGTGGTCTGCGTCTCGACCTCGCCGACGCGACCGTCTGGATCCCCCGCGCCGACCTCGTCGACGTGCGCCGCGCCTCCGCGCTGGCCAACAAGACCGTGCCCGGCGGCGGCATCCTCGTCGCGCGCTGGCAGGTCACCGGCCCGGACGGCCGCACCCTGGTCGACTCCGGCTTCCGTGCCGACGACAAGGACGGCTACCCCCGCTGGGAGGCGCTGCGCGGAGACGCCGCCCCCACCCCCGAAACCGACTCCACCACCGAGGAGAAGCAGTGACACCGCACAGCACCACGCCCGCGCGACAGGGGGGCGGCGCACCCGCCGCACTCGTCCTCGAGGACGGCCGCATCCACCGCGGATCGGCCTTCGGCGCGTCCGGCACCACTCTCGGCGAGGCGGTGTTCACCACCGGCATGTCCGGGTACCAGGAGACCCTCACCGACCCGTCCTACTGCCGCCAGATCGTCGTGACGACCGCGCCCCAGATCGGCAACACGGGGTGGAACGACGAGGACGGCGAGTCCCTCCTCGACGGCGAGGTCGGCGGGGGCCGCATCTGGGTCGCCGGCCTGGTCGTCCGCGACCTGTCCCGCCGCGCCTCCAACCACCGCTCCCGGCGCACCCTCGCCGACGAGATGGTCACCCAGGGGATCGTCGGGATCGCCGACATCGACACCCGGGCGGTCGTGCGCCACATCCGTGAGCGCGGGGCGATGAAGGCCGGCATCTTCTCCGGGGCCGACCTGGCCGACGACGAGACGATGCTCGCCGCGGTCCGCGCCCAGCCGTCGATGGCCGGGGCCTCCCTGTCGGACGAGGTCACCACCGACGAGCCGTACGTGGTCGAGCCCGAGGGCGAGGCCCGGTTCACCGTGGCGGCCCTCGATCTGGGCATCAAGTCCAACACCCCGCGCATGCTCGCGGCACGAGGCGTCCGGGTCCACGTGATCCCCGCCGGGTCGTCCCTCCAGGACGTCCTCGACCTCGACGTCGACGGGGTCTTCCTCTCCAACGGCCCCGGCGACCCGGCGACCGCCGACGCCGCCGTGCACCTGACCAAGGAGGTCCTCGGTCAGGGCCTGCCGTTCTTCGGCATCTGCTTCGGCAACCAGATCCTCGGGCGGGCGCTCGGGCTGGAGACCTACAAGATGCGTTTCGGCCACCGCGGCACCAATATCCCGGTCATCGAGAAGGCCACCGGTTCCGTCGCGATCACCTCCCAGAACCACGGGTTCGCCCTCCGCGCCCCGGAGAACGAGACCTGGGAGACCCCCTGGGGCACCGCGACCGTCACCCACGTGTGTGCCAACGACGGCACCGTCGAGGGCGTCGCCCTCACCGACGGCAGCGCGTTCTCCGTCCAGTACCACCCCGAGGCGGCCGCGGGCCCCCGCGACGCGGCGGACCTCTTCGACCGCTTCGTCGCCCTGCTCGGCTCCTCCGACACCGGCTCCGCAGACTCCAGAAAGGGCTCGAACTGATGCCCCGGCGCACAGACATCAACCACGTCCTCGTCATCGGCTCCGGCCCGATCGTCATCGGCCAGGCCTGTGAGTTCGACTACTCCGGGACCCAGGCGTGCCGCGTGCTCAAGTCGGAGGGCCTGCGCGTGACGCTGGTCAACTCCAACCCGGCCACGATCATGACCGACCCGGAGTTCGCCGACGCGACCTACGTCGAGCCGATCACCCCCGAGTACATCGACAAGATCTTCGTCCGCGAGGCCGAGCAGGGCCATCCCGTCGACGCGGTCCTCGCGACCCTGGGCGGACAGACCGCGCTCAACGCCGCCATGCAGCTCGACGCGCAGGGGATCCTCGCCAAGCACGGCGTGGAGCTCATCGGCGCCGACATCCCCGCGATCAACCGCGGCGAGGACCGCCAGACCTTCAAGGACATCGTCGCCAGCGTCGGCGGGGAGTCCGCGCGCAGCGCAGTGTGCCACACCATGGAGGAGGTCCACGCGACGGTCGCCGAGCTCGGCCTGCCCGTCGTCGTCCGCCCGTCCTTCACCATGGGCGGCCTCGGTTCCGGGCTCGCGTACACCACGGAGGACCTCGAGCGGATCGCCGGCGGTGGGCTGTCCGCCTCGCCCACCGCGAACGTCCTCATCGAGGAGTCCATCCTCGGGTGGAAGGAGTTCGAGCTCGAGCTCATGCGCGACAACAAGGACAACGTCGTCGTCATCTGTTCCATCGAGAACGTCGACGCCCTCGGCGTGCACACCGGCGACTCGGTGACGGTCGCGCCGTCGATGACGCTGACCGACCGCGAGTTCCAGAACATGCGCGACCTCGGCATCGCGATCATCCGCGAGGTCGGCGTGGACACCGGCGGCTGCAACATCCAGTTCGCCGTCAACCCGGTCGACGGCCGCATCGTCGTGATCGAGATGAACCCGCGCGTGTCCCGCTCGTCGGCGCTGGCCTCCAAGGCCACCGGCTTCCCGATCGCCAAGATCGCGGCCCGCCTCGCCATCGGCTACTCGCTCGACGAGATCACCAACGACATCACGGGGGAGACCCCGGCGTGCTTCGAGCCGACCCTCGACTACGTCGTCGTCAAGGCCCCGCGCTTCGCGTTCGAGAAGTTCCCCGGTGCCGACGACACCCTCACCACCACGATGAAGTCGGTGGGCGAGGCCATGAGCCTCGGCCGCAACTACCGCGAGGCGCTCGGCAAGGTCATGCGCTCGCTCGAGACCAAGGCCGCCGGCTTCTGGACCCTGCCCGACGAGGTCATCGCCCCGGGTCGCTCCACCGACCTGGCCGCCGTGCTCGACGATCTGCGCCGCCCGACCGAGGGCCGTATGTACGACGTCGAGCTCGCGCTGCGCCTCGGGGCCACGGTCGAGCAGGTCCACGAGGCCTCGGGCATCGACCCCTGGTTCGTGGACGAGGTCGCCGCACTGGTCGAGCTGCGTCAGGAGATCGTCGACGCGCCGGTCGTCGACGAGCCCCTGCTGCGGCGCGCCAAGCACAACGGGCTGTCCGACGCGCAGATCGCGGCGCTGCGCCCCGAGTTCGCCGGGGCCGAGGGCGTACAGCGCCTGCGGCACCGCCTGGGGGTGCGCCCCGTCTACAAGACGGTCGACACGTGCGCCGCGGAGTTCGAGGCCAAGACCCCGTACCACTACTCCACCTACGAACTCGACCCCGCCGCCGAGTCGGAGGTAACGCCGCAGACCGAGCGGGAGAAGGTCATCATCCTGGGCTCCGGCCCCAACCGGATCGGCCAGGGCATCGAGTTCGACTACTCGTGCGTGCACGCCGCCCTCACCCTGTCCGAGGCCGGATACGAGACCGTCATGGTCAACTGCAACCCGGAGACCGTCTCGACCGACTACGACACGGCGGACCGCCTCTACTTCGAGCCGCTCACGTTCGAGGACGTCATGGAGGTCTACCACGCCGAGTCCGAGTCGGGAACGGTCGCGGGCGTCCTGGTCCAGCTCGGCGGACAGACCCCGCTCGGCCTGGCCGCACAGCTCGAGGAGGCCGGGGTGCCGATCGTCGGCACCAGCCCGTCCGCCATCGACCTGGCCGAGGACCGCCGCGAGTTCGGTGAGGTGCTGGTGCGCGCCGGCCTGCCCGCCCCCGCGTTCGGCACCGCGATCAACGCGGACGAGGCCACGACCATCGCCGCGGACATCGGATACCCGGTCCTCGTGCGCCCGTCGTACGTGCTGGGCGGCCGGGGCATGGAGATCGTCTACGACGAGGCCTCCCTGCGCTCCTACATCGACCGGGCGACCGAGATCAGCCCGGACCGGCCGGTCCTGGTGGACCGCTTCCTCGACGACGCCGTCGAGATCGACGTCGACATCCTCTGTGACGGCACGGAGGTCTACCTCGGCGGCGTGATGGAGCACATCGAGGAGGCCGGCATCCACTCCGGTGACTCCGCCTGCGCGCTCCCGCCGATCACCCTCGGCCAGGACGACATCGACCGGGTGCGCCGCTCGAGCGAGGCCCTGGCCTTCGGCATCGGCGTCAAGGGGCTGATGAACGTCCAGTACGCCATCAAGGACGACGTCCTCTACGTCCTCGAGGCCAACCCGCGCGCCAGCCGCACCGTGCCGTTCGTCTCCAAGGCGACCGGCGTCCACCTGGCCAAGGCCTGCGCCCGGATCATGATGGGCGAGTCGATCGCCGCGCTGCGCGAGGAGGGGCTCCTGCCCTCCGACCGCGACGGCGGCTCGCTGCCCGCCGACGCACCCGTCGCGGTCAAGGAGGCGGTCCTGCCGTTCAACCGCTTCCGCACCCCGGACGGCGACACCGTCGACTCCCTGCTGAGCCCCGAGATGAAGTCGACCGGCGAGGTCATGGGCATCGGGCCCGACTTCGCCGTCGCCTTCGCCAAGGCACAGCTCGCCGCCGAGGGGGTCCTGCCGACCTCGGGGACCGCGTTCGTCTCGGTCGCGAACCGGGACAAGCGCTCGATGGTCTTCCCGGCGCAGCGCCTCGCCGCGCTCGGGTTCACCGTGCTGGCCACCGAGGGGACCGCGCTCATGCTGCGGCGCTACGGGATCGCGTGCGAGACCGTGGCCAAGCTCAGCGAGTCGGGCACGGGTCCCGTGGACGCCGAGGGCAACGCGGTGCGGACGATCGTCGACCGCATCAACGCCGACGAGGTGGATCTCATCCTCAACATCGCCTCCTCGACGGGCGGCACCCGGGCGGACGGGCACGAGATCCGCTCCGCCGCCATCTCGCGTCGAGTCCCGTGTGTCACGACCGTCCAGGGAGCGACGGCCGCCGTCCACGGCATCGAGGCGACACGCCGCGGAGACGTCACCGTCAGCCCGCTGCAGGACCTGCACTCGGGGTTCGCCTCCTGATGAACGTCTCCGTCCCCCGGGCCCCCTTCGGCGAGCGGTTGCGCTCGGCCGTCTCCGCCCGCGGCAACCTGTGCGTGGGGATCGATCCACACCCCGCACTGCTCGAGGCGTGGGGGCTCGGGGCGGACGCCGACGGTCTCGCCGAGTTCGCCCACCGGTCGCTCGAGGCGTTCGCGGACCTGGTGCCCGCGGTCAAGCCGCAGGTGGCGTTCTTCGAGGAACACGGCTCGGCCGGCATCGGCGTCCTCGAACAGGTCCTCGCCCGGATCGGCGAGGCCGGTGCGCTGTCCGTCGCCGACGCCAAACGCGGCGACATCGGCTCCACGATGGCCGGATACGCACGGGCGTGGCTACGTGACGGCTCGCCCCTCGCGAGCGACGCACTCACGGTCTCCCCGTACCTGGGGGTCGGTGCGCTGGACGCGGCCTTCGCCGCGGCCTCGGACACCGGTCGCGGAGTGTTCGTCCTCGCCCGGACGTCCAATCCCGAGGCGGGTCCGCTGCAGCGGTCGGTGGGCGAGTCCGGTGCGGTCGCCCAGGCCGTCATCGACGAGGTGGCACGCCGCAACGGCGCCGCCACCGCGGGGGCACCCGGGTCGTTCGGCGTCGTCGTGGGTGCGACGGTGTCCGACCCGCCCCGGCTCGACGACCTGAACGGCCCGGTCCTCATGCCCGGGGTGGGGGAGCAGGGCGGCACCGTCGAGGACGTCAGACGGATCGCCGGACCGGCTCTGCCGCACACCCTGGTCAACGTCTCGCGGCACGTCCTGCGGGCGGGACCGGACGTCGACGCCATGAGGACCGTCGTACGGGACCTGGCGGCCCGGTACAGGTTCACCGAGCCCGCCTGAGCCACCGGGAGTGCCTCACCGGTGCCCCGACGTCGCCGCCCGACTCGTCAAGCGGGGTCCGGCGACCCCGCCGATCAGGGGCGCGCGAGTGGCCCGACTCGCGGTGCCGGAGCGGCGCCGCTAGTCTTCTCCTCAACCTCACTACGCCTATGCGCAGTTCAGACGGGGTGCCGCAACGGGCCCCGCGCTGGTACGGGGCCCCTCGGCCGCGTACTGTTGCTGAGGTCATCAGGCCCGGAAACCTGGACATCCCCTCGTGGGAGTCATCAACGCCCGGGTACGGTGAGCACGAGGGAGCGCCCGCTCCCGGGGATGATCCGCAGCCCGCGGACGCGCCGGGGACGGTCACCGCACACCAGGCGGGGGTGTCCTACGGTGGACACCCGCGTGAGTCATGAGACACACACGAACGAGACGGAGGAATTGTGGCCCTTCCCCAGTTGACCGATGAGCAGCGCGCTGCTGCTCTGGAGAAGGCGGCTGCCGCCCGTCGCGCCCGGGCTGAGCTCAAGGAGCGCCTGAAGCGCGGCGGCACCGACCTCAAGCAGGTGCTCAAGGATGCCGAGAGCGACGAGATCCTCGGCAAGATGAAGGTCTCGGCGCTGCTCGAGGCCCTGCCGAAGGTGGGCAAGGTCAAGGCTCAGGAGATCATGACCGAGCTGGAGATCGCGCCCACGCGCCGTCTGCGTGGTCTCGGTGACCGCCAGCGCCGTGCGCTGCTCGAGCGGTTCGACTTCACGGTCGACTGATCGGCGAATGAACACACCGTCGTCCGGGGCCGCCCCGGAGACGACGGCGAAGAGGGGCCGGCTGATCGTCTTGGCCGGCCCCTCCGCTGTCGGCAAGTCAACCGTCGTCGCCCGCCTGCGCGAGCGCCTGTCCGATCTCTACTTCAGCGTCTCCATGACGACCCGCGATCCCCGCCCCGGCGAGGTCGACGGCCGCGACTACTTCTTCGTCACCACGGAGGAGTTCCGACGGGCCGTGGCGGAGGGCCGCATGCTCGAGTGGGCGGAGATCCACCGGGGTCTCCAGCTCTCGGGCACCCCCGCCGAACCCGTCCGCCGTGCCCTCGACGAGGGCCGCCCGGTCCTCATCGAGGTCGATCTGGCCGGTGTCCGGCAGATCCGCGAGTCCCTGCCGGAGGGGACGACCGTCTTTCTGGCACCCCCGTCGTGGGAGGATCTCGAGGTCCGCCTGCGCGGGCGCGGAACCGAACCGGACGACGTCGTCGCCCGCCGGCTGGAGACGGCCAGGGTCGAGATGGAGGCCCGCGGCGAGTTCGACGTCGTCGTCGTCAACGACGAACTCGAGTCCGCCGTGGACGAGTTGGTATCATTGCTGGTCGGCCGCGACTAGCGCCGGACCAGCGTCACCAGGGTGTCACCAGACACCGCCCGCAGTACCCAGAGGAGATCACATAGTGGCCACCATCGAAGCCGCAGCGGCCACCCCGCTGTACGACACCCCGATCGGCATCACCAACCCGCCGATCGACGAGCTGCTCGAGCGGGCGTCCTCCAAGTACGCGCTCGTGATCTTCGCCGCCAAGCGCGCGCGCCAGATCAACTCGTACTACAACCAGATCGAGGAGGGCATTCTCGAGTACGTCGGCCCCCTGGTCGACCCCGGCCTGCACGAGAAGCCGTTGACCATCGCGCTGCGCGAGCTGCACTCCGATCTGCTCGACTGCGCCGAGGGCGAGTGAGCCCCTCCGGGGACGACATGCGCGGCGCGCGCGTCGTCGTCGGAGTGGGCGGCGGGATCGCCGCCTACAAGGCCTGCGGCCTGATCCGGCTGCTCACCGAGTCCGGATGCCACGTCGACGTCGTCCCCACCGAGGCGGCCCTGCGATTCGTCGGGACCGCCACGTTCGAGGCACTGTCCGGTAACCCCGTCTCCACCGGGGTGTTCTCGGACGTGCCGTCGGTCCGCCACGTCGCCCTCGGGCAACGGGCGGACCTCGTCGTCGTCGCCCCCGCCACCGCCGACCTGCTCGCCCGCGCGGCGACGGGCCGGGCCGACGACCTCCTCACCTCCACCCTCCTCACCGCGCGGTGCCCCGTGCTGCTCGCCCCGGCGATGCACACCGAGATGTGGGAACACCCCGCCACCCGGCGCAACGTCGACACGCTGCGGGGGGACGGCATCCACGTCATGCCGCCGGCCTCGGGACGCCTCACCGGCGCCGACACCGGCGCGGGCCGGCTGCCCGAGCCCGCGGACATCGCCCGGCTCGCCTGGCTGCTCCTCGACGGCGGGACCCTGCCGTGGGACCTGGCGGGTCGCCACGTCGTGGTGACCTCGGGCGGGACGCGCGAGGAGATCGACCCCGTCCGCTTCCTCGGGAACCGGAGTTCCGGCAAGCAGGGGCACGCCATCGCCGCCGTCGCGGCGGCCCGCGGCGCCCGTGTCACGCTCGTGACGTCCTCCGACCTCCCGGTCCCCGCGGCCGTCGAGGCCGTCCACATCGAGTCCGCGCTCGAGCTGCGGGCGCAGACCCTGCGCGCCGCCGCCCGCGCCGACGTGGTGATCAAGGCCGCCGCCGTCGCCGATTTCCGTCCCGCGGACGTCTCCGACTCGAAGCTCAAGAAGGGCAGCGAGTCGGAGCCGGCGGAGATCCGTCTGCAGCGCAACCCGGACATCCTCGCCGACCTCGTCGCGGCGCGCGGCGCCGGGGACGTCCCCGCCGGGTGTGTGCTCGTGGGCTTCGCCGCCGAGACGGGGGACGCCTCGGGGACCGTCCTCGAGCACGGCCGCGCGAAGCTGGCCCGGAAGGGTTGCGATCTCCTCGTCGTCAACGAAGTCGGCCGCGACACCACCTTCGGCGAGGACGTCAACGGCGGGTGGATCCTCGACGCCGACGGTGGGGAGACCACGGTGGACCGGGCGAGCAAGGATGTGCTGGCGGACCGGCTCCTCGACGCGGTCGCGGCCATCGCTCACCGCCGGACCCGGCGGAGTGACGCAGACCGCACCGACTAGTCTGTCCTCACGCGATCGGCACCGATCACACGCGATCCCAGACATGGAAGAGAGAACCACTGTGACGCAGGCACGTCGGCTGTTCACCAGCGAGTCCGTGACCGAAGGACACCCGGACAAGATCTGTGACGCGATCTCGGACTCGATCCTGGACGCGATGCTGGAGCAGGACCCGGCGGCCCGCGTGGCCGTGGAGACCATGGTCACCACCGGCCTGGTGCATGTCGCGGGCGAGGTCAAGACCACCGGCTACGTGGAGATCCCGCAGCTGATCCGCGACAAGATCGTCGAGATCGGGTACGACTCCTCCGACAAGGGCTTCGACGGCGTCTCCTGCGGCGTGTCGATCTCCATCGGACAGCAGTCCCCGGAGATCGCCCAGGGTGTGGACACCTCGCACGAGGCGCGGACCTCCACCGAGTCGGTCGAGGACGCCATCGCCCGCCAGGGTGCGGGGGACCAGGGCCTGATGTTCGGCTACGCCTGCTCGGACACCCCCGAGCTGATGCCGCTGCCTATCGCTCTGGCCCACCGCCTGTCGCGACGCCTGACCGAGGTCCGTAAGAGCGGCACGCTGGACTACCTGCGTCCGGACGGCAAGACCCAGGTCACCATCGAGTACGACGGGGACAAGGCGGTCCGGCTGGACACCATCGTCATCTCCACCCAGCACGCGGACGGCATCGACCTCGAGACCACGCTGCGCGACGACCTGACAGCGCACGTGATCAACCCCGTGCTGGCCGACGCGGCCGGGGGGATCGACACCTCCGACTTCCGTCTGCTGGTCAACCCCACCGGCCGGTTCGTGCTCGGTGGCCCGATGGGCGACGCCGGTCTGACCGGGCGCAAGATCATCGTCGACACCTACGGCGGCATGGCCCGCCACGGCGGCGGCGCCTTCTCGGGCAAGGACCCGTCCAAGGTCGACCGCTCCGCCGCCTACGCCATGCGCTGGGTCGCCAAGAACATCGTCGCCGCCGGCCTGGCCGAGCGCGTCGAGGTCCAGGTCGCCTACGCCATCGGCAAGGCCGCCCCCGTGGGGCTGTTCGTCGAGGCCTTCGGCACCGAGAAGGTCGCCATCGACCGGCTCCAGCAGGCCGTGACCGAGGTCTTCGACCTGCGCCCGGGCGCCATCATCCGCGACCTGGACCTCAAGCGCCCCATCTACGCCCCCACCGCGGCCTACGGACACTTCGGACGCACCGACATCGACCTTCCCTGGGAGCGCACCGACCGCGTCGACGAGCTCAAGAAGGCCGCCGGGCTGTAGAGCCTCCGGTCCCCGGGTGTCGTAGCGGGGTGCGAGGATTCCCGACGTGACGACAACGCGCCCGGCGACCCGGGTCGCGGCGGCCGAGAGCCCCGTGGCCCGGGTCCTGCCGTTGCTCGGCGTGCCCCACCTCGACCGCGAGTTCGACTACCGCGTGCCCGAGTCGCTGTCGGCGGACGCCGTGCCCGGGGTGCGCGTGCGGGTCCGGTTCGCAGGGCGCCTGGTGGACGGTTTCCTCGTCGAACGCACCGCGCACACCGACCACCAGGGGGAGCTGGCCTGGCTGGAACGGGTGGTCTCACCGGAACCCGTCCTCACCCCGGCGCTCCTGCGCCTGGTCGACCTGGTCGCCCGCCGCTGGGTCGGCACCCGCTCCGACGTGCTCCGCCTGGCCATCCCGCCGCGCCACGCCGCCGCGGAGAAGTCCGTCCCCGAGGCGGAGCCGCCGGTGGGCGTCTCGCTCGGCCCGGTCGAACTGCCCGCCGGTTGGGAGGACCATCCCATGGTCGCCCGGTTCCTCGAGGCGGTCACGGCCGGCGTGCCCGCGCGCGGGGTGTGGACGGTACCCCCGGGCCGGGACTGGGCGCGGTCCCTGGCGGCCCTGGCCGATTCGGTGCGTCGGCGTGGACTCCAGGTCCTGCTCATCGTCCCGGACCAGCGGGACGTCGATCGCCTGGCCGCGGCCTGCCGTGAGGTGGTCGGTGGCGGGTCGGCCGGCCGCGATCTGGTGGCCGACCTGTCGGCGGGGGTGGGGCCGTCGGCCCGGTACCGGCGATGGCTGCGCGCGGTCCGCGGCCACGCCCGGATCGTCGTCGGCACCCGCAGTTCCGTGTTCGCCCCGTTGCCGGAACTGGGCCTCGTGGTGCTGCACGACGACGGTGACGACTCGTTCGTCGAACCCCGCGCCCCGTACCCCCACACCCGCGACGTCGCCGCCCAACGCTCAGCCCTCGAGGGGACGCCGTTGCTGCTGACGTCCGTCGACCGCACGCCCGAGGTGGCGGAGTACGTGCGGACCGGGTGGGCGCACGAGATCCGGCCGCGGGCGGGCCTGGTGCGGGAGCTGGCCCCGCGGGTGATCGCCGTGACGGACGCCGATCCCGTCCAGGCCCGCGACGTGGCGGGCGGACGAACCCGGCTGCCGGCCGTCGCACTGACGATGGCGCGCGAGGCGATCGACGTGGACGCCCCGGTGCTCGTCCAGGTGCCCCGGAAGGGGTACATCCCCACGCTGCTCTGCGGGTCCTGCCGGACGCCGGCGCGGTGCCGCCGGTGCAACGGCCCCCTGCGGGCGGGACGCATGGACGAGGTCTACGGGCCGGTGGAGCTGGCGTGCGGATGGTGCGGGGCGCCGGAACCGGGGTTCCGTTGCGTGAGCTGCGGATCCCGCGCCCTGCGGGCCGGGGTCGTCGGTGCCGGGCGCACCGCGGAGGAACTGGGGCGGATGTTCCCCGGGGTGCGGATCCGCACCAGCGGGGGAGGGGAGATCCTCGACTCGGTGCCGGCGACCCCCGCGATCATCGTGTGCACGCCGGGCGCCGAGCCTGTCGCCGAGGGCGGTTACGGCGCCGCGCTGCTGCTGGACTCGTGGGCGCTGCTCGGGCGCCCCGACCTGCGGGCCGTGCAGAACGCGCTCCGGCTGTGGATCGGTGCCGCCGGTCTCGTCCGCCCGGCCGATGCGGGCGGCAGGGTGTTCCTGTCGGCCGACTCGGAGTCCGCGGTCTCCCAGGCGTTGGTGCGGTGGGACCCGCAGGGGTGGGCGGAGCGCGAGCTGGCCGACCGGGCGGAGGTCGGGTTCCCTCCCGCCGTGCACATGATCGCGGTCGACGGCCCCGCAGCGGCCCTGGCCGAGTTCCTCGAGGACTTCCGGTTCGCGGACGCCGTCGAGGTGCTCGGCCCCGTCGATCTGCCCGCCGGGGAGGAACTCCCCGGTCATGACGAGGTCCGCGACCCGGAGCGGGTCCTGCTGCGGGTCCCCCCGGCACTGCTCAACGACGTCGCCGCGGAACTGCGGGCCCTCGTCGTCCGGCGGGCGGGCAGACGTACCGCCAGCCCACTGCGCGTCCGCCTCGATCCCGTGCACATCGGGTGAGCGCCGGAGCGCCTAGAATGGTCGTTCACCACTTCCGCCCCGAGGAGACCCGATACGCATGACCGTCCACCCCGTCCGGCTCTTCGGCGATCCCGTTCTGCGGACCCCCGCCGACCCCGTCACCTCCTTCGACGACAGGCTGGCACGTACGGTCACCGACCTCATGGACACCGTCGATCACGAGGAGGGCGCCGGTCTGGCCGCCCCGCAGATCGGCCTGTCCACCCGGGTGTTCGTCTACACCTGTGGAGGACGGCGGGGTCACCTGGTCAACCCGGAGTGGGAGGCGATCGGCGACGAGACCGTCGAGGAGAAGGAGGGGTGCCTCTCCATCCCCGGGGTGTCGCTGCCCACCGAGCGCTTCGCCCGGGTCCGCGCCCGCGGGTTCGACCTCCACGGTGAGCCCGTGAGCTTCGAGGCCGAGGGCATCCTCGCCCGCGCGGTCCAACACGAGATCGATCATCTCGACGGCGTGCTGTTCCTCCAGCGGCTCACCCCGGAGCGTCGCCGCACGGCGATGGCCGAGATCCGCAACTCCACGTGGTTCGGCAGCGCTGCCGTCAGCGCCGGGGTCGTCTACGACGATCTGGCCGACGCGATGGCGGTGAGGTGACCGGTGCGTCTCGTCTTCGCCGGCACCCCCGAGGTCGCCGTCCCGTCCCTGCAGGCCCTCCTCGACAGTGACCGCCACGAGGTGGTGGCCGTGATCTCGCGACCCGACGCCCGGACCGGGCGGGGGCGCGGGCTGTCCCGCAGTCCGGTCGCGGCTGCCGCCGACGCCGCGGGGGTCGAGGTCCTCACCCCGCCGAACGCGCGCGATCCCGAGTTCGCCGAGCGTCTGCTCGCCCTGGCACCCGACGCCGTGCCGGTGGTCGCCTACGGCCACCTCGTTCCCCGGCCGGTGCTCGAGATCCCGGCCCACGGCTGGATCAACCTCCACTTCTCACTCCTGCCCGCGTGGCGGGGCGCCGCCCCCGTCAACGCCGCGATCGCCGCCGGCGACGAGGTCACCGGCGCCACGACGTTCCGTCTGGACGAGGGGATGGACACCGGGCCCGTGCTCGGGACGATGACCGAGACCGTCCGTCCCCGGGACACCGCCGGCGAGCTCCTGGGCAGGCTGGCGGAGTCCGGGGCCGGGTTGTTGGTCGCCACGCTCGACGGTCTCGAGACCGGCGAGTTGCGGGAGGTCCCGCAGTTGAAGGACGGGGTCTCCTACGCGGGCAAGCTCACGGTCGAGGACGCTCGGGTGCGGTGGGCGGACCCGGCACTGGCGGTGGACCGGCACATCCGTTCGGTCACCCCCGCCCCCGGTGCGTGGACGACGCTGAACGGGCAGCGGGTGAAGATCGGCTCGGCCCGCCCGGCCGACGACACCGCACCCGCCCTCGAGCCCGGGCACATCGCGTGGGACAAGAGGACCTTCCACGTCGGCACCGCGTCCGCACCCATGGCGATCGAGACCATCCAACCCCCGGGGAAGAAGATGATGAACGCGCTCGACTGGATCCGCGGCGCACGCCTCGACGACGAGGCGGCCTTCGAGTGAGCAGCGACCGTCAGGCGCCCGGGGGAGACGACCGGCGCCGGGGAGAGCAGCAGGCGCGGGGCCGCGATCAGCAGAGCCGCCGCCCCTCGGGCGGCCGCCAGCCACAGGACCGCCGCCGGGGACAGCAGCGCCCCCAGCAGCGCCCCCGGCAGAGCGCCCAGAAACCACAGCGACGGCCCGATGCGCGAGCGGTGGCGTTGGCCGTGATGGCGGCCGTCCGTGAACGGCAGGCGTACGCCAACCTCACGCTCCCGGCCGAGCTGCGGCGGGCGAAGCTCGACTCCCGGGACGCGGCCCTGGCCACCGAACTGACCTACGGCACCCTGCGCGCGCAGGGACTGCTCGACCGCATCATCACGCTCGCCTCGTCGCGTCCCGTCGAGGAGATCGACCCGCCGGTGCTCGACCTGGTCCGGCTGGGCGCGTACCAACTGCTGTTCACCCGCATCGGCGCCCACGCGGCCGTCGACACCAGCGTCGAGGCGGCGCGCACGGCGGGCCTCGGCCGA
This sequence comes from Dietzia sp. CH92, assembly GCF_032248695.1. NCBI lineage: Bacteria > Bacillati > Actinomycetota > Actinomycetes > Mycobacteriales > Dietziaceae > Dietzia > Dietzia sp. CH92. The sequence goes on along the minus strand of NZ_JAVHXC010000001.1, from coordinate 213,514 downwards.
GCGGGGGCGTTCGTCAACGCCGTGCTGCGCAAGGTCTCGGCCCGGGATCTCGACTCATGGCTCGACGCGCTGCGCGAGGGGGTGACCGACCCGGTGGCGCGGATGGCGGTGGGGACCGCCCACCCCGAATGGATCGCCCGCGCGTTCGCCGACTCTCTCGGCGCCGCCGCCGGGGAACTACCCGACCTGCTCGCGGCCGACGACGCGCGGCCCAAGGTCCACCTGGCCGCGCGACCCGGTGCGATCTCGGCGGAGGAGCTCGCCCTGGTCACCGGTGGGCGCGAGGGCGAGCTGTCCCCGTACGCCGTCCACCTGGACTCCGGGGACCCGGGCACGCTCGACGCGGTGCGCGAGGGCATGGCGGCGGTGCAGGACGAGGGCAGCCAACTGGTCGCGCTGGCCGCGGCGCGGGCCCCGCTCACGGGCCCAGACACGGGTCGCTGGCTCGACCTGGCCGCCGGCCCGGGCGGCAAGGCGGTGATGTTGGGCGCGCTCGCGGAGATCGAGGGCGGGACCCTCACCGGCGTCGAGGTGTCGCCGCACCGGGCCGACCTCGTCCGCGAGGCCACACGGGACCTGCCGGTGACCGTGCACACGGCCGACGGGCGGGACCCCGGGCTCGAGCCCGGCTTCGACCGCGTGCTCCTCGACGCACCGTGCTCGGGGTTGGGTGCACTACGTCGTCGCCCGGAGGCGCGCTGGCGCAAGACCGCGGCGGACATCCCGGGCCTGGTCGCGCTGCAGCGCGAGCTTCTCGACTCGGCTCTGCGGCTGGTCCGTCCGGGGGGTGTGGTGCTGTACGCGACGTGCTCGCCACACCTGTCGGAGACGGTGTCGGTGGTCCGGGAGGCGGCACGCCGGGACGACGTGGAGACCCTCGACGTGAGGGAGATCCTCGCGGGCATCGGGACCGGGTTCGGCGAGGGCGGCGCACACGCCGCGCCGGGGGACGGCCCGTGGGTGCAGCTCTGGCCGCACCGGCACGGCACCGATGCGATGTTCATGGCGGCGCTGCGACGGAGGCACGATGCGTGACGAGACCCGGTTCACCTCGCACGGGGTGGACTGTGCGGCCTGGATCTACCGCCCGGACGCGCCGGCCGGTGACCCCTCGGCGACGGCGCCGGCCGTCGTCATGGCCCACGGGTTCGGATGCATCCGGGACCTGCGTCTGCCCGCGTACGCCGAACGGTTCCGCGACGCGGGCTTCGTGGTGGTGGTCTTCGACTACCGGCACTTCGGGGCGAGCGGCGGGTCTCCCCGTCAACTGCTCGACATCGGCCGCCAGCTGGACGACTGGCGGTCGGCGCTCGCCTTCACCCGTGCCCTGCCCGGGGTGGACCCGGACCGCGTCATCGCGTGGGGCACGTCGTTCTCCGGAGGGCACGTCCTCACCCTCGCGGGGACGGGGGAGCGGTTGGCGGGGGTCGTCGCCCAGGTGCCCCACGTCAGCGGGCCGGCCGCTGTCCGGGCGACGGGCCTCGCCGCCGTACGCCGGCTCGCCCCGGCCGTGCTCGACGACCTGTGGCGCGCGATGCGGCATCGGGAACCGCGTTATGTCCCCCTCGTCGGTCGCCCGGGGGACACGGCGGTCATGACGAGCCCCGACGCCGATCCCGCCGTCGACCGGCTGGTGGCCGACTCGGGGGTACGCCGCACCGATTTCCGCGACGACGTCGCCGCGCGGATCCTGGCGCGGATCGGCTTCTACTCGCCGATCCGCCGGGCCCGCCGGATCACCTGCCCCACGCTGGTCCAGATCGCGACCGGGGACGCCATCACCCCCGCGGCCACCGCACGCCGGGCCGCGGAGCGGATCCCGCACGGCCGGTACCTGGAGTACCCGTGCGAGCACTTCGACCCTTACGTCGATCCGCACTTCGAGAAGATCGTCGCGGACCAGGTGGAGTTCTGCCTGTCACTAACGGGCCCGACCGCCTGACCCACGGGGCGCGGTGACGGTCCCCGCCGTCGGCCGGCCCCGGAACGCGCCCGCCTAGACTGGACGCCATGTCGTACAAGCCGCTCATCGCGCCGTCGATCCTGTCCGCCGACTTCGCCCGCCTGGACCGTGAGATCGAGCGCATCCCGTCCGCCGACTGGATCCACGTGGACGTCATGGACGGTCACTTCGTCCCCAACCTGTCCTTCGGGGCGCCGGTGGCGAAGGCGGTGGGCCGGGTGACGGACACGTTCATGGACTGCCATCTCATGATCGAGAACCCGCTGCGCTGGGTGGCCGACTACGTGGACGCCGGCGCCTCGAACGTGACGTTCCATCTCGAGGCCGCCGACGACCCGGTGGCGGTGGCTGACCTGCTGCACGCCAGGGGCTGCCGGGCCGGGGTGTCGATCAAGCCGGGGACGCCCGCCGAGATGTGCTTCGAGCTCCTCGAGCACGTGGACCTGGTGCTGGTGATGAGCGTCGAGCCGGGCTTCGGCGGTCAGAAGTTCATGCCGGAGATGGTGGACAAGGTCCGCGCCCTGCGGGCCGAGATCGACCGCCGCGGTCTGGACGTGCTCATCCAGATCGACGGCGGGATCGATGCCGACACGATCGGGGAGTGCGCGGCCGCCGGGTGCGACGTGTTCGTGGCCGGGTCCGCGGTCTACGGCGCGCCGGACCCGGACGCGATGATCGGGACCCTGCGCGAGCGGGCACTCGCCGCGCGGACGTGAACGTGCCCCGGGACGGCGCGCGCGGCCGGGAACGCCGCGCCCTGGCCGAGGCGATCGCGGTCTCCCGGTCCGCCCTCGGCGTGAGCACCCCCAACCCGCCTGTCGGTGCGGTAGTGCTCGACGCGGCCGGCGCGGTGGTCGGCCGCGGGGCGACCGAGGCCCCGGGCGGGCGGCACGCGGAGGTGGTGGCCCTGGACGCCGCGGGCGAGAGCGCGCGCGGGGGGACGCTCGTGGTGACGCTCGAACCGTGCGACCACCACGGCCGCACCGGCCCGTGCACCGCCCGGGCGCTGGACTCCGGGGTCGCGCGCGTGGTCTACGCGGTGTCCGACCCCAACCCGGTGGCCGCCGGCGGGGCCGCGACCCTGCGGCGGGCGGGGGTCGACGTGGCCAGGGGCGACGACGACGAGGTGAGCGCCGCCGAGAACGGCCCGCTGAGGGCGTGGCTCCACCGTCAGGCCCACGGCCGACCGTTCGTCACGTGGAAGTACGCGGCCAGCCTGGACGGCAGGGTGGCCGCGGCCGACGGGTCGAGCAAGTGGATCACCGGGCCCGATTCGCGCCGCCACGCCCACGCCCGGCGGCAGGAGATCGACGCCCTCGTCGTCGGCACCGGGACCCTCACCGCCGACGACCCGGCACTGACCGCCCGCCTCGACCACGGCGGCCTCGCCGCCCGGCAACCCCTCCGGGCGGTGATGGGACTGACCGACGTCCCGGCCGGCGCGGCGGTGCGTGGCGACGACGGCCGGTTCCGGCACCTCGCCACCCGCGACCCCGCCGAGGCGCTGGCGATGCTGGGCGACGTGTGCCACGTCCTCGTCGAGGGCGGGCCGCGACTGGCCGGGGCGTTCCTCGCCGCCGGGCTCGTCGACGAGGTCGAGGCCTATCTCGCCCCGCTCGTGCTGGGCGACGGGCGCCCGGCCGTCTCCGGCGCCGGCGTCACCACCCTCGCCGGGGCGCACGGCTTCACCCTGCGTGAGACCACCGTGCTCAGCACGGACATCCACCTGCGCATGACAGCCAGGCCGACGGAAGGAACCCGCTGATGTTCACCGGAATCGTGGAGGAGCTCGGCACCCTCGAGTCCATCGACCGTCGGGGCGACTCGGCGCGCCTGCGGATCCGCGGCCCGTTGGTGACCTCCGACGCCGGCCACGGCGACTCGATCGCCGTCAACGGCGTCTGTCTCACCGTCACCGACTGGGAGACCGGCGGCCACTTCGACGTGGACGTCATGGCCGAGACCCTCGACCGCACCGCACTGGCCGCCCTCGCGCCGGGGGACCCCGTCAACCTCGAGCGCGCCATGCGCGCCGACGCGCGCTTCGGCGGGCACATCGTGCAGGGCCACGTCGACGGCACCGGCCGGCTCCTGGACCGCGTCGAGCACGAGCACTGGCACGTCCTGCGCATCTCCCTGCCCGCCGACCTCGCCCGGTACGTGGTGGAGAAGGGGTCCATCACCGTCTCCGGCACCTCGCTCACCGTCTCGGCGGTCAGCGCGTCGGGGGCGGCGGACGCGTGGTTCGAGGTCTCCCTCATCCCCACCACGCTCGACGCCACGATCCTCGGCGGCCTCGGAGTCGGCGACCCCGTCAACCTCGAGGTGGACGTGCTGGCCAAGTACGTCGAGCGTCTGCTGGACGGACGCGGTGGCGGGCCCGCCTGACCGGATGCGCCATACTTGAGCCCGGACCCGTGGCCGCCGCCCGGGCCCGTCCTGAGACGAGGAGACCCCGCAGCAGTGACCACCTTCGACGGCATCGAGCGAGCCATCGCCGACATCGCGGCGGGACGGGCCGTGGTGGTGGTGGACAGCGAGGACCGCGAGAACGAGGGCGACCTGATCTTCGCCGCCGAGCTCGCCACCCCCGAACTCATGGGCTTCCTTGTGCGCTACTCCTCCGGCTATGTGTGCGTCGCACTCGAGGCCGAGGACTGCCTCCGGCTCGACCTGCCGCCCATGCGGGCGATCAACGAGGACCGTCACGACACCGCCTACACCGTCACCGTGGACGCGCGCACCGGCGTGTCCACCGGCATCTCGGCCGCCGACCGCGCCCGGACCGCCCGTCTGCTCGCCGCCGCCGACACGGTGCCGGGCGACTTCACCCGCCCGGGACACGTGGTGCCCCTGCGCGCCCGGCCCGGCGGTGTCCTCACCCGCCCCGGCCACACCGAGTCCGCCGTCGACCTGGCCCGTCTGGCCGGACTGCGCCCCGCCGGCGTGATCTGCGAGATCGTGTCCGAAGAGGACCCCACCACCATGGCCCGCACCCCCGAGCTGCGGCGCTTCGCCGACGAGCACGGGCTGGCGATGGTGACCATCGAGGCCCTGCAGGCGTGGCGTCGCGCCCACGAGGTGCAGGTGGTCCACGAGGCCGCGGCCCGCGTGCCCACCCCCGCCGGCACCCTCACCGCGCACGGCTATCGCGACACCCTCCAGGGCGTCGAACACGTGGCGATGGTCGCCGGCGACATCTCCGGCGACGACCCGGTCTCCGTGCGCATCCACTCCGAATGCCTCACCGGTGACGTCTTCCACTCCCTGCGGTGTGACTGCGGTCCCCAGCTCGACGCCGCCGTCGACGCCGTGTGCGCGGAGGGGCGCGGTGTCGTGCTCTACATGCGCGGACACGAGGGACGCGGGATCGGGCTCGTCCAGAAGCTGCGCGCCTACCAGCTCCAGGACTCCGGCCGCGACACCGTCGACGCCAACCTCGACCTGGGGCTGCCCGCCGACGCCCGCGACTTCAGCCTCGCGGCGCAGATGCTGCGGGACCTCGGCGTGACGCGGGTGCGACTCATGACCAACAACCCGGCCAAGGCCGACGCCCTCCGCGCCGGTGGGGTAGAGGTGGTGGAGCGGGTGCCCATGCCCACCGCGGTCACCCCCGAGAACCTGCGGTACCTGCGGACCAAGCGCGACCGGATGGGCCACCTGCTCGAGGGGCTGGACGAGGGCCCCGCCGACCCGGCCGGCGCCGACGTGAACGGAGAGGATCAGCGATGAGCGGCAGCGGAAGACCCGAACCGGTCGTCCCCGACGCCCGCGGCCTGCGCCTCGGCGTGGTGGCCTCGACCTGGCACCAGGAGATCTGCACCCAGCTCGTCGACCGTGCCCTGGCCGTGGCCGAGGCCTCCGGCGCCGCCGTCACCCTCGCCCGCGTCACCGGGGCGGTCGAGCTGCCCGTCGTGGCCCAGGAACTCGCGCGGACCCACGACGCCGTCGTCGCGCTCGGCGTGGTCATCCGCGGCGCCACGCCCCACTTCGACTACGTGTGCCGCTCGGTGACCGACGGCCTGACCCGCATCGCCCTCGACGAGGCCACGCCCGTCGCGCACGGGGTCCTCACCACCGAGAACGAGGAGCAGGCCCGCGACCGCGACGGCCACGACGGCGCCGCGGAGGACAAGGGCGGGGAGGCGGTCGCCGCCGCCCTCGGCGCCGCGATCACCCTGCGTGAGCTGAGGACCGTCCGATGAGCGGGGACTGGGAGTTCGAGCACACGCCCCGGCGCATGCGCATCACCGTGATCGCGCTCGCCGTGCTCGTCGTCGTCGTCCACGTCATCTGGGCGGTCATCCTCGTCGACGGCGACACCGGCGTGACCATCGGCGTCCCCGACCAGCTGGCCTTCGTGGTCACCGGCCTCATCTTCGCCGGGCTCCTCCTCACCCTCCTGCGCATCCGCGTCCGCGCCGGGAGCGAGGGCGTCGAGCTGCGTGGACCCCTGCGCACCCGGGGCTGGGGCTGGGAGCACATCGTCGGCGTGACCTTCCCCCGCTCGAGCTACTGGCCGCGACTCGAGCTGCCCGCGTACGAGCACGCCGGGATCTGGGCCATCCAGACCTTCGACGGCCGCGAGGGCGTCGAGGCCATGTCCCGGTTGCGCGAGGTCATCCGCACCCACAAGCCCTCGGCCGCCGACCCCGAGACCGTCGCCGACCGCTGATCCGCCGTGGCCGACCCGCGTACCTACCGCCCGGCCCCCGGCTCGATCCCCACGGAGCCGGGGGTCTACCGCTTCCGTGACGAGCACGGGCGCGTCATCTACGTGGGCAAGGCCAAGAACCTCCGCGCCCGGCTGAGCTCCTACTTCGCCGACCTGTCGCTGCTGCACCCGCGCACCCGCCAGATGGTGACCTCCGCCGCCGGCGTGCAGTGGACCGTCGTGTCCACCGAGGTCGAGGCGCTCCAGCTCGAGTACACGTGGATCAAGAAGTACGACCCGCGGTTCAACGTCCGCTACCGCGACGACAAGACCTATCCGATGCTCGCCGTCACCGTCGGCGAGGAGGTCCCGCGCGCGTTCGTCTACCGCGGGCCCCGACGCCCGGGCACCCGCTACTTCGGTCCCTACTCCCACGCGTGGGCCATCCGCGACACCCTCGACACGCTGCAGCGGGTCTTCCCCGTCCGCTCGTGCTCGGCCGGGGTGTACAAGCGTCAGGCCCAACTCGGACGCCCGTGCCTGCTCGGCTACATCGACAAGTGCGCAGCCCCGTGCATCGGCCGCGTCACCCCGGACGAGCACCGGCTCATCGTCAACGAGCTCATCGACTTCCTCGCCGGCCGCACCGACGCCATCATGCGGCGCATCGAGAAGCGGATGATGGAGGCCTCCGCCGACCTGGACTTCGAACGCGCCGCGCGCCTGCGCGACGACCTCGGGGCGATGCGCCGCGCGATGGAGAAGCAGGCCGTGGTGCTGGGCGACGGCACCGACGCCGACGTCGTGGGCGTCGAGGTCGACGAACTGCAGGTCTCCGTCCAGGTCTTCCACGTGCGCGGCGGACGCATCCGCGGTCAGCGCGGGTGGGTGGTCGAACACGCGCACGGCGTCGACGAGGACGGCGAGTTCGACGCGGCCCGGGCGATCCCCGGCGTGGTGTCCGACTACCTCGCCCAGTTCTACGGCGGCGAGGCCGACCTCGCGGAGGCGGCCGAGTCCGGCGACATCGCCTCCGCCGTGCCCCGCGAGGTGCTGGTGCCGGCCCTGCCCGAGGACTCCGACGAGCTCGCCGACTGGCTCTCCGGCCTGCGTGGGTCGCGCGTGTCCCTGCGGGTGCCCCGGCGCGGGGACAAGCGGGCCCTGGCCGAGACGGTGCACCGCAACGCCGTCGAGGCCCTGACCCAGCACAAACTGCGCCGCAGCGGGGACCTCACCGCCCGTTCCGCCGCCCTGCAGGAGATCCAGGAGACCCTCGAGCTGGACTCGGCGCCGCTGCGGATCGAGTGCGTGGACATCTCCCACACCCAGGGCACCGACGTCATGGCCTCCCTCGTGGTGTTCGAGGACGGCATCCCCCGCAAGAGCGACTACCGCCTCTACCGCATCCGGGACGCCGCCGGGGACGGCCACTCCGACGACGTCGCCAGCATCGCCGAGGTCACCCGCCGACGCTTCCGGCGCCACCACGAGGACCCCGCGCTCACCCCCGACGAGACGGACGGACCGGTCGACGACGAGGCGGGCGGCACCGACGCCACCCCGCCCGCCCGCCGGTTCGCCTATCCGCCGCAGTTGTTCGTGGTCGACGGCGGGCGCCCGCAGGTCGAGGCGGCAGCCGAGGTGCTGTCCGAGCTCGGGGTGACCGACGTGCCGGTGATCGGCATCGCCAAGCGGCTGGAGGAGATCTGGCTGCCGGGGGAGGAGTACCCCGTCATCTTCCCGCGCCACGGCGAGGGGCTGTTCCTGCTCCAGCGCCTGCGCGACGAGGCCCACCGGTTCGCCATCCGCGCGCACCGGGGCGCGCGCTCCAAGCGGATGACGGCGTCCGTGCTCGACGACGTGCCCGGCCTCGGGCCCACCCGCCGCGCGGCCCTCGTCGAGAAGTTCCCCACCGTCTCCGCGTTGCGCTCCGCGAGCATCGAGGACCTCTGCGCCGTCCCCGGCATCGGGCCCGGCGTCGCGGCGTCGATCAGGGCCACCCTCGGGTCCGGCGGCCCCACCGGACCGGAACCCGGACCCGAACCCGAACCGGGGCCGGGCGTCGGGGTCGGGGACACGGCCGTGGGGGACGTGGAAGACTCGGCGGGGCAGCCCGGGGCGGGCACGACGAACGACGCGAGGTGACACGATGGACGACCACGGCGACGACCGGGGCCGGGAACTCCTGCTGATCAGCGGGATGTCGGGAGCGGGCAAGGGGACCGCGTCGAAGGTCCTGGAGGAGTTCGGGTGGTACGTGGTGGACAACCTCCCACTGCCCTTCGTCGGGGAGTTCCTCGGCATGTTCGACGACTCCGGTGACGAGCCCCGGCGGCTCGCCGTGGTGGCCGACACCCGCAGCCTCGGGTTCGACGAACACCTCGGCGAGCTCCTCGACCAGTTCACCGGTCGCGAGAGGTCGCGCATCCTCTTCCTCGACGCCTCCGACGAGGCACTGGTGAGCCGGTTCAACAACGTGCGCCGCTCCCATCCCCTGCAGTCCGGCGGCGGGCTGATCGACGGCATCACCCGGGAGCGCAGGATCCTCGAGGGACTGCGCGGCCGCGCCGACGTCGTCGTCGACACCACCTCGCTGAGCGTGCACGACCTGCGCCACCGGCTCGAGACCCCGTTCGGGGACCTCGGCTTCGACTTCCATCTCACCGTCGAGTCGTTCGGGTTCAAGTACGGCGTCCCGGTGGACGTCGACATGCTCCTGGACATGCGCTTCCTGCCCAACCCGCACTGGATCCCCGAACTCCAGCCCCACACCGGACGCGACAAGCCGGTCCAGGACTACGTCCTCGCCGACGAGTCGATCGAGGAGTACCTGGGCGCGGCGGTCACGATGATCCGCCTCGCGATGACCGGTTACCGGCGCGAGGGCAAGCGGTACATGACGATCGCCGTGGGGTGCACCGGCGGCAAGCACCGAAGCGTCGCCATCTCCGAATCACTCGCCGGCAGGCTGTCCGGTCTCGACGCGGTCGACGTCCACGTCCGCCACCGCGACCTCGGACGGGAGTGACGGCCCGGATGTCCGCGTCCACCACCCGGATCCCGTCACTCGTCGCGCTCGGCGGCGGGCACGGCCTGTCCGCCACCCTGAGGGCGGGCCGGCTCGTCGCCGACCACGTCACCGCGGTCGTGACCGTCGCCGATGACGGCGGTTCCTCGGGGCGCCTGCGCCGCGAGCTCGGCATCCTCCCGCCCGGTGATCTCCGCATGGCGCTGTGCGCCCTCGCCGGCGAGGACGAGGAACACGAGAGGCTCACCAGGCTGTTCCAGCACCGCTACGGCGGCACCGGGGCGCTGGCCGGCCACGCCGTCGGCAACCTCGTCTTCGCCGGACTGTGGGAACTGCTCGGCGACCCCATCGAGGCACTCGACGCGGTGGGATCGATCCTCGGCGTGACCGGGCGGGTCCTGCCCATGTCCCCGGTCGCGCTCGACATCGCCGCCGAGGTCGTCGGGCTGGAGGCCGATCCCAGGGTCGTGCGCACGATCATCGGGCAGGTCGCCGTGGCCACCACACCGGGCAGCGTCCGGCGGGTCCGCCTCATCCCCGACGCCCCGCCCGCCGCCGACGGCGTCGTCGACGCGATCGAGCAGGCCGACCTGGTGGTGCTCGGCCCGGGTTCCTGGTTCACCAGCGTCATCCCCAACGTCCTCGTGCCGGAGATCGCCGCGGCCCTCGCCCGGACCACCGCCGCCAAGGCGCTCGTGCTCAACCTCGCACCCCAACCGGGGGAGACGGCCGGGTTCTCCGCCGAGCAGCACCTGCACGTCCTGCGGCAGCACGCGCCGGGGATCGACGTGGACGTCCTGCTCGTGGACCCGCGGATGCCGCTGAGCGGGACCGAGCGGGAGCACCTCGAGCGCGCCGCGGCCGGCTTCGGCGCCCGGGTGGTGACCGCGGAGATCGCGAAGACCGGAACGGATGGGACCATGAGGGCTGTCCACGACCCCGCCCTGCTCGCGACGGCGCTCGCCGCTTCGCTGCCGGGAGGCGCGGGGTGACGACCGGAGAACGAAGGAGCAGGGCGTGTCGCTGACCGCACAGGTCAAGTCCGAACTGGTGAGGGTCCCCGTGGGGAACACCGAGACCAGGAAGGCCGAGGTCGCCGCGCTGCTGAGGTTCGCCGGCACCCTGCAGGTGCTGTCCGGGCGGCTCGTCATCGAGGCGGAGGTCGACTCCGGCGAGGTCGCCGACCGGCTCACCGGCGAGCTCGACGCGCTGTTCTCCGTGGCCTGCGAGGTGCACCCGATCGGGGGCTCGGGCGGCCGTCCCGCCCGCAAGTTCGTCATCCGCGTCATCAACCGCGGCGCCGACCTCGCCCGACAGCTCGGACTCGTCGACACCGCGGGCCGGGCGGTCCGCGGTCTGCCCGCGGCCGTGGTCGGCGGCTCCGTCGCCGCGGCCGAGGCGGCGTGGCGCGGCGCCTTCCTCGCGCACGGGTCGCTCACCAAGCCCGGGCGCTCCTCGGCGCTCGAGGTGACGGCCCCCGGCGCGGAGGCGGCGATGGCGCTCGTGGGGGCGGCCCGCCGACTCGGTGTGACCGCCAAGGCCCGTGAGGTCCGCGGAGGGGACCGGGTCGTGATCCGCGACGCCGAGGCGATCGGCGTCCTGCTGGCCCGCCTCGGCGCCACCTCCACCAGGGACGTCTGGGAGGAACGGCGCTCCCGTGGCGAGGTCCGCGCCACCGCCAACCGGCTCGCAAACTTCGACGACGCCAACCTCCGCAGGTCCGCCCGCGCGGCCGTCGCGGCGGCCGCCCGCGTCCAGCGCGCGCTCGAGATCCTGGCCGAGGACGTCCCGGACCACCTGCTCGCGGCCGGCGAGCTCCGCGTTCAGCACCGGCAGTCCTCGCTCGAGGAACTCGGCCAGCTCGCCGACCCGCCCATGACCAAGGACGCGGTCGCGGGACGGATCCGCCGGCTGCTGTCGATGGCCGACCGCAAGGCCGCGGAACTCGGCATCCCCGACACCGAGTCGGTGGTGACCGAGGACATGCTGGACGACGCCTGATCCGCCCCCTGAACACCCTGCACGGGGCCGGGCGGCGGCGGGTAGTCTGGGTCACGTCCCCGGGCCCCACCCGGCCCCGGTGACGTCCAGCGTTCTCGCACCACCAATAAGGAGACATGAAGTGACCGTGCGCGTAGGCATCAACGGATTCGGACGTATCGGCCGCAACTTCTACCGCGCGGTGGAGGCTCTCAAGGCCGAGGGCAAGACGGACATCGAGATCGTCGCCGTCAACGACCTGACCACGAACGACATGCTCGCTCACCTGCTCAAGTACGACTCGATCCTCGGGCGCCTCGGCAAGGACGTCACCTACGACGAGAACTCCATCACGGTCGGCGGGACCAAGATCGGCGCGCTCGCCGTCAAGGAGGGCCCCTCCTCCGTGCCGTGGGGCGACTACGGCGTCGACGTCGTCGTCGAGTCCACGGGCATCTTCACCTCCGCCGAGAAGGCCCGCGGCCACCTCGAGGGCGGCGCGAAGAAGGTCATCATCTCCGCCCCCGCGTCGGACGAGGACATCACCATCGTGATGGGCGTCAACGACGACAAGTACGACGGCTCGCAGACGATCATCTCGAACGCCTCCTGCACCACCAACTGCCTCGCGCCGGTGGCCAAGGTCCTGTCCGACGAGTTCGGCATCGTCAAGGGCCTCATGACCACCATCCACGCGTACACGCAGGACCAGAACCTGCAGGACGCGCCCCACAAGGACCCGCGTCGTGCCCGCGCCGCCGCGCTGAACATGGTCCCGACCTCGACCGGCGCCGCCAAGGCCGTCTCCCTGGTGCTGCCCGAGCTCAAGGGCAAGTTCGACGGCTACGCCGTGCGCGTCCCGCTGCCCACCGGCTCGCTGACCGACCTCACCGTCGAGCTCGAGAAGAAGGCCTCGGTCGACGAGGTCAACGCCGCGGTCAAGGCCGCCGCCGAGGGGCCGATGAAGGGCATCCTCAAGTACACCGAGGATCCCATCGTCTCGTCCGACATCGTCACCGACCCGCACTCGTCGATCTTCGACGCGCCGCTGACCAAGGCGATCGACGGCCAGATCAAGATCGCCTCCTGGTACGACAACGAGTGGGGTTACTCCAACCGTCTGGCCGACCTCATCGGCCTGGTCGGCAAGTCGCTCTGAGACCTTCGGGCCTGACGACACCGCACCACCACCGGGCCCGGTCCGGGTACGCCACGAGCGTCCCGACCGGGCCCGGGCCACATCGACCGGCGCCGCACGGTCAGCTGACCCACCGGTGGCCCAGCCACCTCTCTCCCGACAGGAGTTCCACCACATGGCCGTGAGCACGCTCTCCGACCTGCTCGACGCCGGCGTCGAGGGTCGAAAGATCCTCGTCCGCTGCGACCTCAACGTCCCGCTCGACGGGACCACCATCACCGACGCCGGTCGCATCACCGCCTCCCTGCCCACGCTCAACGCGCTGCTCGACGCCGGTGCGGCGCTCGTCATCACCGCGCACCTCGGCCGCCCCAAGGGCGAGGCCGACCCCGCGTTCTCCCTCGCCCCCGTGGCGGAGAAGCTGGGTGACGAGCTGGGCCGGTACGTCCAGCTGGCCGGCGACGTGGTGGGGCCGGACGCACGCGAGCGGGCCAACGGACTGACCGACGGCGACGTCCTCCTCGTGGAGAACGTCCGGTTCGACGCCAGGGAGACGAGCAAGGACGAGTCCGAGCGCGCGGCGTTCGCGGCGGAGCTCGCGAGCCTGGTGGGCGAGGACGGGGCGTTCGTCTCCAACGGTTTCGGCGTGGTCCACCGCGCCCAGGCCTCCGTCTACGACGTCGCCAAGCTCCTGCCCGCCTACGCCGGCGATCTCGTGCAGAGCGAGGTCGAGGTGCTCGCCGACCTCACCGGTGATCCGGGGCGTCCCTACGCCGTGGTGCTCGGTGGCTCCAAGGTCTCCGACAAGCTCGCGGTGATCGAGGCGCTGGCACCCAAGGTCGACACCCTCGTGATCGGCGGCGGCATGTGCTTCACCTTCCTCGCCGCGCAGGGCCACGGCGTGGGCTCCTCGCTCCTGCAGGAGGAGATGATCGACACCTGCAGGGACCTGCTGGCCAGGTACGGCGACGTCATCACCCTGCCCGTGGACGTGGTGGCCGCCGACGGGTTCGCCGCCGACGCCCCGCACACGACCGTGTCGGCCGACTCCATCCCCGAGGGGAAGATGGGCCTGGACATCGGCCCCGAGTCGGTCGCGGCGTTCGCCGAGAAGCTGCGTCCGGCGAAGACCGTGTTCTGGAACGGCCCCATGGGCGTCTTCGAGTTCGAGGCGTTCTCCGCGGGCACGCGCGGGGTGGCCGAGGCGATCATCACCGCGACGAAGGACGGGGCCTTCTCGGTGGTCGGCGGAGGCGACTCCGCCGCCGCCGTGCGCACGCTGGGTCTGGGGGAGGAGAACTTCTCCCACATCTCCACCGGCGGCGGCGCCTCGCTGGAGTACCTCGAGGGCAAGGAGCTGCCCGGCGTCACCGCCCTCGAGCGCAGCAACTGACCCGGCCACTTCAGGACCACAGGAGAGAACATGGCACGTACCCCGCTCATCGCCGGCAACTGGAAGATGAACCTCAACCACCTCGAGGCGATCGCACTCGTGCAGAAGGTCGCCTTCGCCCTCCCGGAGAAGTACCTCGAGAAGGTCGACGTGGCGTTCATCCCGCCGTTCACCGACATCCGGGGCGTCCAGATCGTCATCGAGGGCGACAAGCTCGGTTTCGCCTACGGGGCGCAGGACGTCTCGGTCCACGAGTCCGGGGCGTACACCGGCGAGATCTCGGCCGCGATGCTCGCCAAGCTCGGCTGCACGTATGTCGTCGTGGGCCACTCCGAGCGCCGCGACTACCACGCGGAGACCGACGAGCTGGTGGCCGCCAAGGCCGCGGCCTCCCATCGTCACGGCCTGTCGCCCATCGTCTGTGTGGGGGAGAAGCTGGAAGTCCGCGAGGCCGGCGACCACGTCGAGTTCGTCGTGAACCAGCTCAGGGGGTCGCTGGCCGGTCTGTCGACCGCGCAGCTGGCCTCCACGGTCATCGCCTACGAGCCCGTGTGGGCGATCGGCACCGGCAAGACCGCCTCGGCGTCCGATGCCCAGGAGGTGTGCGCCGCCATCCGCTCCGCGCTCGCGGAGCTCGCCGACGCCGAGACGGCGGAGTCGATGCGGGTGCTCTACGGCGGCAGCGTCAACGCCTCGAACGTCGGCGAGCTCCTCGAGCAGCCCGATGTCGACGGCGGTCTCGTGGGCGGGGCCTCCCTCAAGCCCGACGAGTTCGCCCAGCTGAGCGCCATCGCGGCCGGCGGCCCGCTGCCCTGACCCGCCCCCGGTGTGCCCGGCCCCCGTCGGCCCGGCACGCCGGGACCGACCACGGACTGCCGACCGGGTAGTCTGTAGCGGTCGCACCCGACCGCCCGACCTGACGTGAGGCACGATCCCTACATGAAGCTCGCCCTGGACATCTTCCTCATCATCACCAGCCTGCTGCTGATGCTGTTCATCCTGCTGCACCGCGGCAAGGGCGGTGGCCTGTCCTCGCTGTTCGGTGGCGGTGTCCAGTCGAGCCTGTCCGGCTCCAGCGTCGTCGAGCGCAACCTCGACCGGGTCACCGTGGTCGTGGCGATCCTCTGGGTGATCGCCATCATCGCGGTCGGCCTGCTCGTCCGCTTCGGCTGATCGCGCCGCGGGGCGGCCCGCACGCATCGCGACACGGGGTGCGCACTCTCCTCGGAAGGGAGGGTGCGCACCCCGTGTCGTGTCGGCGGCTGAGCGGGTCAGCTCACCATGGAGGCGGCGGGTCCGTCGAGGTGGTACGTGGTCGACTCCGTCCCGACGGCCCCGGCGACCGGCCAGTCCGCCGGATCGGCTCCGCCGAGCCCCTCGGCGACGGCCCGGGCCTTCGCGTCTCCCGTCGCGACGATGATGACGTGTCGGGAACGACGCACCGCGGGAAGGGTGAAGGTGAGGCGCTCCGGCGGGGGCTTGGGGCAGTCCCTGACGCCGACGGCCAGACGGTCGGTCTCGGCGATCGCCGGAGTGTGCGGGAACAGCGAGTCGATGTGACCCTCCGGCCCCATTCCCAGGATCGTGACGTCGAAGAGGGGATCGTCACCCGAGGGCAGGTCCCTCGCGGCTAGAAACGCCTCCGCGGCGGCGTCGACGTCGTCGAAATCCTCGCCACGGGCGGGCCACCGGTGCACTGTCGCCCGGTCTCCCACGGCGTCGAGCAGGACCTCGGCGAGCTGTCCGTCGTTGCGCTCGGGGTCATCCGCCGGGACGAACCGCTCGTCCCCGAGGTAGATCGTGACGCGACTCCAGTCGACTGCGGAATCCGCGAGGGCCGCGGCCGTCTTCACGCCGACGGACCCGCCGGTCAGGGACAGCGTCGCCCGCCCGGCGGCGGCGATCCGTTCGTTGAGATGGCCCGCCGTGGCGAGGGCGGCGGCCTCCGCGAGGGCCTCGGCGTCCTCGTGGACGAGGTGACGGCTGACTGGCATCGGCGCTCCTGTCGTTGTGGTGGGTGGGGGACTGACGGCGGACCCGGCGCCCGGCCCGCGGGCCGGGCGGTCGGTCAGCGGATCGACGCGGACGTGTAGATGACCCGGTCGTGGTTGGCCAACGCGTCGGCGTACACGCCGTCGGTGTCCATGCGGCGGAGCTCCTCCGCCAGGCAGTCGGCGACGCTGCGTCCGACGAGTGCCACCCGCGTGGGCGGCTGCCCGGTGATGCGCAGCTCGGCCGACGTCGCACTGACCTGCTCGATCACGATCGACCCCGAGGCCCGTTCCAGGACGACCATCCTGGGCCCCACGGCGCGGAGCACATCGATCCCGAGCCGGGAGGCCAGCCACCCGCCGGCGAGGTCGACCGACGCGGCACGCTCGGGCCCACACACCGTGGCGCCCGTGATCGGCTCGAACGGCGGCCGGTCCAGGGTCGCGGCGAGCAGCGACCGCCAGTGCGTGATGCGGGCCCACGCCAGGTCGGTGTCGCCGGGGGAGTACCCGGCGGCGCGCTTGGCCAGCGCATCCGTCGGGTGGCCCTCCGCGTCCGAGTCGACGATCCGTCGACGCGCGAGCCGTCCCACACGGTCCTCGGACAGCAGCGTCGGGGAGTGACGGGGCCACCACACCGCGAGCGGGGTGTCCGGCAGGAGGAGCGGGGTGACCAACGATGCCGACTGCGAGGCCATCGCGCCGGAGGTGCGCAGCACGACGACCTCTGCGGCGCCGGCGTCCCCGCCGACGCGGATCTGGGCGTCGAGCCGGTCGGCGTCCGCCCGTCGCCCACGGATGACCACGATCACGCGGCACGGGTGCTCCCGACTCGCCTCGTTGGCGGCGTCGATCGCCGACTCGCTGCCGCGGACGTGGTCCGTGATGACGATGAGCGTGAGCACCCGGCCGATCGTGCTGAGGCCCGCCTCCTCACGGATCTGCACGAGCTTCTTGGAGATGTCGCGGGTCGAGGTGTCGGGTAGGTCGATGATCACGGTCGCCTCCATGCGCGGCCGCTACGGGCCAGGATCTCGTCGGCGCCCTTCGGCCCCCACGTGCCCGCCTGATACTGCTCGGGCTGCCCGTCCGACTCCCACTCCCGCAGCACCGGGTCCAGCAGCTGCCAGCTCAGCTCGACCTCGCGCGAGACGGGGAACAGCGACGGTTCCCCGAGCAGGACGTCGAGGATGAGCCGTTCGTAGGCCTCGGGGGAGGACTCGGTGAACGCCTCGCCGTACGCGAAGTCCATGTTGACGTCGCGGACCTCCATCGCGGTCCCCGGGACCTTGGAACCGAAGCGCAGCGTGACGCCCTCGTCCGGCTGGACCCGGATCACGAGCGCGTTCTGCCCGAGTTCCTGCGTCATCGTCGCGTCGAAGGGCAGGTGGGGGGCACGCCGGAACACGACCGCGATCTCGGTGACCCGTCGACCCAGGCGCTTCCCGGTCCGCAGGTAGAACGGCACCCCCGCCCAGCGACGGTTGTGGACCTCGAGGGTGATGGCCGCGTACGTCTCGGTGGTCGAGGAGGGGTCGTAGCCCTCCTCGTCCTTCAGACCCACGACCTGCTCCGAACCCTGCCACCCGCCGGCGTACTGGCCGCGCGCGGCGGTCTCGGAGACGGGCAGGGCCAGCGAGGTGGACTCGAGGACCTTGGTCTTCTCCGCGCGCAGGGCCGCGGCCGAGAAGTCGGTCGGCTCCTCCATCGCCACCAGCGCCATCAGCTGGATGAGGTGGTTCTGGATGACGTCGCGCGCCGCACCGATGCCGTCGTAGTAGCCGGCCCGGCCGCCGAGACCGATGTCCTCGGCCATCGTGATCTGCACGTGGTCGACGTGGTTGGCGTTCCACACCGGCTCGAACAGCTGGTTGGCGAAGCGCAGCGCCAGGATGTTCTGCACCGTCTCCTTGCCGAGGTAGTGATCGATCCGGAACACCGAGTCCTCCGGGAAGACCGCACCCACCACGGAGTTGAGTTCACGCGCGCTGGCCAGGTCGTGCCCGAAGGGCTTCTCGATGACCACGCGGCGCCAGGATCCCTCCGGGCCCCGGGTACAGCCCGTGCGATCGAGGTGCCGGCAGACGGTCGGGAAGTCATCCGGGGGGATGGACAGGTAGAACGCGTAGTTGCCGGCGGTGCCCCGTTCCGCCTCCAGGGCGACGAGCTGGTCCGCCAGGCGGTCGAAGCCCTCGTCGTCGTCGAAGGTCCCGGTCACGAACCTCAGGCCCGCGGCGAGTTGCTCCCACACGTCCTCACGGAACGGCGTGCGGCACCGCTCGCGAGCCTGCTCGCGGGCGAACGCCGCGAACTCCCCGTGCGACCACTTGCGTCGACCGAACCCGATGAGGGAGAACCCGGGCGGCAGGAGACCTCGGTTGGCCAGGTCGTAGATCGCCGGGATGAGCTTCTTCTTGGACAGGTCCCCGGTGACGCCGAAGATCACCAGTCCCGACGGTCCCGCGATCCGCGGCAGTCGCCGGTCCCGGGGATCGCGGAGCGGGTTGACCCACCCCTCGGGGGCGCCGATCGAGGTGTCGGCGACGGACGCGTCCACGCGGTCGGGGTCGGTCACGACTCCGACGGGATCTCGTCGATCCGCGCCCTCACCGTGTCGAGGAGGTCGTCCCACGCGGTGACGAACTTCTCCACACCCTGGCGCTCGAGGAGGGCGAAGACCTCGTCGAGGTCGATCCCCTCGGCGCGCAGCGCGTCGAGCGTGGCCCGGGACGCCTCGGCGGTCCCGCGCACGGTGTCACCCTCCACGACGCCGTGATCGGCGAACGCCTCGATGGTGGCGAACGGCATGGTGTTGACGGTTCCGTGCGTCACGAGTCCGGTCACGTACAACGTGTCCGGGTACGCCGGGTCCTTGACGCCCGTGGAGGCCCAGAGGAGACGCTGCGGCCGGGCGCCGCGGTCCGCCAGTTCGCCGAAGCGGCCCGCCGGGTCGAAGACCTCGTCGTACACCTCCTGGCACAGACGGGCGATGGCCAGACCGGCCTGACCGCGCAGCTCGGACGTCTCGGGCAGGCGCGAGTCGATCTCGGTGTCGAGCCGGGAGACGAAGACGGACGCGACGGAGTGGATCGTCGACAGATCGTGCCCGGCGGCCACGGCCTGTTCGAGCCCGGTGAGGTACGCCTCGGCGACCTCGCGGTACTGCTCGGCCGAGAAGATGAGCGTGACGTTGACGTCGATGCCCTTGCCGATGACGTCGGTGATCGCGGGCAGCCCGGCCGCGGTGGCCGGGATCTTGATCATGACGTTGGGGCGGTCCACCGCGGCGAAGAGTTCGACCGCCTGCCGGACGGTCTCCTGCGTGTCGTGCGCCAGCCCCGGGTCGACCTCGAGGGAGACGCGCCCGTCGACGCCGTCGGTCGCCCGGTACGTGCCCGCGAGGACGTCGCAGGCGTCGCGGACGTCCGCCGTCGTCAACGCCCGGACCACGGAGTCGAGGTCGCGGTCGGCTCGGACGGCCTCGGTGAGTGCGGTCTCGTAGGCCGTCGAGTCCGCCAGGGCCGACTGGAAGATCGCCGGGTTGGTGGTGACCCCCACGATCGAGTAGGCGTCCATCCGCTTCTCCAGCTCGCCGGTGGCCAGCAGCTGGCGGGACAGGTCGTCGAGCCACACCGACACGCCGGCGGCGCTCAGAGCGGCGAGATTGGCGTTGGTCATCATGCCTCCCCGGCAACGGCCGCGAGCGACTCGCGGGCGGCGGAGACCACCGCGTCGGCGGTGATCCCGAACTCTTCGAACAGGGTCTCGTACGGAGCGGAGGCACCGAAGTGCTCGAGGGACACCGCCCGGCCGGCGTCCCCGAGGAACCGGTGCCACGGCATGGCGATACCGGCCTCGACGGAGACGCGGGCGCGCACGGCGCGGGGGAGGACCGACTCGCGGTACTCCGCGTCCTGCTGGTCGAAGAACTCGACACACGGCATGGACACGACGCGGGTGGGCACGCCCTGGGCCTCGAGGGTCTCCCGGGCGGCGACCGCCAGCTGTACCTCGGACCCGGTACCGAGGAGGATCACCTCCGGCGTTCCCGTCGACGCCTCGGCGAGGACGTAGCCGCCGCGCTCGACACCCTCGCGGGCGAGCTCCGCGGTGCCCTCGAGCACCGGGACGTTCTGACGGGTGAGGCACAGGCCCTTGGGGCCGTCGAGGGCCATGAGCATCGCCCGCCACGCGGCGGCGGTCTCGTTGGCGTCCGCGGGACGCAGGATGGCCAGGCCGGGGATGGCGCGCAGTGCGGCGAGCTGCTCGACCGGCTGGTGGGTCGGGCCGTCCTCGCCGAGGCCGATCGAGTCGTGGGTCCACACGTAGTACGCGTTGCTGCCCTGGAGCGCGGCCAGACGGACGGCCGGGCGCATGTACTCGCTGAAGATGAGGAACGTGCCGCCGTAGGGCCGCGTGGGCCCGTGCAGCGCGATGCCGTTGAGAACGGCCGCCATCGCGTGCTCACGGATGCCGAAGTGCAGGTTCCGCCCGTACGGGGAGGCGGTCCACGTGTCGGTGGTGATCGACGCGGGCCCGAAGGAGTCCTCGCCCTTGATCGGGGTGTTGTTGGAGCCGGCGAGGTCGGCGGAACCGCCCCACAGCTCCGGCAGGGTGGCGGCCAGTGCCTGGATCGCCTCGGCCGAGGCCTTGCGGGTGGCCACGCCCTTGGGGTCGGCCTCCCAGGTGGGCAGGCCGGCGTCCCAGCCCGCGGGCAGCTCGCCGGAGTAGAGACGGTCGAACAGCGCCTTGCGCTCGGGGTTGGCCTCGGCCCACGCGTGGAACATGTCGCTCCACTGCGCGTGCACGCGGGCGCCGCGATCGCGGGCCGCCCGGGTGTGCGCGATGACCTCGTCCTCGACGGTGAACGGCTCGGTGCCGCCCATGCCGAGCGCCTCCTTGACGGCGTCGACCTCGTCCTGGCCCAGCGCCGCACCGTGGGCCGCGCCCGTGTTCATCGCGTTGGGCGCGGGGTAGGCGATGATCGTGCGCAGGACGATGATCGACGGCTTGTCCGTCACCGCGCGGGCGTCGGCGATCGCCTCCTCGATGGCCGCCACGTCCTCACCGCCGTTGACCGTCTGGACGTGCCAGCCGTAGGCCTCGTACCGGGCCGCCACGTCCTCGGTGAACGCGATCTTCGTGTCGTCCTCGATCGAGATCTCGTTGTCGTCGTAGATCACGACGAGGTTGCCGAGTTGCTGGGTCCCCGCCAGCGAGGCCGCCTCCGCGGTGACGCCCTCCTGGACGTCGCCGTCGGACGCGATCACGTAGATGAAATGGTCGAACGGGCTCTTACCCGCGGGGGTGTCCGGGTCGAACAGTCCGCGTTCGTAGCGCGAGGCCATGGCCATACCGACCGCGGAGGCCAGCCCCTGGCCCAGCGGGCCGGTCGTGATCTCCACGCCGTCGGTGTGCCGCCACTCCGGGTGGCCCGGCGTCTTGGAGCCCCACGTGCGCAGGGCCTTGAGATCCTCGAGTTCGAGGCCGAAGCCGGCGAGGTACAGCTGGATGTACTGGGTCAGCGACGTGTGGCCGCACGACAGTATGAAACGGTCCCGCCCGACCCATGTCGGATCGGACGGGTCGTGCCGCATGATGCGCTGGTAGAGCGTGTAGGCCAGCGGGGCGAGGCTCATCGCGGTGCCCGGGTGACCGCTCCCGCACTTCTGCACGGCCTCGGCGGCGAGGACGCGCGCGGTGTCCACGGCGCGGGTGTCCAGTTCGGTCCAGTCGGATGGGTGGCGGGCGGTGGTGAGCTCGGTGATCTCCGACGCGCTGGTCACTTGTGGTTCTCCCGGGTCTTTTGGATGCGGCGCGGATCCGCGCGTATGTCTCCACCCACCTTAGTGGTCGCGGCCACGGCGGGCGTACCGTCCCCGCCCCCGCTCTTTCGCGGACCACGTGGGGGGGACGTAGTATCGGCTCGGTAGTGCGTTGACGTCTGCTGCGAGGAGTTCCGGTGCACGATTCCACCCCGACCAGGAGTGGGGGGCCATCAGTCTCCCCTCCAGAGTCCACGGGGCGGCCGGCTCCGGCGAGCGGGCGGGCCCGTGTTGTCGACGTGGTGATGGCGTACATCGCCCTCACCAAACCCCGTGTCATCGAGCTGCTCCTGGTGGCCGCCATCCCCGCCCTCCTGCAGGCGGATCGCGGTAGCGTCCACCTCTCCCTCGTCCTGCTGACCCTGGTCGGCGGATGGATGGGCGCGGCGAGCGCGAACTCGCTCAACATGGTGGTCGACTACGACATCGACCAGGTGATGAAGCGCACGGAACGCCGTCCGCTCGCGCGCCACGCGATCACCCGCCGGGCCGCGCTGATCTTCGGACTCCTCCTCGGGGTGGCCAGCATGCTCTGGCTGGGCCTGCTCGCGAACAGCTGGCTCGCCGCCTTCTTCATCCTGATCACGATCCTGTTCTACGTCATCGTCTATTCGATGATCCTCAAGCGCCGCACCGCCCAGAACGTCGTCTGGGGAGGCGCCGCCGGGTGCATGCCGGTGTTCGTGTCGTGGGCCGTCATCACCGACAACATGCCCGACGGGCAGCCGCACAACTGGTGGCAGGCCGTCGTGTTATTCCTCGTCATCTTCTTCTGGACCCCGCCGCACACCTGGGCGCTGGCGATGCGCTACAAGGAGGACTACGAGGCCGCCGGCGTGCCCATGCTCCCGGTCATCATGGCCCCGGAGGGCGTGACCCGCCGCATCACCATCTACACCTGGGTGACCGTCCTGTGCACTCTGGCACTGATCCCCGCCGCCGGCTGGATCTACGCGGCCGGCGCGATCGGGTTCGGCGCATGGTTCATCGTCATGGCACACCGCCTCGAGGCCGGGGTCCGCCGCGGTGTCGAGGTGAAGCCGCTCAAGCTGTTCATCCTCTCGAACAACTATCTCGCCGGGGTGTTCGTCGCGCTGTCGATCGACGCCGTCCTCGGCCTGCAGACGGTCGCCGAGATCCTCCCGCTGAGCTGACCGCGCGCGCCGCGGCGCGCCGGCGGTTCGCCTCGCCAGCGGTCCGAAACGGGGACGGTTCGCGCGCTCAGCGCCCGGGGTCGAGGGTGACGGACCCGGTGGTCCGCCGTCCCTGCAGCGCCCGATGCGCCTCCGCGGCCTCGGACAGCCCGAACGACGCGCCCACCGACAGTCGCAGCGTGCCGTCGACGACCCCCTCGAGGACCTCGCCGGCCCGGGCCCGGAACTCCTCGGTCGTCGCGATGTAGTCGGCGAGTGTCGGCCGGGTGAGGAACACCGATCCGGCCGCGTTGAGCCGCTGCGGATCGACCGGCGGAACCGGCCCGCTCGCGGCACCGAACAGCACCAGCGTCCCGCGCCGTGCGAGGGACGCGAGACTGTCGTCGAAGGTGTCGCGGCCGACGCCGTCGAAGACTGTGGCCACACCCCCGCCAGACAGCTCCCGAACCCTGTCCGGGGTCGCCTCCGGGTAGAGCAGCACGTGGTGCGCGCCCAGCTCCCTGCAGAGCTCCGCCTTCTCCGCCGTCGACGTGGTCGTGACCACCCGGAAGCCGTGCGCCACGGCCAGCTGGATGAGCAGCTGACCGACCCCACCCGCCCCGGCGGTGATCAGCACCGTGTCGCCGGCTGACGCCCGGTGGGTGTCCGTGATCAGGTAATGCGCCGTGAGCCCTTGGAGGAGCATCGAGGCCGCGACGTCGTCGTCGACCTCGTCGGGCACGGTGACCACCGACTCGGCCGGCGCCACCACGTACTCGGCGTAGGACTCCGGTACCTGGCACCAGGCGACACGGTCCCCGACCACCAGGTCCCGCGTCCCCTCACCGACCGCCTCGATGACACCGGCACCCTCGCTGCCCGGGATGAACGGCAGCTCCCGCTCGTAGATGCCCTCGCGGAAGTAGGTGTCGATGTAGTTGACCCCGATCGCCCGGGTACGGACGAGGACCTCACCCGGCCCCGGGGTCGGTACGTCCACCTCGGCCGGGGTGAGCACCTCTGGTCCGCCGTGGCTGGAGATCTGGATGGCACGCATGGCCACCAGTATCCGACAGCGCGCGACCGGGCGCAGCCGGTGCCCGGCGACGGAGTGGCGGCCATGCGGGAGTGCCGGCTCATCCGGCACGGGGGAGGCGATAGGCTACGCCCCATGAGCCTGCAGATCCTTTCCCAGTACGCCGGGGGGCCGCGAGTCCGGGCCACCGGCCGGTCCGAGATCACCACGACGGGATCCGACGCGGCGCCCGACACCGTCGCCCCGGCGGCTGTCGCGGAGGAGACTGCGGCGACGCCTGCCACCCCGGACACCGCGGCTGACACGGGTGCGGACGAGCAGGCTGCCGCCGCACAGGAGGCTCCGCAGGCGGCTGAGGAGACACCGCCCGCCGCGGCGCCGGCTCCCGCCGCGACCGCGGCGGGCGGGGGCATCTCGCTCGGTCGTCGCGCTCCTCGCGCTCCGGGTGGTGGCGCGTCGACTCTGCACGGTTCCCGGATCACCGAGGTAGGCGGCAGCGGCTCAGTTCCCGCGACCACCGCGCCCCAGGCTGACCCGGCACCGTCGGCGCCCGTGGCGGAGGCTGCTCCCGAGGCGGCTCCCGCGGCTTCTGCTGCCGCGTCGGCGACGCCCGCGGCGGAGGACGCGGCGCCTGTCGCCGATACGCCGGCGTCCGCCACCCCGGCGTCCGACGCCCCGGCGTCCGGTGCCCCGGCGTCCGGCGGCGGTCTCAAGCTGGGTGGCGGTTCCAAGGCGAAGGCCCCCGGCGGCGGTTCCGCCGGGCGACTGGTGCTCGGCGGCGGGGCCGGGGCGGCCGCCGCCGCTGGTGCGGCTGGCTCCTCGGCCGGCGCGGAGAAGCCCGCTGCCACGCCCCCGGCGGCGACCGCGCCCGAACACGAGACGAAGTCCGCGGCGGAAAGCGAGACCGCCCCTGCGGATGCAGCCGACGCGGAGGGCACGACCACCGACGCCGCGCCCGCGGAGAAGAAGTCCGGCGGCCTCACCCTGGGCGGAGGCTCGGGCGCCAAGGCGCCCGGCGGCGGCAAGTCCGGCGGCCTCACCCTCGGTGGCGGCTCCGGCGCGAAGGCACCCGGGGGCGGCAAGTCCGGCGGCCTCACACTCGGTGGCGGCTCCGGCGCGAAGGCACCCGGCGGCGGCAAGTCCGGCGGCCTCCCCCCGGGCGGAGGCACGGGCTCCTACGCGCCCGGCGGCGGCAAGTCCGGCGGCCTCCCCCCGGGCGGAGGCACGGGCTCCTACGCGCCCGGCGGCGGCAAGTCCGGCGGCCTCCCCCTCGGTGGCGGCTCCGGCGCGAAGGCACCCGGCGGCGGCAAGTCCGGCGGCCTCACCCTGGGCGGAGGCTCAGCCGCGGCCGGGAAGGACGAGGCCCCCGCGCCCTCTGCCGCTGATCGTCCGGCGGATGCGCCCGCCGCGTCGCAGCCCGCGGCCGTGCCCCCGGCCGATGCGCCCGCGGAGAAGAAGGAGACGCCCGCCGCGGCGGCCGGCAAGCCCACCGGCGCCGAGGCTGCAGGGGAGAAGCCCGCGGCCGAGAAGGCCCCTGTCGAGAAGATCGAGGCCGCGCCCGTCCCCGCCGGTCCGACCCCGCCGGCCAAGACCGCCAAGTTCGTCGAGAAGTTCCTCTCCCGTCACGGCGGATCGGCGGATGTGGTCCTACAGCCGGTCGGGCGCCGCGGTGTGCGGATCACCCTCGTGGGCGCGGACGGCGTCCTGGGGGACACCATGGTCGACACGCTGGCCGAGGCCGAGGCCGTGCGCGACGGGATCGCCGGCCTCACCGGTTCGGACTGGACGCGCGAACTCGTCTCCCGCACCGATGTCCCGGCCGGGCACTGGAAGCGCATGGCGGGCTCGGGCGCGCTGGTCTGACGGCCGGGCGGGCACCGGTCGCCGGGGCCCGCGCCACCGACAAAAAATCCGCTACTCCACCCCCGGATCCGCTACCCGCACACGGGTAGCGGATCCGGGTTCGGGGTAGCGGATTTGGTCGTTTCGGCGGCGGCCCGGGCGGTCAGCCCGCAGGCGTCACGCCGGGATCCGGTCCCGGATGACCCCGGCCGCCCACAGCGCGCCGGTGACGGCGGTGATCGCGCCGGCCAGCGTCACGTGCGCCACCACGAGGGCCTCGGGCACCCCGAGCTGGTACTGGGTGATCCCCACGACGGCCTGGAGCGCGATGAGCCCGATGAGGATCGCGCACCGCCGGATCGCGGGACCCTGGGTGCGCAGTGCGATGAGCCCGGCCAGCAGGCCGATGAGCAGGCAGACGTAGCCGATCATCAGCTCGGCGTGGAAGTGCACGAGCCACTGGATGGGCAGCTGGAGCCGGTCGGCGGCCTCGATACGCGCGTCGCCGGCGTGGGGGCCGGCGCCGGTGACCATCGTCCCGGTGGCGAGGACGCCGGCCAGCAGGACGGCGGACAGGGCGGTGAGCCAGTCCAGCGGTCGGGGCACGACGCGGCGCGGCGGGGCGGTGTCGTCCTCGCCGATGCGCACGAACAGGATCGCCGCGACCCAGGCCAGCAGCATGGACGGCAGGAGGTGCAGGGCGACGGTCCACCACACCAGCCCCGCGAGCACGGTGATGCCCCCGATGACGGCCTGCGCGACGATACCCAGCGGCATGGCGAGGGCGAGCACCTTCAGTTCGGTCCGACGCCCCGCCCGGAAGACCGCGAGGATCAACGCGGCGGCCACGGCGACCAGGACGAACGTGAGCAGGCGGTTGCCGAACTCGATCGCCTGGTGGATGGCCGGCCCGGCGCCGGGGACGGGGACGAAGCTGTCCTGGTTGCACCGCGGCCAGGTCTCGCATCCGAGCCCGGAGGCGGTGACACGGACGGTCACGCCGGTGGTCATGATGCCGATCTGGGCGATGAGGTTGGCCAGGGCGATGCCCTTCTGTGCCCGCAGTGACGGCATCGGCAGCCGGGACAGCGGGCCGCCGGATCCCTTCGGCTCGGGCGCGGCCGGGGCTCCGGAGGTCGGGGCGTGCGATGTCGACGTCACGGCCCCGATTCTAGGCCGCGCCGCGCGGGTCACCGCTATCAGGTGAACGAGAAGTGACGCACGGCAAATCCGCCGCACACGGCGGTCCACAGCGCCAGGGAGAGCGCGGCCAGGGCGGGTACGCCGCCTCCGGTCGCGGTGACCAGGGCGGTGGTCAGTGCGTAGGAGGGGACGACGACGAGGAGGTCGTGCACCGCGGTGGGGAGGTCGACCACCCCGATGGCGAGTCCGGCCCCACCGATGAGGACGAACCAGATCAGGTTGGCGAGCGCGAGGACGATCTCTGCGCGCAGGGTGCCGCCGAGGAGCAGCCCCATCGAGGAGAAGGCCACCGAGCCGAGGGCGACCGCGACGGCACCGAGCGCGAGCCCCGCCGCCTCGGGGCGCCATCCGAGCACGGCGGCGATGACGCCGAGGATGACGGCCTGCCCGGCGACGAGGACGAGGGTCGCGAGGATCTTGCCCGCGATGATGACGCCCGGCGGGAGCGGCGTGCCGCCGAGTCGCTTGAGGGCGCCGTAGCGCCGGTCGAAGCCGACGGCGATCGCCTGCCCGGTGAACGCGGTCCCCATGACGGAGATCGTGAGCACCGCCGTGATCGCGTGGTCGATGCGGGGCTCGGGCACCGCGCCGAACTCGATGGCGGTGAGCCCGAACAGGATGGCGACGGGGATTACCAGTGCCACGAGCAACTGCTCGCCGTTGCGCAGGAACAGCGCCAATTCCATGCGGGTCTGCGCCGCGGTCATCCGGGCGACGGACGCGGGGGCGGAGGGTCGGGCGAAGGTGCCGGGGGTGAAGCGGTTCCCGTCTTCTGGGGCGTGGGTCATCGCAGTTCCCGTCCGGTCAGGTCGAGGAAGACCTCCTCGAGGCTCCTGGTGCGGGTGGCCAGGGAGGTCAGTTGGACGTCGGCCCGCTCGAGGGCGGCGCACATCGCGGTCATGAGGGCGGGGGAGACGGGACCGTGTACCTCGAGCACCCCGGCGGCGGTGCCCGCCGCGACGGTGTGTCGGTCGTCGAGGACATCGGTGAACAGAGACGGGGACACCTCGCCGTCGACGACGAGGGTGACCCCCTCGGCGGTCCCCGCGCGCTCCAGCTCGGCGGGGCTGCCCGAGGCGACGCGGCGACCGTGGTCGACGATCACCACCTCGTCGGCCAGGGACGCGGCCTCGTCCATGAGGTGGGTGGTGAGCAGGACCGCGGCGCCGTCGCGGCGCAGTGCGTGGACGAGGTCCCAGACGGCGCGGCGTGACTGGGCGTCGAGGCCCGCGGTCGGTTCGTCGAGGAAGACCAGTTCGGGCCGCCCGATGACGGCGATCGCGAGGGACAGTCGCTGCTGCTGCCCGCCGGACAGCCGTCGGTAGGGGGTCCTCACGTGGTCGCGCAGACCCAGTTCGCCGAGGAGCCAGTCGGGATCGAGGGGGTCGGCGTAGTACGAGGCCACGAGGTGGAGCATCTCGCCGACGCGGGCGGAGGGGTACGCGCCGCCGCCCTGGAGCATCATGCCGATGCGGCTGCGAACCCGCTGCCGCTCGGTCACCGGGTCCAGACCCAGGACACGGACCGTGCCGGAGTCGGGGCGCAGGAATCCCTCGCAGATCTCCACGGTCGTGGTCTTGCCGGCCCCGTTCGGTCCGAGCAGCGCCATGACCGCACCGCGTTCGAGTCTGAGGTCCAGACCGGCGACGGCGGTGGTGGCGCCGAACCTCTTGACGAGTCCCTCGACGTGCAGTGCGGGGGAATCCGTCGAAGAGGTCACGGCTGCCGATTGTAGGCCGGTCGCGCTAGCGGTACCGCAACAGCCCCGGCCAGCGGAACAGGGCGATGAGCAGGACGCCGACGATCACCACGGTGGCCGCCCACGCCTGGACCGTGACGAACGGCGGCAGGCCCGCACCGGGGGGCAGGGTGAAGCAGGCGAGCACCGCGCTGACCGCGACCACGGGTACGCGGAACTCCCAGCGGGACGCCCACGCCGCGAGCGGGACGAGCGCCCAGAGGATGTACCACGGGTGCACGACGGGGAAGCACAGCACGATCGCGGCCATGGAGACCCCGAGCCCGCCGACCGGGTCGATGCGGCCCGACTGCACCGCGAAGAGCATGCGCACGGTGAAGGCGCCGGCGACGACCAGGGCCGCGGTCTGGACCATCACGAGGATCTGGGCGGTGTGGTCGCCGAGCCCGAGGTACTGACCGATCCCGCCGACCAGCACGCCGAACGCGGTCGGCGGGGACAACCAGCTCCGCAGTGACGTGGCGGCCCCGAGTTTGGTGACCCAGCCGAAGCCCGACGACGTGACGGCCATCGCGACGGCGGTCGTGAGGCCGGAGATCAACAGCATCACGGCCGCCGCGCGGACCGTCGCCCGCCACTCCCCGCCCCAGCGGCGGGCCAGCGCCATGCCGACGAACCCCAGCGCGACGATCGTCGGCAGTTTGACGAGCGCCGACCCGGTGACGAGGACGGTGCCCAGGACGAAGAGCGGGATCGACCGACTCGGGGGGGCGACGGATTCCACGGCCCGGAGGGACAGGACCAGGCCGACCGCCAGGAGTCCCATCATGAGGGACTCGGAGTGGATCCCCGAGACCAGGTGGAACAGCACCAGGGGGTTGGCGACCGCCAGCCACAGCGCGGCCACGTCCGAGACGCCGCAGTATTCCGCCAGGCGCGGCACCGCCCAGCCGAGCATGAGGATCCCGAGCACGGCGACGACGCGGTGCAGGACGGTGCCCGCCACCACGTCGTCCCCGGTGAGCGAGTGGATGGCCTTCTGGACGCCGAGGTAGAGCGGCCCGTACTGGTTGGGGGTGTCCCGCCAGATGTCGGGGACGTTGATCGTGAGCGCGTGGCCGGCCCCGAGTGCCGAGACCGGGCCGAGTTCGTACGGGTCGTCGAGGGCGTTCCCGATAGCCCCCTGCGCGAGGTAGCTGTAGACGTCCTTGCTGAACATCGGGGGAGCGAGCGCGAGCGGGAGCGCCCACGAGGCGATCACCTTGTCGAGGGTCGCGCGGTCGATCCGCCCGCTCGGACGCCCCCGGCGGTCGCGGCCCAGCACGTACGGGGCGAGTAGCAGCCAGCAGAGCGTGATCACGACCATCCCGGCCATGACCACCGTCATCGACGACTGCTGCAGACGGAGCCAGAGCCCGAACAGTCGCTCACCGGCGATGGGGTTCTGCAGCACCGGTAGCGCCCCGGCCCCGAGAGCCCCCACCGCCATCGCGACGGACGCCGTCGTGCCGATGCGACGGATACGCCACAGGCGCGCCATCTCGGCGGACAGCGGGGAGCCGGTGAACCCCTCGCGGGTGTGGAGCCGCGAGGTGACCGAGCCGGCGCCGCGCACCGGGACGTCTCGCGCCATCGCCTGCTCCCTCCTCCACCTCCACCGCGGGCGAACCTCTCGCCCCGCGGGACGCGCCCGGGGGTGGGGGAATATTTCCGAAACGAATGTGTTGCGTAATATCAGGAGGTGCGCCCCGCCCGGGCGCACAGAGCATATCCGGAAGGGAGTGGCGTATGAGCGTGCAGCACGCGGTAGACAGCAGTACGCGCCCCGACACGCGCTCGACGATCCGGGAACTCCTGCTGGAACGCGGAGCACTCACCGCGGCCGAGATCGGGCGGGAACTGGGGCTCACCGCCGCCGGTGTCCGACGCCACCTGGACCACCTGGTCGAGGCCGGCGAGGTCGAGGCCACCCGCACGCGGCCGGCGGGCACCCGCGGACGCCCGGCCCGGGTGTTCCAGGTCACGGCCACCGGTCGGAGCACCGCCCGCCACGGGTACGATCACCTGGCGGTCGAGGCGCTGACGGCCCTGCGGCGCATCGGCGGATCGGCCGCGGTCACGGAGTTCGCCCGTGAGCGGGTGCGCTCGGTGATCGGACACGTCCGGCCGGCCGAGGGTCCCCATGACGTCGAGCGCGCCGCGACCGACATCGCCGTGGCCCTGTCCGAGGCGGGGTACGCGTCGTCCGTGGAGGACGCCGGCAGGGGGCTGCAGATCTGCCAGCACCACTGCCCGGTGTGGAACGTCGCCTCCCGGTTCCCCGAACTCTGCGAGGCCGAGCAGGAGGTGGTGTCCGAAATCGTGGGCACCCACGTCCAGCGACTCGCGACCATCGCGGGCGGCAACTGCGCCTGCACCACGAACATCCCGACCGGGACCGTGTCCGCGGAAGATCTCGCGGCCACGATCCCCGCACACGCCGACGCAGCCGCGTCGGCACCGACCGCCGAAAGGACAGTGCGATGACCATCACCCCCGATCAGGTGACGGCCGACGTCACGGAGCCGACCACCGATGAGGAGCGGATCGCCTCCATCGGCCAGTACAACTACGGCTGGCACGACTCCGACGATGCCGGTGCCACCGCGCAGCGAGGCCTGTCCGAGGCGGTCGTGCGCGACATCTCCGCCAAGAAGAACGAGTCCGAGTGGATGCTCGACAAGCGACTCAAGGCGCTGAAGATCTTCGACAAGAAGCCGATGCCCAAGTGGGGCTCGGACCTGTCCGGGATCGACTTCGACAACATCAAGTACTTCGTCCGCTCCACGGAGAAGCAGGCCACCAGCTGGGAGGACCTGCCCGAGGACATCAAGAACACCTACGACAAGCTCGGCATCCCCGAGGCCGAGAAGCAGCGGCTCGTCGCCGGCGTGGCCGCGCAGTACGAGTCCGAGGTGGTGTACCACCAGATCCGCGAGGACCTGGAGAGCCAGGGCGTCATCTTCATGGACACCGACACGGCGCTCAAGGAGCATCCCGAGTACTTCGAGGAGTACTTCGGCTCGGTCATCCCCTCCGGGGACAACAAGTTCTCCGCCCTCAACACGGCGGTGTGGTCCGGCGGCTCGTTCATCTACGTCCCCAAGGGCGTGCACGTGGACATCCCGCTGCAGGCCTACTTCCGCATCAACACGGAGAACATGGGGCAGTTCGAGCGGACGCTCATCATCGTCGACGAGGACGCCTACGTCCACTACGTCGAGGGCTGCACTGCGCCGATCTACAAGTCGGACTCCCTGCACTCCGCGGTGGTCGAGATCATCGTCAAGAAGGGCGGCCGCTGCCGCTACACGACCATCCAGAACTGGTCGAACAACGTCTACAACCTCGTCACCAAGCGGGCCCGCGCCGAAGAGGGCGCGACCATGGAGTGGATCGACGGCAACATCGGTTCCAAGGTGACCATGAAGTACCCGGCCGTGTGGCTGACCGGTGAGCACGCCAAGGGCGAGGTGCTCTCGGTCGCGTTCGCCGGCGAGGGCCAGCACCAGGACACCGGCTCCAAGATGCTCCACCTGGCGCCCAACACCTCGTCGAACATCGTCTCCAAGTCGGTGGCGCGTGGCGGCGGACGCTCGGCGTACCGCGGGCTGATCCAGATCAACCCCGGCGCCAAGGGCTCCAAGTCGAACGTCGAGTGTGACGCGCTGCTGGTGGACAACATCAGCCGGTCGGACACCTACCCCTACATCGACATCCGCGAGGACGACGTCACGCTGGGGCACGAGGCCACGGTCTCCAAGGTGAGCCAGGACCAGCTGTTCTACCTCATGAGCCGCGGCCTGGCCGAGGACGAGGCGATGGCCATGATCGTGCGCGGGTTCGTGGAGCCGATCGCCAAGGAGCTCCCCATGGAGTACGCGCTCGAGCTGAACCGCCTGATCGAACTGCAGATGGAAGGATCGGTGGGCTGACCCCATGACCGACACGACCACCCCCGACACCGGGTCCGCCCCGGCCCCCCTCACGGACCGCTACGGCGTCCCCGTCGACGCGACGAAGGGCGACCAGTTCACCTCGTACGACGTGGGCGCGTTCGAGGTCCCCAGCCACAAGGACGAGATCTGGCGGTTCACCCCGCTGCGTCGTCTGCGCGGGATCCACGACGGTTCGAACGTCACCGCGACCGGTCGCCTGCTGGCGTCGGTCGCCGAGCGCGACGGCCTCACGGTGGAGACCGTCGCCATGGACGACAAGCGCGTCGGCGAGGCCGGAGCGCCCCGCGACCGCGTGGCCGCGCAGGCCTACAGCTCGTCCACCGAGGCCACGGTCATCACCGTCGCCAAGGAGGTCGTCCTCGACGAGCCCGTGTACGTCACCGTCGACGGGCCGGGCGAGGGCGAGCTGGCCTACGGCCACACCCAGGTCCGCCTCGAGCCGTTCGCCAACGCGACCTTCGTCGTGGACCAGCGGGGCGGCGGCACCATCGCCGAGAACGTCGAGTTCATCGTGGGTGACTCCGCGCACCTCGAGGTCGTCCTCATCCAGGACTGGGACGACGACGCCCTCCACCTCGCCGGTCACCACCTGCAGGTCGGTCGCGACGCGACGCTCACCTACACCACGGTGACGTTCGGCGGCGAGGTCGTGCGGGTCTCACCGTTCGCGCGCTTCACCGCTCCCGGCGGAACGGTCACGCTGAACGGCCTGTACTACGCGGACGACGGTCAGCACCTCGAGCACCGCCTGCTCGTGGACCACTCGGTCCCCAACTGCACCTCCCGCATCCTGTACAAGGGCGCGCTGCAGGGCGACGCCTCGTCGAACCTCCCGGACGCGCACACCGTCTGGATCGGCGACGTCCTCATCCGCGCGGCGGCCGTGGGCACCGACACCTACGAGATGAACCGCAACCTCGTGCTCACCGACGGCGCCCGCGCCGACTCGGTGCCGAACCTCGAGATCGAGACCGGCGAGATCGCCGGGGCCGGCCACGCCAGCGCCGTCGGCCGGTTCGACGAGGAGCACCTGTTCTACCTCATGTCGCGGGGCATCGCCGAGGACGTCGCGCGACGCCTCGTCGTCCGCGGGTTCTTCGGCGAGGTGATCAACCGCATCGGCGTGCCCGAGGTACGCGAGCGGATCACCGAGGCCGTCGAGCTGGAGCTGCAGTCCTCCGGCATCTGACCGACCCCGCCCGCCCCCGACCGACCCCCGAAGACTTCTCTCACAGATTGCGAGCACATCAATGACCACTCTCGAGATCAAGGGCCTGACGGCCCGCGTCGCCGCGACCGAGGACTCACCCGAGACCGTCGAGATCCTCAAGGGCGTCGACCTCACCATCGAGTCGGGCCAGACCCACGCCATCATGGGCCCCAACGGCTCCGGCAAGTCGACCCTGGCCTACGTCATCGCCGGCCACCCCAAGTACGAGGTCACCGGCGGCACCGTGACCCTCGACGGCGAGGACGTGCTGTCCATGGAGGTCGACGAGCGGGCCCGCGCCGGCCTGTTCCTGGCCATGCAGTACCCCACCGAGATCCCCGGCGTCTCCACCGCCAACTTCCTGCGCACCGCGGCCACCGCCGTGCGCGGTGAGGCCCCCAAGCTGCGCCACTGGGTCAAGGAGGTCAAGGAGGCCATGGCCGACCTCGACTTCGACCCCGCGTTCTCCGAGCGCAGCGTCAACGAGGGCTTCTCGGGCGGCGAGAAGAAGCGCCACGAGATCCTCCAGCTCGACCTGCTCAAGCCGAAGATCGCCGTGCTCGACGAGACCGACTCCGGCCTCGACGTGGACGCGCTGCGTGTCGTGTCCGAGGGTGTCAACCGCTACAAGGCGGAGGAGAACGGCGGCATCCTGCTCATCACGCACTACACCCGCATCCTGCAGTACATCAAGCCCGACAACGTCCACGTGTTCGTCGACGGCCGCATCGCCGCCTCCGGTGGCGCCGAGCTGGCCGACGAGCTCGAGGCCAACGGGTACGAGAAGTACCTGACGCCGGCCACCGCCTGATCGGAACAGCTGGGAGAACATGACCTCGACCCTCGACCTGACAGCAGTCCGCGCGGATTTCCCGATCCTGTCGCGGACGGTCCGTGACGGAAAGCCCCTGGTCTACCTCGACTCCGGGGCGACGTCGCAGCGCCCGACGCCGGTGCTCGACGCCGAGCGGGACTTCCTCCTGCACTCCAACGCCGCGGTCCACCGTGGTGCGCACCAGCTCGCCGAGGAGGCCACGGACGCCTACGAGGGCGCCCGCGCGGACATCGCGCGGTTCGTCGGGGCCGACGTGGACGAGCTGGTCTTCACCAAGAACGCCACCGAGGGACTCAACCTCGTGGCGTTCGCCCTGGGGGACCAGCGGTTCGGCGCGCACGCCGTCGGCCCCGGCGACGAGGTCGTCATCAGCGAGCTCGAGCATCACGCGAACCTGGTGCCCTGGCAGGAGCTGTGCCGGCGCACCGGCGCGACCCTGCGCTGGTACGGCGTGACCGACGACGGCCGGATCGACCTCGACTCGCTCGAGCTCACCGACGCCGTCAAGGTCGTCGCCGTGACCCACCAGTCCAACGTGACCGGCGCGGTCACCGACGTGGCCCGCGTTGTCGACGCGGCCCGCGCGGTCGGCGCGCTGGTCGTGCTGGACGCCTGCCAGTCGGTGCCGCACATGGCCGTGGACTTCCACGGGCTCGGTGTGGACTTCGCCGCCTTCTCCGGCCACAAGATGCTCGGCCCCACCGGGATCGGCGTGCTCTACGGCCGCCGGGAGCTGCTGCACGCGATGCCGCCCGTGCTCACGGGCGGGTCGATGATCTCCACCGTGACGATGGAGGAGTCGACGTACGCCGAGCCGCCGCAGCGGTTCGAGGCGGGCGTGCCGATGGTCTCGCAGGCCGTCGGCCTGGCCGCCGCGGTGCGCTACCTCGAGGCGATCGGGATGGAGACCATCGCCCGCCACGAGGAGGCACTCACCGTAGCCGCGCTCGAGGCCCTGCAGGAGATCCCGGGGATCCGGATCGTCGGTCCGACCGACATGGTCTCCCGGGGCGGCGCCGTCTCGTTCGTCGTGGACGGCATCCACGCCCACGACGTGAGCCAGGTGCTCGACGACGACGGCGTGGCCGTCCGCGTGGGCCACCACTGCGCGTGGCCGCTGCACCGGCGCCTCGGTGTCCAGTCCACCGTGCGGGCGTCGTTCGCGCTGTACAACACCCTCGACGAGGTCGAGGCCCTGGCCCGGTCCCTGCGCCGAGCCCGGGAGTTCTTCGGAGTCGACGGGGGTGGGCTGAAGTGAAGCTCGAGCAGATGTACCAGGAGGTCATCCTCGACCACTACCGCCACCCGCACCACAGCGGGCTGCGAGAGCCCTTCGGTGCCGAGGTGCACCACGTCAACCCGACGTGTGGCGACGAGCTGACCCTCCGGTTGCGCTTGTCGGATGACCTGACCACCGTGGAGGACGTGTCCTACGACGCACAGGGCTGCTCCATCAGCCAGGCCTCCACCTCGATGATGGCCGACCTCCTGGTCGGCCGTCGGGTGGAGGAGTCTCTCGAGGTCGTCGACGCCTTCCAGGCGATGATCTCCTCCCGCGGCCAGGACGAGGGCGACGAGGAGGTCCTCGACGACGCCGTGGCCCTGGCCGGGGTGTCGCGGTACCCCGCGCGGGTCAAGTGCGCCCTGCTGGGCTGGATGGCGTTCAAGGACGCCCTCGGCCGACAGACCGAACACCATCAGGAGTGATGTGACATGACCGAGCAGATGACACCTGCCAACGATCCCGCGGTCGACGACCCCACGTCGGCCGCCGAGAACGACACGCCCGCGGGGACCGCCTACAACGGCGAGTTCCGCCCCGACCCCAACCGGCCGGAGCAGTCCGAGGAGGACCTCGCGCTGGTCGCCGATCTCGAGGAGGCCATGCGCGACGTGGTCGACCCCGAGCTGGGCATCAACGTCGTCGACCTGGGTCTGGTCTACGACATCTGGGTCCGCCCCGGCGAGACCGAGGGATCGACCATCGCGCGCGTCGACATGACCCTGACGTCGGCGGCCTGCCCGCTCACCGACGTGATCGAGGACCAGGCCCGCTCCGCGACCATCGGGGCCGACCTCGTCAACGAACTCGAGCTCAACTGGGTCTGGATGCCGCCGTGGGGCCCCCAGATGATCACCGACGAGGGCCGGGAGCAGCTGCGGGCCATCGGTTTCACCGTATAGCCCCGTCTCGCGACGACCGCTCCGCGCCGGTCCCTCGAGCCGACGAGTGCCCGCTCCGTTCACACGGGGCGGGCGCTCTCGTTCTACCTCACCCGGCTGGAGCCGGAGGCAACGTTCGAGCCGGTCCGCCCGCCCGGACCGCACGACGGGCGGACGGCCGCACCACCGCCGCCACCATCCCGGCCTTGTCCCGGACGGGCATGGACAGCCACATGCCCCACATCGCGGCGGCCACCTGATACGACGGGCTCGCCGCGTCGAGGAACCACCTCTGACGGCGACCGTCGAGCCGACCGAACGCGGCGAACAGCGCCCGGAGGGTCCGGTCGTCGGCCCGGAGCAGCGCCCGCAGGCCCACGCCGTGAAGGGTCGTGCTCAGGGGCGAGCGGGGCTCGGGAAGCGGGTAGCCGGCCCCGAGCGCGAGGACGGCCGCCGGAACGGCCTCGAGCATCGCGGCCACCGAATACCCCGTCGCCGCGTGCCCGTGACCGCCGGCCGTGCCGAACGCCTCGACCAGCGGGTCGCCCGCCCCGCCCGGCCGCGGCACCAGCGGGATACGCACCCGCTCGACCGACAGCGGTTCGTCGATCGCCGCGCGCGACACCCCCCGGCCCGCCAGGCGCGAGCGCAGCCGGCTCGCCAGGACGGCGGGACCCGGGGCGGGCAGCCCCGCCAGACACGTCTCCTCGAGCAGAACCCTGTCCGCGGACAGGGGGATCGCGTACAGGAAGCTGGGGCCGATCTCGTCGTCGTCGTCGCTCCCACCGTGCGCATAGTCGGTGCGCCAGTCCATGAACAGGGCGGCCTCCCCGCCCAGGGCCGGCGCCGCGTCGGCGGCATCCACGACGATGCCGTAGGCCGTCTGCAGCGGCCCCCGGTTGAGGCGGCCCCCGGCGCCGCGGCAGTCCACCACGCGGTGCGCCCGCGCGGTCAGGCCGCGCAGGTCGGCGTCGTCGACCGTCTCCCGCTCGACGGTCACCCCCGGGCCGAGCGGCAGCGCACGCCGCAGGGCGTCGTTGTCGAGCACCGCGTACTCGCGCTGGAGCACCGCACGCCCGGGCGCGTACAGAGCGGGCGAGGAGACCCGGTGCGCCACCACGTCGATCCCGCACGCCTCCGGGCGCAGCCACGGCGGGACCTGGTCGGCCCACACCGACAGCGTCTGGTGCCACGGGGCGTCGGGCCGCGGATCGAGCGCCAGCACCGTGAGCCCGGCTGCGGCGCAGCGGGAGGCGAGCGCGCGGCCGGCGGGTCCGAGCCCGACGACGGCGACGTCGAACATCTCGCCACCCGTAACATTCATCGGGATCGACCCTACCGTCGCGCGAGAGGAACCCATGTCCGGCGCGTTCTACCAGCAGATGGATCACGATCGCTTCGAGTCGACCACGCTCACCGCGGGACCGTGGTCCGCCGACTCCCAGCACGCCGGCCCGCCGAGTGCGCTGCTGGTGAGGGCGATGGAGCGGTTCGAGGCCGACCCCACGCTGCGGCTGGCGCGCGTCGCGGTGGACGTGCTGGGCCCCGTCCCCGTTGCGCCGCTCGACATCGAGGTCCGCACCGTTCGGCCGGGACGCAGCGTCGACCTCCTCGAGGCCACCGCCTCCGTGGCCGGCAGGCCAGCGCTCGTCGCCCGCGGCTGGCGCATGCGCCGCACTCCCGGCGACTTCCCGACGGTCGGGAACCACGACGGGCCGCCCGTGCCCGCCCAGCGCGACCGCGACGCGATGATGAGCTTCGCCCACGCGGACGGCTACCTGTCCGTGGTGGACTTCTCGTTCGCCTCCGGCGGCGGCGACGAGCTCGGACCCGCGCAGGCCTGGGGTCGGGCGCGCGTCGACCTCGTCGCCGGTGAGCGGATGAGCGGCTGGCAGCACACCGTGGTGGTGGCCGACTCCGCCAGCGGGGTGTCCCTGGCCAGCGACCCGCGGAGTCACCCGGCCGTCAACTGCGACCTCGTGGTCTCGCTGCACCGCGACCCCGAACCCGGCTGGGTGCACCTGGACAGCGAGACGGTGGGCGGGCCCGGGCAGGGGGTGCTCACCGACACGCTGATCTCGGACGATCGCGGGCGGCTCGGCCGGTGTGTGCAGAACCTGTACGGGCGGCGCGCGGGCTGAGGTCGGGCGGGTCGTAGGGGCTGCGGGTCGGAGGGCAGGCGGGCCGGCGGGTCGACCGAGCTTCCGCAGCCGGGCATGCTTCTGCAGCCGCCCCTCACGATGGCGTCTGGCCTGCCCCGATGCGCAGGCGAGACGCCATCGTGAGGGGCGAGGAGGGCTGTGGCGGACATCCGCAGAAGCGAGACGCCAGGCAGGGGAGCGGCTGCGCGGGCACGTGACACGCCCGCGGAGGGCGGGAGCGCACGGGCGGGAGCGAGGCGGCAGGTTGAGGAGCAGCTGCGCACGGCGGCAGGCCGCAGAGAAGAAATCGCGGCGGCACAATCCGCTGGAGGCGGGGTCTGCGTGCGCCCTCCGGTGACGGAGACCCGTGTCACCGGACTCGTCGGCGTCCTCGCGCCGCAGGTAGAGTGGCAGGTCGGCCCGAACCCGTCACCGGGCGGGCCGACGACTCTCCCGCCCCGAGCTACAGCGAGGTACCCGCGCACGTGATCACCATCGATGACCTTGAGGTGCGCGCCGGCGTGCGCACCCTGCTCCACATGGACGGGTCCTCGTTGCGGGTCCAGCCCGGCGACCGGATCGGCCTGGTGGGGCGCAACGGCGCGGGTAAGACGACGACGATGAGGATTCTCGCCGGCGAGGGTGAGGCCTACGCCGGGAAGGTCACGCGCACGGGAGATCTGGGCTACCTGCCCCAGGATCCGCGCGAGGGCAACATGGATCAGCTAGCTCGCAGCCGGGTGCTCTCGGCCCGCGGGCTCGATGTGCTCATGGCCGACATGGCCGAGGCTCAGCAGCGGATGGTCGACGCACCGGACGACAAGGCCATGGACAAGGCCGTGCGCCGGTACGGCCGGCTCGAGGACGAGTTCTCCGCCCGCGGCGGGTACGAGGCCGAGAGCGAGGCCGCCCGCAT
Source organism: Dietzia sp. CH92 (assembly GCF_032248695.1). NCBI lineage: Bacteria > Bacillati > Actinomycetota > Actinomycetes > Mycobacteriales > Dietziaceae > Dietzia > Dietzia sp. CH92. The sequence continues at coordinate 173,366 of NZ_JAVHXC010000001.1, read as the reverse complement.
CTGCAGCAGCCTGGGCCTGGAGGACCGGATCCTCACCCAGAACCTCGGGACCCTCTCGGGTGGTCAGCGTCGCCGCGTCGAGCTGGCACGCATCTTGTTCGCCGCCTCCGACGGCGCCGGCAAGTCGCAGACCATGCTCCTGCTGGACGAGCCCACCAACCACCTCGACGCCGACTCCATCACCTGGCTGCGCCAGTTCCTGGAGAAGCACGAGGGCGGACTCATCATCATCTCCCACGATGTGGAGCTGCTCGAGGCCGTGGTGAACAAGGTGTGGTTCCTCGACGCCGTGCGCGGGGAGATCGACGCCTACAACATGGGCTGGAAGAAGTACCTCGACGCGCGCGCCACCGACGAGGCGCGTCGCCGCCGCGAGCGCGCGAACGCCGAGAAGAAGGCCTCCGCCCTCAAGCAGCAGGCCGCCAAGCTCGGGGCCAAGGCCACCAAGGCCGCTGCCGCCAAGCAGATGATCCGCCGCGCCGAGACGATGATGAACGAGCTCGACGAGGTGCGCGTGGCCGACAAGGTCGCCCACATCAAGTTCCCCACGCCCGCCGCGTGCGGCAAGACCCCGCTGTTTGCCAAGGGTCTGACCAAGATGTACGGCTCGCTCGAGGTGTTCGCCGGGGTCGACCTGGCGATCGACAAGGGCAGCCGCGTGGTCGTGCTGGGGTACAACGGCGCCGGCAAGACCACCCTGCTCAAGCTGCTCGCCGGGGTAGAGCGCACCGACGGCGAGGGCGGCGTGGTGACCGGCCACGGGCTGAAGATCGGGTACTTCGCCCAGGAGCACGACACCCTCGACATGGACGCGACCGTGTGGGAGAACATCCGCCACGCCGCGCCCGACGCGGGGGAGCAGGACCTGCGCGGCCTCCTGGGCGCCTTCATGTTTTCCGGCCCGCAGCTGGAGCAGCCCACGGGCACCTTGTCCGGCGGTGAGCGCACGCGTCTCGCATTGGCGGGGCTGGTGTCGTCCGCGGCCAACGTGCTGCTGCTGGACGAGCCGACCAACAACCTGGACCCGATCTCGCGTGAGCAGGTGCTCGACGCCCTGCGCACCTACGAGGGCGCGGTCGTTCTGGTCACCCACGATCCGGGCGCCGTGGAGGCGCTGGAGCCGGAGCGGGTCATCATCCTGCCGGACGGCACGGAGGACCTGTGGAGCCAGGAGTACATGGAGATCGTCGAGCTGGCGTAAGCGGGCGCAGCGAGGGCACGCGACGTTCGCGCTTGTGACCGTCGAACTCGCGTAACCGAGCGCAACGAGGGCACGCGACGTTCGCGCATGTGACCGTCGAACTCGCGTAGCCTCGCCCCGCCCGGACATCCGGTCTACGGTGGATGTTGACGGCGCTGGACGTGTCGTGCGCCGTCGACGATCTCGTCGGAGGAGGAGCGCTCATGGACACAGGACCAGTCGTCGTCGGGGTGGACGGTGGCCCGGATTCGCGTCGGGCTCTGACGTGGGCGGCAAATCATGCACGCACTGTCGAGGCGCCGTTGGTCGCCTTGACGGTGTTCGACGTCCCGCCCGTGTACGGCCCGTACGCGATGTCGGGCTGGGAGTCGGCCTCGGAACTCGAGGCGCAGGCGAGGCAGATTCTGGCCGACACGGTGCGCGAGACCCTCGGGCCGGATGCGGTCGTGCAGCAGGTGGTGATGCGGGGCCACCCGGCGGAGGCGATCGTCACGGCGTCCCGGGATGCCCGGCTCGTGGTCGTGGGATCACGGGGGCGCGGGGGCTTCGCCGGGATGTTGCTCGGGTCGGTGAGCCAGCACGTGGTGCCGCACGCTCACTGTCCGGTGGTGGTGCTGCCGCGCCAGGAGGACTAATGGTCGTCGAGTTGGCGGTCACATAGGCCACCCTTACCAGGGGTTATGCCGTCGCCACCTGAGATGATCGCATCATGGACATCGTCTTCAACATCGTGCTCATCCTGCACTTCATCGGCCTGGCCGGCATCATCGGTGGCTGGCTGGCGACGATCAAGGCGCCTCAGGTCAACAAGGCGATCCTGCACGGCGCCATCCTCCAGGTCGTCACCGGCCTGCTGCTGGTGGGGCTGCGCGAGATGGACGGCGCCGACGTCAACCACATGAAGATCGGCATCAAGCTGCTCATCGCGATCGTCATCCTCGTGGTGGCCGTCCTCGGGGTCCGCAAGGAGGCCCGCGCGCAGGGCAGCACCGCGACCCTGGCCCACGTGGCCGGCGCGCTCGGCATCGTCAACGTCGCGATCGCCGTCTTCGTCTGACACCGCCCGCACCACGCGCCGCCCCTCGACATCAGTCGGGGGGCGGTTCGTCGACCTCACTCCATGACGGCCGCGAGGTAGGCACGCACGAGACGGGCGCCGACGTCGGCGGGTAGGCGCTCGATCGCAGCCATGAGCTCTGCCATGCCTCCGCCCGCTCCGTCGTCGGGGGTCGCCGAGAGGACTCCCGAGACCATGGCGTGGACGTCGTCCTCGGCCAGCGCGAGCAGGTCGGCGGGGGAGAGGGCGCCGGAGTCCAGCGCGGCGAGGACGTCCCCGAACGCGGCCGGCGGTGTGGGGGCGGCCTGACCGCGCACCTCGTCGGCGGCCTCACGCGCCACCCGGAGGATGTCGTCGACCAGCCGTTCGGTCACCGGTGTGATGGTGAGATGGGACGACGACGACAACGCCCCGCGCTCCTGACGGTGGGCCGGTTGCGCCTGGACGGAGATACCTCTCCGGCCGCAGGCGTCAGCCCACAGGTGCGGGTGCACGCGTCGGCCATCGGGGACGGTGTCGTCGGCGGCGACCGCGATGAGCGGGCCGGGGTCGCGGTCGAGGATGCGCAGTCCCTCGATCGTGGACAGTCCCTCGATGAGCTGGTCGGTGGCGCGGGCGGTGCGGGCGACGAGTTCCCGCTGTCCGTCGTCGCCGAGCGCCTCGAGAACCGTCCACGCCGCGGCGGCGGGCTCCAGCGGCTTGGAGCCGGCGAGGGTGGGGTTGACCACCGGGTAACCCGGCCAGTCGACGGTCGCGAACCACGCCGCGCGGTGACGTTCACGCCCCCGGCTGAGCAGGACAGAGGTGCCCTTCGGCGCGAAGCCGTACTTGTGCAGGTCGGCCGAGATGCTCGTGACGCGTCTGACGCGGAGGTCCCAGGGTTGCGCGCCGTCCGGCCCGCCGTCCGCTCGGTGTCTGCGCGGCCAGAAGGGCAGCACCAGCCCGCCGAGGCAGGCGTCGACGTGCAACCCGATCCGGGGATCGTGGTGCGCCTCGAGTCCGGCGGCGACCTCGGCGACCGGGTCGATCACCCCGGTCGGGTACGCCGGGGCCGAGCACACGACAAGCACCGTCCGGTCGTCCACCGCCGCGAGGAGCTCGTCAGCGGACACCCTGCCCGTCGCCGGATCGACCTCCACCCCGACGAACCGCAGTCCCAGCAGGTGCGCGGCCTTGCGGAACGCGGCGTGCACGGTGACCGGGGCGACGATCGTCCCACCGTCCCCGGCGTCCCGGCCGGACACCTCCCGGGCGGCCAGACAGGCGAGCATGCAGCTCTCGGTCCCACCGGAGGTGACGCTGCCGAAGACGGCACCGGCGGCGGCCTCCGCGTCGCCCGTCGCCGTGAAGCCGGGGGCAGCCTCTGCGTCGCCCGTCGCCGTGAAGCCGGACCCTGCGCCGGGGGCGCCCCCGAGGATCGCCCGGACATGGTCGACGATCCCGCCGTGGATCTCGGCGACCGAGGCGAACACCGTGGGATCCAGACCGTTGACGCCGTGCGCCAGCCGCGCCGCGCGGGTGGCCAGCTCGTCGAGCTCCTCGAGCCCGGAGTCGTAGACATAACTGAGGACCCGCCCACCGGTCGTGGGAGGGTCCTGTGCCCGCAGCGCGGCCAACCGGGCCAGGGCGTGCTCTCCGCGGTCGGCGATCTCGACGGCCAGGGGATCGGGGGTCATGTGCGCTCCGTCCATCGGGGATAGGACCTGCCCAGGGTGCGGATCATCAGCAGGCTCGCCCCGGCGAGAACTGCGGGGACCAGCGAGAACGCCAGGACGATCGCCCAGTGCGCCGACCCGGGCTGATCGGCCACCCCGCCGGAGCGGAACCCACCGACCGCCAACAGGGCGAGCACGACCACCGGCCCCAACGCCATCGCGCCGGTCTCCGAGGCCGTCCACAGGCCGCTCATGGCGCCACTTCGTCGTCGTCCCCCCAACGTGCGATCCAGGTCGGTGCAGTCGGGCAGCATCGACATCGGCAGCGCCTGCATGCCCGCGTACGCGACACCCGCCAACGCCACCGGCACGTGCACCCACGCCCCCGGCGCGAACCCGGCCGGGATGAGCAGGAGGGTGGCCACCGTGAACAGGGCGGTCGCCGCGGCCAGCGCCGGGACCTTGCCGTGCGCGTGCGCGAGCCGGGACCACAGCGGCATCACCAGCAACGCCGGTCCCACGAGCGCCAGGAACAGGCCGGTCAGCGCGGTCTCGTCGCCGAGGACGTACGTCGCCACGTACTGACCACCCGCAAGCATCACCGCCGTGGCCACCGCCTGGAGGCAGAAGACGGCCATCAGAAGGCGGAACGGTCGCGTGGTCCGCAGCGCGTCGAGGCCGTCGCGGTACTGATGCGCGAGCCCGCCCGCAGGGGCGTCGGCGCGCATGATCGTGCGGCGGCCGGCGACGAACGTCGACCACACCATCCCCACCAACATCAACGCGGCCACGCCCGCGGCCATCACCACGTACCCGGTCGCCCCGCCGCCGGCCGCGTCCCGCAGCGCCGGGCCGCCGCCGCCGGTGAGCAGGATCGCCGCGGCGAGCACCGCCACCCGCCACGCCAACACCGTCACACGGGCGGCGGAGTCCTCGGTGAGCTCCGCCGGCAACGCGAGGTACGGCACCTGGAAACACGAGTACGCGAGCGACGCCAGCAGGAAGAAGCCCATCACCCACACGCCCGCCGCGGCCGTGCTCCAGCCCGTCGGTGCGGCGAACGTCGCCACGAACAGCACCGGCAGCGCCAGGGCGCCGGACAGCATCAGGCCCGTGCGATAGCCGGTCCGGTGTGACGCGCGGTCGGAGATCGCGCCGATGAGCGGGTAGGCGAGCACGTCCATGACCTTGGGTACCAGCACGAGGACGGTCGCCACCGCCGCGGCGACCCCGATCGAGTCGGTGAGGTAGTACGCCAGCACCAGACCGGGCAGCGTGCCGAACGCTCCCGTGCCCAGGCTGCCCGCGGCGTACGAGGCCAGCACCGGGGCCGTGGTGGCGCCGTCGCGCCCCGTCCGGTCCGGCGCGCCACGGGCGTCGGCCGCGTCGTGCGCGCCGGGGGCGCCGGGGGCGTCGGCCGCGTCGTGCGCGCCGGTGGTGGTCATGGACCGACTCTAGGACGCGCCGGCCCGATCCCGCCGTTGAAAGAGCGTTCCGCACACGCGCCTCTCGGCAGACGTGTGCGGAACTGACTTCTCGACGCCGGGAGCGCAGCCCTAGAGCGAAGAGCCGTCACTTCTGTACGTTTTTCGACCGGCTCTCCTGGGGAAATGCGGACCTGAGTGACGGCTGACGGGCGACAGCGGCTGTCGGGCGACAGCGCGACCCACTCGCCGACATGCGGACGGTTGGCCCTCAGCCGCGCCAGTCGAAGACGTCCGGGTCCGGGCCGGAGCGCGTGCCGTTGTGCAGCGCCGAGATCGACGCCATCTGCTCGTCGGTCAGCTCGAAGTCGAACAGCTCGAGGTTCTCCCGCATCCGCGCGGGGCTGGAGGACTTGGGGAACACGATGTCGCCGCGCTGCAGGACCCAGCGCAGGACCACCTGGGAGACGGTGCGCCCGACCTGCTCGGCCAGGGCCGTCAGCTGGGGGTCGCCGAAGACCGAGCCCTGCGCGAGCGGGCTCCACGCCTCGACCGCGATCCCGCGCTCGACACACGCCGCCCGCAGCTCGTCGTTGACGAAGTACGGGTTCGACTCGATCTGGTTGACCGTCGGGGTGCTCAGCCCGGACTCGGCGAGGCGGGCGAGATTCGCCTCCGTGAAGTTGGAGACGCCGATCGAGTCGACGGGCAGGTCGGAGCGGATTCCCTCCATGGTCTCCCAGACCCGGGCGACGTCCTCGTGCATGGCCAGCGGCCAGTGGACGAGGTACAGGTCGATCCGTCCGCCGAGGGCCTCCAACGACCGCTCGGTGGCCTCGCGCGCCGCGGTGCGCTCGTGGAAGGTGTTGTTGAGCTTGGTGGTGATCCAGAATTCCTCGCGCGGGATCCCCGAGGCGGCCACCGCCCGGCCGACGCCCTCCTCGTTGCCGTACATCTGCGCGGTGTCGAGGTGCCGGTAGCCGGCCTCGATGGCGTCGGAGACGACCTTCTCGGCGTCCGCGGGCGGGACCTGGAACGTGCCGAAGCCGAGCTGGGGGATGGCCCGCCCGTCGGAGAGGGCGATCGTGGGGATGGACGTCCGGGGTGTGCTCATGCGCTACAACGTACGCCGCGACGGCCCGGGTCAGCGCTGACCGGTGCGCAGTGACGCCTCCACCAGATCGAGCATCTCGCTCACGTGATCGGTGCCACGTCCGGTGGCGAGGTGGGTGATGAGGCCGTCGAGGATGACGTCGAGGTAGACGCGCAGCACGTCAGCGGGGATGTCCGTCCGCATCCGACCCGAGGCCTTCTGCTCCCGCAGGCGGGCGACGATCGCCGCGTCGACCTCTGCCTGCCGGTCCGTCCACCGCTCCCGGAACTCCGGGTCGGTACGGATCCGGCGGGCGATCTCCAGCCGCGTCCCGAGCCACGAGAACTCCTGCGGGTCGGCGAGGATCTCCCGCATCACCTGGACCAGGCCCTGCTCGGCGACCGTGGCGGCCATCGCCGCGGCGTCGTCGTGGGCCAGGGCGAGGAAGAGCGCGTCCTTGTCGTCGAAGTGGTGGAAGATGGCGCCCCGGCTCATCCCGGTGGCCTCCTCCAGCCGACGCACGGTCGCGCCCTCGAACCCGTACTCGGCAAAGCACTCGCGGGCGCCCGACAGGATCTGCCGACGCCGGGCGTCCATGTGGTCCTGGCTGACCCTGGGCATCTCACACCATCCTTTCCGATACACCGCGGCGGTGCGCAGTTCCTCGCCTGGTTCAGGGAGTACCGCGCACCGCCGACGATGTGTGAGGGGATCAGCCCTTGATCATGTTGCGCAGCACGTACTGCAGGATGCCGCCGTTGCGGTAGTAGTCCGCCTCGCCGGGGGTGTCGATGCGCACGGTGGCGTCGAACTCGACCGTGGAGCCGTCCTCCTTGGTCGCGGTGACCTTGACGGTCTTGGGCGTGGTGCCGTTGTTCAGCTCCTCGATGCCCGAGATGTCGAAGGTCTCCGTGCCGTCCAGGCCGAGGGTCTCGTGGGACTCGCCCTCGGGGAACTGCAGCGGGATGACGCCCATGCCGATGAGGTTCGAGCGGTGGATGCGCTCGAAGGACTCGGTGATCACGGCGCGGACGCCGAGCAGGCGGGTGCCCTTGGCGGCCCAGTCACGCGAGGAGCCGGTGCCGTACTCCTTGCCACCCAGGACGACGAGCGGGATGTCCTGCTCGGCGTAGTTCTGGGCGGCGTCGTAGATGAACGCCTGCGGCGCGCCCTCCTGGGTGAAGTCGCGGGTGTAGCCGCCCGTCACGCCGTCGAGCAGCTGGTTCTGCAGACGGATGTTGGCGAACGTGCCGCGGATCATGACCTCGTGGTTGCCGCGACGGGAGCCGAAGGAGTTGTAGTCCTTGCGCTCCACGCCGTTGGCGTCGAGGTACTGCGCCGCCGGGGTGCCCGGCTTGATGGTCGAGGCCGGCGAGATGTGGTCGGTGGTGACCGAGTCGCCGAGCTTGGCCAGGACGCGGGCGCCCTTGATGTCCTTGACGGGCTCCGGCTCCATCTCCATGCCGTCGAAGTACGGGGCCTTGCGGACGTAGGTCGACTTCTCGTCCCACTCGAAGGTCTTGCCGTCGGGGGTGTCGAGGCCGCGCCAGCGCTCGTCACCGGCGAACACGTCGGCGTACTTCGACTTGTACTCGTTGGAGGAGATGGAGGCCTTGATGGTCTCCTCGATCTCCTCGGAGGTCGGCCAGATGTCCTTGAGGTAGACGTCGTTGCCGTCCTTGTCCTTGCCCAGCGAGTCGTTCTCGAAGTCGAAGTCCATCGTGCCGGCGATCGCGTAGGCGATGACCAGCGGCGGGGACGCCAGGTAGTTCATCTTGACGTCCTGGTTGATCCGGCCCTCGAAGTTGCGGTTGCCGGACAGGACGGCGGTCGCGGTGAGGTCGTTCTCCTGGATCGCGTTGGAGATCTCCTCGGGCAGCGGGCCGGAGTTGCCGATGCAGGTGGTGCAGCCGTAGCCGACGAGGTGGAAGCCGAGGGACTCGAGGTCGGGCCACAGGCCGGCGCGCTCGTAGTACTCGGTGACGACCTGCGAGCCCGGGGCCATGGAGGTCTTGACCCACGGCTTGGCGGTGAGGCCCTTCTCGTGGGCCTTACGGGCGAGCAGGCCCGCACCGATCATGACCGACGGGTTGGAGGTGTTGGTGCACGACGTGATGGAGGCGATCGAGACGATGCCGTGGTCGAGCACCATCTCGCGACCGTCGACGGTCACCTCGACGGGCTTGGAGGGACGGCCCTCGGACCCGGCGGAGGCGTCGGCGCGGACCGAGCCCTCCTCGGCGTGGACGAGGGTCGCGCCCTCGGCGGGCGCGTCGCCGTACTGCGTGGACCCCTTCCGGGTGTCCTCGAGGGTGGTGGCGTCGTCACCGACGTAGTTGTGGATGTCCTTGCGGAACGCGCTCTTGGAGTCGGACAGCTCGATGCGGTCCTGCGGGCGCTTGGGGCCGGCGATCGACGGGACGACATCGCCGAGGTCCAGCTCGAGGTACTCGGAGAACTCGGGCTCGGCCGCCTCCGGGTCGAGCCACATGCCCTGCTCCTTGGCGTAGGCCTCGACCAGCGCGAGCTGCGCCTCGTCGCGACCGGTCAGGCGCAGGTAGTCGATGGTCTCGCCGTCGATCGGGAACATGGCGCAGGTGGAGCCGAACTCCGGGCTCATGTTGCCGATGGTGGCGCGGTTGGCCAGCGGCACGGCGGCGACGCCGGCGCCGTAGAACTCGACGAACTTGCCGACGACGCCGTGCTTGCGCAGCATCTCCGTGATCGTGAGCACGACGTCGGTCGCGGTGACGCCCGGCTTGATCGAGCCGGTGAGCTTGAAGCCCACGACGCGCGGGATGAGCATGGAGATCGGCTGGCCGAGCATCGCGGCCTCGGCCTCGATGCCGCCGACGCCCCAGCCCAGGACGCCGAGGCCGTTCTCCATGGTGGTGTGGGAGTCGGTGCCGACGCAGGTGTCGGGGTAGGCGACGCCGTCGCGGACCATCACCGTGCGCGCGAGGTACTCGATGTTGACCTGGTGGACGATGCCGGTGCCCGGGGGGACGACCTTGAAGTCGTCGAACGCGCCCTGGCCCCAGCGCAGGAACTGGTAGCGCTCCTCGTTGCGCTGGTACTCGATCTCGACGTTCTTGTCGAACGAGCTGTGGTCGCCGAAGGACTCGATGATCACGGAGTGGTCGATGACCATCTCGGCGGGGGCGAGGGGGTTGACCTTGTCCGGGTCGCCGCCGAGCTTCTCGACGGCCTCACGCATGGTGGCGAGGTCGACGATGCAGGGCACGCCGGTGAAGTCCTGCATGATCACGCGGGCGGGCGTGAACTGGATCTCGGTGTCCGGCTCGGCGTTGGGGTCCCAGTTGGCGAGGGCCTCGATGTGCGCCTTGGTGACGTTCTTGCCGTCCTCGGTGCGCAGGAGGTTCTCGGTGAGGACCTTGAGGGAGTAGGGGAGCTTCTCGGCTCCCGGGACCGCCGACAGGCGGTAGATGTCGTAGGCCTCGTCGCCGACCTCAAGGGTCCCCTTGGCGCCGAAGCTGTCAATGCTTGCTGTCACGTCAGCTCCACTCGTGGTGTATGTCGATTCGTCATCCCTCCCGGCGCCACCACCGCATGTGTGTCGGGCGGCCGCACCGGGGCGGACACACGGTCCATTGTGGACCCTGCCATCCGTCTTCGTCCGCCAATTTACCAGTACGGACGTTCTGTATAAACTCGCCACGCCCGAACGTGGGAACGGCGGCAGCGGTTGTCGCGCCGTCGGCGCGTGGGTTCGATGTGACGACGACGAGGTGGCACCATGTCGGACGTGGACACCCCCGACGATGCCGTGATGACGCTCGCCCACGAGGACGGGCCGATCGTGTCGTTGCGCGAGGGCGAGGTCCCGCAATGGCTGGATTACGCGGCGGTGGAGGCTGACCTCGCGGACGACGGGGTCTCGGCACCCGAGCCGTTCGTGGACGGCCTGCGGACGGTCGTCGCGGAGGCGGCCGACCGTGGTCTCGACCTCAAGGTGGTGTTCACCGAGGCACCCGCCGCCGTCTACACCGACGCACGTGACGTCGCGACCTTCCTCAACCAGACCCACGAGGGGACGATCCTCGTCCGCACGCCCGCCTTCGTCGGCAGTTCCAGCGACACCGTCCCGCGGCACCGGCTCGAGGCCGGCCAGGACGACGCCTGGGAGGAGTTCGACCCGGTCGCCTCGGCCGCGGTCTTCGCCCACAAGGTGACGGCTCCGGCCCCGCCGTGGGGGACCGTCACCGCCGTGACGCTCGTCCTCGCCGTGGTGGCGCTCGTCGCCTTCCTCGTGGCGCTCCGCCGCCGGAGCTGACGTCCGGGGGGCGCTGCCACCGGAACCGACGCCCCGACTCACGCCCCGGGCCCCGGCCCCGACCCCGACCCCGACCCCGACCCACGCGTCGCCCACGGGTCACGTCGCGCGGGCGACACGCCGCGATCACAGCTGTGAAACGAGTTACAGCAGTGTATTTATCCGTCCAATGTTTCACATGGGTTCCCTGTGACTTACGGTGCTTAAGGAACCGTAGGTTCTGCCGAGGCGGCATCAGCCTCCAGTGACGCAGGGGAAGGCATCACCGGAGATCCCCCCGCCGCCCCGGTCACGCGTCCCGCCGTGCGGGTCGCGCGGTCAGCCGCACCGAGGTGCGGTCAGCGGAAGGTGAAACGTGGAGCCTGAGCACTCATCCCCCCGGACCCCGGTGACACGGCTACGACTGAGCCCCACGAGGGCGGCGGGGCGTGCGGCCCTGGCCGCGGCACTCGTGTTGGGCACGGCCTCCGGGCTCGTCCACGCCCCCACGGCGGGCGCCCAGGTCGCCCCGGCCGTCGCCCCGGGCGATCTCTCCGGCCTCATCCGGGCTGTCGCCGACGCCACCGCGAGCCTGGACGCCACGCGCGAATCAGTCGCCGTCAAGCGAGAGGGCGTCAACAAGACGCTGGTCGACCTCCAGATGGCCCGGGTCGACCTCGACCGGGCCATCGCCGAGGCCGAGCGCGCGTCCGCCGAGCGCCGTCAGGCCGAGTCGGGCGTCGAGACCGCGCGCGGCGCCCTCGACGACTACTCCCGGTTGCTCCACCGGCAGGGGACCGCTCCCGGTGCCGCGTCGGCCATCCTGGCCCCGGGCGGGCCGGCCGAGGCCGGGTTGCGTCAGGAATACCTCCGGCGCGCGGCGGCCGACCAGCGTCAGGTGGTCGGCGAGATGGTCGCGGCGGCGGACGAGGCCGCCCACCGGGAGGCCGAGGCGGCCACCGCCCGCGACGCGGCGCAGCAACGCTACTCCGACGCCGCGGCGCGACGTGACGACGCCGAGGCGGAGGTCTCCCGTGTCTCGGCCGAGATCGCCGGACTGGAGGACCGGGTCACGGAGCTGACCCGCGAGCTCGAGGGCCACCGCGCCGCCCTCGCGGAATCCGGTGCCTCGCCCGCGGGCCCCCCGTCCCGGGCCGGGGTCGACGCCGACGCCGAGGCGCTGCGGGCGCAGGCTCTACAGACCCTCGCCGCCCAGCCGGAGGCCGGGGAGCAGGCCGCCGACATCGCGTCCGCTCTGCCCGCCCACCTCGACCTGGGCGCGGTCCGCCAGTTCACCGGCGGGTCCTCGGACCGGGCCGGGCGGGTTCTCGACGACACGCTGGGCGGCGCGGTGAGCGGGGCGATCGACGCGGTCGGAGGTGCCGTCGACGCGGGGAGCGTGGGTGCCGCCGTCGACGCCGGGATCCGCGGGGACGCCGACGCGATCATCCAGCAGGTGGCCGACGCGATCGGCCGGGCGGACCTCGGCTCCGTCGCCCAGGGACCGACCGCACCGGGCACCGGTCACGGCGGGAGCCCCGGCGCCCCCTCGGGCGACGCCAGGGTGGAGACCGTCGTCAACCGCGCACTGTCACAGCTGGGCGTCCCGTACGCGTGGGGTGGGGGAGACGCCAACGGACCCACCCGCGGCATCCGCGACGGGGGCGTCGCCGACAGCCACGGCGACTACAACAAGATCGGGTTCGACTGCTCCGGCCTGATGATCTACGCGTTCGCCGGGATCGGGAAGGCCCTGCCCCATTACACCGGCTACCAGTACACCGCCGGCCCCCAGTACCCGGTCGCGACCCGCAAGCGCGGGGACATGCTCTTCTGGCCCGGCCACGTCGCGCTGTACCTCGGCGACGGGAAGATGGTCGAGGCGCCGCAGTCCGGGGACGTCGTGAAGATCTCGCCCGTACGCATGGCCGGTATCTCACCCATGGTGGTCCGGCTCGTCTGAGGCGGTCGGCGGTACTGTCGTCCCCAGCCCGTTCGGACCGCCCCGCGGGGGATGTCCGGACACACCACCACGCGAAGGAGCCCGCCGCGGTGAGCGATCCCCACCCCGAGCACCAGACCACCGCCGCGACCCCCGCGGTCAGCGCCTCGTCCGCCGCCGAGGACGCCCGTCTCCTCGAGCGCGCGGTCTACGAGGTCAAGAAGGTCGTGGTGGGTCAGGACCGCCTGATCGAGATGATCCTCGTCGGGCTGCTCTCGCGCGGGCACATCCTCCTCGAGGGTGTGCCGGGCGTGGCCAAGACGCTGACCGTCGAGACCTTCGCCGCCGTGGTGGGCGGGAGTTTCCGGCGCCTGCAGTTCACCCCGGACCTCGTCCCGGCCGACATCGTGGGCACCCGGATCTACCGCCAGGGCCGCGAGGAGTTCGAGGTCGAGCTAGGACCGATCCTCGCCAACTTCGTGCTCGCGGACGAGATCAACCGCGCGCCCGCCAAGGTCCAGTCCGCTCTGCTGGAGGTGATGGCGGAGGGACACGTCTCGATCGGCGGCCAGACCTTCCCCATGCCCAGCCCGTTCCTCGTCATGGCCACCCAGAACCCGATCGAGAGCGAGGGCGTCTACCAACTGCCCGAGGCCCAGCGGGACCGCTTCCTGTTCAAGCTCGTGGTGGACTACCCCAGCCCCGAGGAGGAACGCGAGATCGTCTACCGGATGGGGTCCACCCCGCCGGAACCCACGCAGGTCCTCGGCGTGGACGCCCTGCTGCGGCTGCAGGCCGCGGTGCGCGAGGTGTTCGTCCACCACGCGCTTGTCGACTACGTCGTCCGGGTCACCGTGGCCACCCGCGAGCCCGCCCGGCACGGTCTCGAGGACGTCGCCCGGTGGCTGTCCTACGGCGCCTCACCCCGCGCCACCCTGGGCGCCGTGACCGCCGCCCGCGCCCTGGCGCTCGTGCGCGGCCGCGACTACGTGGTGCCCCAGGACGTCGTCGACGTCCTGCCGGCTGTCCTGCGCCACCGCCTGGTGCTGACCTACGACGCGTTGGCCGACGAGGTCTCCGCCGACACGGTCGTCCGGCGCGTACTCGAGGCCGTGCCCCTCCCGCAGATCAGCGCGGTCCCCGCCCAGGCCGGCCCGCCGCCGTCACGGTGACCGCCACGGACGAGGGCAGGCGCGACGATCCCGTCGACGCGTCCTCCCGTGCGGCCCTGACCCGACTCGAACTCCTCGTCACCCGGCGGCTCGACGGCGTGCTCAACGGCGACCACCGGGGACTGCTCCCGGGGCCGGGAACGGAGCCGGGGGAGGCGCGGGCGTACGAGCCGGGCGACGACGTCCGGACGATGGACTGGTCGGTCACCGCGCGGACCACCGTGCCCCACATCCGCCAGACCATCGCGGACCGCGAACTCGAGACCTGGCTCGTCGTCGATCTCTCGCCGAGCCTCGACGTGCAGGGCCGCCACGGCGTGAAGCGGCGCCTGGTCGAAGCGGCGATCGCGACCGTCGGGTTCCTCTCCGCCGGTGGCGGCAGCCGGGTGGGGATGGTCCTCACCGGTGACGGCCGACCGCGGGTCCTGCCCGCCGCCGGGGGTCGGGACCACGTGCGCCGACTGCTCGAGGAGGTGTCCCGCTCCGCGCCGGCGGCCACCACCGGGGGCACCCTCGACGACTGCCTCCACGCGGTCCGCAACGCCGCCCGCCGCCACGGTCTGGTGGTCGTCATCTCCGACTTCCTGTCCGATGTCGACTGGGAACGCTCCCTGCGGGTCCTCGGCACCCGCCACGAGTTCCTCGCCGTCCACGTGGCCGATCCCCTCGACATCGCCCTGCCCGCCGTGGGGGCGGCCCTGCTGCAGGACCCCGCCACCGGCGAGGTGCTGGAACTGGACGTCGACGACGCCCTCGCGGCCGACTACCGCCGTGCCGCCGGCGAGCACCGCGCGCGGGTCCACTCCGCCCTGCGACGATGTGGCGCCCCCGTCCTGGCCCTGCGCACCGACCGCGACTGGATCCGCGACGTCATCGGCTTCGTGGGCATCCGCCGCCGCGGCGGGCTGCCCACCGGCGACAGCGTGGCGCGGGACCTGCCCGGCGATCACGACGGAGCGGGGGAGGTGACCGCCCGGTGAGTCTGTCCGAGTTCCAGCACCCGCTGTGGTTGCTGCTGCTGGTCGTACCGGCCGCGCTGGCGATCGGGTACGTCATCGCGCTGCGCTCCAAGAAGCGGCGGACCGTCCGCTTCGGCAACTTCGGGGTCCTGCGCACCGTCGACCGTGGCGGCAGACGCTGGTTCACGCACGTCCCCGCGGTGCTCCTGATCCTGTCACTGCTCGCGTTGGTCGTGGCCCTGGCCGGCCCCCAGAAGGAACAGAAGGTGCCACGGAACCGGGCGACCGTCATGCTCGTCGTCGACGTGTCCCTGTCCATGGAGTCCACCGACGTCTCGCCGTCGCGCCTCGAGGCCGCGCAACAGGCCGCCACGACCTTCGCGGGCAACCTCACCCCCGGCGTCAACCTCGGGCTGGTCTCCTACGCCGGCACCGCCTCGATGCTCGTGGCCCCCACCACCGACCGGGGCCCGGTCATCCGCGCCGTCGAACGGCTCAGCCTCGACGAACGCACGGCCACCGGCGAGGCCATCTACACCGCCACCCAGGCGATCACCACCTTCACCGAGAGCCTCGGCGGCCCCGACCAGGCACCGCCCGCGCGGATCGTCCTCCTCTCCGACGGCAAGGAGACCGTCCCCGCCGATCCCACCGAGGAACGCGGGGCGTTCACCGCCGCCGAGCGTGCCGCCGAGGCCGGCATCCCCGTCTCCACGATCTCCTTCGGCACCCTCTACGGCACCGTCGACATCCAGGGCAGACCCCAGCCGGTCCCCGTCGACGACGCCTCGCTGCGCACCATCGCCGAGACGTCGGGCGGGGACTTCTTCACCGCCTCGACCCTCGAGGAACTCGATTCGGTGTACCGGACCCTGGAGGAGCAGATCGGGTACGAGTGGAAGAAGGCTGACGCCTCCCGCCCCTGGCTCGTCATCGGCGCGCTGCTCGCGATGGCCGCGGCGGCGGGATCGCTGGCCGCCCACCGTCGGATCCCGTGAGTCCGGCCGACCGGGTTCCACGCACCAGCGCCGGGCCCCGCGCCCCGGCTCGCTAGGGTGGGGGCCATGGTTTCCGAGAGCACGCACGGCACCACCCCACGGACCGTCCTGGTCACCGGCGGCAACCGCGGGATCGGACGCGCCGTGGCCTCCAGGCTCCACGCCGACGGCCACCGCGTCGCCGTGACCCACCGCGGCTCCGGCGCCCCCGACGGCTTGTTCGGGGTGCACTGCGACGTCACCGATCCCGACTCCGTCGACGCCGCGTTCACCGCCGTCGAGGCGGAGTACGGGCCCGTCGAGGTGGTGGTCGCCAACGCCGGCACCACCGAGGACACGCTCCTCATGAGGATGAAGGACGAACAGTTCACCCGCGTCCTCGACGCCAATCTCACCGGGGCGTTCCGTGTGGCCAGGCGCGCCTCGCGCGGCATGCTCAGGGCCCGCTTCGGCCGCCTGGTCTTCATCGGTTCCGTCGTCGGCCAGTCCGGGACGGCCGGTCAGGTCAACTACGCCTCCTCCAAGGCCGGACTGATCGGCATGGCCCGCTCCCTGACCCGCGAGCTGGGGTCACGGAACATCACCGCCAACGTGGTGGCGCCGGGCTTCATCGAGACCGACATGACCGCGGGACTGGACGACAAGACCCAGGAGATGGCCGTGGCGGCCATCCCCCTCGGGCGCAAGGGCTCTGCCGAGGACGTCGCCGGGGTCGTGAGCTTCCTCGCCGGCGACGACGCCGGCTACATCTCCGGGGCCGTGATCCCGGTCGACGGCGGAATGGGAATGGGGCACTGACATGAGCCAGACCGACACCGACACCGACGGCGCGGGCGCCCAGGGGGGCGCCGGACTGCTGGCCGGCAAGACGATCCTCGTCACCGGGGTCATCACCGACGCCTCCATCGCGTTCCACATCGCCAAGCACTGCCAGCTGCACGGCGCACGCGTGATCCTCACCGCGTTCGGCCGTCCGTCGCTCGTCAAGGCCATCGCCAAGCGACTGCCCGAGCGGCCCCCGGTGATCGAGCTGGACGTGCAGAGCGAGGAGGACCTCGACGCCCTGGCCGGGCGCGTGCGCGAACACGCCGAGTCGCTCGACGGCGTGGTGCACTCGATCGGGTTCGCCCCGCCGAGCTGCCTCGGCGACCCGTTCCTCGACGCCCCGTGGAAGGACGTCGCCGTGGCGATGGAGGTCTCCGCCTACTCCTACGCCGCTCTCGCCAGGGCCACCCGGCCGTTGCTCAACCGGGGCGCGTCGATCATCGGCCTGGACTTCGACCCGCGCTTCTCGATGCCCTTCTACAACTGGATGTCGGTCGCCAAGAACGCGCTCGAGGCCGTCAACCGGTACGTCGCGCGTGAGCTCGGACCGGACGGCGTGCGCTCGAACCTCATCGCCGCCGGCCCCGTCAAGACCCTCGCGGCCAAGGCGATCGCCGGCGAGGCCCTCGGCCCCGGCGGCGAGCTCGACCGGATGCAGGACGAATGGGACCGCCGGGCGCCGCTCGGCTGGAACGTCGACGACCCCACGTCCGTCGCGACCACCGCCGTCGCCCTGCTGTCCGATCTCATGACCGCCACGACCGGCACCGTCATCTACGCCGACGGTGGCGCCGGGACCGTTTCCTTCAGCGGACAGGAGTAGCGACATGACCGCACCGACCGACAGCCCCTCCGGCCCCGAGGCCCCCGCGGAGCGGGTCGACGCCCTGCTGGTGCTCTCCTTCGGTGGGCCCGAGGGCCAGGACGACGTGATCCCGTTCCTCGAGAACGTCACTCGCGGCCGGGGGATCCCCCGCGAACGCCTCGAGGAGGTGGCCACCCACTACCGGCACCTCGGGGGCCGCAGCCCCATCAACGACCTCAACCGCGAGATCATCGCGAACGTCGAGGCCGAGCTGGCGAGCCGCGGCCGCGACCTGCCGGTGTACTTCGGTAACCGCAACTGGGACCCGATGGTGGAGGACACCGTCCGCCAGATGGTCAGCGACGGGGTGCGCACCGCCGCCGTGTTCGCGACCTCGGCCTGGGGCGGCTACTCGGGGTGTGCCCAGTACCAGGAGGACATCGCCCGCGCCCGCGAGCAGGTCGAGGGCGCGCCCACCCTGGTGCGACTGCGGCAGTTCCACGACCACCCGCTGTTCATCGAGCGGTTCGCGGCCGATCTCCGCGAGGCGATCGACTCCGCCGCCCCCGGTGCCCGGGTCGTCTTCACCGCCCACTCGGTGCCCACGTCGGCCGACGAGGCCGCCGGGCCGCCGTCCCTCGGCGGACACCTCTACAGCCGTCAGGTGGCCGAGGCGTCCCGGCTCGTCGCCGAGGCGGCCGGGGTCGCCGACTACGACCTGGTCTGGCAGTCCCGGTCCGGCCCGCCGAGCGTTCCGTGGCTCGAGCCCGACGTGGTGGACCACGTGAGCGAGCTCGCCACCTCGCAGGGCGTGACCGACGTCGTGGTGGTGCCGATCGGGTTCATCTCCGACCACGTCGAGGTGATCTGGGACCTCGACACCGAGCTCGTCGACGAGGTGCGCGAGCTGGGTGTCACGGTGACCCGCTGCGCCACACCGGGGCCGAGCCGCGAGTTCGCCCGGATGGTGCTCGAGCTCCTAGACGAGGTCGAGACTGGGTCTCCGCAGGCGCGTCCGGGCGCGGTGCCCGCCCTCGGGCGCAACCGTGACGGCGCCCGCTGCGCCCTCGGGTGCTGCGGCGGCTGAACCCGCCCGCTCGGAGCAGCCGCCGCGGGGCCAGGCCGAACCCGCCCGCTCGCGGCAGCCGCCGCGGGGCCCGTCAGCCGGCGGATCCCCGCAGGGCGGCCGCCCCCGCCGCGGCGACGGCGGCGCGACGCGCGGCGTCCTTGATCGCGATCAGCCGCCGCAGGACGGGCTCGCGCGTCGCCGGGTCGGCCCCGACCTCCGGTTGCGCCAGGGCGACGGCGATGATCGACTCGACCCGGTCGATCCGGTCGACCAGATCCACCACCCGCGGCGGCAGCCCGGCGGGGAGCCGGGTCACGTGGGAGTCGATCTCGACCCGCGCGGCCGGGCCGGACCGCACCGCGGACCGCTCGATGAGGTCCGCGGCCTCGACGACGGCCCGTCCCAGCTCCGCCAACGCCTCGGACGGGCCCGGCGGCTGCGGCGCCACCGGACAGTCCACGACACCCCGGGCCCGCCACCGCAGCACATCCGGGTGCGGCTGCACGCACGTGAGGCAGACCGCCTCACGGGAATCGGCGTCACGGACGAGGACGCCCCAGCCCGCGTCGGCCACGTCGGCGCGGATCGACGGCACCGGCGGCAGACTCGACGAGTCCCCGGGCGCGGTCGTGAGCAGCGACAGGACCTCGGGCGCCTCGTGGGCCCGCCCGGCGCGCCGCAACGTGGTCACCAGACCCGGCAGGAGGCCCGTGGGACCAGCCGCGGGCGCGAGCCCGTCCAGCATCCGCACCGGCTCACCGACGATCTCGAGCAGATGGGACCCGGCGAGGCCGGACACGTACTCGGTCAGCGCGTCGAACGGCTGCTCCGCCCACGCGGTGCGGAGCAGGTGGAGGGGCAGCGGCCAGGCCGGCGACAGCACGGAGCCGCGGGTGAGGGGTCGGGACATGATGATCCATCGTAGGCGACGGTGCGCCGCCGAGGACCCGGGCGGGACTCCGACTACCGTGTCTGGCCATGGCTGACATGTACGGCTCCGACGTCCTGTCCGGCACGGCGCGGCGGCGCCGCCCCGAGGTCCCCGTCGTGGACGCCGAGCGTGACCTGGTGGTGGAGGACGCCGAGTCCGGGTTCTGCGGCGCGGTGGTGGGATTCGACCGGAGTCACGACGGCGAGTTCGTCAGACTCGAGGACCGGCACGGGCGGGTACGCCTCTTCGCGATGACCCCCTCGGCGTTCCTCATCGACGGCTCCCCGGTGACCCTGCGCAAGCCGGCGCCGGCGGTCCGGCGGGGGCCCGCCGTGACGGCGTCGGGGTCGCGGAAGGTCGAGAACCTCCGCGCCCGCACCGCGCGGGCGGGCCGTATCTGGGTGGAGGGAATCCACGACGCCGCGTTGGTGGAGAAGATCTGGGGTCACGACCTGCGGGTCGAGGGCGTCGTGGTGGAACCACTTCACGGCATCGACGACCTGTCCGCCCTGGTCTCCGAGTTCGGCCCCACCCCGTCGGCGCGGCTGGGGATCCTCGTCGACCATCTGGTCGAGGGCAGCAAGGAGTCGCGGATCGTCGCGGGCCTGGGCGGGAACGTCCTGGTGACGGGCCATCCCTACATCGACATCTGGCAGGCGGTGAAGCCGGAGGCGGTGGGCATCCGCGAGTGGCCGGTGGTGCCCCGCGGAGAGGACTGGAAGACCGGTATCTGCCGCCGATTGGGTTGGGGAGAGCCCGCCGACGGGTTCCGCCGGGTCCTGGCGTCGGTGAGTTCCTACCGCGACATCGAGCCGGCGCTGCTGGGCGCGGTGGAACGTCTGGTCGACTTCGTCACCGAACCGGCCTGACCGGCAACCGCGAATCGACGAGCATCCCCACCACGCCGACGGCCGCGAAGCCGACCGTCGCCCACAGCGCGGCGCCGCCGTCGCCGGAGGTGAGCGAATCACCGAGCAACACCGCCGCGACCGTGCCCGGCGCGCTGCCGATCACCGTGGCCGCGAGGAACTGCGGATAGGGGATCGAGGTCAGGGCGGCGGCGTAGTTCACCACCGAGAACGGGACCGCCGGCACCATCCGCAGGCTCCCCACCGACAGCCACCCGCGACGTCGGAGGCGGACGTCCACGGCCGCCACCCGAGGATGGGTCCGGAGCTCGGCGGTCCGCTCGTGCCCGAGCCGCCGGACCGCGTAGAACGCCAGAGTGGCCGCGACGCCGGTGGCCACGAGCGACCACGGGATCGCGACGCCCGGCGCGAACAACACGGCCGCCGAGTACGTGAACGTCGAGCGGGGGATCGGAGCGACGGTGACGACCGCGTAGGCGGCGAAGAAGGCCACCGGGAACCACGGGCCGAGGCGGGCGGCCCAGTCGCGCATCTGCTCGAGCCCGGGCGTGGGCAGGAGCGTGGCCACCACGACGACGAGCGCCACCGCCCCCACCCACGCGATCACCCGTCCCCGCACCGGCACGACTGTAGTCCCCGCGCCCGGCCGGCCCGCGCGGCGTCGCGCCCGAGGGGTTCCCCCGTGCGCGGGCCTGCGGGTATGGCCGTGTTCCCTCTGCGAACAGGGCTCGACTAGAGTCCGACGGTGACCCCCTTCACTCCACACGAGAACGAGGTACCGGTGACCAGTCCGACCACAGGTCCTGACCTTCACTCCTGGTACGCCTCTGTGGGAGCCGTCCTCGCGAAGGCCGCCCGCAAGGATCCCGCCGACATGCCGGAGGACGCGTGGCGCGCCCTCGTGGCCACCACCCGGGACGGTATCGAGATCAACCCGCTGTACACCCGGGTCGACGAGATCGCCGAGCGCCCCGCGCCGGGACAGTTCCCGTTCGTCCGCGGCGGGGACCGGTCGGGCCTGCCCGAGACCGGCTGGCACGTCAGCGCCCGGGTCGAGGCCTCGGACGAGGCGTCGGAGCTCAACACCGAGGTGCTGGAGCTGCTGAACCAGGGCGTCTCGGCGCTGTGGCTGTCCGTCCCGGCCGCCGACCTGGCCACCGTCCTCAAGGACGTCTACCTGGACCTCGCGCCCGTCACCTTCGATGCGGGAGCCGACCTCGTCGAGGTCACCGAGGCGTTCCTCGACCTGCTCGACCAGCGCCGCTCCGCCGGTGACGGGGTCACCGACCGCGCGGCCGTCATCGCCGACCTCGGTGCCGCCCCCGTCACCGCCGCGTACGCCGGTGTCGACTCGATCGGCCTCGAGGCCGCGGTCGACCTCGCCGCGCGGGTGTCGGAGCGGGAGGAGACCCTCCGCACGTTCGTCGCCGACGGGACCGTCTTCCACGCCGACGGTGCCGGGGACGCCCAGGAGCTGGCCTACGCCGTCGCCGCCGGCCTCGAGTACGTCCGCGCCCTCGTCTCCGCGGGCCTGCCGGCCGCCGCCGCCCTGCGGCAGGTGTCGTTCCGGCTCGCCGCGACCGACGACCAGTTCGCGTCCATCGCCAAGTTCCGCGCCGGCCGCCTCATGTGGGCCCGTGTCGCCGAGCTGCTCGGCGCCCCCGAGGCCGGCGGCGCGCCACAGCACGCGGTCACCTCGTCCGCGATGATGTCGCGCCGCGACCCGTGGGTGAACATGCTGCGCACGACCCTCGCGGCCTTCGGCGCCGGCGTGGGCGGCGCGACCTCCGTGACGGTCCTGCCGTTCGACGCCTCGATCCCCGGTGGGCTCGAGAGCACCTCCCGCTCGTTCGCCGAGCGCATGGCCCGCAACACCCAGCTGCTGCTCCTCGAGGAGTCCCACCTGGGCCACGTGGTGGACCCGGCCGGCGGTTCCTGGTACGTCGAGTCGCTCACCGACTCGCTGGCCGAGGCCGCGTGGTCGGCGCTGCAGACGGTCGAGGCCGAGGGCGGCCTGATCGCCGCGATCGAGTCCGGCAGCGTCCGGGACGCGATCGCGCGGGTCCGCGAGGCCCGCGACACCGACATCGCCCACCGCACGGCCCCCCTCACCGGCGTGTCCGAGTTCCCCAACCTGGCCGAGCAGCCGCTCGACCCCTCCCGGCGCGGGGGCGACGACTACCGCTACGGGCGCGCGTTCGAGGACCTGCGCGACCGGTCCGACGCACATCTCGAGGCCACCGGTGCCCGTCCCACGGTGCTGCTGGCGGGTCTGGGTCCGCAGGCCGAGACCACGCCGCGCGTGACGTTCGTCGCCAACCTGCTCGCCGCCGGCGGCATCGAGGCCCGCAACCCCGGCGTCACCGAGGCGGGCCAGTACGCCGAGGCCCGCCGGGACGAGGACGTCGCCGTCCTGTGCGGTGCCGACAAGCGCTACGCCTCGGAGGGGGAGGCCGCCGTGCGCGCGCTCCGCGACGCCGGCGTGACGACCGTGTACCTCGCCGGCGCCGAGAAGGGGTTCCCGGCGGATGCCGCGGACCGCCCCGACGGCTACCTGGCACTCGGCATCGACGCCGTCGCCGCCCTGACCACCCTCCTCGACCAGCTGGGAGTGAAGTGACATGACGACCTTCCCCGATTTCAGCACCGCCTCCCTGCGCGATCCCGCCGGCCCCGACGTCGAGGCGGCCGCCGTCGCGGTCGAGGACGGCATCGCCGCCGACGCCCACTGGGAGACGCCCGAGGGTATCGACGTCAAGCGCGTCTACACCAAGGCCGACCGTGACGCCGTGGAGGCCGGGACCGCCCCGACCGACGACGGCGAGGAGGTCACCCCGTTCCCGCTCGACACCGTGCCCGGTGCGGAGCCCTTCCTGCGCGGGCCGTACCCCTCGATGTACGTCAACCAGCCGTGGACGATCCGTCAGTACGCGGGCTTCTCCACCGCGGCCGAGTCCAATGCCTTCTACCGGCGTAACCTCGCCGCCGGCCAGAAGGGCCTGTCGGTCGCGTTCGACCTCGCCACCCACCGCGGGTACGACTCCGATCACCCGCGGGTCGCCGGCGACGTCGGCATGGCGGGTGTGGCGATCGACTCGATCCTCGACATGCGTGAGCTGTTCGACGGCATCGACCTGTCGTCGGTGTCGGTGTCCATGACGATGAACGGCGCCGTGCTGCCGATCCTCGCGTTCTACGTGGTCGCGGCCGAGGAGCAGGGGGTGACGCCGGAGCAGCTCGCGGGGACCATCCAGAACGACATCCTCAAGGAGTTCATGGTCCGCAACACCTACATTTATCCGCCCAAGCCGTCCATGCGGATCATCTCGGACATCTTCGCCTACACCTCGCAGAAGATGCCGCGGTTCAACTCCATCTCGATCTCGGGGTACCACATCCAGGAGGCCGGGGCGACGGCCGATCTCGAGCTGGCGTACACGCTCGCCGACGGCGTGGAGTACCTGCGGGCCGGCCTGGACGCGGGCCTGGACATCGACAAGTTCGCCCCCCGGCTGTCGTTCTTCTGGGCCATCGGCATGAACTTCTCCATGGAGATCGCCAAGCTGCGCGCCGGGCGCCTGCTGTGGAGCGAGCTCGTGGAGAAGTTCGGCCCCAAGAACCCCAAGTCCAAGTCGCTGCGCACGCACTCGCAGACCTCGGGCTGGTCGCTCACCGCCCAGGACGTGTTCAACAACGTCGCCCGCACGTGTATCGAGGCCATGGCGTCGACGCAGGGTCACACGCAGTCGCTGCACACCAACGCCCTCGACGAGGCGCTGGCGCTGCCCACGGACTTCTCGGCGCGTATCGCCCGCAACACGCAGCTGCTGCTGCAGCAGGAGTCCGGCACCACCCGCCCGATCGACCCGTGGGCCGGCTCGTACTACATCGAGTGGCTCACCGCCCAGCTCGCGGACAAGGCCCGGCTGCACCTCCTCGAGATCGAGGAGGCCGGCGGCATGGCCCAGGCCATCGGCGAGGGCATCCCCAAGCTGCGCATCGAGGAGGCCGCGGCGCGGACCCAGGCCCGCATCGACTCCGGCCGCCAGCCGGTCATCGGCGTGAACAAGTACGTCGTCACCGAGGACCAGGAGATCGAGGTCCTCAAGGTCGACAACTCGCGCGTGCGCACCGAGCAGCTCGCCAAGCTGGACAAGCTGCGGGCCGAGCGTGACGAGGACGCCTGCCAGGCCGCCCTCGCGCGGCTGACCGAGGCCGCCTCCGGTGGCCCCAGCAGCGATCTGGAGAACAACCTCCTCGCGCTGGCGATCGACGCGGCCCGCGCGCACGCCAGCATCGGGGAGATCTCGGACGCGCTGGAGAAGGTCTACGGTCGGCACAAGGCCGAGATCAAGACCCTGTCCGGTGTGTACCGGCAGGAGGTCACCAAGGAGGGCGCCGTGGACAACGTCACCCGGGCCATGCGGATGGCCGACGCGTTCGCCGAGCAGGACGGGCGTCGCCCGCGCATCCTGCTGGCCAAGATGGGTCAGGACGGTCACGACCGCGGCCAGAAGGTCGTCGGCACCGCGTTCGCCGACCTCGGCTTCGACGTCGACATGGGCCCGCTGTTCCAGACGCCGGAGGAGGTCGCCCAGCAGGCCGCCGACGCCGACGTCCACGTGGTGGGCGTGTCGTCGCTCGCCGCGGGCCACCTCACCCTGGTGCCCGCACTGCGCTCCGCGCTGGCCGAGGTCGGTCGCGAGGACATCATGGTCACCGTCGGCGGCGTCATCCCGCCCGGTGACTTCCAGGAGCTCTACGACGCCGGTGCCGCCGCGATCTACCCGCCCGGCACGGTCATCGCGGAGGCGGCGATCGGTCTCCTCGACACCCTCGCCGGTGAGCTCGGGTACGACCTGTCGTCGGCCGCCTCGGGTGAGGGGGCCGGCTCGGAGGTGGCGCCCTGACCCGCCTCGGTTCCGGGCCCGACCCCGCGGGGTCGGGCAACCTCTCGGGCAGCCTGTCGACGACGGCGGGCACCGGATCGGTCCGCGGTCCGGTGCCCCCGGCCGGCGGGCCCCGCCCGCGCCGGGAGATCGACGTCGACGCGCTGCTCGAGGGGGTCCTGGCGGACCGCAGGCCGGTCCTGGCCCGGGCGATCACGCTGCTCGAGTCGACCAATCCGGCCCACCGCGAGAAGGCCCAGCAGCTGCTCCTGGGTGCCCTCCCGCACGCCGGCGGGGCCCTACGGATCGGCATCACCGGCGTCCCCGGGGTCGGCAAGTCGACCTTCATCGAGTCCTTCGGCCTGTACCTGGTGGAGCAGGGGCACAAGGTGGCGGTCCTCGCCGTCGACCCCTCGTCCACCCGCACCGGCGGCTCGATCCTCGGGGACAAGACCCGCATGGCGACCCTGTCCACCGAGCCGCGGGCCTACATCCGGCCGTCGCCGACCTCCGGCACGCTCGGCGGGGTCGCCAAGGCGACGCGGGAGACGATGGTCCTGCTCGAGGCCGCCGGTTTCGACGTCATCCTCGTCGAGACCGTCGGGGTCGGCCAGTCCGAGGTCACCGTCGCCGGGATGGTGGACTGCTTCACCTTCCTCACCCTGGCCCGCACGGGCGACCAGCTGCAGGGCATCAAGAAGGGCGTCCTGGAGCTCGCCGACGTCGTCGCGGTGAACAAGGCCGACGGCCCACACGTCAAGGACGCCCAGCGGGCCGCGCGCGAGCTCGGTGCCGCACTGCGCCTCGTCCGGCCGGCGGATGCCGTGTGGAAGGTGCCCGTCCTGACGATGTCGGGCCTCGAGGGCGAGGGCCTTGACGGCTTCTGGAACGCCGTGCGGCAGCACCAGGACACGATGGCCGAGCTCGGCGAGTTCGAGTCGCGTCGCGCCCGCCAGCAGGTCGACTGGACGTGGTCCATGGTCCACGACACGCTCATGGCGCGCCTGGCCGCCGACCCGGACGTGCGGAGGATCGCGCCGGAGGTCGAGGAGCAGGTCCGCGAGGGCACACTCACCGCGGCGCTCGCCGCGCAGGCGATCATCGACGCGTTCGACGCCTGACCCCGGCCCGCCCGGCGCGGGGTCAGCGCCGCTCGAGCGCCTTCCGGGCGGGCTCCTCGAGCCAGTGGTGGCTGGCCGCGCCGGCGGCCAGGGAGCCCGCCACCGTCACGGGCCAGATGACGCCCATCCGGCGCGACCACAACGGGGTGCGGGTCAGCGGGAAGGCGGCGTGCAGGACGAGCTGGTGCCAGAGGAAGACCCCGTAGGACCACGTCCCGATCTTCTGCAGCGGCGTCGACTCGAGCACGGGGAACCTCGTGCCCTCGGGAGCCAGGACGACCGGGGCGAGGACGAGGAACGCCATCGCACCCGCCAGCCCGGTGCGGGCGGCGAACTCGACCGGACCCGGGTGGACGAACCCCTCGGAGAACCAGGCCGGCACCGTCGTCGCGAGGAGCGCGGCGCCACCGGCTGCCCACCATCCCCACCGCGCGAGCCGGTCGCGGCACGCCCGCACCAGTGTGCCGGGCGGGGCGGTGACGAGCTCGGCAAGCAGCATGCCGGCGGCGAACCACGCGGTGAACGACGGCGGCAGGATCTGCACGTTGACCCCGGCCGGCAACACGCCCAGGCCGTGCCACGGGATGAGCGGGAAGACCAGGCCCGAGGCGCCGAACGCGGCGATGGCGGGGATCCGCCACTTGGCGGCCTCGCCACGCAGGCCCTTCATCGCGGTCCACAGCAGCGGGAACGCGAGGTAGTACGCCACCTCGACCGCGAGCGACCACGCGTGGGTGAGGCCCGCGACGAGGAAGTTCGAGGTGTAGATCTGCGTGAGCGTGAGGTTGGCGATCCACGAGGCGGGCCCGTTGACGTGGTTCTGCTCCAGCAGGAGCATCGCGGCGGCGACCAACACGGCGTACGCGGGCATGATGCGGACGACCCTCGACCGCAGGTACTCGCGTGTGGGTCTGGCGGTCCCCGGCCGGTCCCGGCGGGCGTGGTCGGCGTGCGCGCGCCAGAGCAGGAACCCGGATTTGGCGAAGAAGACCGCGACGGCCAGGTCCAGCCGGCCGAACAGCCTCTTCAGCGGCGATCCGGTGGACGAGCGCGTGACGAACGCGACGTGCGTGGTGAGCACGCCGACCGCGGCCAGGCCGCGGATTCCCTCCAGGGCGGGCACGAAGCCCCTCGCCCCCGCGGGTCGCGTCGCGGCCCCGTCCGTCACGGACCCGGCCGGCCCGCCACCCGGGATCGTGCCACCCGGGATCGAGGCGCCCGGCGCGGACGGAGTGCCCGGACCGGGGGAGGCGCCCGGCGCGGAGGTGGTGCCCGGCACGGTCCCGCCCACCGGGTGGACGGACCCCGGGGTCGCGGCCCCGGGGCCGGGAACGGTGAAGACGCGCCGGCCGGCCCGGCGGCGCAGGGCGTCCCACACCGACGCGCCGGCGGTGCTCACCGTGGCGGCGGCAACCGCCCCACCTGCGACGACGATCAGGGCGGCGGCGACGGACCTCATGGACACTCCCGGGTCGGTGAAGTGGGACGACAGCGCGGACGCGGGGCTCCCGACGGGCGCTCCGGACATCCGGTGGAGCCTAGCACCGGTTCTAGTTCTGTCCGGCCCGCACCCTTCCGGCACGGAGGGCGCCCGGGCAGGGCGCCCGGACGCGGTCCGGTAGTGCGGCGCGACCGGGTCCGTAGGGTGACTACACCTGACCGCGGAAGGAGAGGCATGAGCGACACCCACACGGGGCCCGGCCCCGAGCACACCCGGCATCCCGACGCCGCCGGGTCGTCCGGCCCGGCGGGGGAGACGGTCCCCGCATCGGTGGACGTCCTGGTCGTGGGCGGCGGCCCGGCCGGACTCTCCGCCGCCACCTGGGTCGGGCGGTACCGCCGCTCGACCCTGCTCGTCGACGCGGGGCACCAGCGCAACCTCGCCGCCCGGGAGATCCACGGCATGCTCGGCACCGGCCCCACCAGCCCCGCCGAGTACTACGCGAACATCCACGAGGGGCTCGAGCGCTACCCGACCGTTCGCCGACTGGGCGGGGACGTCGTCGGCCTCGAGAAGGAGGCCGACGACCGGTTCATCGCCCGCATCCGACCGGGCGGGGGCGAGGAGGTCACCGTGGTCGCCAAACGGATCATCCTCGCGACCGGGGTGCGGGACCGGTTGCCCGACCTCGAGGGGATCGGTGCGCATTACGGGACGGACGTGCACCACTGTCCCGCGTGCGACGGCCTCACCGCCGCGGACCAGCGCGTCATCGTGCTGGGGGTCGGCTCGCACGTGCCGGCGTACGCGTCGGAGCTGCTGGACTGGGCCTCGGAGGTCGTGATCATCACGGAGAGCGAGTCCGACCCGGCCTTCGACGACGACCAACGCGCCGCCTGCGCCCGACACGACATCGAGGTGATCGACGGCGTCGCCCGCGAGCTCGTCGGCGAACCGGGGGCCCTGGAGGGGGTGCGACTCGACGACGGGAGACTGGTCCGCGGCGCCAAGGTCTTCTTCTCCTACGCACACCACCCGTCCAACGACCTGGCCGAATCGCTGGGCTGCGAGCTGGACGACGAGGGCGGCATCACCGTGAACTCGCTGCAGCTGACGAGTGTGGCCGGGGTGTACGCGGCCGGGGACATCGTGACGGGGCTGCAGCTGGTCCCGATCGCGGTGGGCACCGGCGCGGCGGCGGGCGTGGCCTGCGCGACCTCCCTGCGCGGGCACGCCACCGCGGACTGCGTGCCCGACCCGGCGCCCCCGACGCGGAACTTCACGCGGCCCGACAACTAGCCCAGCGTCGTGATGGCCCCGCAGACCTCGTCCAGCACCGCGTCCGGCCCGCCCGGCAGCCGCACGTCGGTGGCGATCCGGGCGTTGTCGACCCGCCCCCGCTGACCGCGGACGTCGGCGACGGTCATCCCACGGGTGTGCTCGCCGGCGCACTCCACCCGCACGTGCGCCGGCGCCGACACCACCGCGTCGGGGTGCAGCGCCAGCCACGCCACCAGCGGGTCGTGGACCTGGGCCAGGTAGCCCTCGCCGACGGACTCGTGGAACTCGAAGTAGAAGCGCAGCGCGTCCACCAGGGCGCGGGTGAGCGGGGTGTCGGAGGCGGCCAGGAGCCGCTCGGACCGCGCGGGCGTCCACACGGCCCGCTCGGTGAGATTCAACCCGCACCACAGGGGCGCGGGCACCGCGGGATCGGAGACGCGGGCCTCCTCCCACGCCCGGCACACGCGGTCGGCGGCCTCCGGGTCCACGTCGACGTTCCACTCACTGACCGGCGTGGTGTTGCCCGGGTGGCCGTGGAAGGTCCCGCCCATCACGACCAGACCGCGCAGCAGGCGGGGGAGAGCGGGCTCGAGCGCCACGGCCCGGGCCAGGCTGGACGAGGGACCGGTGACGATCCCCACCAGCCCACCCGGATGTGCGCGCGCCAGCTCCACCCAGAGGCGGGCACCGTCGCGGGGGTCGAGGGCCCTCGTCGTCGTCGCCCCCAGTTCCGCGTGACCCGCGCCGCGGGGACCGTGCGTCTCGGGGGTGAGCACGTGGGGCACGGCGATCGGACCGGGCGCCCCGGCGGCCACCGGGAGCTCCGGCGCGTCCGCGAGGTCGAGCCAGGCCAGGGCGTTGGCGACGGTGTCGTCGAGCCCCACGTTGCCGGCCGTGCACACCAGCCCGGCGAGGTCGATCCGCCCGGCGCGGTGCGCGGCCACCAGGTACGCGATCGCCAGGGCGTCGTCGATCCCCGGGTCGCAGTCGAGCAGGACCGGCGTGCGTGTCACCGCTGGCGGGCCCCGGCGAGCAGGACGTCCCGGGTGAGCTCGAGGTGCCCGGCGTGGGTGGCGAGGTCGTGGAGGATGTGGCCGAGCACCCACCCGACGGTCAGCGTCCCGGCGCGGCGCCCACCGGCGACGTCGAAGGCCGTGCCGGTGGGGTGGGCCAGGTCCCCGCGCGAGAGCGCCGCGGCGGTCCAGGCCGGCAGGCGGTCGACGAGCGCGGCGAGGCGGTCGAGCTCGGGGCCGACGGGGCCGGCGTACGTGAACTCGGCGTCGCGCTCGCGCTCCACGTCCTCACCGCCCAGGCACGCGGCGCCCCACGACGTGACGACGCCGCACAGGTGGTGCACGGTCGCGGCGGCGGTGTTGGTGGGCCACGCGGCCCCCTCGGCCGTCGGGCGGGTGTGCACCAGGGTGCCGGGTCCGTCACCGCCGAGGTCGGCGACCACCGCGCGGAGGGCGGGCACGACCTGGCCGGCCAGGATGAGGTGGACGGCGTCGGCGTTCACCACGGGCTCGGCTCGAAGTCCTTGAGGAAGCAGCCGTAGAGGTCCTCGCCGGCCTCGCCGCGCACGATGGGGTCCACCACGCGCGCCGCACCGTCCACGAGGTCGAGCGGGGCGTGGAAGCCCTCCTCGTGCAGGCGGACCTTGGTCACGTGGGGGCGCTCGTCGGTGATCCAGCCGGTGTCCACGGCGGTCATGAGGATCCCGTGCTCGGTGAACATCTCCTCCGCGGAGGTGCGGGTGAGCATGTTGAGGCCCGCCTTGGCCATGTTGGTGTGCGGGTGGCCGGCGCCCTTGTAGCGGCGCGAGAACTGGCCCTCCATGGCGGAGACGTTGACGACGTACTTGCGCCGCGCCTGCGACGCGGCCAGCGCGGGGCGCAGGCGGGAGACGAGGATGAACGGGGCGACCGAGTTGCACAGCTGCACCTCGAGCATCTCCATCGGCTCGACCTGCTCGACCGTGGCCACCCAACTGTTGTGGTCCACCACGTCCGGCAGCAGCCCGCCGGCGTCGATGGCGGTGCCGGCGGCCATCCGTTCCAGCGAGGACGACCCGGCCTGCAGGGCGAGGGTCGCGATGTGGTCGGCCTCCCGCTCGGCCTCCTCGGACCCGATGAGGGCGGACTCACCGCCCATGAGGGCCGCGGGGTGCAGTTCGGACGTGCGCCCCATCGTGATCATGGGGATGTCGGCGGCGCGGCCGGTGATCGGCGCGGACTCGCCCTCGACCAGACCTGAGTACGAGCCGGGGGAGCGGCGCACCGTCTGCGCGGCGTTGTTGATGAGGATGTCCAGCGGCCCGGCGGCGGCCACCTCGTCGGCCAGGGCGACCACCTGGGCGGGGTCGCGCAGGTCCACGCCGATCACGTGGACGCGGTCGGCCCAGTCGGGGTAGTCGTCCATCTGCGCGAAGCGCCGCACCGCGTCGCGGGGGAAGCGGGTGGTGATGGTGACGTCGGCGCCGGCCCGCAGCAGCATGAGCGCGATGTACATCCCGATCTTCGCGCGCCCGCCGGTGAGCAGGGCGCGACGCCCGGTCAGGTTCATCGCCGGGTCGCGCCGGGCGCGGTTCTTGGCCGCGCACTCGGGGCACAGCTGGTGGTAGAAGGCGTCGACCTGGGTGAAGCGCCGCTTGCAGACGTAACAGGCCATTGCGCGCTGCAGGTGGCCCGCGACGGCCCCCGGCGCGTTGGAGACGAGCCGGATGCCCGCGGTCTCGTCGTCGATGCGGGTGGGGGAGCCGGTGGCCGTGGCCTCGATGACGGCCTTGTCGGCCTCCTGGCGGGCGCGTCGCACCTCGGCGCGCCGCGCCTTCTTGAGGAGCTTGAACATGTGGCCCACCGACCGCTGCACCCGGATCGAGTCGGGGTGGTCCTCGCCGAGCGCCGCGGCCTGGTCGAGGACGCGCAGGCAGGTCTCGAGGTCGGCGGGGTCGATACTGTCTGGGTCGTTGCCGGTCACCCGATTACGGTACGACGACGAGGTGGTCAGCCCCTAAACCGTCCGCCCCCGCAGGGTGGACGCGTCACCGGCGCGCAGACCGGACAGGACCTCCTCGACCGCCCGCAGGTGCTCGTCCCGCCCGGAGAGGGCCGGCGACCTGGTGGGACCGTACCGGGCGGCGTACGCCTCGGACACGAGTTGGGCGTGGGCCTCCACGGGCAGCGCGGTCCGCGCGCGCGTCGCTCCCCGCCTCCGTGCGGTGCCCGACCCGTGTCCCGTTCCCGACCCGTGTGCGGCGTCGCGTCGCTCGAGGGCCGCCCGCCAGTCGTAGGCGCGTCGACCGAGGCGGACCTGCTCGCCCAGGGCCCGCACGACGTACCGCGGGCCCAGGAAGCGCCCCTGCCAGACGTGGACCAGCTCGTGGACGAGTGTCGGGGTGGCCCGCGGCCGGACCGCGGCGGGGTCACTGCCGTCGGGGTCACTGCCGTCGGGTGCACTGCCGTCGGGTGCACTGCCGTCAGGTGCCCTGCTTCCGGGGACGCCGACGACCCCGGGGTCCGCCCCGAGGTAGACGAGACCGGGCAGGGCGAACGCACGCCGGTGCGGGACACCGGGCACGTGACCGCGGCGGATCGTCACACGGGCGGGATCGACGGTGCCGGCGAACACCTCGCGGAGGTCGTCGCGGACCCCGGGCGGCAGGTCGAGCGGCGGCGGGGCCAGCCCCAGGGCGTCGAGACGTCGATCCACCGCGCGCGCGAGGGTGGCCGTGGACCGGCCCAGGGCGTCCAGCACGCGGCCGGGTAGACCGGCGGGGACCGGGGTCCGGGGCATCGGGGAACCTTCCCGCGAGACGAGAGCGGGCCCCGGTTCCTCTCGGATCCGGGGCCCTTCTACTGTCTCGACACAGTGTGCGCGAGGGGGGACTTGAACCCCCACGTCCGTTAATAGGACACTAGCACCTCAAGCTAGCGCGTCTGCCATTCCGCCACTCGCGCCTGCACACTGATGGCCTCCCCGGATCGGTTCTGATCCGTCTTGGCCGTGCGAGGAATGACATTAGTCGATGCCCGGACCAAGGACCAAATCGCGGTCCCTCCGCACGTCCCGCGGGCCGGTCATCGCTGGTAGACAGGGACGTGACCGGCTGGAGGACCACTCCACACCGACCGATCACAGGAGGAGAACCATGACCCAGTTCCGCGTGCCCGACCCGTATGCCGCCCTTCCGGATCTGCCCGCCCTGGAGGTGTCCAGCGAGTCGTTCACCGAGGGCGCCACGCTGACGGCCGCGCAGCTCGGCGGGACGATGGGCGTCGAGGGCGGCCAGGACAAGTCGCCCCAGGTGAGCTGGAGCGCCGGGCCCGAGGGCACCAGGACGTACGTGGTGACCGTGTTCGATCCGGACGCGCCCACCGCGTCCGGGTTCTGGCACTGGTCGGTGGCCAACATCCCCGCGGACGTCACGTCGTTGCCGGAGGGCGCGTGCACGGGGGACGACACCTCGGGCCTGCCCGAGGGCGCCGTGGTGGTCCGCAACGACGCCGGGTTCAAGGGCTTCGTGGGCGCGGCACCGCCGGCGGGTCACGGCCCGCACCGGTACATCCTCGCCGTACACGCCGTGGGAGCCGAGCTCGACCTGGGCGATGACGCGTCGTGCGCGTTCGTCGGCTTCAACCTCTTCGGGCAGGGACTGGCCCGCGGCACCGTGACGGGCATCTACGAGCAGTAGCGGGCCCCGGGCGGTGCGCCCGGGGCCCGGAGGTCGACTCCGCGGCTCAGCGCACCGCCGAGCCGACCGCCTCCGCCAGCGACCCGAATCCGGCCTGGCGGAGGCGCCTGGCCACCAGACGGTTGGTCCCGCGCAGGAGCGAGGGCCCGGTGAAGATGAACCCGGTGTAGGTCTGCACGAGGTGCGCCCCGTGCGTGATGCGGTCCCACACGTCCTCGGGGGTCTCGATCCCGCCGACGGAGATGATGACCAGCCGGCCGCCCGCGCGGGCGTGGATCCGCGCGAGCACCTCGCGCGACCGCGCCGCCACCGGCGCGCCGGAGATCCCGCCCGCCCCCAGGGCCTCGACCTCCGCGGCCGGGGTCCGCAGACCCTCCCGCGAGATCGTGGTGTTGGTCGCGACGATCCCCGCCAGGCCCAGTTCGAGCACCAGGTCGGTGACCGCGTCGATGTCCGCGTCGTCCAGGTCCGGCGCGATCTTCACGAGGACCGGGATCGTGGCCACGTCCCGGACGGCGGTGAGGATGGGCCGCAACGACTCCACGGCCTGCAGGTCCCGCAGGCCCGGGGTGTTGGGGGAGCTCACGTTGACGACGAGGTAGTCGGCCAGACCGGTGAGCATCGTCGCGGACGCCACGTAGTCACCGACCGCGTCCTCCGCGGGCACGACCTTGGTCTTCCCGATGTTGATCCCCACCGGGTCGGTGCTGCGGCGACGGCGCAGGTTGTTGGCCGCGTTCCCGGCACCGTGGTTGTTGAAGCCCATCCGGTTGAGGACGGCGCGGTCCTCCACGAGCCGGAACAACCGCGGGGTCGGGTTACCCGGCTGGGGGGAGGCGGTGACGGTGCCGACCTCGCTGAAGCCGAACCCGATCGCGCCCCAGGAGTCCACGGCCGCGGCGTTCTTGTCGAAACCGGCGGCGAGCCCCAACGGGCCCGGGAAGGTGCGACCGAGGACCTCCTGCGAGAGGACCGGATCGCGAACGCCCAGGACCCTCCGCACGGCGCCGCCCAGGGGCGGTACCAGGGTCAGCAGCTTGAGCAGGCCGAACACCAGGTGGTGGATCCGCTCCGCGGGAAAGCGGAACATCACCTTCTTGAGCAGTGCGTACACGGTCCTCCTCGATGGGACGTGGGTCGTCGGTGCGATCAGCTCGCCGGCTCGGTGAGGGCCGGACGGAGGAGGTGCAACCCCGCGCCGTCGGCGGACCCGACCACCACGGTGCCGGAGGCCGTGACCGCCAGGGAGTCGGGCTGGCGGATCGTCGGGATGTCCGCGCGCAGGATCCCCACACCGTCGCCGAGATCGTACGCCTGGATGGTGTTCGTCCCGGTGGAGGCGACCCACACGACCCGCCGCGCCGGGTCCTCCGCCACCGCCCACGGGGCGGCGGCGACGGGGAACTGCTGGTGCAGCCGGACCGGCGAGGTCGAGTACACCAACAGCGTGTCGCCGACGGTGTCGCTCGCGATCAGCGACCCCTCGCCGAGCTCGTCGACCAGACCGGCGCCCTTGCCGGCGCGCAGGAGCGGGCCCGCGTGGTCCGCCTCGAGGTCGATGGTGGCGATCACGGTGTCCGGCCGGCTCAGTGCGGTCACGGACCCGTCCCGGGCGACGCTGATCGCGTCGACCGACGTCAACCCGTCGACACGGCGCTCCTCGGTGCCGTCGGCATCCCGTATGACGATCTGCCCGTCGGGGCTGCCGGTGAGCAGGCGCCCGTCGAGGGTCAGGGCGGCGGCCGTGACCGGCCCCAGGCCGGAGAGTTCGCGGACCCCGCCGTCGGGGGAGACCCACACGACCCCGTCGGCGTGGGGGACCAACACGGAGCCGTCGTGTGCGGCCGAGGCGGGGCCGGCACCGTCGGGCAGGGGGACGGAGTCCTCCGCGCTCCAGCTGGTGCCGTCGACACGCCCCAGCTCGAGCGAGGGCGGGCTGTCCACCTGCGCGGCCACCAGGTCACCCACGGCGACCAGGGTGCGGACCGATCCCGGGACGGGGACGAGCTCGCCCCCGGCCGGGTCGGAGACCTGCGGGGACTCGGCGGGCACCGCGTTGCCCTGCGCGACCCGGTTCTGCTCCTCGAGCTCGCTGGTGGGCGAGGAGCAGGCGGTCAGTCCTATGGCGAGGGCGGTCAGAGCGGCGGGCACGCCGGAACGGCGGAGGACACGTCGGTGCACGGTGTTCCTTTCGACTGCCCGCCATTGTCCACCACGCGGGTCCACCGTCCCCGTCCAGGTCCGGGCGACTACTCTCGCGGCGTGCCGTGACGCGACCGCGTCCGGACCGCCGGCGGCCGAGAGGAAACAGCGCGCGTGAACACAACGGTCCTCGCCCAGGGCGTGGAGGGGATGTCCTGGCTCCAGGTCGTCGTCCTGTCCGCGCTCCAGGGACTCACCGAGTTCCTGCCCGTGTCCTCGTCGGGACATCTGAGAATCTTCTCCACGTGGCTCTTCGGCGAGGACGCGGGCGCCTCGTTCACGGCCGTGGTCCAGCTCGGGACCGAACTCGCCGTCCTGGTGTTCTTCTTCAAGGACATCGTCCGGATCCTGGTCGCGTGGTTCCGCGGCGTGTTCGACCCCGCCCGGCGGGCAGATCCGAACTACCGGCTCGGCTGGTTCGTCATCGTGGGTTCGATCCCGATCGCGCTCATCGGGTTCTTCGGCAAGGACTTCATCCGCGACGCCGCCCGCAACCTCTGGATCACCGCGGTCGTGCTCATCGTCTTCTCCTTCGTCTTCCTGCTCGCCGAGAAGGTCGGCCGCCAGGACCGCCCCGTCCACGCCAAGACACTCGACGGGCTGACCATGAAGGACGCGGTCGTGATGGGCCTCGCACAGTGCCTGGCGCTCATCCCCGGGGTGAGCCGCTCGGGAGGCACCATCTCGGCCGGCCTGTTCCTCAATATGTCACGCGAGGCGGCCGCCCGGTTCTCGTTCCTCCTGGCCATCCCCGCGGTGCTGGCCTCCGGGTTGTTCAGCCTCCCGGACGCGTTCGAACCGTCGGTGGGGCAGTCCGCGACCGGGGTGCAGCTCCTGGTCGGTACCGCCATCGCCTTCGTCATCGGCTACGCCGCCATCGCGTGGTTCCTCAGGTTCGTCCAGAACCACTCGCTCGCCTGGTTCGCCGGCTACCGGATCCTCCTCGGCGCGCTCGTGATGGTCCTTCTCGGCACGGGCACGATCCCGGCGACCTGACCGCACCCGCCCCGGCGTCGGTAACCTGCCGGTATGACCGTCATCCTGCTCCGGCACGGCCGCTCCACAGCCAACACCGCGCTCACCCTTGCGGGACGCACGCCGGGGGTCGGGCTCGACGACACGGGTCACGCGCAGGCGCAGGACCTGTGCCGACGTCTGGAGGGGCTGCCCGTCGAGGCGGTCGTGCGGTCACCGCTGAAGAGGTGCCGCGAGACCATCGAGCCGCTCGCCGCGTGCTTCGGCCTGGAACCCCAGATCGAGGACGATCTCGTCGAGGTCGACTACGGCACGTGGACGGGCCGCCCTCTCAAGGATCTCGTCTCCGAGAAGATGTGGTCGGTGGTGCAGCAGCACCCGTCGTCCGCCGAGTTCCCGGAGGGCGAATCACTGGCCGGGATGGCCGGCAGGTCGGTCACGGCGATCCGGCGGCACGACCGGCGTCTCGCCGAGCAGGCGGGGCGGGACGTGCTGTGGGTGGCGTGCAGTCACGGGGACGTGATCAAGGCCGTCCTCGCCGACGCCTACGGGATGCACCTGGACCAGTTCCAGCGGATCGTGGTGGACCCGGCCTCCGTGTCGGTGGTGCGGTACACCCCGCACCGACCGTTCGTCCTGCGGGTCAACGACACGGGCGGTGACCTCGCCAGTCTGCGGGGGGAACCGGTCGGCCCGGTCGGCGAGCCGACACCGGGCCATGCCAGCTCCGACGCGGTACCCGGCGGGAACGTACCCTGATGATCCGCACCACCACCGAGCACACGAGGAGACGACCGGCATGAGCAGGGCAGTGCACGAGTTCCGCGATCCGGCCCGGTTCGTGGTGGGCACGGTCGGCCAGCCCGGCGAGCGCGTCTTCTTCGTCCAGGCCAGCGAGGCGGGGCGGACGATCTCGGTCCGCTGCGAGAAGCAGCAGGCGCAGATCCTGTCCGAGCGGATGGGGGATCTGCTCGACGAGATCGCCGCGAAGTCCGACATCCCCGTCCCTCCGGCGGGGGGCGTCGTCGACGATCTCGACCCGCTGGAGATGCCGGTCGACGCGGAGTTCCAGGTCGGGACGATGGGGCTGGGCTGGGACGGCGAGCGCAACCAGATCGTGGTGGAGCTGCTCGCCATGGATCCGTCGGCCACGGACGAGTCGGTGGTGCTGTCGGACGCCGAGGACGCCCCCGACGCGCTGCGGGTGTTCCTCACGCCGCAACGGGCCCGGCAGTTCGTGCTGCGCAGCGAACGCGTCGTCTCGGCGGGCCGGGCGCCGTGCCCGCTGTGCGGGGAGCCCATCGACACGACCGGCCACCTGTGTGTCCGCCTCAACGGGTACCTCCCGCGGTCGGGGGAGGCGCTCACCGACCTCATCGACCCGTGAGCGACCGCCCGTCGGGTCCCGAGCTCACCGTCCTGTCCCGGATCCCGTCCGGGAGCAACGCGGTGTACCACTGCGTCGACGAGCGCGGTGACAGCTGGGTGTACAAGCCGACGGCGGGGGAGCGGCCGCTGATGGACTTCCCGGACGGCAGTCTCGCGGCCCGGGAGATCGCCGCCTACGCGGTGTCGGAGGCGGCCGGCTGGGCCCTGGTGCCCGAGACCGTCGCGGCCCACGGACCGGGCGGCCCGGGCATGGCCCAGAGGTGGATCGAGGAGGTCGACCGCGCAGCGGTGCCGGGGCACGATCCCGTGGACGTCCATCCGGCCGACGCCGTGCCGCGTGGCCGCGCCGTGGTGCTGCGGGGCGAAGGCTCCCGCGGGGAGGACGTGGTCGTCGCCCACGTCACCGACGAGAGGCTGCGCAGGATCGCGCTGTTCGACCACGTGGTGAACAACGCCGACCGCAAGGGCGGGCACGTCCTGGTGGACGCCGCGGGCGTGGTGTGGGCGATCGACCACGGCCTGTCGTTCCACACCGACCCCAAGGTGCGCACCGTCCTGTGGGGGTGGGCGGGCCAG
The DNA here is from genome assembly GCF_032248695.1 of Dietzia sp. CH92. Taxonomy (NCBI): domain Bacteria; kingdom Bacillati; phylum Actinomycetota; class Actinomycetes; order Mycobacteriales; family Dietziaceae; genus Dietzia; species Dietzia sp. CH92. The sequence continues at coordinate 134,529 of NZ_JAVHXC010000001.1, read as the reverse complement.
CCCCTCGACGGCGGCGACATCGCCGGCCTGGAACGTCTCCGGGCAGGCCTGGCGGGGGAAGGCGCTCTGCGCGGCACCCTCGCCGACCTGCTCGCCGAGGCCGAGATCGACGCCCTCGCCGCCCGGGTCGACGTGTTGCTCACGAGCCGGCTGTTCCCTGTCCCCGGGCCGGGCTACCCGTTACCCTGGCCGCTGTTCTGACCGGGCGGTCTCTAGACTCGGGCCCATGCACTCGTGGTCTTCGCCTGTCATCCCCTCGGTTCCCGGCGACGGCGTCCCCCTGAGGTTGTTCGACACGGCCACGGGTGAGGTCCGCGAGGTGGCGCCGGGTCCGGTGGCGGGCATGTACGTCTGCGGGATCACGCCGTACGACACCACCCACCTGGGACACGCGGCCACGTATCTCACGTTCGATCTCGTCTACCGGCAGCTTCTCGACGCGGGCCACGAGGTCCACTACGTGCAGAACACGACGGATGTCGACGACCCGTTGTTCGAGCGGGCCGAGCGCGACGGCGTGGACTGGCGAGAGCTGGGGGATCGGGAAACCGACCTGTTCCGCGCGGACATGGAGGCGCTGCGGGTCCTGCCGCCGCGCGACTACGTCGCCGCCACCGAGACGATCGACGAGGTGGTGGAGATGGTCGGTGAACTGCTCGACCGCGGTCACGCCTACCGGATCGATCCGGACGTCGACGGGTACTCCGACGTGTACTACCGACATAGAGCCACCGCCGACTTCGGGTACGAGTCGGGGTACGACGACGACGAGATGGCGGCCGCCTTCGCCGAGCGCGGTGGCGACCCGGACCGAACCGGCAAGGAGCACCCGCTGGACGCCCTGTTGTGGCGGGTCGAACGTCCCGGGGAGCCGTCGTGGCCCAGCCCCTGGGGGGCGGGCCGACCGGGGTGGCACATCGAGTGCTCGGCGATCGCCCGGAACCGGCTCGGGATGGAGTTCGACATCCAGGGCGGGGGCAGCGACCTGGCGTTCCCGCACCACGAGTTCTCGGCGGCGCACGCGGAGGCCGCCACGGGTCGACGACCGTTCGCCCGCTTCTACGTCCACGCCGCGATGATCGGGCTCGACGGCGTCAAGATGAGCAAGTCGCTCGGCAACCTCGTGCGGGTGCAGGCGCTGCGGGAGCAGGGGGTCGACCCCGCACTCATCCGGCTCGGGCTCTTCGCCGGTCACTACCGCGTGGACCGTTCCTGGTCGGACGAGCTCCTCGAGCGGGCCCGCGCCCGCCACGACCTCTGGTGCCGGGCGATCGCCCGGGGTGCGGGCGCGGACGCCGCGCCCGTGATCGCGGCCCTGCGGGAGCGGCTGGCGGACGATCTCGACACCCCGGGAGCACTCGCGGGGATCGACGCGTGGGCCGAGGCCACCGTCGGCGGTGACGATTCCGATCCGACCGCGGGTGCGGCCGTGGCGACCGCGCTGGACGCCCTGCTGGGCATCCCGACCATCCCCGCCTGACGCCCGCGCCCGGCGGGCCCGGCCCGCGGCGCCCGCCCCGGAGACGGGCTCAGCCGGCGTCGGGCTCGTCCCGGTCGCCCCGCAGGAAGCGCTCGAACTCGGCGGCGATCGCCTCGCCGTCGACCAGCGGCATCGCCTCACCGCCGGCGGCGCGGCCACGGTCGGGCTCCGGGTCGACGCCCGGCGTCACCCCCGACGCCTCGTCGAGCCGGTCCTCGAGGGACCGGATGTAGTCGCGCAGGTCCTCGTCCTCGCCCGCCGCGGCGTCGACTCGCTCGGCCCAGGTCCGGGCCTGTACGCGCAGGGCGTCCATCGGCACCGCCATCCCGAGGTTCTCGGCGAGCCAAGACAGCATCGCCTCGGTCCCCCGCGGATTGGGCGGTGAGGCCACGTAGTGGGGCACTCCCGCGAACAGGCTCAGGGTGGGCACGCCGGCCTCGGTGAGCAGCTGTTGCAACACCCCGGACATCCCGGTGGGCCCCTCGTAGTCGGAGGGGGCCACACCCATCGTCGTCATCCGCTGGCGGCTGAACGCCGCGCCGGTCAGGGGGACCGGGCGGGTGTGGGGCACGTCGGCCAGGTAGGCGCCCAGCAGCACGACCTGGGTGACGCCGAGGGTGTCGACGAGGTCGATGAACTCCGACGCGAACCGTCGCCACTTCAGCGCGGGCTCGGGTCCGCGGACCAACAGGACGTCGTTCGCGACGCCGTCCGGCCGGCACGCCGAGACGACGATGCGCGGCCATTCCACCGACCGGGAGACCCCTCCGGAATGCTTCACGACGGGTCGTTGCTCCAGGTAGTCGAAGAACTCGTCTCCGCCGACCTCGGCGATCTGGCGGGCCTCCCAGTTGAGCGCGAGGTGTTCGATGGTGCCGGTCGCCACGTCCGCCGCGTCGTTCCAGCCCTCGAAGGCCACGATCATCACCGGGCTCTCCAGATCGAGATGCCCGTCGGGACTCCATTCGACAGTCATTAGTACAGCCTACGTACCTCTGTTCCCGACCCACCCATACACTGGTCCGCATGTCTGTCGATTTCGATTCGCCCCTGTTGGACGCCGCGCGCCGGCGAGTACTGATCGGCGACGGTGCGATGGGCACGATGTTGCAGGCGGTCGACCTCGACGTGGACGAGGACTTCCTGGGACTCGAGGGCTGCAACGAGATCCTCAACGCGACCCGCCCGGACGTGGTGGAGGACATCCATCGCGCGTTCTTCGCCGCGGGCGCCGACCTGGTCGAGACAAACACCTTCGGGTGCAACCTGTCCAACCTCGGTGACTACGACATCGTGGACCGGATCGGCGAGCTCGCCGAGAAGGGCGCCGCCATCGCGCGGAAGGTCGCCGACGAGATGGGCCCGTCCGAGGACGGGACCCCGCGCATGGTGCTGGGTTCCCTGGGGCCCGGCACCAAGCTGCCCTCGCTGGGACAGACCACCTTCGGAGAGATGCGCGAGGCGTACGCCCGGGCCGCCGAGGGCCTGGCCCGCGGTGGCGCGGACGCGTACCTGATCGAGACCAGTCAGGACCTGCTCCAGGTCAAGGCCGCGGTGCTCGGGTGTCAGGACGGGATGGCGGCCGCGGGCCGCCGGCTGCCGATCATCTCGCACGTGACGATCGAGACCACCGGCACGATGCTGCTCGGCTCGGACATCGGCGCGGCGCTGACGGCGCTGCAGCCGCTGGGCATCGACATGATCGGGCTGAACTGCGCCACGGGACCGGCCGAGATGGTCGAGCACCTGCGCTACCTGTCCCGCCACGCCGACATCCCGGTGTCGGTCATGCCCAACGCGGGCCTGCCGGAGCTGGGCGAGCACGGCGCCGTCTACCCGCTGGGCGCCGAGGAGTTCGGGCCGCAGGTGGCCGACTTCGTCTCCGAGTTCGGCCTGTCGATGGTGGGCGGGTGCTGCGGCACCACCCCGGAACACATCACCCGCCTCAAGGAGCAGGTGAGCAGGCGGGAGAAGGCCGAGCGGCGGGTCGAGCCCGTCAACGCGGTGGCCTCGCTCTACACCTCGACCCCGCTGCGCGCGGACGCCGGCATCCTCATGATCGGCGAACGCACCAACGCCAACGGGTCCAAGCGCTTCCGCGAGGCCATGTTGTCCGGCGACTGGGACACGTGCATGGACATCGCCAAGGAGCAGATGCGCGACGGCGCACAGATGGTCGACCTGTGTGTGGACTACGTCGGTCGCGACGGCTCCGACGACATGCGGGAGCTGGCCGGACGGCTGGCCACGTCCTCGACCCTGCCGATCATGCTGGACTCGACCGAGCCCGCGGTCATCGAGGCCGGCCTGGAGAAGCTCGGCGGACGCTGCGCTGTCAACTCGGTCAACTACGAGGACGGCGCGGGGCCGGACTCCCGCTTCCAGCGGATCATGCGTCTGGTGTCGCGGCACGGCGCGGCCGTCGTCGGCCTGACGATCGACGAGGAGGGCCAGGCCCGCACCGCCGACCGCAAGGTCGAGATCGCGGAGCGGCTCATCGCCGACCTCACCGACAACTGGGGGATGGCGGAGGAGGACATCATCATCGACTGTCTGACCTTCCCCATCTCGACCGGTCAGGAGGAGGTCCGCCGCGACGGCATCGAGACCATCGAGGCGATCCGCAGGCTCACCGAGGCGCACCCGCGGATCCACACCACGCTGGGCCTGTCCAACATCTCCTTCGGCCTGAACCCGGCTGCGCGCCAGGTCCTGAACTCGGTGTTCCTGCACGAGTGCATCCAGGTCGGGCTCGACTCGGCCATCGCGCACAGCTCCAAGATCCTGCCCATGAGCAAGATCGACGAGCGGCAGCGGGAGGTCGCGCTCGACCTGGTCTACGACCGTCGCCGCGAGGGCTACGACCCGCTCCAGGTGTTCATGGAGCTCTTCGAGGGCGTCTCCGCGGCCGGGGCCAAGGACGCCCGCGCGGCCGAGCTCGCCGCGATGCCGCTGATGGAGCGGCTGGCGGCACGGATCGTCGACGGCGAGCGCAAGGGGCTCGAGGAGGACCTCGACGCCGCGATGGAGCAGATCCCGCCGCTGGAGATCATCAACGAGCACCTGCTCGGTGGGATGAAGACGGTCGGTGAGCTCTTCGGCTCGGGGCAGATGCAGCTGCCGTTCGTGCTGCAGTCCGCCGAGACGATGAAGGCCGCGGTCGCCCACCTGGAGCCGCACATGGAGGCCAGCGACGAGGACGGCAAGGGCCGCATCGTGCTGGCCACGGTCAAGGGCGACGTGCACGACATCGGCAAGAACCTCGTGGACATCATCCTGTCCAACAACGGGTACGACGTGGTCAACATCGGCATCAAGCAGCCGATCTCGGAGATCATCGGCGCCGCCCGCGAGCACAAGGCCGACGTGATCGGCATGTCCGGGCTGCTGGTGAAGTCGACCGTCGTGATGAAGGACAACCTCGCCGAGCTCAACGCCGAGGGCATCGCCGACGAGTTCCCCGTGCTGCTCGGCGGCGCGGCCCTGACGCGCTCCTACGTGGAGGTCGACCTGGCCAACATGTACCAGGGCGACGTGTTCTACGCCCGGGACGCCTTCGAGGGCCTGCGGCTGATGGACGAGGTCATGACCGCCAAGCGGACCGGTGTGCCGATGGCGCAGTCCTCGGAGTCCGCCGCCAAGGCGGAGGAACGGCGTGAACGCCGGGCGCGCAGCGAGCGGATCGCCGCCAAGCGTGCGGCCGAGGCCGAGCCCGTGGTGGTCCCCGAGCGGTCGGACGTCGCGGCGGATCAGCCGATCGCGACGCCGCCGTTCTGGGGCACCCGTATCGCCAAGGGCATCCCGGTGGCGGACTACGCCGGCCACCTCGACGAGCGCGCGCTGTTCTTCGGCCAGTGGGGGCTGCGGGGCACGCGCAGCGGCGAGGGTCCGAGCTACGAGGAGCTCGTGGAGACAGAGGGCCGTCCGCGGATGCGCGACTGGATCAGCCGCCTGACCACCGAGGGCATCCTCTCGCATGCCGCCGTGGTCTACGGCTACTTCCCGGCCTACTCGGTCGGCGACGAGATCTGGGTGCTCGCCGAGCCCCGTCCGGACGCGGAGGTACTGCACAAGATCGCGTTCCCGCGTCAGCAGCGGCCCCGCTTCCTGGCGATCCCCGACTTCGTGGCCTCCCGCGAGCGCTGCGAGGCCGAGGGGACCGTGGACGTCCTGCCGTTCCAGCTGGTGACGATGGGCACGCCGATCGCCGACTTCGCCAACGAGCTGTTCGCCGGGGACAACTACCGCGACTACCTCGAGGTCCACGGCTTGTCGGTCCAGCTCACGGAGGCGCTGGCCGAGTTCTGGCACCGCCGCGTCCGCGACGAACTGACCCTGCCGGAGGGGGCCGTCTCCTCGGAGGACCCGGACAGCATCGAGGAGTACTTCAACCTCAAGTACCGCGGTGCGCGCTACAGCTTCGGTTACGGTGCGTGCCCGGATCTGGAGTCCCGCAAGGTCGTGATCGACCTGCTCGAGCCGGAGCGGATCGGCGTGGAACTGTCGGAGGAGCTGCAGCTGCATCCCGAGCAGTCCACGGACGCGTTCGTGCTCTACCACCCGGAGGCGAAGTACTTCAACGTCTGATCCGTCGGACAGAGGTACGGCCGCAGCCCGGGTGAGTAGGCTCACAGTAGTCCGGCTGAAGGAGTCCGTCATGCCCAGCATCCGCAGGTCCGCTGCCCTCGCCGTGGCGGGTGTCGTGCTCGCCGGGGGAGCGGCCGTCGCCGCCGCCCCGGCGGCCTCCGCGCAGGTGTGGCACGACTCTCCCGCGTGGGACGTCCGCATGCCCTTCCCTCTGGGTGGCGAGCACACGATCCGCTTCGGTGTCTTCCCGAGCTGCCTGCGGGGTGGTGACGACAGGTTCCACCAGGCGATCGCCGCCAACGCCAGGGATCTCGACCAGCCGGTCCGATCCTTCGACTTCTCCGCCACCCTCTTCCCGTTCAACTCGGCAACGGTCGAGTGGCACAACATGGACACCGACGCGCGAGGGACGCACACCGTGCAGTCGACGGGTCCCGAGGTGGGGATCGGTGCCACGCACACCGGTCGGGGATGGGTGGCGGTCACCATCACCGCCAGCAGGTCCGCCCTGCCCACGGTGGCCCCCGGTTCGGTGGCGCCGTTCGCCTCCGCCACGCACACGGAACGGTTCATCGTCCCGCCGCAGAGCTGCTGACGTCGATCGGGGCCGCCGGTGTGCTGCCGCGAGTCACCCCCGGTCCACCTGCTTCGGGTAGACAGTAGGCCGTGACCAGCACCTCCTCGGACCATCTGCCCGCCGCCGTCTGCCTCGACATGGACGGCACCCTCGTCGACACGGAACGACTGTGGGACATCGCCGTCTACGAGCTCGCCGAGGAGATGGGCCGGCCGCTGGACGAGGAGACCCGGCGGCGCACCCTGGGCAACTCGCTCCACGGGTTCTTCGAGATCCTCGGCGAGTACACCGGGCGCCGCATCGAGGGGGAGGAATTCGACCGCCTCGCGCATCGTCTCAACTCCCGGGTGACGGACCTGATGCGCAGCGACATGCGTTGGCGGCCGGGCGCCGAGGAGCTGCTGGCGGACATCGCCGCGACCGGCGTGCGCGTCGCCCTGGTGACCAACACCACCGCCGATGTCGCCGTGGTGCCGCTGGAGTTCATCGACCGGTCCCGGTTCGACGTGGTGGTGACCGGCTGCATGGTGACCGAGGGCAAGCCCGCGCCGGACCCGTACCTGCTCGCCTGCGCCGAGCTGGGCGTCGAGCCCGGGTCGGCGGTCGCGGTCGAGGACTCGGTCACCGGGGCCAGCGCGGCGGTCGCGGCCGGGTGCCGGGTCCTGTACGTCCCGTCCACCGACGCACAACCCGACGTCGCCGGGGCCCACACCCACCTGACGTTGGAGGGCGTCGACGTCGCGGGGCTCCACGCCCTCACCTCCGGGACACCCGTGGGCGCGGCTGTGGGAGAATGACCCGCGTGAAGACCTTCGACTCCCTGTTCGCCGAGCTCTCCGAGCGCATCACCGCGCGCCCCGAGGGGTCCGGCACCGTCGCCGCGTTCGACAAGGGCGTCCATCATCTGGGCAAGAAGGTCATCGAGGAGGCCGGAGAGGTCTGGATCGCGGCCGAGTACCAGTCGGACGAGGAGCTGGCGGAGGAGATCTCCCAGCTCATGTACTGGACCCAGGTCATGATGCTCAAGCGCGGACTGACCCTCGAGGACGTCTACCGACATCTGTAGGCGCCGCCCCGCCCACCACCCGCACGCACCGAACCTCCGGAGCCGCCATCATGCTGCGCGTCGCAGTGCCCAACAAGGGCGCCCTGTCCGAGTCCGCCTCCGAGATGCTCTCCGAGGCCGGCTACCGCCGCCGCCCCGAGGGGAGCAAGGACCTCTCGCTCATCGACCGCGAGAACGACGTCGAGTTCTTCTTCCTCCGACCCAAGGACATCGCCGTCTACGTCGGTTCGGGCCGCCTCGAGCTGGGGATCACCGGCCGCGACCTGGCGGCCGACTCGATGGCCGAGGTCGATGAACTGCTCGACCTGGGCTTCGGCCACTCCACCTTCCGCTACGCCGGCCCGGCCGGCGCCGGGTGGACCACCGAGCGTCTCGCCGGCGCCCGGATCGCCACCTCCTATCCCAACATCGTCCGGCGCGACCTGCGCGAGCGCGGGATCGAGGCCGAGGTGATCCGGCTCGACGGGGCGGTGGAGATCTCGATCCAGCTCGGGGTGGCCGACTGCATCGCCGACGTCGTCGGATCGGGTCGGACGCTCAAGGTGCACGGCCTGGAGGCGTTCGGGGACGTGCTGTGCGACTCCGCGGGGGTGCTCATCGGTCGCACCGACGCCGCGTCCTCCCCGGCGGTGGCGCGGATGCGGGCCCGGCTCCAGGGCGTCGTCTTCGCCCAGCAGTACATGATGCTGGACTACGACTGCCCCAAGGAGATTTTCGACTCCGTCTCGGCGATCACGCCGGGGATCGAGTCGCCGACCGTGTCCCCGATGGCCGACCCGGCCTGGGTGGCGGTGCGCTCGATGGTCCCCCGGAAAAAGGTCAACGCGATCATGGACGAGCTGGCGGAGGCCGGCGCGAAGGCGATCATCGCCACCGACATCCGCTCCTGCCGCATGGGCTGATCCGCCCCGGCGTTCCCGGAAACGGTCCGGCCGACCCGGCGCTACGTGCGCGGGGCCGGCCGGCGGCGTTTTCAGACCCGCTCGACGAGCAGGGCCTGCAGGGTGTCGCCGATCGCGCCGCGCTCGTCGAACAGCGTCCCCGAGGTCGCGCCGACCCCGTCGGGCCCGATCGACGCCCGGGCGGCCACGCCGATCCACCGGCCGACGGGCGGCCGGTGCAGGTGCGTGACGAGGTCGGTGTTGAGGAACCGCCACTCGGCGGGGTCGAGGACCGCGCCGACCCCGTTGGCGATGTCGGCCACGCACATCACGTGCTGGACGGGGGTCGGCTCCTCCCCGGCCACCAGCGGCAGCGTGGGCCGGGCCCAGACGGTGCCGTCCTCGGCGCCGCGGATCTCGAGCGAGTCGATGTAGCCGCTGGTCCACCGGCTGAAGAAGTCACCGTCGTGATCGGTGTCCGGCAGTACGCGCGGCGCCTCGGCCGCCTGCTCGACGCCGGTGGTGTCGCCGGTCGCCAGCCGCCACGCGCTCGCCCGCGCGACGGTCCGTCCGCCCGCGACGAGCTCGGACTCGAGCAGCTGGATCCGGCGGCCCGGTCGGGCCACGCGGGCGCGGGTCCGCAGTTCACCGAGCGGGACGGGCCCCAGCAGGTCGACGGCCACGCGGGCGATGCGAGCGTCGCCGCCGGCGTCGAGGCGCTCCATGGCGCGGGTGAGGATGGCCGAGGGCGGGGCTCCGTGCTGCAGGTCCGGGCCCCAGGCGCTGACGGTGTGCGGGGTCGCGCGGAAGACCTCCCAGCCGTCGTCGGATCCCAGCGGCTCGTAGTAGGCCTCGTGCATCATGTGTTCCTCGGTTCTCTCCGACCCGCGAGCAGGTTGTCCGCGCCGGCGGGGACCACGCGGGTGCCCGGCCACCCCGGGTACTCGGGCGGGGTTCCGCCGAACGCCGGGCACAGGGCCTGATGATTGCACCAGTCGCACAGGCGGGACGTCCGGGGTCGGAAGTCGCCGGTCCGACCGGCGCGCTCGATCTCCGACCACAGCGCGTCCAGTGACGCCTCGGTCTCGACGAGCGTCGCGTGATCCGGGGTGAAGGTGAGCCAGCTGCCGTTCTTGAGGTAGATCAGTTTGAGCTGGGCGGGCAGGACCCCGTGGATGCGCTGGTACATCAGGGCGTAGAACCGCATCTGGAACATCGCCTGGTCCTGGAAGCGCGGGTGCGGGGGCTTGCCCGTCTTGTAGTCCACGACCCGGACCTCCCCGGTGGGCGCGACGTCGACCCGGTCGAGGAAGCCGTGCAGCGGGGTCCCGGCCGCGGTCGCGGTGACCAGGTACTGCTCGCAGGAGGCGGGGGAGAAGCGCTGCGGGTCCTCCACCCCGTAGAGCGCCGCGACCAGCGCCGCCACCTGCGACTGGAAGTCGGCGCGGTCGGACAGCGGGACCACCGTCGCGCCGTCCTCCTCGGCGTAGAAGCGCTCGACGGCGGCGGGCACGAGTTCCGCGGCGCGCTGCGGCGCCCGCTCGGACTGCTCGAGTCCGTACAGCTCCTCCAGCACGGAGTGGACGACCGTGCCGAGTACCTGGGCGCGCGTCCTGGGCTCCGGGATGCGGTCCACGGCGCGCAGCCGGTACAGCAGCGGACACTGCCGGTAGTCGGACGCGCGCGAGGCCGACAGGGCGAGGGGCTTGCGCTCCGGAAGGGGTACGTCGCCCGCTGCCGGGATGCCGCCGATTTCGAGGGGATCCGTCACACCTGGCAGGGTAGACAACCGGTCGGACAACCGGCCCCCCGTCCTACTGGAGGTCCCCCGTGCAGCGATCCGGTCCGTTCGTCGTGGGCGACCGCGTCCAGCTCACCGACACCAAGGGGCGCAAATACACCGTCGTCCTGGTCGAGGGCGCCGAGTTCTTCACCCATCACGGCGCGGTGCGCCACGACGATCTCATCGGTGCGCCCGAGGGCTCGGTCATCACCTCGACCAAGGACGCGAACTACCTCGCGCTGCGTCCCCTGCTCACCGACTACGTGCTGTCGATGCCGCGCGGCGCCCAGGTCATCTACCCCAAGGACGCCGCGCAGATCGTCCACGAGGGCGACGTGTTCCCGGGCGCGCGCGTGCTGGAGGCCGGTGCGGGCTCGGGTGCGCTCACGTGCTCGCTGCTGCGCGCCGTGGGCCCGGAGGGCCGGGTGTTCTCGTACGAGATCCGGGAAGATCACGCCGAGCACGCCGAGCGCAACGTCCGCACGTTCTACGGCGAGCACCCCGCCAACTGGGACCTGCGGGTCGCGGACCTGGCGGAGACGTCGGTGGAGGCGCTCGGTGGTCAGGTCGACCGGGTGGTGCTGGACATGTTGGCCCCGTGGGAGTGCCTGCCGACGGTGAGCGAGGTGTTGGTGCCGGGCGGCGTGCTGGTGGCGTACGTGGCCACCACCACCCAGCTGTCGGACGTGGTCGAGGCACTGCGGCGGCAGCAGTGCTGGACCGAGCCCCGCGCGTGGGAGTCGATCAACCGCGGGTGGCACGTCGTGGGACTGGCGGTGCGCCCCGAACACCGGATGCAGGGCCACACCGCGTTCCTGGTGACCGCCCGTCGCCTCGCCGAGGGTGTGACCACCCTCAAGCCCAAGCGGCGCAGCGGCAAGGGCTGAGGGAACGCGCGCCCACCCGCGTCCCACCCCGGCGATAGGGTGGAGGGGACGACGACGAGGAGACCCGTCGACGACCAGGAGGGCAGGTGATCGCGTGACCGAGGGACGTTCCCCGGCCGGTCAGGGTGAGGACAGGGTGGCGGTCGACCGCGCCGAACTCGCACGGCTGCGCAGGGCGGTCGACGAGGGGGCCCGGTCGGATCGCGAGAAGTCGATCAAGATCGACGCCCTCGGCGCCCGCAACGTCCGGCTCGCGGAACTGCTCAAGGACTCGCGCGACCAGCTGGAGGCGCTCAAGGGCGAGGTCGAACGCCTCGGCACCCCGCCGAGCACCTACGGGGTCGTCCTCGCCCGCCCCACCGGTCCGGACACCGTCGAGGTCATGGCCGCCGGCCGGCGGATGCGGCTGGCGATCGCCCCCGGCGTGGACGCAAAGGACCTCACCCCGGGTGTCACCGTGCGGCTCAACGAGGCGATGACGGTCCTCGAGGTCTCCGGCGAACTGCCCGTCACCGGCGTCACCGCCGTGCTGCGGGACGTGCTCGCCGACGGGGTGCGTGCCCGGGTCGTCATGGGCAACGACGAGGAACACATCGTCGTGCTCGCCGCCGCCCTGCGCGGGACGCGCACGGCCGACCACCCGGCGCCCGTCCGCCCGGGCGACGCGGTCCTGGTGGACCCCAAGGCCGGGGTGGCCTACGAGGTCGTACCCAAGTCCGAGGTCGACGAGCTCCTGCTCGAGGAGATCCCCACCGTCGAGTACTCCGACATCGGTGGCCTGGGCCCGCAGATCGAGCAGATCCGCGACGCGATCGAGCTGCCGTTCGTCCACCACGACCTGTACCGCGAGTTCCACCTGGCCCCGCCCAAGGGCGTCCTGCTCTACGGCCCGCCCGGCTGCGGCAAGACCCTCATCGCCAAGGCCGTGGCCCACTCGCTGGCGCGGGCGGCCGCGGTCGCCCGCGGGGACGACGTCACGGACGGCCGGTACCCCAACTCGTACTTCCTGTCGATCAAGGGCCCCGAGCTGCTCAACAAGTACGTGGGGGAGACCGAGCGGCACATCCGGTCGATCTTCGAGCGTGCGCGGGAGAAGGCCACCGAGGGCAATCCGGTGATCGTGTTCTTCGACGAGATGGACTCGATCTTCCGCACCCGCGGGTCCGGGGTGTCCTCGGACATGGAGACCACGATCGTGCCGCAGCTCCTGGCGGAGATCGACGGCGTGGAGGACCTGCGCAACGTCATCGTGATCGGCGCGTCGAACCGCGAGGACATGATCGACCCCGCCATCCTGCGGCCCGGCCGCCTGGACCTGAAGATCCGCATCGACCGGCCCGACAGGGACGCCGCTGCGGACATCCTGGGCAAGTACATCACCCCGGACCTGCGTTTCGACCCGGCCGAGATCGGCGGGACCGACGGGCAGACGCACGTCCGTGAGCTCATCGATCGCATCGTCGACCGGCTCTACACCCGTGACGAGTCCACGACCTACGTGCATCTGGTCTACGCCTCGGGTCGGCGGTCCTCCCTGCATCTCGCCGATCTCACCTCCGGCGCGATGCTGCGCAACATCGTCGACCGGGCCAAGAAGCTCGCGATCAAGGAGATCGTCCACGGCACCGGCCGGGGCCTGACCACAGACGACTTCCTCGACGCGGTCGACGCCGAGTTCGCCGAGAACACGGACCTGCCCAACACCTCCAACCCGCAGGAGTGGGCGCGGCTGTCGGGTGTGCGCGGCGAACGCGTCGTCGAGGTGTCCGTGCCCGACCGGGGCGGCGACCGGTGAGCGGGTCGGAGGCCCCGGGCGCGCGCGGCCGCGTGATCGGCACGGAGATCGAGTTCGGCATCGTCGCGGTCGGTCAGCCCCTGCTCAGCTCGGTGGTGAGCTCCACCCAGGTGGTCAAGGCCTACACCGACCCGGGCGAGGCCGCCGGGGGAGCGGACGGGGCGCGCTGGGACTACGGCTCCGAGTCGCCGCTGCGCGACGCCCGCGGCTTCGACCTCGGCGCGGCGCGCGCGTACGACCCCGGCGAGTTCGGGGTGACCAACCGCGTCCTCACCAACGGCGCCCGCTTCTACGTCGACCACGCGCACCCCGAGTACTCGGCCCCCGAGGTCGACTCCCCGCGCGACGCCGTGATCTGGGACAAGGCCGGTGAGGTGATCATGCACCGCGCCGGCGTCGAGTCCTCGGCCACCGAGGGCAACGCCGAGCTCAAGCTCTACAAGAACAACGTCGACGGCAAGGGCGCCTCCTACGGCGCCCACGAGAACTACCTCGTGCGCCGCGACGTCGACTTCGACGGCCTCACCACGAGCCTGGCGCCCCACCTGCTGTCGCGGCAGGTCTTCAGCGGCGCCGGACGGGTGGGGATCGGGCAGTCCGGCGAGGAGGCCGGGTACCAGCTCTCCCAGCGGGCCGACTACATCGAGGTCCTCACCGGACTCGAGACCACCCTGCGCCGCGGCATCATCAACACCCGCGACGAACCGCACGCCTCGGACGAGACCTGGCGCCGCCTGCACGTGATCATCGGCGACGCCAACATGTCCGAACTGGCGACCTACCTCAAGATCGGCACCACCTGCCTCGTCCTGGACGCCATCGAGGCCGGCGTCGACTTCTCCGACCTCCTGCCCGTCGACCCGGTCGCGGCGGTCCACGTCATCAGCCACGACCCCACGCTCCGGGCGAGCGTGGCGCTGCCCGACGGGCGTGAGCTCACCGGCCTGGCCCTCCAGCGGGAGATCCGGGCCAGGGTCGCGGACGTCATCGGGGACGGCGCCGGCCACCCCGACTGGGCGCCCGGGGTACTGGACGAATGGCGCGGGATCCTCGACGCCCTCGAGGAGAACCCCATGTCCTGCGCCGACCGCCTGGACTGGCCCGCCAAGCTCCGGCTGCTCGAGGGCTTCCGCGCCCGCGACGGCCTGGACTGGGACCACGCCCGCCTGGCCCTCATCGACGTCCAGTACCACGACATCGACCCCGACCGCGGGCTCTACAACCGTCTGGTCGCGAAGGGGGCGATGCGCCGACTGGTCACCGTCGACGAGGTCGAGGCCGCCGTCACGACCCCGCCCGCACGAACGCGGGCCTGGGCCCGGGGACGCTTCCTCGCCGAACTCGGTGACCGCATCCGCGCCGCCGGCTGGGACCACGTCGTCGTCGTCGACTCCCGGGGCCACGACCGCCACGTCGACCTCACCGACCCCTACGTCGGGTCCCGCGAGTACTGCGCGGCCCACCCCGACTTCCTCAGCCCCGACGGCCCCGACCCGTTCCCGTAACCGCACGGGCCCCGCGGGCCGCACCCACGCCCCACCGCACCAGCAAGGAGAGCACCATGTCCCAGATCCAGAAGAACGCCGGCGGACCCGGCGAGGGCGACGACGAGGCCGGCCAGGTCGTCAAGGCCGCCGACACCAGCTCCGCCGACTCGCTGCTCGACGAGATCGACGACATCCTCGAGACCAACGCCGAGGAGTTCGTGAAGTCCTACGTCCAGAAGGGCGGTCAGTAGAGGCCCATGATCCGTCGCATCGTCGGTATCGAGACCGAGTTCGGGATCACCAGCGTCTCCGGTGAGGGCGCCCGCTCGCTCGGCGCCGACGAGATCGCGCGCTACCTGTTCCGCCCCGTCGTCGAGCGGTGGCGCAGTTCCAACGTCTTCCTCGACAACGGCGCGCGCCTCTACCTCGACGTGGGGTCCCACCCGGAGTACGCCACCGCCGAATGCGACGGGCTCCGGCAGATCGTGGCCCACGACAGGGCGGGGGAGCGGATCGTCGACGACCTCGCCCTCGCCGCGGAGGAGTCCCTCGCCGCCGAGGGCATCGACGCCCGCGTCTACCTGTTCAAGAACAACACCGACTCCGTGGGCAACTCCTACGGCTGCCACGAGAACTACCTGCTCGACCGCAGCACCCAGGTCCGCAGCATCGCCGACACGCTCCTGCCGTTCCTGGTCAGCCGGCAGCTCATCTGCGGCGCCGGCAAGATCCTGCCCGGCACCCCCGCCGGCGTGGGCCTGGGGGAGTCCGCCGAGCCGGTGTACTGCTTCTCCCAACGCGCCGAGCACATGTGGGACGGCGTGTCCTCCGCGACCACCCGCTCGCGCCCGCTCATCAACACCCGCGACGAGCCCCACGCCGACTCCACGCGCTTCCGGCGCATGCACGTGATCGTGGGCGACTCCAACATGATCGAGACCACGACCCTGCTCAAGGTGGCCAGCACCCGGCTCGTCCTGGAGGCGATCGAGGCCGGGACCGCCCTGCGGCCGATGGCCGTCGCCCACCCCGTCCGGGCGATCCGCGAGATCAGCCGCGACCTCACCGGCACCCGGCCCGTCGCGATGACCGACGGCAGCACCATGTCCGCGCTCGAGATCCAGCGCGAGTTCCTCGCCACGGTCCACCGTTACCTGGACGCCGGCGGCTGGGAACGCGACGACCGGCCCGACGTCGAGTACTGCGTGGCGCTGTGGGAGCGCATCCTCGACGCCGTCGAGTCCGGGGACCACGACGCGATCGCCGCCGACGTCGACTGGGCCGCCAAGCTCCGGCTCATCCGGCAGGTGCAGGACCGCACCGGCGTCGACCTCGACCACCCGCGTCTCGCGCAGCTCGACCTCACCTACCACGACATCCGGCCCGGGCGCGGCCTGCACTCCGTCCTCGAACGCCGGGGGATGGTCTCGCGCGTGGTCGACGACGCCGCGGTCGAGCGGGCCCGCGGCACGGCCCCCGAGACCACCCGCGCCGCGCTGCGCGGCCGGTTCATCACCGCCGCCCGCGGGGCCGGACGGGACTTCACCGTGGACTGGGTCCACCTCAAGGTCTCCGACGGCACCCTGCCCACCGTCGCGCTGACCGACCCGTTCGCCGAGGTCGACCCGCGTGTCGACGATCTCATCGCCGCGCTCGGACGATAGCGTTCCCTGACGTGTCCACCTCGAAGTCGCAACGACTGGTCAACCTCGTGATCTGCCTGCGGTCGACCAACGCCTTCCTGTCGGCCGAGGAGATCCGCAGGATGGTCCAGGGATACGACGACTGCGAATCCGAGAACGCCTTCCTGCGGATGTTCGAGCGGGACAAGCGGGAACTGCGCGACGTCGGCGTCCCCCTGGAGCAGGGACCGTCGCTCGCCCCCGGCTCGCCGGCCGGGTACCGGATCCCCACCCACGGCTACGAACTGCCGGAGATCACCCTCACCCCCGAGCAGGCCGGCGTCCTCGCCGTCGCCGCGGAGGTGTGGCGCGAGGGGGAGCGCGCCGCCCACGCCGGAGGCGCGCTGGCCAAGCTCACGGCCGCCGGGATCGACCCCGTCCACGACGCCGGGGCCACCGTCTCCGTGGCCGACCCCACCGAGCTGGCCACCGCCGCCCTCGTCGCCGAGGCGATCGCCGGGGGCACCTCCATCACCTTCTCGCACACGGCCGCCGGCGCGACCGACCCCACCACCCGGCGGGTCGAACCGTGGTGGACCGGCTCGCGCCACGGCCACTGGTACCTCGTCGGCCACGACCTCGACCGCGGCGAACCCCGCACCTTCCGGCTCGTCCGCATCTCCGACGTCCGCGTCGGCCGCGCCGCCCGCACCGCCGCCGTGCCGCCCACCGAGCAGGTCCTGGCGCTCCTCGACGACGCCGTCTCCCGGCTCAACCCGCTGCTCGAGGCCACGGTCTGGGCGGCGGACGGTCGCGCGGCCGAACTGCGCGCCATGGCCCGGTCCGCCACGCCGGCCCGGCGCTTCGGGCGCCCGGGCACCGACCTCGAGCTCGCGGCGCCGCTGGGCGAACTGTCCGCGCTGGTGGCCGCCCAGGGCGCCGACGCCGTCGCCCTGCGTCCCGCGGAACTGCGGGTGCGCGTCGTGTCGATCCTCACCGCCGCCGAGGAGGCCGCCCGATGAGCGCCCGCACCGTCCCGCTCGCGACGCTGCTCAGCGTGGTCCCGTACTTCCACACGCGCGGGCCCGTGCCCGTCGCCGACGCCGCCCGCGACCTCGGCATGGGCGAGAAGCAACTGCGCGACGCCCTGTGGCAGCTGTGGTCCTGCGGTCTACCCGGCTACGGCCCCGGCGACCTCATCGACCTGGCGTTCTCCTCCGAGGACCTGGACGACGCCGAGATGGTGGAGGTCACCTTCACCGCGGGCATCGACCGCCCCGTCCGCCTCACGGCCGCGGAGGCGGTGACCCTCGAGACCGGTCTGGCCGTGTTCCTGGACCAGCCCGAGGTGATCGACCAGGGCGCGTTGCGTGACCTGCTCGCGACCCTGCGGACGGCCACCGGGAGCGAGGCCCGCGCCACCGCCGACGACGCCAGGCGGGTCCGGGCGGACACCGACGCCGACGTGGTGCGGACCGCCGTGCACGGCGGCCTCGCCCTGCGCTTCGTCTACCACTCGGCCAGCTCCGACACCTCCACCACACGCGTCGTGGACCCGGCGCGACTGTCCGTCGCCGACGGCCACTCCTACCTCCACGGCGTGGACCGCTCCTCCGGTCAGTGGCGGACCTTCCGCACCGACCGCATGAGCGGAGTCGAGGCGGTGGGACCGCGCCGCGCGCTGGGGCCCGAGCCGCAGGACGACGGCGAGGGCGACCTCCGCCTCGAGGCCGCCCGTGTCCCGGCCGCCGCGGCGTGGTTCCTCGACGAGTTCCGGTTCCACTCGGTGGTCCGCCGCCCGGACGGCGATCTGGACGTCGAGATCGCCTACCACGACCGCCAGTGGCTCCTGCGCTTCCTGCTGGGCCACGCCGACGTCGTCCGGCCCGTCGACCCCGGGCTCGCGGCCGAGGTCGCCCGACGGGCCGCCGACGGCCTCGCCGTGTACACCGTGGGCGAAGACTCGACGGCCGGGGCGTGAACTGGCGGTGAACCCGCTGGTCACCGTGTGTTCAGCGGGTGCGCCCGCCGACGCGGGACGGCGTCGGTGCGTTAGCATGAATGTGTTGTCCGACAAACGGAGGTTGACATGGGTGCGTTGAGCATCTGGCACTGGCTCATCGTCCTCGCGGTGGTGCTCCTGCTGTTCGGTTCGAAGAAGCTCCCGGACGCCGCCCGCGGCCTCGGGCGGTCGATGCGCATCTTCAAGTCCGAGATCAAGGAGATGCAGAACGACGACAAGCCGGCCGAGGAGCAGGAACCGCAGGCTCTCACCCAGGGTCAGCCGAACGCCGCGCAGTACGCGCAGCCGCAGGCCCAGCAGTACCAGCCGCAGGCCCCGCAGCAGTACCAGGCGCAGGGGCAGCAGTACCCCGCGCAGGGCCAGCAGTACCAGGGTCAGGGCCAGCCCCCGGCCCAGGGTTACCCGCAGGCGCCGCAGCAGCCCTACCAGCAGCCGACCCCGCCCCAGGGTCAGCAGTTCAGCGACCCCACCGCCCCGTACCAGGGCGGCCAGGGCCAGCAGGGGCAGTAGGCCGCCTCGTCCATGACACAGACCGGCACCACGGACACCGGCGCCACCCGCCAGGGCGGCGCCGGTCGCCTGCTGTCCCGGCGACGCCGCAGGCCGCGCAACCCCGACGGCACGATGCCGCTCATCGAGCACATCTACGAACTGCGGACCCGCCTGCTCATCGCGTCGGCGGCGATCGTGGTCACCCTCGGCTTCGGCTTCTGGTGGTACGGCACCGGGTTCCTGGGCGTACCCTCGCTCGGCGGCATCCTCACCGGCCCGTACTGCGACATCCCGCCCGGGGCCCGGCTCCAGCTGGGTGACAACGGCGACGAATGCCGCCTGCTCGCGACCGGCCCGTTCGAGCAGTTCATGCTCCGCCTCAAGGTCGCCGCCACCGCCGGCATCGTGCTCGCCAGCCCGGTCTGGCTCTACCAGCTGTGGGCGTTCATCACGCCCGGCCTGCACAAGAACGAGAAGCGGTACGGGATCGTCTTCACCATCCTGGCCGCGGTGCTCTTCATCGGGGGCGCGGTCCTCGCGTACGTCGTGATCGTCCACGCGTTGGAGTTCCTGCTCTCGATCGGCGACAACGTCCAGACCACGGCCCTGTCCGGCACGCAGTACTTCACGTTCCTCATCCAGCTCATCCTCATCTTCGGGGTCAGCTTCGAGATCCCGCTGCTCATCGCCATGCTCAACGTGGCGGGTGTCGTGAGCTACGAGACGCTCGCGCGGTCGCGTCGCGGCATCATCATGGGCATCTTCGTCTTCGCCGCGGTCGCCTCACCCGGCCAGGACCCGTTCTCCATGCTCGCGTTGGCCGTGGCGGTGTGCATCCTCGTGGAGGCGGCCATCCAGTTCGCCCGCCTCCACGACAAGCGCAGGAAGAGGTCCCGCGAGGACTGGCTCGAGGTGGACGACGAATCCGCCTCGCCGCTCGCCCCCGCCGGCGGCCTCGGGGGCTCCGGCCCACTCGAACGACCAGCCCCCCTCACACCCACCTCCGCCGACGCCGCGGGCGCCCGCACCTCAAGTACCCGCACCCCGGGCCCCGGAGCAGACGTCACCGGCACCCGCGCGCCGGGTGACACCCGCCCGCTGCAGGCCCCGGCCGGTGGCGGCTCGATCTATGACGACATCACCTGACGAGACCCGACCCGACGATCTGCTGGAGGGCTTCCTCTCCGGCGAGGGCTTCGCGCCCGACCCCTTCCAACTCGAGGCGTTCGCCGCCCTGGACGCCGGGCGCAACCTGCTCGTGTCCGCGCCGACCGGCTCGGGCAAGACCCTGGTCGGCGAGTACGCCGCCTACCGTGCCCTCGCCGGAGGCGGGCGTTGCTTCTACACGACCCCCGTCAAGGCGCTGAGCAACCAGAAGTTCCGGCAGTTCCGGCAGCGCTTCGGCCCCGAGAACGTGGGCCTGCTCACCGGCGACCACTCGATCGACGCCGACGCGCCCGTCGTGGTGATGACCACCGAGGTGCTGCGCAACATGATCTACGGCGCCTCGTCGGCGCTGCACGATCTCGACTGCGTCGTGATGGACGAGATCCACTACCTCGGCGACCGCTCGCGAGGCGTGGTCTGGGAGGAGATCATCCTCACCCTCGACCCCGCCGTGCGACTGGTCGGGCTGTCCGCGACGCTGAGCAACACCGACGAGCTCGGCGACTGGATCACCGAGATCCGCGGCGACACGGCCGTCGTCCTGTCCGAACACCGGCCGGTACCCCTGGCCCACATGCTGTACACCGACGGCGACCTCGTCCCCGTCCGCGCCGCGGCCGACCAGCGCCGCCGGGTGCGGTCCGGTTACCACGACGAGCGTGTGGCCGCCCGCCCCCGCGCGCAGTGGGCGCGCCGCCAGGACGTCATCGAACGGCTCGACGACGAGCGGCTCCTGCCCGCGATCTACTTCGTCTTCTCCCGGGCGGGTTGCGACGGCGCCGTCGCCCAGATGCGCCGCGCGAGGCTGCGCCTGACGACCGGCGAGGAGGCCCGGCGCATCGCCTCGCACGTCGACGCCGCGGTCGCACAGGTACCGCAGCCCGATCTCGACGCGCTCGACTTCGCCGCCTTCCGCGCCGGCCTCGTCAACGGACTCGCCGCCCACCACGCGGGAATGCTCCCGCTGTTCCGCACGATCGTCGAGGAGCTCTTCTCCGCCGGGCTCATCAAGGTCGTGTTCGCCACCGAGACCCTGGCGCTGGGCATCCACATGCCGGCGCGCGCCGTGGTGCTGGAGAAGACGACCAAGTTCAACGGCGACACGCACATGATGCTCACCGCCGCCGAGTACTCCCAGATCACCGGGCGGGCCGGCCGACGCGGCATCGACACCAAGGGCACGGCGGTGGTGCTGGACCAGCCCGACCTCGACCTGGACGCCCTGGCCGCGCTCGTCGACACGCCCCGCTTCCCGCTGCTCAGCGCGTTCACACCCGATTACTCGATGGCCGTCAACCTCGTCGAGCAACTCGGCGTGGAGGAGGCAACCACCCTCATCGGCCGGTCCTTCGCCCAGTTCCAGACCGACCGCACGCTGGTGTCGCGGTCCCGGGCGATCGAGCGTCGTTCCGACGAGCGCGACAGGATGCGCGCCTCGCTCGAGGACGCCGGGGGAGACGCCGACCTCGACCAGTACATGGGTCTGCGCGCCGAACTGAGCCGGCTCGAGCGCAGGGCGGAGAAGGCCACGCGCGACGACCGGCTCGACTCCGTGCGGGCGGCCATGCTCAAGCAGACCGCCGGCTCGGTCATCACCGTGGGCCGCAAGCGGTTCGGGATGGTCGCGACCGTCCTGCAGGTCCGGACCGACATCCCCTCGGACCCCGCGCTGCTCTGCCTCACCGACACCGGGTGGACCGGGTGGCTGCGCCAGCACGACTTCGCCGCACCGCCCGTCCCGGTGGGCCGGGTCGACCTGCCCAAGGGGCGCCGCAAGCTCGACGGCCGGGCCAAGCGCGCGCTGGTGCAGCGCATGGAACACCTGCGCGGCAAGGCCAAGGGCCGCATGAAGAACGTCGGGGGCAAGCCGGTTCGCAAGGACCCGCGGATCGCGGCGGCCCGCCGGGCGCTGCGTCAGCACCCGCTGCACGACGATCCGCGGATCGACACCCTCGCCCGCCTGCACGATCGGTGGGCCCGCGCCGACGCGGACGTCGCCGCCCTCACCGCGGAGGTCGACGCGGACGCGGACTCGCTCGCCCGGCGCTTCCGGCGGATCGTGGACCTGCTGCGCCACCTCGGCTACCTGGAGAAGGTCGACGGTGTCCTGCGGGCCACCGATGCGGGCCACCTGCTCGCCGGGGTCCACACCGAACAGGACCTGTTCGTCGCCGAGTGCCTGCGCCGCGGCGTCTGGCGGGGACTCGACGCGGCCGGGCTGGCCGCGGTGATCGCCACGATCGTCGCGCACCCGCGCACCGACTCGGCGGTCCGCGAGCCCTCCGACGAGGTACTGCGAACCGCGCTGGCGGACACCGAACGGGTGGCCGGCGACGTGGCCGAGGTGGAGCGAGCACACCGGCTGCCCACGACACCAGACCTGGACGCCGGGCTCGCACCCGTGCTTCACCACTGGGTCTCCGGCGGCGCGCTCGCCTCGATCCTGGCCGCGTCGTGGCAGGAGGGCGTCGAGCTCACCGCCGGCGACTTCGTGCGGTCCGCCCGCCTCGTGGTGGACGTGTTGGCCCAGGTCGGACAGGTCGCCGAGCCAGATCTCGCCCGGACCGCCCGCTCGGCGGTCGGGTCGCTGCGCCGCGGCGTCGTCCTGGACCACATGGCCTGACCCGCGCCCGCCCGGGAGCGGCTCAGACCTGGTCGAGTACCGCCGTCGCCGCCACGAGCCGATCGATCGCGCGCTGCTGGCCCGTCGACTCACCGAGCGACTCGATCCAGCCCGCGTCCACGGGCCCGCGGCGGCCGTCGACATCGCCCTCGAACTGCACGTCGAACGCCCGCCCGCCGAGCCGGACCACCCCTCGCGCGGCGGTGAGGTAGTCGGCGCCCTCCGTGATCGCCTTACGCTGACGGGCACTCAGCCCCGACCCGGGGTCGCCGGCCGCGGCGATGATCCCGTCCAGGTCCCCGTACTCGCGCAGGAGCGCGGCGGCGGTCTTCGCGCCGATCCCCGCGACCCCCGGCAGCCCGTCGGAGGCGTCCCCGACGAGCACCGCGTAATCCGCGTAGACCCGCGCGTCCGCCCCGGCGGGGAGGTCGAAACGCTCCGCCACGACCTGCGGGGTGTACGCGAGCCGCTTCTTCATCCCGGCCCCCACGTACACCACGGTGGTGGTCGCCGAGGCCAGCTGGAACAGGTCGCGATCGCCGGTGACGACCAACACCTCCCGGTCACGGGCGGCCAGCGCGGCCAGCACGTCATCGGCCTCCGCGGCATCCGCCCAGGCCTGGGTGAGGCCCGCCGCGCCGAGGACCGCGCGGATCGCCCCGACCTGCGACCCCAGGGATTCGGGGGCGTCCTCCTCGCCGTCGTCACCCACCCGGTGGGCCTTGTAGGACGGCAGCAACTTCACCCGCCAGTCGGGGCGCCATTCGCGGTCCAGGGCGGCGATCAACCCGGTGGGGGAGTACTCCTCCACAAGCACGGCCACCATGTCGCAGAACCCGCGCACCGCGTTGGTCGGGGCGCCGTCGGGGCCCGTGATCTTCTCGGGGACAGAGTGGAACGCGCGGAACCACAGGCCGGCGCTGTCGAGAACCATGAGCGGGCCCTGGGACACCGCGCCTCCTTCGGGGGTGGTGGGTCGTGTCGGTCCCGGGGCGGGAACGACGGTCGACCGTCAGGCTAGTCTCCCGCGGCCGCCCGCGCGGCGCGCCTAGGGTGGAGGACATGACCACTCCCGACCCGCACCTGCATTCCCGTCGACTGGCCGCCGTCCGTGAGCGCGCCGCCGCCCTGGGGATCGACCACGTGGTGGTGTACTCCGGCGAGGACATGTCCTACCTCACGGGTGAGCGCATGGACTCGCACGAGCGGCTGACGGCGCTGGTCGTGCCGGTCGCCGGAGGGGAGCCGCTGCTGGTGCTGCCGTCACTGGAACTCACCGACGTCGTCCGCCGCGCCGCCGAGCGGGTGGGCGCGACCATCCACCCGTGGTCCGACGGGACCGACCCGGTGCCGCTCGTGGCGGGCAGGATCGCGGGGCGGGTCGCGGTGTCGACCGCCCTGCCGGCCCTGCACCTGGTGCCGCTCCGCGACGGGGTCGACGGCGAGGTGGTCCTCGCCTCGGAGGTGATCGACCACGTCCGCGCCGTGAAGACCCCGGACGAGGTGGAGCAGCTCGCCGAGGCGGCCCGCCGTATCGACGCCGTGCACGCCCGCATGGGGGAGTTCCTGCGGGTGGGCCGGAGCGAGGAGCAGGTGGGCGAGCTCATCACGGCGGCGATCGAGGCGGAGGGGCTCACCCACGCGGAGTTCGTCATCGTGGGGTCGGGCCCTCACGGTGCGGACCCGCACCACGGGGTGTCGGACCGGCTGATCGAGTCCGGCGACATCGTCGTGGTGGACATCGGCGGCCCGCTGACCAGCGGGTACCACTCGGACTGCACGCGGACCTACTCGATGGGCGAGCCCGCCCCCGAGGTGGCCGAGGAGTACGCGGTGCTGCAGGAGGCGCAGCGGCTGGCCCGCGAGGCCGTGCGGCCGGGGATCGCGATCGGCGAGGTCGACGCCGCCGCCCGCGAGCATCTCTCGGCCGCCGGCCTGGGTGAGTTGTTCATCCACCGCACGGGCCACGGGATCGGACTGGGGCTACACGAGCCGCCGTTCGTCGCGCCGGGCGCCGACACCGTGCTGGAGGAGGGGATGACGTTCTCGGTGGAGCCGGGCATCTACCGGGCCGGGCGGTGGGGTGCGCGGCTGGAGGACATCGTCGCGGTGACCGCCGACGGCCGCCGCGACCTCAACACCGGCGAGCGCGGCCTGCGGGTGCTCTGACCGCGTCGCGGGCGCTCATCAGCCCGCCCTCCCGGCGCAGCCGCCCCTGGCCCTGGCGTCTCGCTCCCGCCGATGCACGCCTCATCCACAGCCGCCCCCGAACATGGCGTCTCGCCCCCGGACCTGCCAGCGTTCTCCCGCACAGCCGCCCCCGGCCCTGGCGTCTCGCTCCTGCCGATGCACGCCTCATCCGCAGCCGCTCCCGAACATGGCGTCTCGCCCGCCCCGCGGTGAGCGCGAGACGCCATGTTGAGGAGCGGCTGTATGCCCAGGGGCGGCTACGTGGTCGGGGGCGGCTGAATTCCCAGGCCGCGCCGCCCCGTCGCATTCAGCCCGAGCGAGCGCTGCCCGAGCGCGCGCTGCCCGAGCGCGCGCTGCCCGAGCGCGCGCTGCCCGAGCGCGCGCGGACCGGGTGCGCCCAGCCCGAGCGCGCCGCCCCCTCACCCGCGGCCCGAGCGCGAGGGGGCTGCGCGACACCCGAGGTTCAGGCGTCGCGGAACATCTGTGCCGAACCGAGGACCCGGTCGACCTCGATCGCCACCACGACCCGCTCGGGGTTCGGCGAGGGCTCGCGATAGCGCAGGGCATAACGACGCTCGCCCTCGCGGACGGACGCCGGATCCTCGAGCAGCCGCGCGGTGCCCTCGAACGTCAGCCACCGGCCACGATCGACGTGGGAGACGGCGGCGCGTCCGCCCCGGGCGGCATTGCGGGCCTTCTGCGAACCGCGCCGGGTGATCACGCGTGCCAGCCCACCCTCGACGTCGACCGTGAACCCCACGGCCACCACGTGCGGGGAGCCGTCGCGCCGGAGCGTGGTGAGCGATCCGAGGTGGTACTCGGACAGGAACCGGTGCGCCTCGTCGGAGAGGTCCGCCAGGGAATGCGCCATACCGCTGAGCCTGCCACAGCGACTCGGCGCGGCCCGCGGAGGCGTGCGTGGGAGACTGGGCACATGCCCACACCTGCATCCCCGTCGTCCCGGTCCGCGCCCGGGGGAGAGGTCGTGGTGGTCTTCGGCGGCCGCAGCGAGATCGGTCTGGCCGTCGCCCACCGCCTCGCGCCCGGTCGGACCGTCGTGCTGGCCAGCCGACCCGGGGGCGACGTCTCCGCACTCGAGGCGCCGCTCGTCGAGGCCGGAGCGACGGCCGTGGAGTTGGTGGACTTCGACGCGGACGATCTCGACGCGCACGCGGGCGTCGTCGACCGGATCGAGTCCCGCGTGGGGCCGATCGACATCGCGGTGCTGGCGTTCGGGATCCTCGGCGACCAGGAGCTGGCCGAGCGCGACCCGCGGGCCGCGGCGCGGATCCTGCACACCGACTTCGTGGCGCAGGCCGCGCTGCTCACGGTGCTGGCCGAGCGGATGAAGCCGCGCCGCCGCGGGGTGCTGGTGGCGTTCTCGTCGGTGGCGGGCCAGCGGGTCCGCCGCGCGAACTACGTCTACGGGTCCGCCAAGGCGGGACTGGACGGTTTCGCGTCCGGGATGGCGGACGCTCTGCACGGCACGGGCGTGACCCTGGTCATCCCGCGCCCCGGGTTCGTCATCGGCCGGATGACGCAGGGCATGGACCCCGCGCCGTTCTCCTCCACGCCGGACCAGGTGGCGGACGCGGTGGTCGGCCGGGTGCTCGCGCGGCGGGCCGGGGTCGTGTGGATCCCGTGGCAACTCCGGGTGATGTTCGCGGTGGCGCGGTTGGTGCCGCAGCCCGTGTGGAGGCGGATGCCGCGGTGAGCGCTCCGCCACGGCCGGGCCCGGACCCGGCGGCAGTTCATCTCGTGGGCACGGGCCCCGGCCCGGTCGATCTGCTCACGGTCCGCGCGTCCCGGCTGATCGCGCTCAGCGGCACGTGTCTGAGCGCCCCGGACGCAGGGGCTGCGCTGTCGTTGGTCCCGCCGGCGGCGCGGGTCGTCGACACCTCCGAGCTCTCGCCGGAAGACGCGGCCGGCCACGTCCGCGAGGCGCTGGCCCGCGGCGACCGGGTCGTGAGGCTCTATCCCGGCGATCCGGGGCAGCATCCGGATCTGGCCGCGCACACGCGGGCGCTCGACGCCGCGGAGGTCGACTGGGAGCTCGTGCCGGGGATCCCCGTCGCGGGCGCCGCACCGGCCGCACCGGCCACGCCCACCACCGTCGACACCCCGGCACAGGCACAGGCGGCACCCCCGTCGGCCGGGCCCGGTGGCGATCCCGGCCTCATCCTCGTGCTGGGCGGGACCGGGGAGGCGCGCCGGTTGGCCGATCTCCTGGTGACGGCGGGGTTGGACGTGGTCACGGCGCTCGCGGGGAAGGTCACGCGGCCCCGCCTGCCCCGCGGAGAGGTGCGCATCGGCGACTTCGGCGGGGCCGAGGGGCTGGCGCACTGGCTGCGGGAGAACGCGGTGGGCGCGCTGATCGACGCGACCGACCCGTTCGCCGCCGAGATCTCGGCCGACGCCGTCCGGGCCGCGGCGGAGACGGGCACCCCGCTGCTGCGGCTGCACCGCCCGCCGTGGACCGAGGGGCCCGGCGACGAGTGGATCCGGGTACCGGACGCCCGGGCCGCCGCGCGGGTGGTGGCCGGCCGGTTCCGTCGCCCCATGCTCACCGTCGGCAAGCACGGCGCGTCCGAGTTCGCCGGGGACGACCGCGGTTCGTATCTCATCCGCTGCTCGGAGCCGCCGCCCGGCCCGCTGCCGCACCGGTATCTGCTGGTGCTGGGCCGCGGTCCGTTCGGTGAGGACGCCGAGCGGACGCTGATGGCCCGGCACCGGATCGACGTGCTGGTCACCCGCGACAGCGGCGGCGAGAGTTCGTCCGCGAAGCTGGCGGCCGCGCGCGATCTGCGGATCCCGGTGGTGATGGTCGACCGGCCGGAGGCGCCGCCGGCACCGGAGACGGTGCACTCCGTGGACGAGGCCGCGCGCTGGTTGGTCGCGCGGTTCGGGTCACGCTGAGCGGGGCGCCCAGGGCGAGGCGGCGTCGAAGATCATGCCCATCGGGGCGAGGACCCGCACGACCTGCTCGGCCATCGCCTCGGTGAGACCGTGCAGGCCGATCACGCCGTCGGCCGAG
The DNA here is from genome assembly GCF_032248695.1 of Dietzia sp. CH92. Classification (NCBI taxonomy): domain Bacteria; kingdom Bacillati; phylum Actinomycetota; class Actinomycetes; order Mycobacteriales; family Dietziaceae; genus Dietzia; species Dietzia sp. CH92. The sequence goes on along the minus strand of NZ_JAVHXC010000001.1, from coordinate 106,835 downwards.
ACGGTGCTCGGTCGCTCGACTGCGCCGAGGAACTCCGCGAGCCGCGCGGGGATGACGCCCTCGGCGACCACCGCCAGCAGGCTGACGAGCCCGTCGGTGGTGTCGACCCACCCCACCGTCGGCACATCTACGGGCGTAGTGGGCGCGATGGTCGGGGTGCCGGCGTCCCGCGTCACCGTGGTGGTGAGGGGATGGGAGTCGAGGGCGACGACGACGAGGTCGTGCGCCTCCCCGGGGACCCGCAGGTCGGCGGCGCCCGCGGAACGGGCGAGGTGCGCGGCCACGTCCGACAGGACGATCGCCGCGTGCTCCACGGCGACCCGGACGGCGATCTTCCGGCCGGCGACGTGGACCCGCGCGCTGCCGTCGGTGCCGTCGACGACGGCGGCCAGGTCGGGGGAGTGCGCGAGGACGTCGCCCGACCCGTCGTCCAGTCCCAGGAGGAACCGCCCGGCGAGGGCGTCGATGCCGGAGTGTCCGGCCAGGGCGGCGGAGAGCTGGTCGGGCAGGTCCGCGAGATCGTGACGACCGTCCGTCAGACCGGCCAGCGGCGAGGCGAGCACGACGGGCAGGCGCCGCGGCCCGCCGGCGGCGACGAGGCCGGTCACCACCGGGTCGTCCCACAGCCGGGCGAGTGCGGGGGCGTCACCACGCAGTTCGAGCCCGCCGCGGTCGACGGTGTGGACGGCGCCACCGTGGTCGGCCGCGAGCGCCGCCAGGGCGTTCCAGTCGCCGGGGCGCAGGCGACCGCCGGGGAAGTGCAGGCGGGCGCGGTCGCCGTCGGCGGTCGCGGAGACGCCGCGGGGGGCGGGACGCTGGTCGGCGGCGGAGTCGTTCATCGCCGACCACAGTATCGGCCGCCGGGGGACCCGGGTGCCCGCCGGGCGCCGGCGCCGGCACGGGGGGTGGGCCGGCCGGGCCGTTCGGCGCGCTCGGGGATAATCGGACACATGACCGCATTCCTGGCCACCGGGGGCCGCGTCCTCACGCCCGCCTCCCGAGACGCCACCGCTCTGGCCCACGAGAACGGACTCGTCGTCTGGGCGGGCTCCGACGCCCCCGGCCCGGCCTTGTTCCCGGACGCCGAGCGGGTCGACCTGGCGGGCGACTGGGTGGCGCCGGCATTCGTCGAGTGCCTGCCCGACGGGCTCGACCTCGGCGCCGCCGCGGCCCGCGGAGTGGTCCCCGCGGCGCTGCCGCCGGCCACCCACCCCGGTGCGGCCGGTGAGCCGGACGGGGCCCACGACCCCTCCGCCCTCGAGGCGACGGTGCGGGCCGGCGAGCGGGTCGTGGTCGGACCCCGCACCGACCCCGCGCGATTCGCCGCGGACCTCACCCGCCTGGCCGACGAACTCGGCGGACCCGCGGTCGCCCGGTGCACCCCCGTCCTCGTCGGCGGGGTGACCGGCGGGGCCGGGGCCCCGGACGACGGCACCCTCGCCGCCCTGGCCGCCGTCGGCACGGTGATCCTCCTGCGTCCGCTCGTCGACGACCTCACGGGCACCGACCTCGTGCGCCTCGCCGCCTCCGGCGTCGCGCTCGCGGCGTCCACCCGCGTCGGCGACGAGGTCCGGCCGTGGGACGCCCTGCGGGCGCTCACCTCGGTCGAGGGCGGTCGCGGACTGTCCCCGCGTGCCGCGTTCACCGCCACCACCCGGGGCGCCCGCCGCGCCGCCGGGGCCCGCGACGGCGCGGTCGGCACCCTCACGCCGGGCGCCCCGGCCACCTTCGCGCGCTGGGAGACGGGCGAGCTGGCCGTGGTCGCCGCCGACGACGCTGTCCAGCGCTGGTCCACCGACCCGCGGTCCGGGGTGCCGCCCATGCCCGACCTCACCGGCCCGGACCCCGTCCTCCGGGCACTGGTGGTGGACGGTCTGCCCGCCGGCCCCGCGGCCTGATGCCCCTCATGACCAGGCTGGCCTTCGCGGCCGCCTCCGGTGCGCTCCTGGCCGCCTCGTTCCCCCCGTACGGTCTGTGGTGGACCGCGCTGCTCGCGATCGCCCTCCTCGTCGTCGTCCTCGCCCCCTCCGGCGACCACCCACCCCGGGCGCGCACCGGCGCCCTCCTCGGCCTCGTCTCCGGCCTGGGCTTCTTCCTGCTGCTCGTCCCGTGGGTCGGCATGTACGTCGGCGCGTACGCCTCCTGGGGCCTGTCGCTGGTCGAGGCCCTGTACCTCGCCGCGTTCGGCGCCGGCGCCGTGGTCATCCTCCGCGCGGGGCTCGCCCCCGACCGGCGCCCCGGCCCCCGCGCGGTCGGGGCGGTGCTCGGGGTGGCCGGCTGGTGGTCGCTGTGGGAGTGGATCCGCTCGTCCTGGCCCTGGGGCGGCTTCCCCTGGGGGCGGCTCGCGTTCGGCCAGGCCGACGGCCCCCTGCTGCCGTTGGCCTCCCTCGGCGGCACCCCGCTGATCGGGTTCGTCCTCTCCGCACTCGGTGCCGCCCTCGGCGTGGCGCTGATGCTCCTCTCGCGCCGCGACGCCGCCACCGGCCGGCGCCCGGTCCGCGCGACCGTCGCACTCCTGGCCGTCCCGCTCGTCGCGCTGGGCCTGGTCGCCGGCGCCGCCCTCACCCCGACCCGTGAGGCCACCGACACGGTCGAGGTCGCGGTGATCCAGGGCAACGTCCCGCGCCTCGGCCTCGACTTCAACGCCCAGCGCCGCGCGGTCCTCGAGAACCACCTCGAGGTCACCGCCGCGTACGCCGACGACGTCGAGTCCGGCACCCACGCCCGCCCGGACCTCGTGCTGTGGCCCGAGAACGCCTCGGACATCTCGCCGCTCGACGACCGCCTCGCCGGCGCCCAGATCAGCGCCCTGTCCCGCCGCCTCGACGCGCCGATCCTCGTGGGCACCGTCCTGCCGACCGGCCGGGGACTCGAGGCCCACAACTCCTACCTCGTGTGGGACTCCCGCCCCGGCGCCCGCCCCGCCGCGGACACCGACGCCCCGCCCGACGAGCCGGTCGCCGACCGCCACGACAAGCGGTACATCCAACCCTTCGGCGAGTGGCTGCCGCTGCGCGGACTGTTTGAGGCGGTGTTCCCCATCGCGCAGACCGCCGGGCACTTCATCCCCGGCGACGGCGACGGGCTGGTCACCGCGAACGGCGTCGACCTGGGGGTGGCGATCTGCTTCGAGATCGCCTTCGACGCCGCGGCGCGCGAACCCGTCGCGCGCGGGGCCCAGATCCTCACCGTCCCCACCAACAACGCCACGTTCGGCCGCTCGCCCATGACCTACCAACAGCTGGCCATGTCCCGGGTGCGGGCCGTGGAACACAACGTGCCCGTCCTCATCGCCGCGACCAGCGGCGTCAGCGCCGTCATCGGCCCCGACGGGCACGTCCGGCAGGAGACCGGCATCTTCGAGCCCGGAGTGCTGGCGGCTCAGGTCGAGGTCGGCGGGGCCGGTACAGTGGCAACCCGACTGGGCGGCATCCCGCAGGCGGTGAGCTGTCTCGTCGGGCTCGTCGCACTGGCCTGGGCGCTGCTGTCCACCCGCCGACGGCCCGTGACCCGACACGAGGAGACGTAAGTGACCGAACCGACGACGCCGGGCGGTCGCGTGCCGTCCGCGCGCACGCTGGTGATCATCCCCACCTACGACGAACGGGACAACCTGCCCGGCGTCGTGGAGCGCCTGCTCGCCGCCGCGCCCGAGGTGTCGGTCCTCATCGCCGACGACAACAGCCCCGACGGCACCGGCGAGGTCGCCGACCGGCTCGCCGCGGACGACCCCCGCGGCCGCATCTCCGTCCTGCACCGCACCGGCAAGCAGGGCCTCGGCGCCGCCTACATCGCCGGGTTCCGCTGGGGACTCGAGCGCGGCCACACCGTGCTGGTGGAGATGGACGCCGACGGCAGCCACCCGCCCGAGCGCCTGCCCGCCATGCTCGAGGCCGTCGACGGTGGCGCCGACCTGGCGATCGGCTCCCGCTACGTCGCCGGCGGCTCCGTGGTCAACTGGCCGTGGCAGCGCCACGTCATCTCCCGCGGCGGCAACATCTACTCCCGCATCATGCTGGGGGTCGGCATCAGGGACATCACGGCCGGCTACCGCGCCTACCGCGCCGACGCCCTGGCCGAACTCGACCTGGACACCATCGAGTCCAAGGGCTACTGCTTCCAGATCGACATGACCTGGCGACTGCTGAACAACGGGCGCCGCGTGGTCGAGGTGCCCATCACGTTCACCGAGCGCACGGTGGGCCAGTCCAAGATGAGTGAGTCGATCTTCCGCGAGGCCGCCGTCAACGTGGCCCGGTGGGGCTGGGAGAAGCGCCGCGCGCAGCTGCGGGCACTCCTCGGGCGCTGAGCGGCACCCCCTTTTTCGACGACGAACGCCCCGGCCCCCTCCACGAGAAGGGGACCGGGGCGTTCACGCCACCCGGGGACTCAGCGAGCGCCGGCGCGGCGCCGCTTCTTGAGCAGGTCCATCCGCTCCTTGAGAAGCTCCTCGAGCTCCTCCAGGGAACGCCGCTCGAGCAGCATGTCCCAGTGGGTACGCGGCGGCTTGCCCTTCTTCACCTCGACGGCGGGGCCGTCGATGAGCTGGCCCTCCTGGCCGTTCTTGCACATCCAGGTGCCGGGGATCTCGGCATCATCGGCGAACGGCACCTCGTAGACCTCACCGTTCGGCGTCTGGTACCGGGCCATGCGACGGGGCGCGAGGTCGTGGTCCCGGTCGGTCTCGTAGCTCACCGCTCCGAGGCGGCTGCCCCTGAGGACTCGATCTGCCATGCGGACTCCTTCTGCCGTGTTCGTCTGCGTCGACGCACTGCGGTCACTTACCGCGCTGCGGTCGGATCACTGCGGGATCGACACGACGCTGCGTGGTTCCTGCTCGTATCAACGCCAGAGGAACCCCCAAATGTTCCCACGTCCGGGCACGGCGAGCCACCCCGGGGGCGAGCTGGGTACCCTGTGAGCCGTGGAAACCGACGTCCGGGCCGAGCACCCCGCCCCGCGACGGGGCGAGGCCTCCTGCGCGTGGTGCGGTCGTCCCGTGGACGAGGGCGGCACCGGGCGACGCCGCCGCTACTGCCGGCGTTCCTGCCGCCAGCGCGCCTACGAGCAGCGTCGGTCGCTGCGGATGCAGGACCTGCCCGAGGGCACCGTCGTGTTGTCCGAGGCCGAGTCGGGTGACCTCATGGACCGCATGTTCCAGCTGCGGTGCGCGTGCGAGGACCTGCAGACGGCGATCGCCGAGGGAGAGGACCCCGCCGAGCTCGAGCGCATGGCGGAGGACCTCGTCGCCGCCGCGCGCCGGGCCGAGCGGCTGAGGTGAGGGCCCTCGGCGAAGTCCTGCGGACGTGGTGGGACCGGTGGCGGCCGTCCGTCACGGGACTCGTCGTCGCCGCGCTCGCGGCGTGGGTCTCGCTCATGCCCTCGCTGCTGCCGCGCGCCTGGCACTACCAGGGCATCGTCACGGGCGTGTCGATGCTGGTCGGGTACGGCGTCGGTGTGGCGCTGCGGACCCTGTGGCGGCGCGTCGTCGCACCCCGCATCACCCTGCACCCCGACGTCAGCGCGCTGGGGGACCGGCTGCTGGCGTTCGCGCGCCTGTCCGCGCCGTACGTCCTCGTCGTCTACCTCGTCACGGCCACGGCCACGGCGATCCGGTGGCAGGACCAGGTCTCCGATCTGGTCGAGTCACCCCGCCCGCCGTGGGCGGACTACATGCGGATCCCGTGGGTGGCGCTGGGCCTGTTCGTCGCCCTGCTCATCGCCGCCCGCGGCCTGCGGGTGGCGTACCGGGCGTTCGTCCGCGTGGTGCGTCGCCGGTTCGGGATCGGGGAGTACACCGCCCGGCTCGCGGGGGTCGTGGTGGCGGCCGCACTGCTGCTGGGCGTCGTCCAGGGCGTGGTGCCGCGCCTGTTCTTCGAGGCCGCCAACCAGATCTTCAGCGCGCAGAACAACGAGGACCTCCCCGACGCGCGACCCCCGACCGAGCCCGAGAAGTCCGGCGGCCCGGGCTCGGTCGTGGACTTCGAGGACCTGGGACTGCAGGGCCGGCGGTTCGTCAGCGGCGGGGTCAGCGGCCGGACGCTGAGCGAACTGCTCGGGCGGGAGGCGCGCGAACCGATCCGCGCCTACGCCGGCCTGGAGTCCGCGCCCACGGACGAGGAGCGCTCCGACCTCGTGGTGGCCGAACTCGACCGGACCCGGGCCTGGGAGCGGGAGTCCGTCGTGATCGTGCCGACCACCGGCACCGGGTGGATCAACCCGCACGCCGCGCAGGCGATCGAGCTGCTCTCCGCCGGGGACGTCGCGACGGTGGGCACGCAGTACTCCTTCCTGCCCAGCTGGATCTCGTTCCTCGCCGACCGCGAGAAGGCCGAGGCCGCCGGTCGCGCGCTCGTGGAGGCGGTGGTGGAGTGGCGTGACACCCTGCCCCCGGGCCTGCCGCGGCCCGCGCTCTACGTCTACGGCGAGAGCCTGGGCACCCAGGCCGGCGAGGCGGCGTTCTCGGGCATCCGCGACATCCGCGCGACCGTCGACGGGGTGCTGTGGATGGGCCCGCCCAACTCCAACCGCATCTGGCACTCGCTGGTCGAGCGGCGGGACCCCGGCACCCCGGTGACCGAGCCCGTGTACGCCGACGGTCTGCTGGTGCGCTTCTCGGAGGACCCGGCCGAGCTACGCGACGACGACAGCCCGTGGATCCCGCCGCACGTGCTGTACGTCCAGCACGCGACCGACCCGGTGGTGTGGTGGACGCCGGACCTGCTGTTCGACCGCCCCGCGTGGCTGGCCGAGCCGCCCGGCAAGGGGCGCCATCCGGGAATGTTCTACATGCCGGTCCTGACGTTCTTCCAGGTGACGGCGGACCTGGGCAACGCGATCGGGGGATCGCAGGGTTACGGCCACCTCTACGATCATCAGATCCTCGACGGGTGGGCGGCGGCGACCGGCCGCGAGGGGTGGGACGACGACGAGTTCCAGCGCTTCGCCGAACTGCACGCCGTCGCGATGTTGAACCAGGACCGCGGCTGAATCCCTCCCCGCCGCGCGCCCGCGGTCTAGCGTGGCACCCGGAGAGAACCGGCCGAGGAGACCCGCGATGAGCACCCACACCGCAGACACGCACGACATCATCCGCGTCCTCGGCGCGCGGGAGAACACTCTCCGCTCGGTCGACGTGGAGTTGCCGAAGCGGCGGCTGACCGTCTTCACCGGGGTGTCCGGCTCCGGCAAGAGCTCGCTGGTGTTCGCGACCATCGCGGCGGAGTCGCAGCGGATGATCAACGAGACGTACAGCGCGTTCGTGCAGGGCTTCATGCCGACGCTGGCGCGGCCGGACGTCGACGTCCTGGAGGGGTTGACCACCGCGATCGTGGTGGACCAGGAGCGGATGGGGTCGGACCCGCGGTCGACGGTGGGCACCGCGACCGACACGGGGGCGATGCTGCGGATCCTGTTCAGCCGGCTGGCGCGGCCACACATCGGTGGTCCCAAGGCGTACTCGTTCAACGTGGCGTCGGCGTCCGGGGTGGGGACCCTGAAGAAGGCGGACGGGACGCGGCAGAAGGCCGAGTTCACCATCACCGGCGGGATGTGTGTGCGCTGTGAGGGCCGGGGTTCCGTGTCGGACTTCGACGTCGACGCGCTGGTGGACCGCTCGAAGTCCCTGGCGGAGGGGGCCATCACCGTTCCCGGGTACTCGATGGACGGCTGGTACGGCCGCATCTACTCCGGGTCGGGGTTCTTCGACATGGACAAGCCGGTGGGGGAGTTCACCGCGCGCGAGATGGACGATCTCCTGCGCAAGGAGCCGGTCAAGGTCAAGGCCGACGGCATCAACGTCACCTTCGAGGGCCTGATCCCCAAGATCCAGAAGTCGATGCTGTCCAAGGACGTGGAGGCGATGCAGCCGCACATCCGGGCGTTCGTCGAGCGGGCCGTGGTGTTCACGACGTGCCCGGACTGCGACGGAACGCGGCTCAACGAGGGCGCCCGGTCCTCCCGGATCGGTGAGTACAACATCGCCGATGTCTCCGCCCTGCAGATCACCGATCTCGCCGAGTGGCTGCGCGGGCTCGACGAGCCGTCCGTGGCCCCGCTGCTGGGGTCTCTCCAGCACACGCTGGACTCGTTCGTCGAGATCGGCCTGGGCTACCTGTCGCTCGACAGGCCCGCGGGGACGTTGTCCGGCGGCGAGTCCCAGCGGGTCAAGATGATCCGCCACCTCGGTTCCGCGCTCACGGACGTGACCTACGTGTTCGACGAACCGTCCATCGGCCTGCACCCGCACGACATCGACCGGATGAACGGTCTGCTCCTGCGACTGCGGGACAAGGGCAACACCGTGCTCGTCGTCGAACACAAGCCCGAGACGATCGCGATCGCCGACCACGTCGTGGACCTCGGTCCCGGCGCCGGTTCCGAGGGCGGGACGATCTGCTTCGAGGGCTCGGTCGACGGGCTGCGGCGCAGCGCCACCGTCACCGGCCGTCACCTCGACGACCGCGCCTCGCTCAAGGACTCGGTCCGCGAGCCCACCGGGTGGATCGAGGTCCGCGGGGCGAACGCGAACAACGTGCGCGGCGTGGACGTGGACATCCCGCTCGGGGTGCTGTGCGTGGTGACGGGCGTCGCGGGCTCGGGCAAGAGCTCGCTCATCCACGGATCGGTCTCCCCGCGTGACGGGGTGGTGGCGATCGACCAGTCGGCGATCCGCGGGTCGCGGCGTAGCAATCCCGCCACCTACACCGGCCTGCTCGAGCCCATCCGCAAGGCGTTCGCCAAGGCCAACGGTGTCAAGCCCGCCCTGTTCAGCCCCAACTCGGAGGGCGCGTGCCCCACCTGTAAGGGCGCGGGGGTGATCTACACCGACCTCGGGATGATGGCGGGGGTCGCCACGACGTGCGACGACTGCGAGGGCCGCCGGTTCCAGGCGGAGGTCCTCGAGTACCGACTGGGGGAACGCAACATCGGCGAGGTCCTCGCCATGTCCGTGGCGGAGGCGGAGGAGTTCTTCTCGGCGGGTGAGGCGCGCATCCCGGCCGCGCACAGGATCCTGCTCCGCCTGCGCGACGTGGGGCTCGGGTACGTCCGTCTGGGCCAACCGCTCACCACCCTATCGGGTGGCGAACGGCAGCGGCTCAAGCTGGCCGCCCAGATGGCGGACAAGGCCGACGTCTACGTGCTGGACGAGCCCACGACCGGCCTGCACCTCGCGGACGTGCGGAACCTGCTCGGCATGCTCGACCGACTCGTCGACGCGGGCAAGTCGGTGATCGTGATCGAGCACCACCAGGCGGTGATGGCCCACGCGGACCGGATCATCGACATGGGCCCCGGCGCGGGGCACGACGGCGGCCGAGTGGTGTTCGAGGGCACCCCGGCCGACCTCGTCGCCGACGCCTCGACGCTCACCGGCGAGTACCTGGCCCGCTACGTCGGCGGGTGACGTGTACAAAGACCTCATGACCGATCCGCGTGAGTTCCCCGACGCCTCGTCCCCGGCCGCGAGCACGTTCGTCCGCGTCTCCGGCCTCGTCGTGGACGAGGTGAGCGCCACGTCACTGCGCGGGCACGCGGACCTGGGCGCCGACCATCTCACCGACTGGGGGACGGTGCACGGCGGCGTGTACGCGAGCATCGTCGAGTCCGCCGGCGGGGCGGGTGCCGGGTTCGCCGTCGCCGACCGGGGCCAGATCGCGGTGGGGGTCCACAACGGGACCGACTTCCTGCGCGCGTCCACCGGCGGGCGGGTCGAGGTGACCGCCGAAGCGCTGTTCCAGGGCCGCGGTCAGCAGCTCTGGGACGTCGTCATCACCCAGTCCGAGACGGGGAAGGTGCTGGCCCGCGGCCAGCTGCGACTCCAGAACGTCGACCGCCCCGACGGCGCCCGGGGTGCCGCCGCCACCGTCCCCGCCGCGGGCTGAGCCGCGCCGGGAGCGGCGTGGGGTAGGGGCAGCGGCGGGCCGGCTCAGCCGAGTCCGGCGCCCACCCGTCGGCACTGCTCGCGGATCCGCGCGTCGGCGGGATGGTCGGGCGCGGCGGGCCGCCACCCGGAGGGCAGCTCCAGGTCGGCGAGGCCCGCCCACTCCTCGGCCGTGCCCGTGACGGCGTCACGGTCGCGTGCGCCCAGCATGAGGTACCCGGCGTAGGTGACAGCGTCCGCGGTCCGCGACTCGGGGCCATCACCGTGCCCGTCCGCGATCAGCAGCGAGTTGCTGCCGTTGAGGTCGCGCAGCGCCGACGCCAGTGTCGGCTCGTCAGGGGCCTGCTCGACGCCTCGCGTGTACTCGGCGATCTCGCGGAGGACACGCCGGGTGTCGGCGCGGACGGCCCGGTGATGCGCCCGGCGGCCCGGTCCCCACAGGACGCCCAGGGCGACGAGCACACCCACGACCGTGTCGAGGAGGCGCTCGCCGACCAACGGCAGCGGCTGCTCCGGCACGTCCCCGCCCGTGGCGATGAGCAGGGCGAGCGGGGTGATGAGCGTGACCGCCAGACCGTAGTTCCGGGTGACCAGCAGTTCGATGGTGAACTGCAGGACGACGATCAGTGCGATGAGCCACCACCCCGACGGGTGCGCCAGGGCGATCAGCAGGAACAGCCCGAGCCCCGCGACGGTTCCGGTCAGCCGGTGCAGCGCCCGGTGGGTCCGTGCCTGACGGGGCCCGCCCTGGTGCAGGACGAGGGCGGAGAAGGCGATCACCCAGTACAGGTGCGGCTGGTCGGATCCGGCCAGCAGGGTGAGCAGGGCGATCGACACCGCGGTGGCGATCCCCACCGAGGCCGCCACCGACCACGGCTCCCCGGGCCACCGCAGTCCGCTCCGCAGCCGGCGTCGCAGCGACCCGATGTGTCTGCGCTCGTCGCGGGCGAGCTCGCGTCCGGCCCGCTCGGCCGCGGAGGCGGACGGCATCTCCACCTCCGCGGACCCGGGGTCCCCCTCGAGCCACCGGCCGGCGTCGGGATTGCGGGGATCCCAGGCGGGGTCGTCGCCGGGCACGATGTGCCGGCTCGCCCGCGCTGCGCGGGCGTCGTACTCGCGGCGGGCCGCGGCGAGCTCGGAGTTGATCGACCCGGAGGCGGTCCACATCCCCTCGGACACGGCCTCTTCGGCGTCGGCGAGCGCGTGGGCCGCGGCGCGGTGCAGCGGTCGACTGTCGGGTCCCGGCTCGGTGGCCGCGTAGGCCGCGACCGCGTCCCGGGCGCGGCGCACGGCTCGGCGTTCCGGCCGGCGGGGATCGGGGAGGAGGTCCGCCATGGTCACCAGCCACGCGACGACGGCACCGACCGCGGTCATGGCCGGGACGAGGACGGGTTCGGTGCCGTGCTCGCCGACCAGCAGGTACGCGATCCCGGCGGTCAGGACGAGGAAGTAGGACCCGGGTGGCCCGACGCGCAGCGCCAGGCACATCCCGGCGGTGACGGTCGCCAGGAGCACCGCGGTGACGGCAAAGGCGAGGTGGGAACCGGCGGTGAGGGCGCCGAGGGAGGTGGCGGCGACCAGGCCCAGTCCGATGCCGGCGACGGTCGCGGCGCGACGACGCAGCGGCGCGGCGGGGGCGTAGAGGACGGCGAACGTCCCGGTGACGGTGAGCAGGCCCAGGTCGAGGCGCCCGAACAGCATGGGGACCGCCAGGCACAGCAGGACCGTGAGCCCCGCCTTGGTCGCATTGGGCAGCCGCGGAGGACTCGGGGCCAACGTGACGAGTGGTCGCAGTAGTTCTCGGGTTCGCGTCCTCGCCATGTATTCCTCAGGCCGTCCTTCCGAATCGCTTGTGCAGCGCCTGCCTGCTCACGCCCAGGACCGTGCCGATCTCCGCCCAGCTCAACCCGTGCACCCGGGCGAACCGCACCGCGGCGGCCTCCTCGCGGGCGATCTCGGCCTTGGCGCGCGCGATGGCGGCCAGTCTGTCGACGGGGGAGTCCTCCGAGCTGAAGTCGAACGTCGTCTCCATTGTCACCACCTCATCCGTCAACCTACGTTGACACCGCCGAAGGTGTCAACCGGGGTTGACGCCGAGGGGTGCGTCGCGTGGCGGGCCCGGCTACACTTCCGGGCATGTATCCCGGTGCCATCACCATGAAGCCCTGGCCCCGCCGCTGACGGCGGCGGAGACCACCTTCGACACCCTCTTCGCACGCCGTCCACGGGCACACGCCGGGCGGCCGCCTCGCGCCACCCGGCTCCGCGACGAGCCGACGAGGGCACCGTGCACGACATCACACATCACCATGACCGACTCCCCGCGGGCCACCGCGCCCACATCCGCCTGACCGACGTGGCGGTGACGCTCGGCGACCGGACCGTCCTGGCCGGCGTCGACCTCACCGTCTCCGCGGGAACGCGGTTGGCTGTGGTGGGGGAGAACGGCCGGGGCAAGACGACGCTGCTGCGCGTCCTGGCAGGGCGCCTGCGCCCGGACTCGGGCTCCGTCTCGCGCCTCGGTCGCATCGGGTCGGTCGATCAGCACCTGGACGCACCTGCAGCTCGCACGGTCGGCGACCTCATCGCCGAAGAGATCGCCGACAGCCTCGCCGCCCTGAGCGCGCTCGACGCCGCCGCCGGCGCCATGGGGGCCGGCGAGCCCGGCGCCGGGGACCAGTACGCGGCCGCGCTCGAGCTGGCCACCGCGCTGGACGCGTGGGACGCCGACCGCCGGGTCGACATCGCGCTCGCCGGGCTCGGCGCGTGCGCCGACCGCGCGCGCCCACTGGCGTCACTGTCCGTGGGGCAGCGCTACCGCGTCCGCCTGGCCTGCGTCCTCGGCGCACACCGCGACCTGTTGCTGCTCGACGAGCCGACCAACCATCTCGACGCGTCCGGGCTGGAGTTCCTCACCGACCGGCTGCGGGCGCACCCCGGCGGGGTCGCCGTCGTCTCTCACGACCGGGCACTCCTGCGCGACGTGGCGACACACTTCTGCGACCTGGACCCGAGCCCGGACGGGAGGCCCGTGGTGTTCGGCGGCGGCTACGCGGGTTGGCTCGAGGGTCGTCGCCGTGTGCGATCCGCGTGGGAGCAGGCCCACGCGGAGCAGCAGGGCGAGCACGACGCACTCGCCCGCGCCGCGGACCAGGCGCGGGACCGGCTCCGCGACGGGTGGCGCCCGGAGAAGGGCCACGGCAAGCACCAGAGGTCGACGCGCGCGGGCGGCACCGTCCGGGCGTTCGTCCGCCGCCGCGAGGAGCTCGAGCGACACCGCGTGACCGTGCCGCCGCCCCCGCCGCGGTTCCGGTGGCCGGCGTGGGACGTCCCGGCCGGGCAGCGGGTGCTGACCTGTCGTGAGGTCGCCGTGGCGGGACGGCTGCGCACGCCGGTGTCGGTGTCGCTCGACACCGGCGACCGACTGCTGGTCACCGGCCCGAACGGGGCGGGCAAGTCGACGCTGCTCGCCCTGCTCGCGGGGGCCGTCGCTCCGGACCGGGGTGGGATCGATCGTCGTGCTGACGCCCGGGTCGCGTATCTGTCCCAGGAGGTGCCGGAGTGGGATCCTCGGCGGACCGCGACGCAGATCTTCGCCGAGCACGTCGGTCGGCTGGGCCGTGACGGCGCGCCGGGACTGGCGTCGACCGGGCTGCTGGACCCGCGCGCCGCCGCCACCGAGGTGAGCCGGCTGTCGCAGGGCCAGCAGCGTCGCCTCCACCTCGCGCTGTGCCTGGCCGCGCGGCCCGCGTTGCTGATCCTGGACGAGCCGACCAACCACCTGTCGTCAACCCTGGTGGACGGGCTCACCGAGGCACTTCGCACCGCGCCCTGCGCGGTGGTCGTGGCCACCCACGACCGGCAGCTCCTGCGCGACCTGTCGTCGTGGCCGCCCCTCGCCCTGGGGCCGACGGGAGTAGATTCTGCGCATGTCCGGTAGCGCGAACCCCGGTAGCGTCGACATCAAGCGGCTGCGTCGCGACCTGTACTCCGGCCGCGTCGGGCGCATCGACACGGTGGAGGTCCCGCCCATGTGGTTCCTCTCCGTCGACGGCCGCGGCGACCCCGACACCACGCCGGCCTACCGCACGGCCGTCGAGTCGCTGTACGTCATGTCGTACGCGATCCGGGCGATCGCGAAGTCGGAGCTGGGGCGGGTCCACACCGTGGGCCCGCTCGATGGGCTCTGGTACGCCGACGATCCGCGGGTGTTCACCGCGCGCGACAAGGACGCGTGGAACTGGACGATGATGATCTGGCAACCCGAGTGGATCACGCCGGAGGTCGTCGCCGCCGCGGGGGAGAGGGTGACGACGACGAGGGGTTCGGACACCGGTGAGCGCGTGCGGTTCGCCCGGTTCGCGGAGGGTGCGGCGGTGCAGACCCTGCATGTGGGGCCCTATGACGAGGAGGGGCCGGTCATCGCGCGGATGCACGAGGTCGCCGCGGGCCGGGGCGCCGTGCTGTCCGGCCACCATCACGAGATCTATCTCTCGGATCCCCGCCGCGTGGAGCCGGCCCGGCTCAAGACGATCCTGCGCCAGCCGCTCACGATGAGTTGAGGCCCGTACCGGGCGACACCCTGTCCCGCGTCCCGGCGTCTCTGCGCGTCCCCGCGCCTAACCGGCCCCGGACCCGATCGAGTCGACGAGCCGCATCGCGAGCGTCCGCAGCTGCTGGAGGTCCTCGGCGGGCATGTCGAGCCGGCCGAGGAGCGAGCACTGGATCGCCTCGGCCTCCCCGCGCAGCTTCTCTCCGGCCGCGGTGAGGTGGACGTGCACGCTGCGGCCGTCGTCCGTGGAGCGCGAGCGCGCGACGAGTCCGGCTTTCTCCAGACGCGCCAGCAGGGGGGAGAGGGTCCCGGAATCGAGGAGCAGCCGTTCGCCCAGTTCGCGGACCGTGAGCCCGTCCTGCTCCCAGAGCGCCAGGAGTGCGAGGTACTGCGGGTAGGTGAGCCCGACCGAGGCGAGGGCCTGCCGGTAGGCCGAGGTCGAGGCGCGCGAGGCCGCGTAGAGAGCGAAGCAGACCTGGTGGTCGAGGCGGAGATCGGCGTCCATGGCGTCCAGTATCCCCGACAAACCGGTTGCGCTCAATTCAGTTGTGCGCAACACTTTCGGCATGGACAATCTGAGCCGAAGCCCCCGCACCCTTTCCGCACGACCGTCAGCCGGCCGGAACCGGCGCATCGGAGAGGTCGTGCGCCACGTCGGCCGGTGGGCCCTGGGCGCCGCACTGCTCGGGGCGGGCACCGGACACCTGACCACCATGCGACAGGAGTTCCAGGCCCAGGTGCCGACGTGGGTGCCGCTCGATCCGGACGTCGTCGTGCTCGCGTCCGGCGTCGTCGAACTGGGCCTGGGAGCCGCGCTCATCGCCGCGCCGGCCCGTTTCCGCCCGGCGGTGGGCGGGGTGACCGCGGCCTTCTTCATCGCGATCTTCCCGGGCAACATCTCGCAGTACGTCACCGGCACCGCGGCCTTCGGGCTCGACACGGACCGGGACCGGCTGGTCCGCCTGTTCTTCCAGCCCGTTCTCGTCGCCTGGGCACTGTGGTCGACCGGCGCGTGGCGCGCCTGGCGTACCCGGACCGGCAACTGAGCTGTCGCGCCCGCCCGACCCTCACCGTCGACAGCCGCGAGCCCGCCACGGAACGCATACCCCGTCGACCGGCGACGGTCCCCGCAGGCTGCACTGTTACGTCACAGTGACGCTTTAGCGGCAACACGCAGGACCCGGGGCCGACGTGGGAGGGTGCGGCCGTGAACGGATCCGCGACACCAGGCCGGTCCACGGGCGCATCTGCGGCGCCAGGCCGGCCCCGAGGACGTCTCCGCGACACCGCGCGGCCCCGGGCGGCGGACCCGCGACGAGGATCGCGACGTCCGCAGCCCGGGGCCGCGCGGCAAGAAAGGCGGCGGGCGCCGTCCAGACCGTCAGGCCATGTCCGCCGGGATGACGCTGAGCAGCCACTGGTAGAAGTCCACCAGAGGATTGTGGATGAGCATGAATGCGTTCTCGACCGACCCGCGCATGATGTCGCACCTTTCGCTGACGAGCGGCACCGTGCCGCCTCACAGATCATTCGGAATGACGACGCCAGCGGATGGCGCGCGCCACGGCCCGAACCGCCCCACCTCCGGATCGCGTCCGAAGTGCCGATAATCTACATTATGTAAAGTACACCCCCACGGCCGCTCGTCTCGCCTCCCACGTCCGAGCCCCGGCCCTCCCGATCCCCGGGCCGGCGGACGACGGGCGCCTTCTCGGCTTCAGACCTCGATGGCCAGCTTTGCGATCCGGTCGTTGTCGATGACGAACTGATACCGGAGGGTCACCGTACCGCCGGGAAAGTTCCGTCGAGGCGGACCCGGACGACGGGCCGGTCGGTGTCGGCCCCCGATTGCCCGACCCGGGTGCGTGTGACCTCGTACTCGGTCGCGGACCGATCGACCCAGGCCACGATCTCGTCGATCCCGCGGTAGGTGCTGCCGTCGTCGACGACCGTCGCCCCCGGCGCGAAGGTCGCCCCGGCGTCCGCGGAGCGGTACTGCCCGTGCGCGTCGAGGTAGGCGACCACCGCGTCCGGCAGGCGCGAGGGGTCGTAGGCGGTGAACGTGTCAGACATAGCGTCTCCTACTGGCGTGACGTCAACGTGAGCGACCTGCCGTGAAGGCGCCGCGCACCCCTCCCCGGGAACGAGTAACTTCTCATTCCGAAGTCAGTGACTGTTAAACTAGCAGTGGGCCTGGCCGGTGTCGACCGGACAGGGAGATGGTGAGTGTCGAGGAAGGCGGGATCGTCCGATATGGCAGCCCACATACGTCCAGAGGACCGCGAGTGCCCGTTGTCGACGGCGATGTCGTACGTCGGAGAATGGTGGACGATGCTGATCCTGCACGACTGCTTCGACGGCTATACCCGCTTCGACCAGTTCGAGGCCAACATCGGGCTGTCGTCGAGCATGCTCACCGCTCGACTCAAGACGCTCGTCAACAGTGGCGTCCTGGTCAAGCAGCCCTACCAGGAGCGGCCTGTTCGCTACGAGTACCTGCTCACCGATTTCGGCCGGTCCCTCCGGCCGATCCTCGTCACCCTGGCCGCCTGGCGCAACGCCCAGCTCGCTCCCGGAGACAGGTCGATGATCCTCGTCGACGCCGAGACCGGTCGCGAGATCGAACCCGTCGTGGTGGACCCCGTGACCGGCACACCCGCATCAGACCCGCGGTTCGTGTTCACTGCCGGGCCCGCCGCCGGCGACCAGATGCTGTCCCGGTACGGGAAGGACTCGGCGCCGGGCACGTGACGCCCACCGACCTCGAGGCGGGTCCGCGACCGGGGGCCACCCGGGCGGGACATGGCCGGAGACCGCTTCCGATGAGACCATGGCCGCATGGGCGCCAACAGAATCGACCGGGACCGCGACGACGAGGGTCGTGCCCGCAACGCTCGCCCTCGCGACGAGCTCGGACGCCCGCTGCCGCCGGGCAGCGTCGGCGTCGAACGCATTCCCGAGGACCTGGATCTGCCACCCGCCGAGTCCCTGGCGTGGGCCCAGGACCTGTTGGACCGCGGCCTGGCGTTCCATGCCCACGAAGTGCTGGAGGGCGCGTGGAAGAGCGGCCCCGCCGACGAGCGGCTCCTCTGGCAGGGGCTGGCCCAGCTGGCTGTGGGCATCACCCACATCCGGCGCGGCAACGTCAAGGGAGCCGTGGCGTTGCTCGAGCGCGCGGCCGAGCGTCTCGCGAGCGACGCCGGCCCTGCCCCGCACGGGATCGACGCGACGGGGCTGGTCGCCTACGCCCACGACCTCATCGCCGATCTGCGGCAGGGGCGCACTCCCCTTCCCGGCGGGCTGAGCCCGCGCCTCGTCCGCCCTCGCGGCCCCGGCTCCGGGCCGGCCGCGCGGAGATGAGGCTCAGGGCGTAGGGAGGCCGAGCGTCCGGCCGGCCCGGTCGACGCGGGAGCCCCCTGCGGCGAGATACGCCTCCTCGACGATCGAGGAACACACGGCCAGCTCGGCTTCGTCGCGAGGCCCGTAGAGCATGATGACGATCGGCGGGAGGATGCCCCGCGAGACGAGCGAGTGGTACTCCGCCCAGCCGGCCGCGATCAGATCATCCGCCAGCGTGGACGGGACGTGCAGGTGCAGGCTGCCGTCGGTGTGCGGGTGGATGTGCCCCCACTCCCCTCCCAGGATGTCCGGCACGGCGGGGCGTTCCGTCGGCGTGTCGAGGAAGAACGCGACGGTGCCCGGCACGGACACAGTGCTCACCCCGCGCCTCACACCGGGCAGCGACAACGCGTGGTCGCGGAGGCGGTCCTGCAACTCGGCCGGGGCGTTCTGGTCGAGCTGCACGTGCGGATTGGTCGTCGTGGCCCTCGGGCGGGGCCCTCTGCGAACCGGGAGCCCGGTCTGGGTGGTGTCCATACGGGCATTCTGCCGGGTGTCGTCGGGTCAGAGCTCGACGGTCCCGCTGTCCCCCATGTCGGGAGCCCGGCCGTCGCGCGACACCGCCGCGCGGACGAACGAGGCGATGTGCGCGATGCTCGAACCGCTGGAGTCCCAGTACTCGGCCGAGCCGGCGTGCACCAGGATCGACGTGGCCTGCTCCGGACCGTCGGGGAACCAGGCGTCGACCGCGGGGCTCCAGTTCTCGGCCACCGCGTCGCGGTCGTCGTCGACCACCGCCTCTCCCGCCACCGAGACGAAACCGTCCGAGGACTGCACCGAGACGTTGACCTGCGCATTGGCCTTGATCTCCGCCACCAGGTCCCCGTGCCTGGGCGCGAGCAACCGCAGGGTCCCGTCGAAGTCGGCGTTCTGGCGCGTCATCGGGCGGCTCAGCAGGCGCCCGTCGGCGCCGACGGAGGTGATCATGCAGATCGGCGACTTCTCGATGAGGTCGGCGACGATCTGTTCGGGCGCCCGGGAGTCATCAGACATGGGAACGAGCCTTTCCGCGGTAAGGAACATCGGTCCCCCTCCAACGTACGCGCCACAAGCGCACCGGCCGTCGCGGTGTGGAGCGGCCAGGGCTCGTGCGCGATCGGCGTCCGCAGCAACAGCCCGGCACGCCGGTGATTCCCGGACCATCTGCCGGTGATGCTGTCCACGGTCGGGGTGCGCTCGTGATCGGGGACTAGGTGCCCTTGACGTTCATGACCTGTCGGAGGGTGTGGACCACGTCGACGAGGTCGGTGGCGTCCTCCATCACCCGGTCGATGTCCTTGTAGGCGGCCGGGATCTCGTCCACCCATGCGTCGCCGGGCCGGTAGACGATCCCGCGCATGGCTTCGTCGAGGTCGGCGGCCGTGAACCGCTTCTTGGCCTGGGTGCGGGACATGCGGCGGCCCGCCCCGTGGGGGGCGGAGTACAGGCCGTCCCGGCTCCCCTTGCCGCGGACGACGTACGAACGCGTGCCCATCGAGCCCGGGATGCAGCCCATTCGTCCCCGGGTCGCGTCGATCGCTCCCTTCCGGGTGAGCCACACCTTGGTGCCGTCGAACTCGACCCGCTCGGTGTAGTTGTGGTGGCAGTTGACGCGCTCGCTCTCGCCCGCGTCGGAGTCCCCGAAGAGCCGTGCGAGCTGCGCGAGGAAGCGGTCCATCATCTCGTCCCGGTTGAGGCGGGCGAACCGCTGGGCCCAGCGCAGCTCCGCGAGGTACCGCGAGAACTCCGCGCTGCCCTCCTCGAGGTAGGCGTGGTCCCGGTCCTCGACCCGGATCCCCCGTTTCTCGCAGCGGGCCTGGGCGATCCTGATGTGCTTCTGCGCGATCTTGTTGCCCACGCCGCGGCTCCCGGAGTGCAGGAAGCACCACACCGCACCGGTCTCGTCGACGCAGAGTTCGATGAAGTGGTTGCCGCCGCCGAGGCTGCCCAGCTGCTCACGCCACTTCGGCGAATGCGTGAGGTCGACGCCGTCCGCCTCGGCGCGCTCCTCGAGTTCGCGGACCCGCGCGCGGGTGTGATCGTGGTGGACCGCGCGGTTGTAGTTCCCGGGCGAGAGCGGGATGGCTCGCTCGACCCGGTCGCGGAGCGCGGTGAGGTCGATCCGGCCGAGGTCGGACTCCGTGTACCCGGTGCGGGCGGCCACCATCCCGCAGCCGATGTCCACTCCGACCGCGGCCGGGATCACCGCGCCGACGGTCGGGATGACCGTGCCGACGGCCGACCCCTTACCCGCGTGCGCGTCCGGCATCAGGGCGATGTGCGGGTGTATGAAGGGCAACCGGGCGAGCGACACGGCCTGGTCGACGGTGGTCTGGTCGATGGTGGACGCCCACGACAGGACGTTCTCGGCGAGGAGGTCGGGCATGACGCGAGTCTCTCCGGTCGGGCGGCGGAGGTCGACCGACCCGCGCCGGCGGGCGCCGCCCGGCCGGTCGCCTCGACGGCCAGCGAGTGGTGGACGCCCCGCTGGTCCGGGTTTACGGTGGCGCCACCACCCCACCGAACCCACCCCCGGGAGGCACCGCATGCAGTCACAGACCAGGGTCAGAACCCTCCTGCGCGCCGCCCGCACGGGCGCCCTCGCCGGGCTCGCCGGAGCCGGCGTCATGACCGCCGGTGAGAAAGCCGAGCAGGCGATCACCGGCCGGCCGAACTCCTTCGTGCCGGCCCGGACGCTCCTGACCCTCCTGGGCCGCGCTCCGGGGGACGACGCCGAGCCAATCGCGTGGAATCACGCGATGCACTACGGCACCGCGGCCTCTCTCGGAGCGCTCCGCGGCGTCTGGGCGGTCACCGGCATCCGCGGCGCCCACGCCACCGCGTGGCACACCATCATCCGCCTCGGCGTGGACCAGACGCTCGAGAACGCCACCGGGGTCGGTGCTCCCCCGGCCACCTGGCCGCGCCGGGAACTGGCGGTCGACGTGCTGCACAAGGCGGTGTTCTCCGCCGCCACCGGGCTCATCACCGAGCGGGCGATCCGCCCGACGCTGGTGTCACGACGGGGTCGCCACAGCCACTAGCGGCGGCGCCCCCTCAGTCCTTCAGCGCGCGGAGCGCGGCGATCCCGCCCGCCGCCGCGCCCGCCGCGAGCACCCACGGTCCGCCGACCAGGATCGGGTCGATCCAGTGGTGCCGCACGTCGTAGCGCTTCTTCCCCACCCGTGAGGAGAGCCCGCCCGCGGTGAACTCGGTGACCACCCCGGTCTCGGTGACGGGGTTGTCGGGCCGCAGCGTGACGAGCGACCGGACGTGGCTGCCCACCGCGTCCACCCGGTCGGCGCCGAGCAGCATCAGCCACCGGTACGTCTTGTCCTCCCCGTACCGGTAGGCCCTACGCCGGATCATCCCGGACACCCCGTGCAGCGGCTGGGCCGTCCCGAAGACCGGGGTCAGGTGGCGGTGCTCGATCGAGCGCTCCCGGGGGGTGCGCTCGGGCTGACGTTCGGGGAAGTCCCAGTGTGCGCCGGTCTCCAGGTCCCGGCGCAGCTTGGGGTACGAGGGGCGGTCGGCGGGGTCCAGGTCCGCCCCCCATCCGGGAATCCGGGCGCGCAGCTCCTCGCTCGACCTGCGCGGCGGTCGGTCATCTGCGGTGTACGGCATGTCGGGCTCCTGTAGTCGATCCGGCGTGAGGTCTACCCGGCGTCCGGCAGGACGATCGGCTTGATGCAGCCGTCGAGCTTGCCGGAGAAGATGTGGTAGCCCTCCGCGATGTGTTCCAGAGGGATGCGGTGGGTGATGATCTCGCTCGGTGTGAGATACCCGTTGCGCACGTGCTCGAAGAGCCGGGGCCACTGCCGCTTCACCGGACACTGGTTGCCCCGGATCGTCAGGCCCTTGTTCAACGCGTCGCCGAACTTGATCGAGGTCTGCACCGGACCGTAGGCGCCCATCACCGAGATGGTGGCGCCCTTGCGCACGGAGTCGATCGCCCAGTTCAGCGCGATGGGCGAGCCGCCCTGGAGCTTCAACTTGGCGGAGGTCACGTGCTGGATGACGTGGCCGTCGGCCTCGGCGCCCACGGCGTCGATCGCCACGTCCGCGCCGAGGTGGTCGGTGGTGCGCTTCATCTCCACCACGATGTCGCGGTACTCGGTGAAGTTGTACGTCTCCGCGTGCGCGAAGGTCCGCGCCTTCTCCAGGCGGTACTCGAGGTGGTCGATCACGATCACGCGGCCCGCGCCCATGAGCCAGGCGGACTTGGCGGCGAACAGGCCCACCGCGCCGGCGCCGAACACGATCACCGTGTCTCCCTCCACGATGCTGCCGAGCTGGGCGCCGAAGTACCCGGTGGCCGCCGCGTCGGTGAGCAGGAGCGCGTCCTCCTCGTCCATCCACTCGGGGATGATCGTGGGCCCCACGTCGGCGAAGGGCACACGGACGAACTCGGCCTGCCCTCCGTCGTAGCCGCCGCAGGTGTGGGAGTAGCCGTAGATCGCCCCGGCCGCCGTGGCGCCCGCGTTGACGTTGTGGCAGTTCGAGTACAGCCCGCGGGCGCAGTAGTAGCAGGAGCCGCAGAAGATGTTGAACGGCACCATCACGCGATCACCCGGTGCGAGGGTGCGGACTGACGGGCCCACCTCGTGGACGGTGCCCACGAACTCGTGGCCGAAGGTGTGGCCGATGCGGGTGTCGGGCATCATGCCGTGGTACAGGTGCAGGTCGGAACCGCAGATCGCGGCCCTGGAGACCTTGATGATCGCGTCATTCGGGTGTTCGATCGCGGGGATGTCCTTGTTCTCCACACGGACCTTGCACGGCCCGCGGTACGTCGTCGCTCGCATGTGCGTCCTCTCGGTCTGCGGGGGTGATCAGTGTTCGCCGACGGCGCGCGCGTGCGAGACCGCCGAGGCGACCCCGTCGGTCCAGGGCTCCCCGTGACCGGGCAGGACGGTCGAGGCGCCGGTCGACTCGACCGGTCGCAGCGACTCCATGGCGCGGGCGGTGTCGGCGGTGGCGGCGGAGGCCACGATCTGCGGGCCGGTGCCGCCGGTGTAGGGGTCGAGCGTGACCAGGGCGTCCCCGCTGATGACCGTGTCGCGGTCCGGCAGGTGGAGGATGCAGTGCCCACCCGTGTGGCCGGGCGCGAACATCGCCACGGGTCGGCCAGGGATGTCGAGCTCCGTCCCCACCGGTAGTTCCTCGGTGTCCTGCACCCCGCGGACGCTCAGCGCGCCGGCCGCAGCCATCCGCCCGAGTACCGGCAGCGAGCGGGGGTGCCTCAGCGGGTACAGGAGCCGGTTGCGCTGGGGTGTGTAGCTGTACGGGTGCGCGGCGAGGTGATCGTCCGCCGGGTGGACGAGGACGGGCACCCCCAGTTCTACGCGGGCGCGTCGGGCGAAGCCGACGTGGTCGAAGTGCCCGTGGGTGAGCACCAGCGCGCGGACGTCGCCGGGTCCCCGCCCGAGGCGTCGGAGGGTGTCGGTCATGAGGTTCCACATGCTCGGCAGGCCCGCGTCGACGAGGGTCACGCCCTCCTCGTCGTCGATCAGATAGCAGTTGACGTGCGCGTGGGCGAGTCGGTGGACGCGGTCGGCGACCTCGGTGGCGTGCATTCATGCTCCTCTCGACGTGCTGGGGTCCTCGCCGCGTCTCATGACGGGGAGGCGCTCCATCGCCCCGGCCGCGCGCGCCAGCGTCCTGCTGGCGGCGGTCAACGCGGGGCCGGCGGCGTCCGGCCCGCGCAGGGCGGCCGACTCGAGGCCGTCGCGTAGGCGGTCGGTCACGGTCAGCGGGAGCGCGGCCGCGACGTTGCCGGGGGGACGGCGGGCGACCACCGGGTGCGGGCGGGTGGGAGCGCTGCGCCGCACCGCCTCCCACGCCACTCCCAGGGCGCGGAGCCGAGCGGGGCTCAGCTTCTCCTGCAGCCGCGGCAGCAGCTCGTCCTCCTCGTCCCGCACGTCGTCGCGCAGTACGGTGACGAGCCTCTCGAGCACCTCGGCGCGTTCGGGGTGATCCGGGCCGAGCCCCTCCAGCAGCGTGACGAGTTCGTTGACCTCCTGGTGTTCCTGCTCCACGCGCAGGGTCAGTTCGTGTCCGTCGGGCAGCACCGCCCGCATGACCGGCCACAGCACCGACTCCTCGGCGAAGGCGTGGGGGAACACGAGCCGGTAGGTCCTGATCAGGGCCAGCCTCTGCCGCGCGCCGGTGGTGTCGCCCACCGTGGTCAGCAGCCGGTCGAGCTCCACGTGGTCGAGTTTCTGCCGGGTGAGCACGCTCCACCGGCCTCCGAGTTCGGTGACGGTCTGCTCGGATACGGATCGCATCGCCTGTCCCCCTCGTCGTCTCGTAGCCGCGAGGGTGCTCGCGGTCCGGCCGGGGCGCAACCGGACGCCCGGGCCGGTGCCCGCGGGTCCTGGGTAGGTTGGGGGTGATGAGTCAGCTCCTGTCGACCGGTGTGGCCGTCGCCCCGGTCCTCGTGGTCCTGGCCCTGTTGTCGCTGCGTGTCCCCTCCCTGGCGGCGGGGGCCGCGGGGCTCGTCGCCGCCCTCGCCGGGGCGGTCACCGTCTTCCGACCCGACGACGACGAGGTCGCCGCCGCGGTCGCCCGGCTCGGGCCGACGGTCCTCGAGGTCGCACTGATCCTCCTCGGCGGCGTCCTGTTGGCCACGGCCCTGTCGGCCACGGGGAGCAGGGACCACATCGCCGGGTGGCTGGAACGGATCGGTTCGGGCGGTGACCCGGTGCCCGCGATCCTCCTGCTGGTGTTCGGGCTCACGCCGTTCATGGAGTCGGTCACCGGGTTCGGGTTGGGCGTCGTCATCACCGCGCCGCTGCTGGTGCGGATGGGCCTGTCCCCGGTGAGGGCGGTCGTGGTGGGACTGCTCGGGCTGGTCCTGGTCCCGTGGGGCTCCCTGGGCCCCGGCACCCTCGTGGCCGCCGAGCTCGGCGGCCGGGACGTCGACGCGCTCGGATACTGGTCCGCGCTCCTCAGCCTCCCGATCCTCGTCGTGAGCATGGTGACCGTCCTCGTCGTCGTCACCGGCCGGTCCCCCGCGCGCCCCGGGCCGCCGGGCGCCCGACGGCGGTCCGCGCCCACCCGACCCGCTGCGCGCCACATCGCGCTGGGCGCGGCCGTCGTCGCCACGCAGTGGGCCGTCCTCGTGGCCTCCAACGCCGTCGTCGGCGTGGCGCCGTCGGGGATCGTGGCGTCGGCGGCCGTCATCGCGCTGCTCCTGGCGGTCGCGCGCGTGCGTCACGGCGCGCTGCCCGCGGCGACCGGCGGAGTGCTGCGCGCACTCGTGCCGTTCGGGGTCCTGCTCGCGGGGATCCTCGCCACCACCGGCGCGCTCTCGCTCGCCGGTCACCCGCCCGGCACCGGGTGGCTCACCTCCCCCGCCCTGTGGGTCCTCGTCGCCGCGCTCGTCGCCCTGCGCGTCTACGCCACCCCGGGCGCGGGGCTCGGCCCGCTGCTGCGCACCGCGGTCGGCACGTGGGTCCCGGTGGCCGGCAACGCGATCGTGTTCATGGCCATCGGCATCGTCATGGCCACGGCGGGCATGGCCGCCCACCTCGCCGGACTCGCTACGGGCCTCGGCCCGGCGGCCGTCGCATTGACCCCCGCGGTGGGCGCGCTCGGGGGCTATCTCACCGGCACCAACACGGGCGCGGCCGCCATGTTCTCCGCCGCCACCACGGGCACGGCGGCCGGGCTCGGCGCCGACGGGTTGATCGCCCTCGCGGGGCAGAACGTCGGAGGGTCCTTCGCCATCATCGTCTCGCCCCCGCGCGTCGCCCTGGCCGTGGGCGTGGTCCTCGCCGGCCGCACCCGCCTGCCCGGGGGCGCCACCCGGACCCTGGCCACCGCGGTGGTCTCGGCGACGATCGTGCTCTGCGCGGTGACGGCCGTCCTGACGTAGAGTGCGGGTCACGAACGGTAGGCAGCGACCCGAGAGGCAGTGAGTTCCACCATGAACCATGTGACCGAGACCGCCGACCGCATCCTCGACACGGCCAAGGGGTCCGCGCACGGACGCCACGCCGAACTCCTCGTCCACGAGGGGCCGCTACGCCAGTCGCTCCTCGCGCTGACCGAGGGCACCGAGCTCGAGGAGCACAATTCCCCGCCCGCCGCGAGCCTGTACCTCCTTCAGGGCGCCGTCCGCGTCACCGGTGACGGCACCACCGACATCGCCGCCGGCGAGCTGCACACCCTCACCCACCACCGGCACTCCGTCACCGCGCTGGCCGACTCGGTGTTCCTGCTGACCACCGTCACCGGCATCCCGGGGCAGGAGAGTCACGACGAGGATCCCATCGCCTGACCGCCCGCGGCGGCGCATACTCGACACATGCGCTCCCGGCACGTGTCCACGGTCATCCGCCGCCCGCCGGAGGAGGTCTACGCGCTCGCCGGGGACCCGGAGCGTCTTCCCGCGTGGGCGGCGGGTCTCGCGGCCGGTGAGGTGCGCGCCGACGGCGACGCACTGGTCGTCGACTCCCCCATAGGCGAGGTCCGCGTCCGGTTCGCGCCCCGCAACCCCCTGGGTGTGCTCGACCACGAGGTCACCCTCCCCGACGGCACCACCACCTACAACCCCCTACGGGTGCTCCCCCACCCGCTCGGGAGCGAGGTGGTGTTCGCGGTGCGCGACGCCGCCGGGGACGAGGACGGGTTCGAGCAGGACGCCGCCGCCGTGGCCGAGGACCTCGAGCGACTCCGGGCGATGATCGAGGGGCCGGCGGCGCCCGGCCACGAGTCGCCCGCCCGTCCCGCCGTGGAGTCCCGGACCCGCCCGGCCACGCCGGCGGACGCCGCGGCACTCGGCCGGTTGCTGTACGACTTCAACACGGAGTTCGACGCGCAGACCCCCGATGCGGCCACCCTCGCCGGGCGCTTCGCGACGCTGCTGGGACGCGAGGACGTCCTCGCGGTCCTCGCGGTCCGCTCCGGGGACATCGGCCAGGGCATCCCTTCCGGCGACGCCGGGGTGGGCGCTGGCGGCGACGCCGGGGCGGCTCCCGCAGGCGACTCCGGAGTGGGCGCCGCGGACGAACCGGAGGTCGGTTTCGCCCTGCTCACGCTGCGGCCGACGCCGATGTGGGACGGTCCGCTGGCCCAGCTCGAGGAGCTCTACGTCCGCCCGGACCTCCGCGGCGGCGGTATCGGCACGGAGTTGCTCACCCGTGCGCTCGACGAGGTCCGCGCGCGGGGCGCGGCGGAGATGCTCATCAACGTCGACGCCGACGACACCGGGGCGCGGCGGTTCTACGAACGACACGGTTTCTCCGACCGCGACCCGGACACCGGGTGCGGGATGCGCTGCTACCTACGACAGGTGTAGCCCTCACCGGGGACGGACGGTCAGCGATTGCGCGACCGTGCCCAGCGGTCCGGTCTCGTCGTGGATCACACTCGAGGTCAGTCCCAGCCCGCCGGGCCCGAAGGTGACGCGGGTGTCGAAGCCCAGCCATTCCCCGACCGGTGCGCGTACCAGGTGTGCGGTGAGGTCGATGTTCGGATAGAGCACGGTCGCCGGGTCCTCGCGGACCGCCATACCGTCGGCGATGTCGACCAGGGCCGCCGCGCGCGCGAGATCGCTGACGTCCTCCCCCTCGAGCAGGGGCACGTCGGTGCGGACCCAGTACCGGGACCGGCCGGGGCCGTCGGAGATGCGGCGGACCTGCGCCGAGGCGAGGAATCCGCCGCCCCAGACCGACGTGGGGTCCCACGACTCCATCGCGGCCGGGCCCGGGAGGGGATCAAAGCAGTCGCCGGCGATCGCCGCGGTGTCGCGGGGCTGCTGCAACCACGCCCGCAGCCGGATCCCGGTGCGGTCGCCGTGCCCGTAGGTGACCTCGACGAGCTCGATGGTGCGCCCCGGGCGGATCACCTCCACGTGGACGTCGACGACATCGATCGGCACGACGCCGAGCACTTCGTAGGACAGGCGGGACACGACCATGGGATCCTCGCGACGGGCGGCCAGGTCGAGCTCGACGGCGTGCACGAGCAGTCCCAACGCCGGGCCGATGTGCTGGGTCGACTCGTCCCACGCGCCGCTCACGTGCTCGGTCGGGCGGAAGGTGCCCGGCCCGAGGCGCTCGAAATACGCCATCTCCGTCCTCCAGTCGGTGAGTGGTGATTAACTGAAAGCGTACACACCAGCGCTGGGAGAGACGATGCAGGACGCGACCTTCGACGAGTTCACCACCTCGATCGACGACAGGTACCTCGAGGACTACACGGAGGGCTCGCGGTACCGGTTCGGCGAGGAGTCGGTCGACGCCGACGAGATCATGGAGTTCGCCCGCCGCTACGACCCGCAGAGCATCCACACCGACCCCGAGGCGGCCGCGTCCGGGCCGTTCGGCGGTCTCATCGCGAGCGGCTGGCAGACCGCCGCGCTGATGATGCGGTTGTTCGCGGACAACTACCTCACCAGCGTCGCGAGCCTGGCCTCCCCCGGGATCGACGAGCTCCGGTGGGTGCGGCCCCTGCGCCCGGGCGACCGCCTGACCCTGATCTGCGAGACCACGGGCGTCCGCCCCTCGCGCACCAAGCCGGACCGCGGCGTACTGACCACGGACGTCACCCTGGTCAACCAGGACGGGGACCCGGTGCTCACCGCCACCGCTCTCAACATGGTGGCCCGTCGACGGTGACCGCCCCCGGGCTCGTCACAGCCGCGGCGTGAGGTGGAAGAGCGGGAGCGTGCGCGACGTCCTCCGGGCGTAGATCTCGTAGTTCGGCCACACCCGCACCGCCGCGTCCCAGGCCGGCCCCCGCTCCTCGTCCGGCAGCTCTCGCACGTCCACGACCAGCCGCGCGCCGTAGACGGAGATCTCGACCTCCCCCTCGCCCGCCGCGCGCAGGTTGTGGACCCAGGACGGGGTCGACTCCCCACCCCAGTTGGAGCCGACGACCACCAGGCCGTTGTTCCAGGAGGCGCACAGGAGCGGGGTGTTCCGCAGCGTCCCGCTCCTGCGGCCCGGCACGTGGAGGGTGAGGGTGGGCAGCGCGGCCAGCCGGAGCAGCGGCACCCGGCCCCGGCTGATCCGGTCGAGCCACCGGTCCACGGAGACGACGAGGTGGGAGTTCTCCCGCGTGGCGTCCTGTCGGCCGAACCAGATGGCCAGCGGGGTGAGAAGGTTGCCCATGCGATGACTCTAGGGCTTTCCTCGCCCGTCGCGTGGCGTCTGGAGATCCGTCGCGGTCGCCAACACCTGCACCGACTCGGTCCAGCCGGCCCTGAGTCCCGCCTCGAGCCCCGCGAGGTGGAACGCCCACATGCGCCGGTAGACGGCGTCGAAGCCCAGCGCGGCGGCATCCCGCCCCCGCTGCGCGAACGTCTCCGACCAGAGCCTGACCGTCTCCGCGTGATGCGACGTCGTCTCCACCCGCCCGCGCAGCGTCAGCCCGGGAGCCCGTCCGATCGCGTCGACCAGCTCGGACCACGAGATCGGGGGCCCCGCCTCGGAGACGTACCTCGACTCCCACGCCGCGAGCTCCACCACGGCGGGGGCGGGTCGGCCGGGCGAGACCGTCGTGTGGACCACCATCCGACCGCCGGGGCCGAGGAGTCTGTCGGCCACGCCGATCACCTCGCCGTGTCCCGCACGGCCCGCGGTCGCGCCCGGTTCCACCGCGACCACGGCGTCCACCACCCCGCTGCTCGCGGACGGGGCCCCCAGGAACAGCGAGATCTCGTCGTCGAGACCGGCCGCCGCGAACCTCGATCCCAGGGCGGACAACCTCTCCGTGGACGCCGTCATCGTACGGACGTGGGCGCCGCGCTCGGCAGCCCGCATCGGCAGCTCGCCCCACCCCGGGGTCGCCACGAGCACGCGCGAGCCGTCGACGACGCCGGCCAACGTCAACAGGGTGTCGACCGAGCGGCGCTGGGCGTCCCCCAGATCGCCTCGGCGTGGGGCCGCCGAGGGAGCCTCCAGGTGGACGACATCCGTCCCGTCCTCCAGCCGGGTCCGGGTGCGGGCACCCGAGGCGAAGACCGCCCCCGAGGTGGACATCGTCTCGTCCGTGTACAGCGAGGTCAACGCGCCCGGGACGGAGTCCTCCAGCTCCACGGGGACGGGTCCGCCCCGGCGCCGTCCACCACCGACGGCTCCTCGCCCGTCACGCCCGTAGGCCCGCTCGCCCGGATGCGCGCAGTCCGCGTTCGCGGCGATCCACGGCGTCAGCGTCGCGATGGCGGCGCACAGATCGGGCGTGGTCCAGTCCCCGGCCATGAAGGCCTCCCCGAGACCGACCGCGCCGCCGCCCGCCAACCGGGCCCAGAAGTGCTCGGGCTCGCGCAACACCACCCGGACCGGCGCGTCGTACTCGCCCGCCGCGGACGCGTCCGGGTAGTCGATCCGCAGGCCGAGATCCCGCGCCGAGCGGCGCAGCGCCTGGGCGACGAGGACGGACGCCTGCCCCCCGACCCCGGTCGGCGGGGCGAGCGCGGGCCAGCGCTCGAGGTCGACGGTCTGCGGTTCGACTCTGACCACCGGTGTCCCTCCTCGTACGGCTCGCGTGACGTGGACGCTACCGTCGCCCGACCGCCGTCCGGCTCAGGCGCGGCGGGGGCCCGCGCACCCGCACACGGCGGCTCTACGTGTGCACGGTGTCGGGCGGAGCACTATCCTGGGGACTCGTGCCCGGCGGACCCCGCGCGGGCCTTCCGACCGACGAGGCCAACGAGCCCCTCACCCCAGACCACGCCTCATCAGGAGCCGCCATGACCGAGCCCGCAACCGACCAGGTCACCGCCACCGCACCGGCCGGCCGCCGGCACCGCGTCGTCATCGTCGGCTCCGGCTTCGGCGGCCTGTTCGCCGCCCAGCAGCTCGAGAAGGCGGACGTCGACGTGACGCTGGTGGCCAGGACGGGCCACCACCTGTTCCAGCCGCTGCTGTACCAGGTGGCGACCGGCATCCTCTCGGTGGGCGAGATCGCCCCGCCCACCCGTCTGATCCTGCGGGACCAGAAGAACGCGACCGTCGTCCTCGGCGACGTCGACACGATCGACGTGCGGACCAAGACGCTCCACGCCTCGGCCGGTCACATCGACTTCGACCTGGAATACGACAGCCTCATCGTGGCGGCGGGCGCCAACCAGTCGTACTTCGGCAACGACCACTTCGAGCGCTGGGCACCGGGGATGAAGACGGTCGACGACGCCCTCGAGCTGCGCAGCCGCATCCTCGGCTGCTTCGAGCAGGCCGAGGTGATCGACGACGAGGAGGAGCGTCGCCGACTCCTGACCTTCGTCATCGTCGGCGCCGGCCCCACCGGTGTGGAGATGGCCGGCCAGGTGGCCGAGCTCGCCCAGCACACGTTGCGCGACAGCTTCCGGCGCATCGATCCGGCCAGCGCGCGTGTCATCCTCCTGGACGCCGCGCCCGCGGTGCTGCCCCCGTTCGGCAACAAGCTCGGGAACGCGGCGCGTGCCCGCCTGGAGAAGATGGGCGTCGAGATCCAGCTCAACGCCATGGTCACCAACGTCGACTACCAGGGCATCGAGGTCAAGGACCCGGATGGTTCCGTCCGGCGCATCGACGCCTCCTGCAAGATCTGGTCCGCCGGCGTCCAGGCGAGCCCGCTGGGCAAGCAGCTGGCCGACCAGACGGACGCCGAGATCGACCGCGCCGGCCGGGTCATGGTGAACAAGGACCTGTCGCTGCCCGGTCACCCGGAGATCTTCGTGGTGGGCGACATGATGAGCCTCGACAACCTGCCGGGTGTCGCGCAGGTCGCCATCCAGGGTGGCAAGTACGCGGCCAAGCAGATCATCGCCGAGGTCGAGAAGGGCCGCACCCCGGCCGAGCGCAAGCCGTTCAAGTACTTCGACAAGGGCTCCATGGCGACCGTCTCCCGCTACAGCGCGGTCGTGAAGATGGGCCCCGTCGAGATCTCGGGCTTCATCGCGTGGGTCATGTGGCTGGTCGTGCACCTCGCCTACCTGATCGGGTTCAAGAACCGCATCACCACGATGTTCTCGTGGGGCATGCACATGGGCGGGGACCACCGCTCGCAGCTCACCTCGACCAAGCAGTGGGTCTACGCCCGGCAGGCGCTGGAGCGCGTGGCCGCGGACGACGCCGCCCAGCGCTCGGCGGAGCGCACCCGGGAGGAGCAGGCCGCGTCCGCGTCGGCCTCCGTCGACTGACGGCGGGCCCGCACGGACGGGCCACGACGAACGCGCCCGGCGGTGGGATTCCGCCGGGCGCGTTTCTCGTCAGCGGGCGCGCAGCCCCGACCGGTTACTGCAGATTCGCGAGCCGGACCTGGCCGACCGCGGCGGTGCGGCCCCCGTCGTCGGTGATCTCGACACGCCAGAGCTGCTGGGACCGGCCGCGGTGCACGGGCGTACCCGTCGCGGTGAGGGTGCCCTCGGTGACCGCGCGGAGGAAGTCGGTCGAGTTGTTGACCCCCACCACCCTGCCCTCGCCGCCGACCCAGACCGCCCCGGCCACACTGGCGACCTCTTCCACGATGGCGCAGTAGACGCCACCGTGGACGATGCCGTGGGGCTGGTGCAGGTGCGGCTTCACGGGCACGGTGACGACCACCCGGTCCGGAGTGACCTCGGTGTACTCGATCCCGACGATGCTGCCGAAGCCGGTCGCGGAATGCGCGCGGATCCTGTCGAGCACGTCGTTGTCAGCAGAGTCGGACATCTGACCTCGTTTCCCCGGCCCGGCCGGTCCGGGCCACCGAGGTCGAACGTTACCCCGGCTCGAACGACCCGGACGGGCGTCGGTCACGGCCGGCCGTCCACTGCAGGGGTTCAGCGCGCGGAGCGCCGACCCCGTCCGCTGCGGGGGTCAGCGCACGGAGCGCCAACCCCGGTCGCGCACGGGGATCGGCCCGGCACCCGGGGTACGCGGGAGGCGGCTGCGCCGACGGACGGCCAGTCCGGAGTCGTGCAGGGCCTGGAGCACCATCTGGCCGCGCCGGTACCCGGTCTCCGGGCTGGTGTCGGCGAACGTCGGCACGATGGTCGCGGCGCCGAGGACGCACTCCCCCGCCATCGACCACAGCGTGTCGACGCTGCAGTTGCTCACCTCGGCCAGCCCCTCGAACACCGCGGTCAGCGTCGACCGCGACCGGCAGGCGAGCCACTGCGCGAGAGCCTGCTCGCACGGGAGGACGACGGTGCCGGGCGAGCCGGCCGCCGGGTCGTCGGGCAGGACCCGCAGGGTGGTGTCACGCACTCCGGCCCAGTCGAGCCCGCCCTCGATGTCCGTGCGCACCGCCATGTTCTCGGCACCGGTGTCCCAGACTCGGCCGATGGTGACGAAGCTCGCGACCGCGCGGCCGAGCACCCCGTGGGTGAACGCCTCCGCGACGAGGTACGTCGAGAACCGGATGTCGCCGGACTCCGCGAAGTGATCGCGGAACATCTGCTCCACGCGCCCGCTGTCGACCGCCCGCTCGAGTGGCACCCACCGGCGTCGCGACTGCGTACCGAGGTCGGCGATCGAGTAGAACTTCGGGTACCCGGCGCGGAAGCCGCCGAGCACCTCGACCGTGTCGTCGAACACCGTGCGCGTCCCCACCAGCTGAGTGGGCAGCATTGAGCTGGTCATGTCAGGTCTTTCCCCCTCATCGATTCCCCTGCGGGGCCGGTTACGTCTCCGCTGAGACGCCCGGGCCTTCCGTGATCCATCCCCCGGAAAAGTGTGGCCCAGGTCATCCGACCCGGTTCTAAGTGTTACAACACATCCTCGGTTGTTACCAAGGATTTTCTGCCCGTTCGCCGAATCGGTGCACTGAGTGCACGCCGGGCCCGCACCCCACCGGCCGCGCCCCCGCCGGTGCACCCGGCGACGATCAGGAGCATCGACGCAGGTCCGTTCGCTCTCCGGGCGTCGACTACGCTGAACGCCATGAGCACTGATCGCGAGGACGCGCAGACCGCCGCCGACACCGTCGGCACCGCCGACATCGGAGTGACCGGCCTCGCCGTCATGGGGTCGAACATCGCCCGTAACTTCGCCCGCCACGGCTACACGGTCGCGGTGCACAACCGCTCCGCCGGCAAGACCGATGCGCTCCTCGACGCGCACGGGGCGGAGGGGTCCTTCATCCGCACCGAGACGATCGCCGAGTTCGCGGCCGCACTGAAGTCGCCGCGTCGGGCGCTGGTGATGGTCCAGGCCGGGGCCCCGACGGACGCGGTGATCGATGCGCTCGCCGACGCCTTCGACGAGGGCGACATCATCATCGACGGCGGCAACTCCCTGTACACGGACACCATCCGGCGCGAGAAGGCGATGGCCGAGCGGGGCATCCGGTTCATCGGCGCGGGCATCTCGGGTGGCGAGGAGGGCGCGCTGGAGGGACCGTCGATCATGCCCGGCGGCCCGGCGTCCAGCTACGAGGTCGTGGGCCCCATTCTCGAGGACATCTCGGCCAAGGTCGACGGCACCCCGTGCTGCACCCACATCGGCGAGGACGGCTCGGGCCACTTCGTGAAGATGGTGCACAACGGCATCGAGTACTCGGACATGCAGCTCATCGGCGAGGCCTACCACCTGCTGCGGGGCGTCGCGGGGATCGAGCCCTCGGCCATGGCGGACGTCTTCCGCGAGTGGAACACCGGCGAGCTCGACTCGTACCTCATCGAGATCACCGCGGAGGTCCTCGCCCAGGTCGACGCGGAGACCGGTGGCCCGCTGGTCGACGTGATCGTCGACCGCGCCGGCCAGAAGGGCACCGGGCGGTGGACGGTGAAGTCCGCGCTCGATCTGGGTGTCCCGGTCACCGGCATCGCCGAGGCCGTGTTCGCCCGGGCGCTGTCGAGCTCCGTCCCGCAGCGGGAGGCCGGACGCGCCCTGCCCGCCGGGGCCGTGTCGACCCCGTCGGTGACGGGCCCCGAGTTCGTCGAGGACGTCCGCCGGGCGCTCTACGCCTCGAAGGTCATCGCCTACGCCCAGGGCTTCGACCAGATCACCGCGGCGAGCGCGGAGTACGGCTGGGATGTCGCCCGCGGTGATCTCGCGACCATCTGGCGCGGCGGGTGCATCATCCGCGCGACGTTCCTGGACCGGATCCGCGACGCCTACGCCGCCGATCCGTCGCTGCCCTCCCTCCTCGCGGCGCCCTACTTCGCCGAGGCGCTGGCGGACTGCGTGGACAGCTGGCGCCGAGTGGTCGCCACGGCGGTCACGGCGGGCATCCCCGCCCCGGGCTTCTCGGCGGCGCTCGCCTACTACGACGGCCTGCGCACCGAGCGCCTGCCCGCCGCGTTGATCCAGGGTCAGCGCGACTTCTTCGGTGCGCACACCTACCAGCGCACCGACCGCGAGGGCAGCTTCCACACCCAGTGGAGCGGCGACCGTTCGGAGGTCCGGGCCTGACCGCTCCGCGTTCCGGTGGTCTGGGCCGGCTCCTCGAGGATCTCGGGGTGTCGGTCCCGATCAGGCACGCCGTCTCGGGCGTCGTCAGCGGTGATCCGTCGCCGGTCCAGGCGGTCGCGCTCGCCGATGCCGTGGGGGGCGCGGATCTGCTCGCGGTGGCCCCCACGGGCTCGGGGAAGACGCTCGTGTTCGCGATCGGGGTCGTCCACCGGCTGGCGGGTTCCCCGAGCCTGCCCGGGCGTCCGCGGGCGGTCGTCGTGGCTCCCACGCGCGAGCTGGCCGAGCAGAGCGCAGAGGTGATCGCCCAGGTGGGGGCCGGTGCCGGGTTGAAGGTCGCGACGTTCGTCGGCGGTCAGCCGATCAAGCGGGACCGTCGTGCGCTGATCGCCCCGGTCGACGTCGCGGTGGGGACTCCCGGCCGTCTGACCGACCTCATCCGTGCCCGGGCCGTCTCGCCCGCCGACGTGCGGGTACTGGTCCTCGACGAGGCGGACCACCTCCTGGGACCGTCGTTCGTCGACGAGACCGGGGCCCTTCTCGACGCCTGCCCCGGCGCGGGCCTCGTGGCGACCACCGCCACTGCGGACGCCGACGTGGAGACCCGCCTGCGCGCGTCGCGCCCCGGGCTGCGGGTCCACCGTGTCGACTCCGTGCCGCCGGACCGTTCCCCGTCCCCGGCGGCGTCGGAGCGGCGTACCGGGGAGACGAGCACGGGGTCGACGACGACGGGGCCGCCACGTCGCCTGATCATCCTCTCCTCCCCTGATCCCGAGGGGGTGGCGGTCCGACTGGCGGCCCGCTGTACGCGGGGGCTCTTCTTCGTGCCCCGCCGTGACGCCGTGGACGCACTGCGATCCGCCATCGCCGACACCGGGGTCGGCGTGGCCGGGGTGAAGGGATCCGACTCCCCCGCCCGGCGCTCGGCCGCGTTCACGGACCTCGCCTCGGGAGCCGTGCGCGTCCTGGTGACGACGGATCTCGCGGGGCGCGGACTCGACATCGAGGACATCGGCCACGTGGTGCACGTGGGTCCGCCGCACTCGATGGACGATCTGGTGCACCGCTCGGGCCGCACCGGCCGTGGCCTGGCGCGGGCGGGGGTGGTCGCGGCCGTCCTGCGGCCCTCCCAGGTGGAGCGGGTGGCCGAGCAGGCGCGCGCGTCGGGGATGTCCGTGGAGACCGTGGACGTCTCCGGGCGGGGCGCCGACGAGGCGATCAACCGGCTGGTGGGTCCCGAGATCCCGACGCCGGCCGTCCGGCGGGCTCCGGCCCCGCCCACGCGGTCCCGGCGTCCGTCCCAGCCGCGCGGGTCCGCGCCGTCCCGCGTCCACCGACCCAAGCGGAAGAAGCGGTCGTGACCTCCGACGCGAACCCGTCCGGCGCCTCCCCCTCCGGCGTCTCCCCCTCCGGCGCGATGGTCCTCCCGGAGGAGCTCTGGCGGCAGCGCGAGGCGCGCCATCACGCACGCGTCGATCGACTGACGGCCGATCACCTGGAGCGGCGACGTCGCGGCGAGCCGCATCCGGTGGTCGACTTCCTCTTCACCTATTACCGCACGAGCGTGGCGTCCGTCCGTCGCTGGCATCC
This sequence comes from Dietzia sp. CH92, assembly GCF_032248695.1. Taxonomy (NCBI): domain Bacteria; kingdom Bacillati; phylum Actinomycetota; class Actinomycetes; order Mycobacteriales; family Dietziaceae; genus Dietzia; species Dietzia sp. CH92. The sequence goes on along the minus strand of NZ_JAVHXC010000001.1, from coordinate 70,108 downwards.
CGGCCCGGGCGTGCTGCTGGAGAACGCACACCGCGGCGAGCGTCTCCGGTGGAGGCACTACCGCCACGAGACGGTCGCCGGCCGCGAGGGGCTCGTGGTGGACGCCGATTCGGTGTGGCGCCGCTGCGGCGGTCGCGTCTCGCGCGCCCGCGACGTGGTCGCGGCGACAGCCGGCCGCCGTGGCGCCACCGGCTGTTTCGGCCTGCACGAGTGGGCGATGCTGTACCGGTCCGGCCGCGAGGGCGTCAGGCACGGACAGGTGCCCCTGCGATTGGGGCACGAGCGGATCGACGAGGTCGTCCGCCGCTCGCGCCTACGGTGCACGCACTTCGACGCGTTCCGCTTCTTCACGGACGAGGCCGTGCCCCTCAACGACGAGCGGCTCACCCGGGACTCGCAGGTCCGGACCGAGCAACCGACGTGCCTGCACGCCGGCATGGACCTCTACGCCCACACCGCCGCGTTGGAGGCCGGCGCTCCGGGCGAGCTACTACTCGACGCCCTGGGCGCCGCGTTCGACGCGCGGGAGGTCGACATGCGCTCGTCCCCCTACGACCTCTCGGCGTGGGGGCTCTCACCGATCCCCGTGGAGACCGCGGAGGGACGAGCCCAGTTCGTGGCCTTCCAGAAGCAGTGGCTCGCGCGCACCCAGATCCTCCGGACGCGGTTCCTCGACGCGGTCCACCGCGTCGAACTCCTCAGCGGGCCGGTACCCGCCGGCGCGCGCTGACCGGTCCCCCTCCGCTCACACGGGGACCGCGCCGAACTCCGCCGCCGCGACATCCACCACGACGCGGCCGAACTCGGCGTAGGCATCCGCCCCGGCGGTGGCCGTGCGGAGCACCAGCCCGATCGTCCGCCCGGGCACGGGGTCGGCGAACCGGGCCACCGCGATCCCGGGATCGCGCGTCTCCGGACCCACCGCGGACTCGGGCACGATCGTCACCCCCAGGCCGCCGGCGACACACCTGACCGCGGTCGTGAGGGACGCGGCTCGTGACTCCCCCCGGCCGAGCACCGGCGCGGAGACACGGCGGCACAGCTCCACGGTCTGCTCTCGCAGGCAATGCCCCTCGTCGAGCATGAGCAGCGGCTGGTCGACCAGGATCTCCAGGGGCAGCCCCTCTCGTCCGGCGAGCTCGTGATCCGCCGGGACGAGCAGGGCGAACGGCTCCGAATACAGCGGTGTGGCCGCGACCCCCATCGCGTCGGTCGGTACGGCCATGATCGCCAGGTCGATGACCCCGCTGCGCAACCCGTCCACGAGGCGGGAGGTCTGGTCCTCCACCACCCGGGGCCGGAGGTCCGGGAACCGCTCCCCCAGCGCGGGCAGGAGCCCGGGCAGCAGGTACGGGGCGACGGTCGGGATCACGCCGATCCGCAGTGCCCCGAACAGCGGCCCGTGGCTGCCGGCGGCGGCGTCCGCCACCGCGTCCATCGCGGTCACCGCCGCGCGGGCGTACGGGAGGAGCCGGTTCCCGGCGGGTGTGACGAGGACCGACCGCGTGCTGCGTTCGACCAGGTGGAGTCCGAGGCCGTCCTCGAGCGTGGCCAGCGCCTGCGACAGGGAGGGTTGACTCATGCCGAGGTCCTCGGCCGCACTGCGGAAGTGCAGACGCTCCGCGACGGCGAGGAAGACCCGGAGTTGCATGAGGCTCGGGACGAACCGCTGATCAGCCATGCCGATCAGTGTACGACCGGCGATAACGCGAAGTCGACAATTATTCGCTTGAACCTATGAGTGATCTATGTCTCATCGGCTTTACCTGTCACAGAGAGTGGGGCATAGTCGTGGCTGGCCGCACGACCAAAGCCCACTTCAGGAGGATCACATGGCTCTTCTCACCATCGGCGATCAGTTCCCCGACTTCGAACTCACCGGGCTGAAGGGTGGTGACCTCAAGGAGGTCAACGCGCAGCAGCCCGAGGATTACTTCGAGACCATCACCAACCAGTCCTACCAGGGCAAGTGGCGCGTGATCTTCTTCTACCCGAAGGACTTCACCTTCGTGTGCCCCACCGAGATCGCCGCCTTCGGCAAGCTCGACGAGGACTTCCAGGACCGCGACACCCAGATCCTGGGCGGCTCCATCGACAACGAGTTCGCGCACTTCAACTGGCGCGCGACCAACGATGAGCTGAAGACCGTGCCGTTCCCGCTCCTGTCGGACATCAAGCACGAGCTCATCCGCGCCCTCGGCGTGGAGAACGCCGACGGCGTCGCGGATCGCGCCACCTTCATCGTCGACCCGGACAATGTCATCCAGTTCGTGTCGGTCACCCCCGACGCCGTCGGCCGCAACGTCGACGAGGTCCTGCGCGTCCTCGACGCCCTCCAGTCGTCCGAGGTCTGCGCCTGCAACTGGCAGAAGAACGATCCCACCAAGAACATCAACAAGATGGACATGCTGCAGGAGGGCATCAAGTGAGCATCGAGAACCTGAAGTCCGGACTCCCCGAGTTCGCCAAGGATCTCAAGCTGAACCTCGGCTCGCTGGCGCGCTCCACCGAGCTGAACGAGCAGCAGCTCTGGGGCACGTTCCTCGCGACCGCCGCCGCGACCCGGTCGGCGACCGTCCTCTCGGAGATCGCCGACGAGGCCCGGCAGCACCTGTCGGACGAGGCGTTCAACGCCGCCCTGGGCGCGGCCTCGATCATGGCCATGAACAACGTGGCGTACCGCGCCAAGGAGTTCCTGGGCGACGACTACACCCAGGTCCGCATGGGCCTGCGGATGAACATCATCGCCAACCCCGGCGTGGAGAAGGCCGACTTCGAGCTCTGGTCGATGGCGGTCTCCACCATCAACGGGTGCGAGAACTGCACCGCCGCTCACGATGACGTCATCCGCAAGGAGGGCATCACCAAGGAGCAGGCGTGGGAGGCCGTGAAGATCGCCGGCACCGTCGCCGGTGTCGCGCAGGCCGTCGAGATCGACGCCAACATCTGACATCCACCGCTCCCGGTGACCGCGGGGCCCCGCTGACGACAGTCGGCGGGGCCCCGCGCATTTCCACCCAATGCCCGTGATCCGCGAGTTGGACCTCCAACTCACGCCGCGGCACAACTAGGTTCGGCAGGAGAGCCGCGGAATCGACCCGCGGCACCGAGCGATCTGGAGACGTCATGACAACCGGAGGTACCCCACCGGGGGACGGTTACCCGAACGACCCCTACGGTTCCGGCCCGGACCGGGGCCCCTACGGCGACCGGGGCCACGAGCAGCAGCCCTACCCGGGCCAGGCCGGCCCCGAGGGTTACCCGGGCCAGGGCGGCGGGTACGAGCCGTACCCCGGCCAGGGTTACGGCGGCCAGCCGGGATACGACCAGGGTTACGGCCAGCAGGGGTACGGCCAGCAGGGGTACGGCCAGCCGGGGTACGGCCAGCCGGGATACGACCAGGGTTACGGCCAGCAGGGCTACGGGCAGCAGGGCTACGGGCAGCCGGCGTACGGCGATCCCGCCCTCGGCGGTTACGGTCAGCCGGGCCCGGGCGGTGCGCCGGTGATGCCCGGCCGGGTCTCGCCGACCGACGCCGTCAGCGCCGGTTGGCGGATGTTCAAGAACAACCCGCTGCCCTGGGTGCTCATCACCGTGGCGAGCGTGGTGGTCAGCGGCGTCCTCACGCAGTTCACCACAAACGAGTCCGCGGGCGTGATGTTCGTCGCGCAGGTCCTCTCGTTCGCTGTGAGTCTGCTGTTCCAGGCGTTCGTCGTCCGCGGCGCGCTGCTCGAGGTCGACGGCCACAAGCCGTCCTTCGGCGACTTCTTCAAACTGCACAACTTCGGATGGTTCGTCGTCGCCGCGATCCTCGTCGGCATCGCCACCTTCGTCGGCGTCTTCCTGCTCATCGTGGGCGCCTTCGTCGTGGCGTTCTTCCTCTACTGGACGCAGTACTTCGTCGTCGACCGCAACATGACCGCCACCGACGCCATCGTGTCGAGCTTCCGCGCCGTCAAGTCCGACGCGGGCAACCTGCTCGCCCTCGCACTGCTGAACGTGCTCATCATCATCGTGGGCACGCTCGCGCTGCTGGTCGGCCTGTTGGTGGCCATCCCACTCACCACCCTGGCGTCGGTGTACGCCTACCGCGTGATCACCGGGCCGAGCGACTTCTCCCGCACGGCGACCGCCGCGGTCTGACCCACCGCCGCCTGATCCCACCGCGACCGGGACGAACTTGCGCCCCCCCCCGGTACGCGAACGACGCCCCGACAGCCGCCAGGCCGTCGGGGCGTCGTCGTACCCGGGGATCCCTCGTCGCCCGCGTCCGGGGGCGCCGCGCGTGGTGGGCGTCGTCGCACCCGCGTCGCTGCCGACGGCGATGTCCGTGGTGGCGTCAGGTGGGCGACACGGTCACTGTCCGCGGGCGGATCCCTCCACCCGGTCCCCGGCGGCGGACCCGTCGGGCGTCCCGGTGGCCACCGCGTTCTCGTGGGCCGTCGCGCGACGGACCGCCCAGACGGTCCCGACGAAGGCGACGAGCGCCAGCGGCCAGCCCATCCCGATCCGCGCGGCTCCGAGCCAGTTGACCTCGTCGTTGAGGTAGAGGATGTACTGCAGAACGGCCCGGATGGCGAACAGCGCCGCCCAGAAACAGGTCGCCACCGTATACCACCGACGGGCCGACGGGATCCGCCGCCACGCCATCCCCTTACCGTCGAGGAACCCCCAGATCACCCCGACCAGCGGCCACCGGACGATCGCCGAGAGCGCGAACGCCGCACCGTATGCGGCCTGGGTGATGATGCCGTAGAGGAAGTACCCCTTCGCGTCCCCGGTGCGCCAGGCGATGAAGACGCAGATCGCCACCCCGATGAACCCGGAGATCGCCGGCTGGGGGTTGTCCCGGCGCGCCAGGGACCAGGCGAGCATCGCGACCGCCACGCCGAGTGCACCCCAGATCGCGGCCGTCAGCCCCCAGAACGCGTTGACGGGCACGAACGTGAGGACGGGGATCGATGAGTAGATTAGGCCGCGTACGCCTCCCATCTGCTCGATCAGGGACGCGTCCGGGTCCCCGAACGCCGTCTTCCTGCTCCCCGATTCCGGTGTCGGCGCGTTCCGGCCGTCACCCGGCCCCGTCGCCTGCTCAGGCTCTGTCACGCGATTCCTCCACGGTCCTGCACGGCTGCCCGTCGAGCAGCGCGTAACGCGGGTTGAACATGATCCTGCGACCGTCCCGGTCCCCCACCCGGCCCGTGACACGGATGAACCTGCCGGTGTCGATACCCGGGATCGAGCGGCGTCCCAGCCAACAGACCTCGATGGCCCCGGTCCCGTCGAAGACCTCGGCGGTCAGCCCGAGGACCTCTGGGCCCCCGCCCGTCAGCACGGTCCGGATCCGCCCGGTCAGGGTCGCGAGGTCACCTCGTGAGACATCCGCGACACGCGCACACCCGGTGCGCTGCACCCGGCCGGCGAGATCGGCCGCGTCGAGCACCTCGACCGGGTCGGTGAGCCTGGCGGTCAGGTCACGCAGAACTCTGGGGAACGCCATGTTCACCCCCTCGAAGGATGCCCGGGTCCGGTCACAGGTCGTCGTCCGCGCCGCGGAGCCTGTCCATCGCGCTGCCGTCCCTGCGGCGCGCCGCGGTGTCGCCCTCCGACGCGGCGGAACCGCCGGACGCCTGAGGCGTCTGCTGCGCGGTCGTGGGCGAAGCCTGCGGGGTCGTGGGCGAGGCCTGCGGAGCCGCGGGCGCCGCCTGCGGCACCGAGCCCTGGGCCTGCGTCGCCGCGGGCGCGGCCGCGGCGGCCTGGTTCGCCGCCGGCTGCTGACCGGCCTGCCCGGCCGCCATCTGCTGCTGGTACGCCTGCGCCTGCTGCTGCGCGGCCAGCTGGGACCTGGCCTGGGTGAGCGCCTGTTGGATCTCGTCCGGGATCGTCAGCGGGAGCGGCTCACGAACGGGCATCGGACCGTCGCCGCGGTTGATGAGCAGGTGGCGGAACACCTCGCGGCCCTCCTCGGCCGCCTGCTCGGCGAGCTCGGGTGTGGCCATGACGCGGACCTCCGCGGTCCACCGGTTGCCGTCCACGCCGATGGCGCGGAAGACCGCCCCGGGGAGCTGGGCGACCAGCTCGCGTCCCCACGGACCGTCGACCACCGAGACGTCGGCCCCCTGCTGTTCGAGCTGCTCCCGCATCCCGCTCACCATCGTCCGCCACTGCCCCGCGGACTTCGGCGCCGCGAACGCCCGCGGGATGACCCGCGAGACCTTGGTGACGACGTGGAACTCGGGTTGACCGGCCGGATCCAGCGCCACGTTCAGATCGCGTCCCTGGGGGACACCGATCACCAGCGAACCCAGGTCGATGTGCCCGTAGCCCAGGGCCGTGTAGTACTCGCGCACGTCGCCGACGGACGAGCGGTCGTGGGGCCCCGTCGTGGAGGGGGCCTGCGACTCCGGCGCGGTGGACGCGGCGGCGTCGCGGGCCCCGGTCACCGGCTTCTTTCGTCCGAACATGCTGGAAATCCTCTCCCGTGCGACCCGGCCCCGGTCAGGGCCGTCGGGGACGACGCTACCCAACGGCGTCCCCGCCGGTCAGGTCAGGCGCGATGGTGGCCGATCAGGCGTGGCCGGCCGGGTCGGCGCTACCGGGTCAGGCGGTCGTGTCCCCCGGTCGAGCCGTGGCCGCCGTCTCCGCGGTCCGTCTCGTCCAGAGCGTCGACCTCCACGACGTCCCACAGCTCGACGCGCTGGACGAGGAGCTGCGCGATCCGGTCACCGCGCGTGATCCGGACGGGCTCGGCGGGATCGAGGTTGATGAGGTTCACCTTGATCTCCCCGCGGTACCCCGCGTCGATCGTCCCGGGGGCGTTCACGATCGACAGCCCCACCCGTGCCGCCAACCCCGACCGCGGATGGACCAGGCCCACGTAGCCGACGGGCAACGCGATCGCGACGCCCGTCGGCACGAGCGCCCGGTGCCCGGGCGCCAGCTCGAGGTCCTCCGCCGCGTGCAGATCGATCCCGGCGTCCGCCGCGTGCGCCCGGACGGGCAGGGGGAGGCCGGCGTCCAGCCGCCGGATCCGGAGCACTTCGTCGACCCCTCCGCGCTCGTCTGATCCACCCATGGTGCCGCCGCCCTCCTGCCGGGCCGGGCCCGGTTGCTCGATAGTCTTGATGTCGTGACCGACGAAGATCTCCGACCCCCGCCAGACCGCGCTCCCCGCCCGGTCCACTCCGAGTCACTACGGGTCCCGGTGTGGTGGTGGGTCCTGCTCACCGCGGTCACCGCCGTGGCGATCGTCCTCGCCGTCACGATCGGCGCGCGGTGGTGGGTCTGGCTGCTGGTCGTCGTCGTCCCCGCCCTGCTCGCCTGGCTGTTCGTCTCGATCGGCCGCGAGCGGGTCGAGGTGGAGTCGGACGGTCAGGGCGGGGGAACACTGTACGCGGGCCGGGCCCGCCTGCCGTTCGACGCCATCGCCCGCACCGCGGTCGTACCCGCCACCGCCAAGCAGGCGGCGATGGGGCGACAGCTCGACCCGGAGGCGTTCGTCGTCCACCGCGGGTACATCCCCACGATGGTGATCGTGGTACTCGACGACCCGCTGGATCCCACGCCGTACTGGCTGATCAGCACCCGAGACCCCGAAGGCCTCGCCGCGGCGTTACCGGACAACCACTACAGCTGACCGACCGCGGCCCGCCCGCACCCCGGAGTGGGCGAGGCGGGCGCGCCCCGCGACGCGGGGCCGACGCCCACCGCCCCGGCGGGTGTCAGCCCGCGCAGTCGACGCAGATCGACATGCCGTCGCGCTCCTCGGCGAAGCGGCTGCGGTGATGGACGAGGAAGCACTCGCCGCAGGTGAACTCGTTGTCCTGCTCCGGCACGACCCGCACCGTCAGTTCCTCGCCGGACAGGTCGGCGCCGGGCAGCTCGTAGGACTCGGCGGTGTCCGTCTCGTCCACGTCGACCTCGCCGGTGGCGCCCTCCGCGCGCCGGGCCTTGAGCTCCTCCAGCGAATCACCGGTGAGCTCGTCGGCCTCGGTGCGGCGGGGGGCGTCGTAGTCGGTTGCCATGAGTCTCTTCTCTGAGTCTGTGGGGGGTTGCGCGAATCGGTCGTTGACCGACCGGCGCACGCATAGTAACGGAATATCCCGCCATTTTCATCCAGCGGTTCCGACCACCATCCGGACGGGGCCGCGCGAGCCGGGCCATTACAGTGGACGGCCAGACCCCACCGGGGCTCTCACCCCTTTCACCTGCAGGAAAGGCCCTCATGGTCCTCCACCTCAGCACCCAGGCCACACCGAGCCCGACCCCCGCGCGGGGGATGGCCCGCCTGCGATCCGCGTACGTGTTGTTCGTCGTCGTCGTACTCGTCCTCGGGGCCGTCGTCTGGGCGGCGGCGCTGCGGGGAGACGACGCCGCGACGCAGGCCGTCGCCTGCCCGCTCCCACCCGCGGCCGAGGAGGCCGGCCTGCAGCAGGAGGCCGTCGACGCGCTCGACGAGGTCGCCCCGGCGCTGCTCGGGGAGACCCGGGTCCGCGTGCTCAACGCGAACGGGCAGAGCGGACAGGCCGGCGCCGTCGCGGCCGAACTGGCCGAGCGCGGATTCCAGCCCGCGGGCTCCGACGCGATCGGGAACGACCCGGTCTACGGTCAGGCACTCGAATGTCACGGCCAGATCCGCTACGGCGAGGCGGGCCAGGCCACCGCCCGGTCCCTGTCCCTCGCCGCACCGTGCATGCAGCTGATCACCGACGGCCGCACCGACGAGACGGTCGACCTCGCGCTCGGGACCACCTTCTCCCGCCTCTCGGACTCGACGGCCGCCGTCGGCGCCCTCGACGAGCTGAAGGTGGGACGTCAGCCCATCTCCTCCGAGCTCGACGCCGCGCGCTCCGTCGACTGCTGACCCCGGGCCCGGTCCGCGGGTTCCCCGATCGCCGCGAGGAACTCCCCGGCCACTCCGGGAGCCGCCGCGACGGTGGGGACCGCGTCATCGTCCGACACCGACACCACCGCGCCGGCCTCCGCGGCCACGAGCGCGCCCGCGGCGTGGTCCCACGGTCGGAGACCGCGCTCGTAGTAGGCGTCCAGCCGGCCGGTGGCCAGCATGCACAGGTCCAACGCCGCCGACCCGCACCTGCGGATGTCGCGTACGCGCGGGAGCAACGCCGCCACCACGCCGCCCTGCTCCGCCCGCATCCCCGCGTCGTACGCGAACCCCGTGCCCACCAGCGCGAGCGAGAGGTCGGCACACCCCGACACGCGCAGCGTCCTCGCCGAGCCGTCCGTCCCCCTCAACGACGCCCCGCGCCCGCGGCCGGCGGTCCACGTCTCCCGTGTGACGATGTTGTGGACCGCCCCCGCGACCACGACACCGTCCACCTCCGCGGCCACCGACACCGCCGTGAACGGGATGCCGTAGAGCAGGTTCACCGTCCCGTCGACGGGGTCCACGATCCACCGGACCCGCGGGCCCGCACCGCTGTGTGCGCTGTCTCCCGCGGCCTCGCCGCCCTCCTCCCCGAGGACCCAGTCGCCCGGACGACGGGAGGCGATCTCCCGCCGCAGGTGCTCCTCCACCGAGGTGTCGATGACGGTCACCGGGTCGGTCTCCGAGGACTTGGACCGCGAATCCAGTCCCTGGAGATCGAACTCCGCCAGCATCCGCCGGGCCACGTCACCGCCCGAGATCGCCAACCCCTCGGCGAGCTCCCGCAACCCGTCGATGAACTCCACACCGGTTCCGCCCGGCACCGGGACCGCTCCCTGGTGCGTCATGTGCCCCTCCTCGTCGTCGTACCCCTTGACGCCCCGCCACCACCCGGTCGGACGGGCGCGGCGGCGAACCCCGCCGGGGCGCCCGACGGACCGATACGCTGGCTCGCGGGCCCCCGACGCCCATCGTGCCCCGCCGACCCGGGCACCCCACAACCCACGCCGTGCCCCGCACGGTCCACCACACGGAGTCCGCCATGCCCGATCCCACACCTCTCGCCGCCGTCCCCCCGACGGAGACGCCGACCGGACTCGGGGTGGACGTCGGCGGTTCCGGCATCAAAGTGGGGCTCGTCGACCTCGCGCGCGGCGAACTCCTCGGCGAACGGCTCACCCGCCCCACACCCAGACCCGCCACCCCCGACGCCATCGCCGGGACGATCCGCGACATGGTCGCCGAGTTCGACTGGCGGGGACCGGTCGGCGTCGCCCTCCCCAGCGTCATCCACGAGGGCGTCGCCCGGATCGCCCACAACATCGACGCCTCCTGGATCGGCTGCGACGTCGTGGACCTCTTCCACCGTCACCTGCCCGGACAGACCGTCCTCATGCTCAACGACGCCGACGCCGCCGGGCTCACCGAGGTCCACTACGGCGCCGGGGAGGGCGTCGACGGACTGGTCATCCTGCTCACCTTCGGCACCGGGATCGGGTCGGCCCTCCTCCTGGACGGGCGCCTGCTGCCGAACACCGAGTTCGGCCACCTCATGGTCGAGGACATCTCCGGGCGCGGTTTCGACGAGGCCGAGCATCTGGCCTCCGCCGCCGTCCGCGCCCGCGACGGCCTGAGCTTCGAGGAGTGGGCACCGCACGTCTCCAACGTCCTGCGCTCCATCGAGGACCTTCTCTGGCCCCGCGCCTTCGTGCTGGGCGGCGGGGTCAGCGAAGCCGCCGACGAGTGGTTCCCCCTCCTGGAGAACCGCACACCGGTCCGCGCCGCGGTACGGCTCAACGACGCCGGCATCATCGGCGCCGCGCTCTACGCCGCAGGTCACTCGGGGGTTCTCGACCTCGGCGGCGTCCTACCCGACGTGGGCGCCTGACCCGCACCAACCCCGCCGGATGCAACCCCTGCGGCAGAATCTCGTTACAATGGCGCAGGCCGGAATCATGTACCGGCCGGGGACGGGCCCGGTACCGCAAGGCGGACGGCTCGCGTGTCTGCAGACCAGGCGGCATCGATCCCCGATTCCCATCGAGTAACCGGTTGTGAAGGGGCGTTTGTGGCAGCCACGAAGACCACCAGTTCGGATTCCGCGGCGAGCGGCGATCCGTCGGGCACCGAGGTCACTGGCGCGGCCCCCGCCAAGAAGACCGCCGCGCGCAAGGCGCCCGCGAAGAAGACTGCGGCCAAGAAGACCGCCGCCAAGAAGGCCCCGGCGAAGAAGACCGCCGCCAAGAAGACCGCGGCGAAGAAGACGGCCGCCAAGAAGACCGCCGCCCCCGCGGGTGCCGACGTCGTCGAGGACGACCGGTTGGACGATCCCTCGGAGGCGCTCGAGGTCGAGCCCGACACCGCCGAACTCGAGGACGTCGAGGTCGACGTGGAGGATGTCGAGGACGAGCAGGCCGACGAGGAGACCAAGGAGGAGCCCAGCGCCAAGGACAAGGCGTCGGGTGACTTCGTCTGGGACGAGGACGAGTCCGAGGCGCTCCGCCAGGCCCGCAAGGACGCCGAGCTCACCGCCTCCGCCGACTCCGTCCGCGCCTACCTCAAGCAGATCGGTAAGGTCGCGCTCCTCAACGCCGAGGAGGAGGTCGAGCTCGCCAAGCGCATCGAAGCAGGCCTGTACGCCACCTGGTACATGGCGCAGGTCGCCGAGCGTGGCGAGAAGCTCACCACCGCGCAGCGTCGCGACTTCAAGTGGATCGAGCGGGACGGCGTCCGCGCCAAGAACCACCTCCTCGAGGCCAACCTGCGACTCGTGGTCTCCCTCGCCAAGCGCTACACCGGTCGCGGCATGGCGTTCCTGGACCTCATCCAGGAGGGCAACCTCGGTCTCATCCGCGCCGTCGAGAAGTTCGACTACACCAAGGGCTACAAGTTCTCCACGTACGCCACGTGGTGGATCCGCCAGGCCATCACCCGCGCCATGGCCGACCAGGCCCGCACCATCCGCATCCCGGTGCACATGGTCGAGGTCATCAACAAGCTCGGCCGCATCCAGCGCGAACTCCTCCAGGACCTGGGCCGCGAGCCCACCCCCGAGGAGCTCGCCAAGGAGATGGACATCACCCCGGAGAAGGTGCTGGAGATCCAGCAGTACGCCCGGGAGCCCATCTCGCTCGACCAGACCATCGGCGACGAGGGCGACTCGCAGCTCGGTGACTTCATCGAGGACTCCGAGGCCGTGGTGGCGGTGGACGCGGTGAGCTTCACGCTGCTGCAGGACCAGCTCCGCTCCGTGCTGGACACGCTCTCCGAGCGTGAGGCGGGCGTGGTGCGACTGCGCTTCGGCCTCACCGACGGGCTCCCCCGCACCCTCGACGAGATCGGCCAAGTCTACGGGGTCACCCGTGAGCGGATCCGGCAGATCGAGTCCAAGACCATGTCGAAGCTGCGGCACCCGTCGCGCTCCCAGGTCCTGCGGGACTACCTGGACTAGGACCGAACGCAGCAGTGGGCCCCCGCCGGAACATCCGGTGGGGGCCTGCTCGCGTCCGGGCGGGATCTCGCAAGGGCGGCCCGGGGCCGGACGAGGCTCGACGGCTTGTGCGCGCCCGGGGCCGGACGAGGCTCGACGGGTGATGCGCGCCCGGGTCGGACGGGGCGACCCGGGGTGTGCGCAGGTGAACGCGGGATCGCGAGAGGGCGGACAATGCGCCAGCACGAGTGCCTTCAGGTGCGCTGCCTCATCGACCTGCGATGGCAGAGTGCACGGTAAGTACCCAGGTGCGCTGGCTGTCGGGACCACCGAGGCAGCGTAGGGCAACGACGCAGCACATCCGCGGCCGGTCGCGCTGCGGAAGTGCACGACAGGGCCCGACAGCGCCGGCGGCACCCAGCGCGGCACCCGCCGGCGGCACTCAGCGCAGCACCCCGACCGGCACCCGCCGCCGGCACCCGCCGCCGGCGGCACCCAGCGCGGCACCCGCCGGCGGCACTCAGCGCAGCACCCCGACCGGCACCCGCCGCCGGCACCCGCCGCCGGCGGCACCCAGCGCGGCACCCGCCGGCGGCACTCAGCGCAGCACCCCGACCGGCACCCGCCGCCGGCACCCGCCGCCGGCACCCGCCGCCGGCGGCACCGGCACCGGCACCGGCACCGCCCCGACGGTCTACCAGCTCCGCAGCAGGGTGATCCGTTCGCGGATCTGCTCGGCGGAGGCCATCGGCACGGGCGGGCCGCCGCACGCGTTGCGCAGTTGCGCATGGATCGCACCGTGCGACTTGCCCAGGCGTCCGGAGTACACCGACACCAGGGTGTTGAGCTGCCGCCGTAGATCCTTGAGTTCGGCGGCGGAGGCGACCCGGTCCGCCGCACCGGCGTGGGCACCGGGGCCGGCGGCATTACCCGGGAGGGTGGTCCCGGCGACCGACGGGTCCGCACCCACCACCGCGACAGAGCCGACACCGGACGTCGCCTCCGCGGACGCACGCTTGATCTGCTCCTTCTCCCGCTGTCGCAGGAGCGCCTTGACATCGTCGGCACCGAGCAGCCCGGGCAGTCCGATGTAGTCGGCCTCCTCCTCGCTGCCGGCGAAGGTGGCGGTCCCGTAGGAGGAGCCCTCGTACACGATCTGGTCGAGCTCCGCGTCGGCTCCGAGGGAGATGTAGCCGCGGTCCTCTTCGTCCTCGGTGTTCTCGTCCTGCTGTTGGTTCGCCTGGGCGAGGAGCTGGTCCTCCAGGCCCTCCTCCCGGTGCGGCTTGCCCAGGACGTGATCGCGCTGGGCCTCCATCTGCGAGGCCAGTTGCAGGAGCACCGGCACGGACGGCAGGAACACCGAGGCGGTCTCCCCCGGTCGGCGGGACCGGACGAACCGGCCGATGGCCTGCGCGAAGTACAGGGGCGTCGAGGCGCTGGTGGCGTAGACGCCCACACACAGGCGCGGGACGTCGACGCCCTCGGACACCATCCGGACCGCGACCATCCACTCGTCGGTCGAGTCGGAGAACGTCCCGATCCGGCTGGACGCGGTGGGGTCGTCGGACAACACCACTGTCGGTGGCTTGCCGGTGATCTCGGTGAGCAGGGCGGCGTAGTCGCGCGCGCGCTCCTGGTCGGTCGCGATCACCAGGCCGCCGGCGTCGGGCACGCCGCCCGCGCGGATCTGCTGCAGCCGGGTGTGCGCGGCCTGCAGGACCGCCGGCATCCAGTCGCCGTGCGGGTCGAGCGCCACGCGCCAGGCGCGGGACATCTGGTCGGCGCTGAGCGGCTCGCCGAGCCGGGCGGAGAACTCCTCGCCGGCGTTGCTGCGCCACCGGGCCTCGCCGGAGTAGGCGAGGAACACCACCGGCCGGACGACGCCGTCGGCCAGCGCGTCGGCGTAACCGTAGGAGTGGTCGGCCTTGGAGCGCTGGTGGCCCTGCCCGTCGGGTTCGTAGGTGACGAACGGGATGGGGCTGTCGTCGGACCGAAAGGGTGTACCCGTCAGCGACAGGCGCCGCTCGGCGTCCTCGAACGCCTCGCGGATCGCGTCGCCCCAGCTCTTCGCGTCGCCCCCGTGGTGGATCTCGTCGAGGATCACGAGGGTTCGCCGGGAGGCGGTGCGTTCGCGGTGCTTGAAGGGGTGGGCGGCTACCTGGGCGTAGGTGACCACCACGCCGTGGTACTCGGGCGCGAGGGCGCCGGAGGAGTTGGAGTACTCGGGGTCGAGCGCGATCCCGGAGCGTGCGGCGGAGGCGGCCCACTGGTACTTGAGGTGCTCGGTGGGCGCGACGACCGTGATGGAGTCGACGGTGCGGTCGGCGAGGAGCTCCGAGGCGACCCGCAGACCGAACGTGGTCTTACCCGCGCCCGGTGTGGCCACGGCGAGGAAGTCCTTCGGCCGCGCCATGAGGTACTTGCGCAGAGCGGTCCGCTGCCAGGCACGCAGGGACCCGCCCGCGGCGGGCGGGGCGGGGGCGGTCTGTCCGTCTGGGCCCGGGACCGCGCCGGGGTCACTCACCAGGCTTCAGGGTCTCGTAGACGCGTTTGCACTCCGGGCACACCGGCGAGCCGGGCTTGGCGGAGCGGGTGACCGGGAAGACCTCACCGCACAGGGCGATCACGTAGGTGCCCATGACCGCGCTCTCGGCGATCTTGCTCTTGTCCACGTAGTGGAAGAACTTGGGCGCGTCGTCCTGCGTCTCCTCGGTCGAGGTGACCTCGGGGCGCTCGAGTGTCTTGGTCCGGGTGGTGCTCACCCCCTCATGATGCCGCACCCGGGCGTCGCCGCGCCAACGCCGGAGTACCTTGGGGCCCATGGCACCCGACTTCCGCCGTCAGCGATCCGGGGAACGGGACGACACCTCGCGACCTGTTCTCATCACGGGCGCGAGGGAGTCCTACCAGGACGAGCTCGCGGCCCGGAAGAAGCGCTACTTCCTGCTGATGAGCGTGCGGATCCCGGCCCTGTTGCTCGCCGCGGGTTCGCTCGCCCTCTGGAACAACCCGTGGATCGCGTTGGCCATCGTGGCGGGGTCCATCCCCATCCCGTGGATCGCGGTCATCGGGGCCAACGACCGGCCACCCCTGCCCAAGGGCCAGGCCCGGACGTACACGGCGGGGAGCCTGCCCTCGAACGCCCCGTACTCGCTGCCGTCCAGCCTCACCGGCTCCGCGAACGGCGCCCGCCCCGGCGCGGGCACGGGGTACGGCCGGGCGATCGGCCCGGCGCCGACCGCCCGCGACACCGGCTCCCCCACCTCCGGCTCCCCCGCGAGCGAGGCCACCTCCGACTCCCCCGCGGGCGAGACCACCTCCGACTCCGCCGCGAGCGACCCCACCTCCGGTTCCCCCACCCCCGACGAGAGCGATCCCGACACGTGACGAGCCCGACCCCGACCCTCGCCGATCTCGCGCCCGCCCTGGCGGCCGCCTTCCGCCGACACGAGTACACGGTCGAGGGCCTCGAACAGAGGCTCGGGCTGGAGGCGGTCGAGGCGCTCGGCCGCTCGGACCCGGGGACCGTCCGTCGACACGCCCGCCGTGCGGGGGTGGTCGGGACCCTCGTGCGCCTGTTCATCCTGGGCGATCCGGTGCCGACGTCCGAGGTCGCGGCCGCGCTCACCGGCGTCGCGCCGGGCGACGGCGCCGCGGCGGGCCTGTGGACGTCGCTCGAGGGCGGGGCGGCGCTCCGGTCGGTGGTCGATCTGCGGCCGGTGGACACCGGCCACGGCACACGGTGGGTGTTCGCGGACCCGGACGGGTCGATGGTGCGGACGGAGACGCGGCCGGACCACGTGTTGGGGGTGGGCCAGGCGACGCTCTCGCTGCTGCGCGTCACGCCCGGCACCCCCGTGGGGTCGGTTCTGGATCTGGGGACCGGCTGCGGCATCCAGTTGGTACACGCGTCGGACGCGGCGGAGTCGGCGACGGGGACCGACATCACGCCGCGCTGCCTCGAGCTCGCGGCCGCGACGCTGGCGATCAACGGCCTGGACGCCGAGCTCCTCCGGGGCTCGTGGTTCGAGCCGGTGGCCGGGCGTCGGTTCGACCGGATCGTCGCCAATCCCCCGTTCGTGGTGGGGCCTCCGGAGACCGGGCACTCGTATCGCGAGTCGGGTCTGGCGCTCGACGGGGCGAGCCGGACGGTGATCTCGGGTGCGCCCGGGCGCCTGGCCGAGGGCGGGACGGCCGTGATGTTGGCG
The DNA here is from genome assembly GCF_032248695.1 of Dietzia sp. CH92. Taxonomy (NCBI): domain Bacteria; kingdom Bacillati; phylum Actinomycetota; class Actinomycetes; order Mycobacteriales; family Dietziaceae; genus Dietzia; species Dietzia sp. CH92. The sequence goes on along the minus strand of NZ_JAVHXC010000001.1, from coordinate 53,583 downwards.
TCCTGGGTGGAACGGGCGGGGTCCGATTGGCGGAGCCGGGTGGCGTCGTGGGTGCCGGCCGAGGGTGTGGACGCCTGGATCCTGCGGCGTGACGTCTCCGAGCCGGGGCTGTACGTGTGGACGTGGCTCACGGACGAGGGCATGGATCCGCGGGACGAGGCGATGTGGCGCGCCGCCGAGCGCTGGCTGGACCATTTCGAGGCGGAGGACGTCGACGGGATCGGGTTCGGTTACGTCTATCTACGCCGGATCGAGGGCCCGTCGTCGGTGTTGTGCGAGGACCTCACCCATCCGTTCGGTGACGGTCTGGGCGAGGAGGCGGAGGCGTACTTCGCGCGCACGGCGTGGTTGCGCGGGGCCGCGGAGCGTCATGGTGGGCAGGACCGCGCCCTCGACGCGACCGTGTTCACCGTCTCCCCCGACGTCCACCTCCACGTCTCGGAGTCGCTCGCGCCGACCGGGCCGGACGAGGCGGGGGCGCCGGGCGCGGGGACGGTGGTGGTCGAGCGGGTGACCGGGGCTCGTTGGCGCCACGAGATCGACCCCCTCACCGCGTCGGTGCTGCGGGGTGCCCGGACGGGGGCGCTGCCGCTGGAGGACCTGGTGGTGCTCGCCGCGGTGGGCGCGGGCGAGGATCCGGACGAGTTGGCCGCGCCGCTCAGGCGGGTGGTCGCGGACCTGTTCCTGCACGGGTTCCTCGTGCCGGTCGGGGTGCCCGGGGTGGTGCCGCCGGGGGCGCTCGCCGCCGCGCCCGGGGGGCCGCGCGCCGAGGGTGCGGACGGATGAGGGCGGTGGTCTCGCGGGTGACCGAGGCGTCGGTGACCGTGGACGGCGAGGTCGTCGGGGAACTGTCGGCGCCCGGGTTACTGGTGCTGGTGGGGGTGTCGGTCGACGACGACGAGGCGGACGTCGCGACGATGGTCCGCAAGATCTCGGGCCTGCGGATCCTGCGGGAGGAGCGCAGCGTCGAGGAGGCGGGCGCCCCGGTGTTGGTGGTCAGCCAGTTCACGCTGATGGGATCCACCACCAAGGGCAGGCGGCCGTCGTGGTCGAGGGCGGCTCCGGGTGACCGGGCCGAACCCGCGGTCGAGGCGGTCGTGGCGGGACTGCGTGAGCGGGGGCTCGAGGTGGCCACGGGGGTGTTCGGCGCGATGATGCGGGTCCACTCGGTCAACGACGGCCCGTTCACCGTCCTGATCGACACGTCCGGCCCGACCTGACCGTGCCCGCCTAACCCTCCTGACCTCGTGTTCACCGCTGTGGTGGCGGCCTTTACGACACGGTTCGTGACGAAAATCATGAGCCGGGGAACATTACCGGTATCCCTGTCGTTGTAGGTGTACGTGACCGTGACCCGGGCACGCGCCTGATCCGTCCACCAGCAACCGAACGCCGGCCTCGTCACAAGGCCAGGCAGGAGGAGGAGACATGACGTCAGCCACCACCCGATCGGACCGTCGGACGGAGGCGGATCCGGAAGGCCAGAGCCCGAGCGCTGATCTGGTCCGTGTCTACCTCAACGGGATCGGTAAGACGGCCCTGTTGAACGCCGAGGACGAGGTGGAGCTGTCCAAGCGGATCGAGGCCGGCCTCTACGCCAAGCACCTGTTGGAGACCAAGAAGCGGATCGGTCCGGTACGCAAGGCCGATCTCAAGACGATCGTGGCCGAGGGCGAGGCGGCCCGCGCCCACCTGTTGGAGGCCAACCTGCGTCTGGTGGTCTCGCTGGCCAAGCGCTACACAGGCCGTGGGATGCCGCTGCTGGACCTCATCCAGGAGGGCAACCTGGGCCTGATCCGTGCGATGGAGAAGTTCGACTACGCCAAGGGCTTCAAGTTCTCCACGTACGCCACGTGGTGGATCCGTCAGGCGATCACGCGTGGCATGGCCGATCAGTCGCGCACGATCCGCCTCCCCGTCCACCTGGTCGAGCAGGTCAACAAGCTCGCCCGCATCAAGCGCGAGCTGCACCAGCAGCTGGGCCGCGAGGCCACGCTCGAGGAGCTGGCCGAGGAATCGGGGATCCCCGCGCACAAGATCGAGGAGCTCCTCGACCACTCGCGGGATCCGGTGAGCCTGGACATGCCGGTGGGCGCCGACGAGGAGGCGCCGCTCGGCGACTTCATCGAGGACGCCGAGGCCACGAGCGCCGAGAACACCGTGGTGGCCAACGTGATGCACTCGGACGTGCGCGCGGTCCTGGCCACCCTGGAGGAGCGGGAACAGCAGGTGATCACCCTGCGGTTCGGGCTGGACGACGGTCAGCCCCGCACGCTCGACCAGATCGGCAAGCGTTTCGGGTTGTCCCGTGAGCGTGTCCGCCAGATCGAGCGCGAGGTCATGGCCAAGCTCCGCGAGGGCCGCCGCGCGGACAAGCTCCGCTCGTACGCCGTCTGATCCGTCCACGGTCGCGAGCGCCGGCCCCGCCCCTCATCCGGGGCGGGGCCGGCGCTCGTCTATCGGTGTCCCCGGCTGCCCGCCCCGGTCGGCGGGGGCGGCGGGGCCCCGAGCGGTAAGCGGCGACGGGGTCCCTCGTGATCAGCGGAGGCGGCGGGGTCCCTCGTCGCCGCTGAACCGGGGCGGCGGGCCGAGCCGGACCGTCGCGTAGAGCACCGCGAGCCCGTCCGGAGCGGCGAGGCCGGGGTCGATCGCCAGGCGGCGCAGCTCGGGAACGTCTTCGACCAGGCAGGACACCCGACCCATGAGCTCCACCAGGGCCTCGCGGTCGACCGGGGCGTCCCCGGCGTACCCGTCGAGGATCGCCGCCGCCCGCGGCCTGGCCAGCAGTGCGGTGGCCTCGGTGGGCGAGATGGGCAGGGTGCTGAACGCGCGGTCGGCGAGCAGGTCCGAGAGCATCCCGGACAGTCCGAACGAGATGAGCGAGCCGAAGATCGGGTGGTCGGCCACCCGGATGGTCACCGCGACACCCTTCGTGGCCATCTGCTGCACGTGCAGCGAGCGTGAACCCGTCGTGGCCTGCAGGAGCGCGAAGGCGTGCCGCACCGCGGCCGAGTCCGCCAGGTCGAGACGGACCCCCGACTGGTCGCTGCGGGTGCGCCACCGGTCGCCCATCGCCTTGACCGCGACCGGGTAGCCCAACTCGTCGGCCGCCATCACGGCCTGGTCGACGTCGGTGACCACGCGGTAGTCGACGATCCCGATCCCGTAGCACTCGAGCAGGGCGCGGACCTGCCCCTGGGTGAGCTCGAACGACTCGGTGCCGGCGTGGAGCTGGCACAGCGAGTCCACGAGCTCACGCGCGCGGGCGCGGTCGATATCGGAGTACTCGGCTGGTTCCTCGGCGGGCCGGTCGAGCCATTCGGCGTACCGGCGGGCGCGCACGAGTGCCGACACCGCGCGCTCGGGATAGGGGTACGACGGGATGGATCCGCGGGCCGCGACCCCGGACTCGTCCGTCACGGTCAGCCCCTCGGGCAGTCCCTCACCGGCGAGGAACGTACTCACCACCGGTTTGGGGCTCTGGGCCGCCGCCGCGCGGATGGCCTCGGCGTAGGAGTCCGGATCCGTGGCGACCGGCGGGACGAACACCGTCAGGACCGAGTCGACCTCGTCCCGTGCGAGCGCGTCGGCGATGGCCTCGCGGAACGCCTCGGGCGACGCCCCGGCCCCCAGGTCCACGGAGTGGGCGACCGTGAACCCCTGCTGCCGGGCCGAGTCCCCGCCGAGACGACCGACCGCGGAGGAGTTGCCCACGATGGCCAGGCGCCCGCCGGTCGGCAGTGGCTGGTAGGCCAGCAGGGTGGCGGTGTCGAACATGTCGGTGATGGAGTCCACCTGGATGAGTCCGGAGTCGCGGAACAGGCCCCGGATCGCGTCCGCGGTCAGTCCCGCCACCCCCGACTCGAGGTCGTCCGCCGCGCGCCGCACCACCACGACGGGCTTGTTGCGGGCCACGCGCCGCGCGATCCGCGAGAACTTCCGCGGGTTACCGAAACTCTCCAGGTAGAGCAGCACAACCTCGGTCGAGGTGTCGGTGTCCCAGTACTGGAGCAGGTCGTTGCCGGAGACGTCGGCGCGGTTGCCCGCGGAGACGAAGGTCGACAGTCCCAGTCCGCGGCGGGCGGCGGTGGCGAGGATCGCGATGCCGAGGGCACCGGACTGGCAGAAGAACCCGGCGCGCCCCGGGCCGGGCACGAGCTCGGCGAGCGTGGCGTTGAGCCTGACGTCGGCGGAGGTGTTGATCACGCCGAGCGCGTTGGGCCCGACGACCCGCATCCCGTGCGCCCTGGCCTCGCTGACCAGCCGACGCTCGGAGACCACGCCCTCGCTCCCCACATCGGAGAAACCGGCGGAGATGACGACCAGCGTCGAGACCCCCTTCGACAGGCAGTCGTCGAGCACCTCGGACATGGAGGCGGCGGGGACGGCCACGACGGCGAGGTCCACGGGGTCCGGGATGTGCCGGACACTGGCGTACGCACGCACGGACTGCACCGATTTCGCGTCCGAGTTGACGGGGTAGACCGGTCCGGCGAACCCGTTGCCGATGAGGTTGCGCATGACGGTGTGCCCGATCTTGCCCACCTGGTCCGACGCGCCGATCACCGCGACCGACCCCGGGTTGAGCACCCTGGCCAGGCTGCGGGCCTCCGCCGCCGCCTCTCGCGAGTTCCGGACGTTGGTCAGCGCCTCGGTGGGGTCGATCGCGAACTCCAGGTGCAGGGTGGACCCGTCGAACGAGCGCGAGATCTCGTACCCGGCGCGCCGGAACACCTGGATCATCGAGCGGTTCTCGGAGAGCACCTCCGCCTCGAAGTGGTCGATCCCGCACTCCGCCGCCGCGCCGGCGAGGTGCTCCAGGAAAATCGATCCGAGCCCCCGGCCCTGGTGCTGGTCGGAGATCGTGAACGCGACCTCGGCGAACGTGGAGTCCGGCAACCGTTCGTAGATCGCCATGCCGATGACCTCGGCGCCGAGCTCGGCGACGAACGCCATCCGATCCCGGTAGTCGACGTGCGTCATCCGGCGGAGTTCGCGCTCGGTGAGCACGTCCCGGGAGCCGAAGTAGCGGAGGTAGCGGGTGCGTTCGGACAGGCTGGTGTGGAAGCGGGAGATCTTCTCCGCGTCGGTGGGCAGGATCGGCCGCACCCGGACCGCCCGACCGTCGGAACCGAGCACGTCCGCCGCCCATTCGTGCGGGTACCCCTCGGGATATTCGTCGACCGACGTGTCGGTCGAGGCGTGCTCGGGGGGCTCCACCGCCGGGGCCGTCTCGCCCGGGCTCCCGGTCGTGTCCGGGCTCCCAGTCGTGTCCGGGCTCCCGGTCGTGTCCGGGGTCTCGGTCTCTGCGGTGCCGGTCGAGGGGTCGCCGGGGTTCGCCATGGGGTCCTCCAGTCAGCGGTCGTACCGGGTCGGGCGGGCGCGGTGCGGGGTGGTCAGTCCCGGGGGTCGTCCGGGTCGAGACCCAGCAGGGGGTAGACCGTGCGACGGGTGTCGAGGATGGACTGGTCCAGCCGGGCGAGCGAGCGGTCCATCTCGACCCCCCGGTCGGCCCCGGCGGGCTCCCAGGGCGCGTACGTCGGGTCCTCCCCGTCGCCCATCAGCTGCGGCACCCGGTCCGGCACGGTGAGTCGGCCGGCGGCGGCTCTCCACCCTTCCGGGATCGCCGTGGACGGGTCGACCGGGACCCCGAGGACCGCGGCGATGAGGTGGGTCCACGAGCGCGGGACCACCCGCACCAGCTCGTAGCCGCCCCCGCCGACCGCGATCAGACGGCCCTCGCAGAGTTCGTCGGCGAGAGCGACGACGTCGAGGTAGGACCGGCGGTGACCGTCGACGGTCAGCGAGAGGTCGGCCAGCGGGTCCTCCCGGTGCGAGTCGCAGCCCGCCTGCAGGACGATGATCTGGGGCTCGAACGCGCGGAGCACACCGGGGACCACGGCGTGGAAGCCGCGGAGCCAGAGATCGTCGGTGACCGCGGGCAGGAACGCGAGGTTGACGGCAGTGCCCTCCGCGCGCCCCACGCCGGCCTCGGAGGCCCACCCCGTCGACGGCCACAGGGTGGCGGGGTGCTGGTGCAGCGACACCGTGAGCACGCGGGGGTCCTCGTAGAACGCGGTCTGCACCCCGTCGCCGTGGTGGACGTCGATGTCCACGTAGGCGATCCGGTCGTACCCGTTGTCGAGCAGCCAGCTGATCGCCACCGCCACGTCGTTGTACACGCAGAAACCGGCCGCGGCCGCGGGCATCGCGTGGTGCATGCCCCCGGCGACCGAGACCGCCCGCGTCGCGGCACCGCTCGCCACCGCCCGAGCGGCCGTGAGGGTGCCGCCGGCGACCGCGGCGCTGGCCTCGTGCATCGCCGGGAACGTGGGGTTGTCCGCGGTGCCCAGTCCGTGACTCATCCCGACGTGCTCCCCCGGCGGCAGGTCACCGGCGGCCTTCACCGCGTCGATGTAGCGCGAGGTGTGCACCCGGAGCAGTTCGTCGTCCCCGGCCGTCCCCGGATCCAGCAGCTCGACCCCGCGGAGCACGCCGAGTTCGGTGGCCAGCGCCATGGTGAGATCGAGACGCCGGGGGCTCATGGGGTGATCGGCGGAGTGCCGGTACCCGAGCAGCGACGGACTCCACACCACCTTCGCCTCGACGCCGTCCGCGATCCCGGCCATGGCCACCGCCCTCCCGTCACGCCGGGTCTCTCCCGGCGGGCGCGCCCCACGCGGGCGTGGGGCGCATCACCCCACGAATCTACGCGGCGCAGGCGGGGGCGACCGGCGAACGTCCGCTCCCCACCCCGGTCGGTTGCGCGACGGTAGTCTTCATGCCAAGACCCGGTCGGTGCCCGCACCCACCGGGAGCCGATACGAATCCAGACGTGGAGGACTGCAGCGTGAAGGACCTGGTGGACACCACCGAGATGTACCTCCGCACCATCTACGAGCTCGAGGAGGAGGGCGTGATCCCGCTGCGTGCGCGGATCGCGGAGCGCCTCGAGCAGAGCGGCCCCACCGTGAGCCAGACGGTGGCGCGGATGGAGCGCGACGGTCTCGTACTCGTCGCCCCCGACCGCCACCTCCAGCTCACCGCCGCCGGGCGGGAGCTGGCGGTGGACGTGATGCGCAAGCACCGCCTGGCCGAGCGGCTGCTGGTGGACGTGATCGGGCTGGAGCTCGAGAAGGTCCACGCCGAGGCGTGCCGGTGGGAGCACGTGATGAGCGACGACGTCGAGCGGCGCCTCATCGAGGTGCTCGACGACCCCCGGACCTCTCCCTACGGCAACCCTATCCCCGGGCTGGACCGCATCGGCTACGCGGAGTCCACGCTCCAGGACCAGGACCACGTGCGGCTCTCCGCGCTGCCGAGCGACCAGCCGCACACCGTCCGCATCCGGGCCATCGGCGAGAACGTGCAGATCGACATCGACCTGATCTCGGAGTTCCGGGCCGCCGGCGTGGAGCCCATGAAGACGGTCACGGCGACCCGGCGGGGTCACCTCGTCGAACTGGTCTCCGGTGACGGCCGCGTCGTCGAACTCGACGGCGACCACGCCCACGCCATCCAGGTCGAGATCCTGTCGTGAAGCTGCTCGTCACCGGCGGGGCCGGGTACGTCGGCGGGGTGTGCGCCACCGTCCTGATCGAACGCGGGCACGAGGTCGTGATCGTCGACGACCTGTCGACGGGCAATCGCGACGGCGTCCCCGAGGGCGCGACCTTCATCGAGGGTGACGTCGCGACCCGCGCGGCGGAGATCCTCGACGCCTCGTTCGACGGCGTGCTGCACTTCGCCGCACGGTCGCTCGTCGGCGAGTCCGTCGAGAAGCCCGAGGAGTACTGGCAGGGCAACGTCGTGACGTCCCTCGCCCTGTTGGACGCCATGCGGGCGGCCGGGGTCGCCAACCTCGTGTTCTCCTCCACCGCCGCCACCTACGGGGAGCCGGAGCAGGTCCCCATCACCGAGGACATGCCCACGCGGCCGACCAACACCTACGGGGCGACCAAGCTGGCGATCGATCACGCCATCACCTCGTACGCGGTCGCCCACGGGCTCGCCGCCACCAGCCTGAGGTACTTCAACGTCGCGGGCGCCTACCGCGGTGCGGGCGAGAACCGGGTCGTGGAGACCCACCTCATCCCGCTGGTGCTCCAGGTGGCCCTCGGGCACCGGGCCGACATCAAGGTCTTCGGTGACGACTGGCCCACCCCCGACGGCACCTGCATCCGCGACTACATCCACGTCGCGGACCTCGCCGACGCACACCTGCTCGCCCTGGAGTCGAACTCCCCCGGCGTCCACCGCGTGCTCAACCTGGGCAGCGGCGAGGGCTTCTCGGTCCGCGAGGTGATCGACGTGTGCCGCGAGGTCACCGGCCACCCGATCCCGGACGTCATCGCGCCCCGCCGCGCCGGTGACCCCGCCGTCCTCGTGGCCTCGAGCGCGAGGGCGATCGCAGAACTCGGCTGGCAGCCCACGCGCACGGACCTGCGCACCGTGGTCGAGGACGCCTGGGCGTTCACCGAGGCGCTCGGCGACCGGGCGCACTCGGCGCGCTGACCGACCATCGGGCGCCCCCGGGGCCCGGCCCGCGGGCGCCACCGTCCGGGCCGGGCCCCGGTCCGTCGCCGCCACGGACCCGCTCCGGGTCCGGGCCGTCGCTGCCGCGGTCCCCCGTCAGGTCCGGGCCGTCGCCGCCTGGCTCCCGATGCCGGTTCAGGCCGTCGCCGCCACCCGCCTGAGCCGCTCCGGCGACAAACCGTTGTTCAGCCCGTGGAGCAGGAGCCCGGCCAGATTGTTCGCGGGGTCGGCCTCGACGGCCGCCGACAGGGCGGACCACGCGTGCACCCCGCCCCCGGCGAAGTACGACGCCGCACCCAACAGCAGCAGCGCCACCGAGCGTTCGCGGGCGGGCCGACGCCGCGCGACGGCCCACCACACGAGCCGCCGACCGTCGCGATCGCCCAGACCCCGTAGCGCGAGACCCCGGTAGACCTCGTCCCGAACCGCGATCACCAGCAGGTCCCGGCCGATGACGGCGAGCTCGTCGTCGTCGATCTCCTCCCCCGCCTCCAACCGTCGCGCCGCGTCGTCATGGCGCTCCACCGCCGCCACCACCGCGCGCTCCCGTTCGACGCGCCCGCCGGCCGGCCCCGCCGGCCCCCCGGCCGACCCGGCGTGACCCGCCCCCGGCGACCCGGCGGCGTCCTCCCCGCCTGGCCCGTCCTCATCGCATGCGTCAGGGTCGCGCGCCAGGTACAGGCGCTCGATCTCCTCCCGTGACCCCGCGCGGACGCGCCCGTCGTAGGCGTGGACCGCGGCGATCTGGGTCGAGTCCGGATCGGACTGGACACCCCTGACCATCCCGAACAGGTCCACCCACGGCGCCCCGGCCGCGAACTCGCCGACCCCGTACGCCGCCTCCACCACCGTGCCCGCGAGCCCCAGCCAGTACTCGAACGCCGACGCGGCGTCCTCCGCCCGCAACCCCGCGAGGTACCCGTCCGCACAGTCCTCGTGCACCACCACCAGGTGCACCGACCCGATCCCCTCCCTCGCGCAGAACCGCGCCAACCCGCGCGCCGGCCCGGGGTCGATCACCGGGGCCGCCCGGTCGAGCGCGACGCCCCCGGAGCCGCCGGGGCCGTCCGGGTCGTCGTCGAGGAGACCGTCCGCCCCGTCGAGATCGTCGACCTCGGGATATCCGTCACCGTCGTCCAGCAGCCCGTCCACGTCCATCCTCACGACCGGCCCCTGGCCCCCGTCCGCCGTGCGGCCGCACAGGATCACCACCGACCCCGGACCCGGTGGGAAACCCAACATCGCCGGTATCGAGGCGATCAGTTCCTCCGGTGAGGTGATCACCACCGTCCCGCGCCCGCCCGCACCGGCCCCGTCCCTCGACTCGTCTGTCGTCATCGTCCCCACCCGTCTCGTCCTCGCGCGTCCGCCCCCGCCTCGGGGATGGTCCGCGGATGCCGTGCACCGGACCCACCATCGACCACCCCGCCGGTCGTCCCCCGCCCCCGCGGGCCGCCCGGGCGCACCCCTGTGGAGGGGGCCCGGGCCCTGTGGGAAGCGCCGGGAATCATCCCGGGCGTGTTGACGTTGTGACAGTGGTGAACCCCCCGTCCCGGATGGACGACCGGGCGAGCCCCGCCACCGACGGTCGGGGTGTGGTGACGAGAGGAGTCGACATGGCCAGGCACAGCGATCTGTACCGACTGATCGAACCCGTTCCCGACCTGCGTTCCGAGGACGGCCGCGGGCCGGTCCTCGTGCACGGGCTGGAAGGCTTCTCCGACGCCGGACTGGCGATCCAGGGCGTGGCCGAGCACCTGCGTGAGAGTCTGGACTCCCAGCTGATCGTCGAGTTCGACGTGGACGAGCTCGTGGACTACCGCTCGCGCCGCCCGCACCTGAAGTACTCGTTCGACCGCTTCGCGGACTACGACGAGCCGGCCATCCAGATGCACGCGGTCAGGACCGCCGACGGGACGTCCTTCCTGCTGCTCTCGGGTCTGGAGCCCGACCTCAGGTGGGACGGCTTCACCGAGTCCGTCATCGACCTGGCCGGGTCCTTCGGCGTCCGGATGTCCATCGGTCTGGGCGCGATGCCCCTCGGCGTCCCGCACACCCGACCGACCAATTCGAGCGCGCACGCCAGCGACGTGGACCTCATCAAGGGGTTCACCGCCTGGCCCGGCGAGTTCAAGGTCCCGGGCAACGTGACCTCCCTGCTCGAGCTCCGGATGGCCGAACACGGGATCCCCTCCGCCGGGTTCACCGTGCACGTGCCGCAGTACCTCGCCCAGACCGCCTACCCGGCGGCCGTGCTGCACCTGGTGGGCAGCATCGCGCGGATCGCGGACCTCGACCTGCCGACCGCCGAGCTGGAGAAGGCCACCGAGGAGTTCACCACCCAGGTCAACACCCAGATCGCGCAGAGCCCCGAGATCCTCACCGCCGTCGAGCTCATGGAGAAGCAGTACGACGAGTTCATGGAGACCCGCCACGGGTCCGATTCGCTCAACCCGGGCGGCAAGCCGCTGCCGTCGGGGGACGAGATCGGCGCGGAGTTCGAGCGGTTCCTCGCCCAACAGGCCGGCGACGACGGCCACGGTGAGGACCCGCAGCGCGACGGGTGACCCTCCCCGGCGGCTAGGCTCGGCCGGGTGCAGCTGTCCCGACTCCTCTCCGATCTCGACGACGTCCCCGCCGACCTCCACGAGGAGGCGGTGTTCGACGCCTTCGTCGCCTGGGCCGCCGACCGGGGGCTGACGCCGTACCCGGCGCAGGAGGAGGCCATCCTCGAGATGACCGCCGGCAGCCACGTCGTGCTCGCCACCCCCACCGGCTCCGGCAAGTCCCTGGTGGCGATCGGGGCGCACTTCGCCGCGATGGCGCGCGGGCAGCGCAGCTATTACACGGCGCCCATCAAGGCGCTCGTGAGCGAGAAGTTCTTCGCCCTGTGCGAGGTGTTCGGCGCCGACAACGTGGGGATGCTGACCGGCGACGCCGCGGTCAACGCCGACGCGCCGATCGTCTGCGCGACCGCCGAGATCGTCGCCAACATCGCCCTGCGTGAGGGCGCGGACGCCGACATCGGCCAGGTGGTGATGGACGAGTTCCACTACTACTCCGAACCCGACCGGGGCTGGGCGTGGCAGGTCCCGCTCCTCGAGCTGCCCGACACCCAGTTCCTGCTCATGTCCGCGACGCTCGGCGACGTCGAGTGGCTGCAGGAGGACCTGCGCCGCCGCACCGGCAGGCAGTGCGTGTACATCGGCGGCACCGAGCGACCCGTCCCGCTCTCGTTCGAGTACGCCCTGTCCGGCGTCCACGAGTCCGTCGAGCTGCTGCTGCGCGACGGCAGGGCCCCCGTCTACATCGTCCACTTCACCCAGGCCGCCGCGCTCGAGCAGGCCCAGGCCCTGACCTCGCTCGCCGTGGCCGACAAGGAGCGGAAAGCCGCCATCGCCGCCGACATCGGCGGCTTCCGCTTCACCACGAACTTCGGTAGGACGCTCCGCAAGCTCCTGCTCCACGGCATCGGCGTCCACCACGCCGGGATGCTGCCCAAGTACCGCCGGCTCGTGGAGAGGCTGGCCCAGGACGGCCTGCTCACCGTCATCTGCGGCACCGACACCCTCGGCGTGGGCATCAACGTCCCCATCCGCACCGTCCTGTTCACCGGCCTCACCAAGTTCGACGGCCGCCGGCAGCGCGTCCTCAAGGCCCGCGAGTTCCACCAGATCGCCGGCCGGGCGGGCCGCGCCGGCTTCGACACCGAGGGGTTCGTCGTGGTGCTCGCCCCCGAGCACGAGATCGAGAACGCCAAGGCCGCGGCGAAGGCCGCCGCCAACCCCAAGAAGAAGGCCAGGGCCGCCAAGAAGAAGCCCCCGGAGGGCTTCGTCAACTGGTCGCGCTCCACCTTCGACAAGCTCGTCGGCGCCCAGCCCGAGCAGCTCACGAGCCGCTTCGAGGTGAGCAACTCGATGCTGCTCAACATCATCTCCCGACCCGGAAGCTGCTACGCCCACATGCGGCACCTCCTGCTGTCCTCGCACGAGACCCGCGCGCGGATCCGGCACCACGTCCTACGCGCGATCGAGTTGTTCCGTGGGCTGGAGGCCGCCGGGATCGTCGAACGACTGGCCGAGCCCGACGCCGACGGGCGCCACGTACGGCTGACGGTGGATCTCCAACGGGACTTCGCCCTGAACCAACCGCTGGCCCCGTTCGCGATCGCCGCGATGGAGGTCCTCGACCCCGACTCCCCGACCCCCGAGCTGGACCTCGTCTCCGTCATCGAGGCGGTACTCGACGACCCGCGCCCGATCCTCTACGCCCAGCAACGCGAGGCCCGCGGCGAGGCGATCGCCGCCCTCAAGGCCGACGGTGTGGAGTACTCCGAACGGATGGAGCTGGTCGAGGACATCTCCTGGCCCAAGCCCCTGGCCGACCTCCTCGCCGACGCGTACGACGCCTACCGCGCGGGACACCCGTGGGTGTCGGGGATCGAGCCCTCCCCCAAATCGGTCATCCGGGAGATGGTCGAGCGCGGGATGACCTTCTCCGACCTGGTCTCGGCCTACGGCCTCGGCCGCTCCGAGGGGTCCGTACTGCGCTACCTCACCGACGCCTACCGCGCGCTCCGCCAGACGGTGCCCGCGGACCGCCGGTCCGACGAGTTCGACGACCTCGTCGAATGGCTCGGTGAGCTGGTCCGGCAGGTCGATTCGAGCCTGCTCGACGAGTGGGAACTGCTCACGGACCCCGACGTCTCCTCCGAGCAGGTCGCGGAACTGGCCTTCGGCGAGACCGCGGGCACCACCCGACCGGTCACCGCCAACACGCGGGCGTTCCGGGTGATGGTGCGCAACGCCATGTTCCGGCGCGTCGAACTGCTCGCCCGCGACGACATCGGGCGACTCACCGAGCTGGACGCCGACGTGCCCGAGCACCCCGACTGGGACACCGAGATCGACGGCTACTGGGACGAGTACGACGAGATCGGGACGGGGCCCGCCGCGCGCGGTCCCGCCCTGTTCAGCCTCACCGAAGCGGGCCCCGGGGTGGCGTCCGGCACCTGGCGCGTGCGTCAGGTGCTCGACGACCCCGAGGGCGATCACGGCTGGGCGATCGAGGGCGTGGTGGACCTCACCGCCAGCGACGAGGCCGGGGAGGTCCGGTTCGCCTCGCTGACGCTGCACGGGTGAACCCGCCCCCGGCCGGTCGGCCGCGCGCCGGGCCCGGGACCGTACGATGTCCGACGAACCCCCGCCCGATGACTGGAGGCAGACAGTGACCCCCCGCGTTCTCTACAAGCGACTCGCTCTGGCGGAGGTGGTCACCTGGACGCTGCTGATCCTGGGGATGATCGGCAAGTACGGCTTCGGCCAGGACTGGGCCACCTCGATCGGCGGCGCCGTCCACGGCTTCGTCTTCCTCTGCTACGTCGTCGCGACCGTGGCGGTATGGACGGACAAGCGCTGGTCCGTCGGCACCGGCCTGCTCGGCCTCGCGTCGGCCGTGATCCCCTACGCCACCGTCCCCTTCGAGCGGTCGGTCGAGCGCCGCGGCCTCCTCGAGGGCCCGTGGCGGCTCGGTCCGGACGGCGAGCGGCCCGGCGGTCCCGCCGACCGGATCCTCGCCTTCGCGCTCCGCTCGCCCGTCCTGGCGCTGGTGGTGACGCTGGTCGTGGTGGCGATCGTCTTCTCCCTGCTCGTCACCGCCGGACCGCCCACCGAGTGGTTCTCGTGAGCCCGACCCGCGAACCGGGCCGCCGCGAGCTCAACAAGGCCGACAAGCAGCGGCGCATCCACGCCGCCGCCCTCGAGCTGTTCTCGCGGCACGGCTACTCGTCCGTCACCACCCAGGAGGTCGCCGACCGCGCAGAGGTGGGGACGGGGACCCTCTTCCGCTACGCCCAGTCCAAGGGCGAACTCCTGTGCATGGTCGCCAACGCCGAGTTCCGCGCGATGGTCGAGTCCGTCCCCGAGACCGGCGACCCGGTCGAGGACCTCGTCGTCCTCTGCGAGCCGCTGCTGGTGGCGCTCGACAGGCAACCCGAGAACATCGCCGCCTACCACCGTGAGACGTTGTTCGGGGAACCCGGGCCCCACCGGGCCGAGGCGCAGCGCATCCTCGGCCAACTCCGCGAACTCATCGCCACGGTGCTCGCCCGCCATTCGGGTGCCGGAAGGACCCCGGCCGACCTGGCCGGGGCCGCCCAGACGGTGTTCGACGTGCTCTATATGACCCTCGTGCGGTGCGGGGTCGAACGCGCCCCCGCCAGCGAGGGACGCCGCGAGCTGGAGGTGCACGTCCGGCGGGTCCTGTACGGCGTACTGTCCGACCACCCCGACGGCGGCACCACCACGGACCCCGGCGTCGGCGTCGGCACGACGGCCTGACGGGGCCGTGAGCGGACCCCGGTGGCGCGCGTCACCGGGCGGCGGGCGAGACTGACCTCATGACCGAGGTTGACCAGACCACCGCCCGCCCCGTCAAGGACGCCTCCACCGTGATGGTGATCCGCGACTCCGACGCCGGCCCGGAGGTGTTCGTCGCCCGCCGCGTCCGGGGCATGGCCTTCGCCGGTGGGATGACCGTGTTCCCCGGGGGCGGGGTCGACGCCGCCGACGACGATCCCGATCTGGCCTGGACGGGCCCCGCCCCCACGTGGTGGGCCGACCGTCTCGGCTGCGACGAGCCCCGCGCCCGTCGCCTGGTCTGCGCCGCGGCCCGGGAGACCTTCGAGGAGTGCGGCGTCCTGCTCGCCGACCACCGGGACGGTGCACCCGTCGCCGACGCCGGGCGGTACCACGCCGCGCGCGCCGAACTCGAGGCCCACGAGCTCTCGTTCAGTGCCTTCCTGGCCCGCGAGGAACTGTCCCTCGCCGCTGACCGCCTGCGCCCGTTCGACCACTGGATCACCCCGTCGGTCGAGACCCGGCGCTACGACACCCGGTTCTTCCTCGCCGCGCTGCCCGTGGGCCAGGAGCCCGACGACCAGACCACCGAGGTCGACCTCACCATGTGGGCGCGCCCCGTCGACCTGCTGGCGGACTTCCGCGCCGGGCGCTCCATGCTCCTGCCCCCCACCTGGACCCAGCTGCGCCACCTGTCGGAGTTCACGGACGTCTCCTCCGCCCTGGCCGCGGAACGCACCATCGCGCCGATCCAGCCGGAGATCATCGAACACCGCGGCGGTATCCGCGTGGGTTTCGACGGCTCCGACGAATACTGGGAGGACCACCAGGCGGGCCACGGGCGCGACGACGCCTGACCGGTCACCGACCATCCACGTCCCCGACGGGCCGGAGACCGCCCGAACCACTGACGGAGGCGGCGACTCGATGGTTGACTGCCAACCATGCCGGCATTCGATTTCGACGTGGACGCGTCGATCGCAGCCGGGTGGGACCGCTTCGCCTCCCACCTGGCCGACCTCCTGCGTGATCTGATCCCCGGCGCCACCTTCGACCTGGCGGTGCCCGTCCTCGGCGCGCCCTCCCCCCTCACGCCGTACATCCGCTTCACCGCGGTCGGGCAGCGGCGACTCGAGGCCGAGGTGTCCGGGGGCGGCTCCGAGGACGCCCCCACGCCACTGCGGCCCGTCCAGCTCGCGCAGCTGTCGGCGCTCGGGTGGCAGGCCACGGGCCCCGGGGCGGTGTCGGGCCCCGCCGCCGGCCCCATTGTCGCGCTCCCCACGGACCGCGCCCCCGAACTCGCCCACCTCGTCGCGGGGACGCTCGAGCAGGTCTTCGGCATCCGCCACCCGGTCTTCCTCCACGACGTGGTCGCCGAGGGGGCGTCCGATCCGGGCGCGCCCGCGGGCGCGGACCCCGTCGACCCCCCGGGGACCCGGACCGACGACCCCGCCGCCCCTGCCGACCCCGGGACGGTCGGCGAGGTCGTCCGCGACGACTTCCGTCCGCAGCCCATCACCGATCCCGACCAGGCGACGCGCGCTGTCGGTGAGGCGCTCACCGAGGTCTACCGCAGGCGCATCGACCCGGACGAACACGACGTGTTCACCGTCCCCGCGGGCTGTGTGCTGCTCTTCGTCCGCGCCCACCGGTCCCTGCCGCTCATCGTGTTCCGGAGTCAGCTGGTGACGGGGGTCCAGGACGCGGCCGCCGCGGAGACCGAGGTGGCGATCCTCAACCGGGACTCACTGTGGTGCAGGTACGTGTTCGACGGCTCCACCGTCACAGCCGAGTCCGAGTTCGTCGACCGGGTCTTCGTCCCCGTGAACTTCAAGATCCAGCTGGCCGAGATCACCGCCGAACTCGACGACGTCTACCCGGATCTCGCGCGTCGCCTCGCCGGCCCCCACGCGCGCGACCTGCGGGGCCCCGACGATCCGGACACCGGTGAGACGTAGGATTTGCACCGCCGGGAAGGGCCCGGCGCCCGATCCCGCCACAGGAGCGCCCATGCGTCGCGCCGCCCTCCTCGCCACGATCACCGCGGCGACAGTCCTGACCGGTGCCTGCTCGTCACTGCTCGGGGACGACGACCGCCGCGGGGTACCCGCCCCTGCCTCCGCCCCGAGCGGCCCCGTGCCCACCTCACAGCAGTTCGACCGACCGTTCCCGGTGTCCGCGGACACGTGGGACGCCACGGTGACCGTCTCGAACCTCCGGCTGGTGCAGACCTACTCGTACCCGGACCCCGTCCTCGTGGTGGACGTCCGCGCCGTCCAGTCCGCGGGACAACCGGAGCTCGGGCCCGAGGACCTCCACGCCTACGACCCCTCCGGCAGGCCGTTCGAGCGGATCGACGACCCCGCCGGCGTCGTTCCCGACCCGCTCGTGCCGTCCCGGATGACGACCCCCGGGCAGGAGATCCGGGGCATGGTCGCGTGGACCGTGCCCCCCGGGACCCGCGTCGGCCGCATCGAGCTGACCACCCCCTCCACGATCGGGTCCATCACCGTGACACGCCAACCCGTCGACCCGACTCAGTCCTGACCGCCCGCCGGCGCCGGTCCCGCCGGGTCCGGCGCCACATACGTCCACCGCCCTCCCCTGCGTTCGAACAACGACCGCTCACGCATCACGTCCGGTCCGGCCGGCCCGACGAACCGGGCCTCGAACTCGACCACCCCGTCGTCGTCGTCACCCCCTCCGGCCACCACCTCCACGACGGTCAGGCCGGTCCACTCCACCTCCGACGGCTCGACCCTCGCCGGCCGGGTCCGCGGATGCCACGTCCGCCAGAGGTGCTCCGTCCGGTCCAGCCTGAACGCCGTGTAGCGGGAGCGCATCAACGCCTCCGCCGTCCCCGCCGGCACCCCGTCCTCGACGATCGGGCCACAGCACTGCCCGAACCCGACCCCACTCCCACACGGACACGCCGTCATCCGTCTCCTCCGTTCCCCTGACGATCCGGTCAGGGTACCCAGCGGGCGCCCCACCCCTGCGGACCCCCGCGGCTCGGCCCCCCGCACGCGGGCACGACTATCGTGTCCGGTGACATGCCTGTTCCCGCCTCCCTCCGAGCCCTCGCGCGGCGCCGCGCGGACCCCGACCTCGCCGCCCTGCGGGTACGGTCCTGCCGGGACCTGTGCAACTGGAACCGCACGCCCGTCGACCGTCGGGGAGAGCCCCTCTTCGCCTGCCGCGGATGCGGCTCCCAGTGGGTACCCGGCGAACAGTGGACACCGCGCGAGGCCGACGGCAGCATCCCCCCGGCCGTCCTGGAGTTGCTCCGCTCGGACGCCTAGCTTCGCCTCCCGGCCGGCACGCGCGGCTATAGGGTCGGGGCATGGCCCACTCCCCCTCTCCCGCCCCCTCCGCCGCCGCCGGAACCGTCGACGCGCTGCTGCGTCGGTCGGCCTCCCGCTTCCCGGACCGCGTCGCCCTCACGTTCGGCGACCGCCGCTGGACCTACGCCGAACTCGACGGCGCCGTCGACCGCGTCGCCACCCGCCTCGCCGCCCGCGGTCTCGAGGACGGGGCCCGGATCGCCGCCTACGGCGTCAACTCGGACGCCTATCTCCTCGCCTTCCTCGCGACCTCGCGCGCCGGGTACGTCCACGTCCCCGTGAACTACGCCCTCACCGGTGGTGAACTCGAATACCTCCTCACCGACTCCGGCGCCTCGCTGGTCCTGGTCGACCCAGCCCAGGCCCCTGCACTCGACGAGGTCCTCGCCGGGCTCGGAGGCCTGCCGTCCCTCGCGCTCCGCCCCGCCGCCGGCGACGACCCCGACGGCACCGTCCTGGGCACCGCCCTCGACGCCGGTGAGAGCACGCCCGTCGACTCGCCCGCCTCCGGCGACGACCTCGCCCAGCTCCTCTACACCTCGGGCACCACCTCCCGCCCCAAGGGCGCCATGATGACCCACTCCGCGCTGACCCACGAGTACGTCAGCTGCATCCTGTCCCTCGACCTGGCCGCCGACGACGAACCGTTGATCACCATGCCGCTCTACCACTCCGCGGCCATGCACGTGTTCGCCATGCCGTACCTGTCACTGGGCGCGACCGTCCACCTCATGGCGGCGCCCGACGTCGCCGAGATCCTCCGCCGCGTCGAACAGGACCGGATCGGGTCCCTGTTCCTCGCCCCCACCGTCTGGGTCCCGCTCGCATCCCACCCGGACCTCGAGACCCGTGACCTGTCGAGCCTGCGCAAGGCCCAGTACGGGGCCTCGATCATGCCCGTGACCGTGCTCCAACGGCTGCGTGCGCGGTACCCGGACCTCGGGTTCTACAACTGCTTCGGGCAGTCCGAGATCGGCCCGCTGGCGTGCGTACTGCGCCCCGAGGAGCACGATGCCCGGCCGGCGAGCGCCGGGCGACCCGTCTTCTTCGTCGAGGCCCGCGTCGTCGACGACGCCGGGGTCGAGGTGGCCGCCGGCGAGCGCGGCGAGATCGTCTACCGCTCACCGCAGTTGTGCCTGGGCTACTGGAACAAGCCCGACGCCACCCGCGAGGCGTTCCGTGACGGCTGGTTCCACTCCGGCGATCTCGTCATCCGCGACGAGGAGGGGTACGTCGAGGTCGTGGACCGCATCAAGGACGTCATCAACACCGGAGGCGTGCTGGTGGCCTCACGGGAGGTGGAGGACGCGGTGTACCGCGACGAGCGGGTGGCCGAGGTCGCGGTGATCGGCACCCCGGATCCCCGGTGGATCGAGGCGGTGACCGCCGTGGTGGTGCTCAAGGACGGCAGCCGGGCCACCGAGGACGAGATCATCGCCGGCACCCGCGAGCACCTGGCGCCGTTCAAGGTCCCCAAGCGGGTGGTGTTCGTCGACGAGCTGCCGCGGAACCAGTCGGGCAAGCTGCTCAAGCGCGAGCTCCGGCAGAGCTGAGGGACGGTGGCGGGGGCGACCGGTGGCCCGCCCCCGCGCCGGTCAGCCGATCCGTTCCAACACCTCGCGGGCGAGCAGCTCCGCGTCCTGTTCCGGTAGCCAGTGCCCCGCATCGGGAAGCGGGACGAAGCGGTACTCCCCCGCCACCCTGGCCGCCGTCGCCTCGGCCCCGCTCCGTGCGATCGCCGGATCCCGCCCGCCCCACACGAAGGTGGTGGGGACCGTCACGTCGGGCAGCTCATACCGTCTCATCGCCCGGTACCAGTTCAGCGCCCCCGTCAGAGCGGCCCGGTCACCGAGGATCCCCAGGTGCCGGGACACCAGGTCGTCCGGGACCTGACCGGCGAACATGGCGCGGAGGCGGCGGGCGCCGTCCTCGAGCAGGACGTCCTCCGCCTTACCCTCCTGCCGGAACAGGTCGAAGTAGGCCGACCGGGCCTGCTGGTCCGGGTCCGACGCCACGGCGTCGGCGAACGCCCCGAGGTGCGGCACGGAGACGGCGGTGAGGCTCGCCACCCGGCCCGCGTGATGACCGGCGAGCCACCACGCCACCGAGGAGCCCCAGTCGTGACCCAGGACGTGGGCGCGCCCGAGGCCGAACCGGTCCATCACCGCCAGCGCATCGGCGGCCAGGTGCTCGATCGCATACGCCTCGATGCCATCCGGCCGTGCACCGGGCGAGTACCCACGCTGCATCGGGGCGATCACCCGGACCCCGTGCCCGGTGAGAACCCCCGCCACGCGTTCCCACTCCCACGCCGACTCCGGGAAGCCGTGGAGGGCGAGCACCGTGCGGCCCGGGTCCGCCGACGGCTCCGGGGTGCCGGCATCCCAGACGAGGACGTCGAGGGTGCCGACCGGGACGTCCACCGAGACGCTGCGGGGTTCCATGCGCGGACCCTAACCGGTGCGGGGGTCAGCGCGGGCGACTTCCGGGAGGCGTCCGGGTGGATGATCCCCTCGGTGAGACCTCTGCGCGCCGCGCGTGCCAGTCGTGGACCAACCACATCTCCACGACCAGCGGGTCCACGGCGGCCTCCCTCGCCCATGCGGCCACCACGTCCAGATAGCGTTGGTAGCGCCGCGGGGTCAGCCGGGCCGCGGACTCGATCTCGGTCCATCCGGAGTGCACGAGCGTTCCCACCCCGGCCGGGTCGACCGGCACGATGCTCTGCGCCGACCACGCCATGCCCAGCGAGGACAGGTAGAGCGAGGCCAACGGGTATCCCAGGTCCGGGACCCCTCGGCCCGCGCCCGCGGGCGCTCCGTGTCGCAGGAGGTTCATGGCCTCCACGGGCGCGTCGAGCCAGTCCACGACCTCGTGCAGCACGAGCGGATACCCGTGGGACGACACCGACCGCCACCCCGCACGGTCGCGGGCGGGTACGCGGAAGTCCGGCAGTCCCCGCTTGACGCCCGACCTCAACGGGTGCGAGGAGAGCCACGCGGCGCACATGTAGAGCGCCACCACGGACTCCTCCAGGCTCCCGCGCGCCCGGCGACCGGCCGCCCAGAGATCACTCCTGCGCAGGAACCCGGCCCCGGATTCCACCAGCCCGCCGTCGGGGCCCGCGGCGACCAGACGGAGGTCGATCCCCTTCTCCGCGAGACGGAAGTTCCAGCGGTCGAGGTCGACCTGCACGTACTCGTCCGCCACGAGCAGGGCGGGAGGCTGGGCGCGGCACCAGTCGAGACAGTCCGCGGGGAGTTCGGGCGCGAGGCGGGGTCCGGTCGTGGTCATACCCGCACGGTGTCATGCGGGTACGACACCACCCCGGACCCCGGCGGTGAGCGCGCCGCGGTGGACCTCTCAGTCCTGGGCGAACGCGTCGAGCGGCGGGCAGGAGCAGACCAGGTTCCGGTCACCGTAGGCGCCGTCGATCCGGCGGACGGCGGGCCAGACCTTCGGCCGCCACGCCGACCCGAGGGGATAGCCGGCGACACTGCGCGGGTAGGCGTGATCCCACTCGTCGGCCGACACGCTCTCCGCCGTGTGGGGCGCCCCGCGCAGCGGGTTGTCCTCGACGGTCCACTCGCCGGCCGCGACCCTGTCGATCTCCGCGCGGATGGAGGCCATCGCCTCGCAGAACGCGTCCAGCTCCGCCAGGTCCTCGCTCTCCGTCGGCTCGACCATGAGCGTGTTGGGCACCGGGAAGCTCATGGTGGGCGCGTGGAAGCCGTAGTCCGCGAGCCGCTTGGCCACGTCGTCGATCGAGATCCCCACCGAGTCGATGAGCGGGCGCAGGTCGAGGATGCACTCGTGCGCGACCCACCCGCCGTCGCCGGAGTACAGCACGGGGAAGTGCTGCCCGATCCGCCGCGCGAGGTAGTTGGCGCTGGCGATCGCGGTGAGCGTGGCCCGGCGCAGCCCGTCCGCGCCCATCATCCGGATGTACGCCCAGGTGATCGGCAGGATCGACGCGGAGCCGAACGCCGCCGCGGACACCGGGCCACCGGATCCGAGGCCGTCCTCGTGCGGGTGTCCGGGCAGGAACTCCCGGAGGTGCTCGGCGACGGCGACCGGCCCGACCCCGGGACCGCCGCCGCCGTGGGGGATGCAGAAGGTCTTGTGCAGGTTGAGATGGCTCACGTCGCCGCCGAAACGGCCGGGCCGGGCGACACCGACCAGGGCGTTGAGGTTGGCGCCGTCGATGTAGACCTGCCCACCGGCGTCGTGGACGATCGCGCAGATCTCCTCGATGTCGTGCTCGTACACGCCGTGGGTCGACGGGTAGGTGATCATGATCGCCGCCAGCTCGGCCCCGTACTTGTCGACCTTGGCCCGCAGGTCGTCGACATCGACGTCACCGTTCTCCCGGCAGGCCACCACGACGACCTTCATCCCGGCCATGACGGCCGACGCCGCGTTGGTCCCGTGCGCCGAGGACGGGATGAGGCAGACCGTGCGGTCGCCCTCCCCGCGGGAGAGATGGTAGTCCCGGATGGCGAGCAGGCCGGCGTACTCCCCCTGGCTGCCCGCGTTGGGCTGCAGGCTGACGGCCGCGTACCCCGTGATGTCGACCAGCCACCGCTCGACGTCCCCGATGAGCTCGCGGATACCGGCGGTCTGCTCGGCCGGGGCGAAGGGGTGGAGCCGGTTGAACTCCGGCCACGTGATCGGTTCCATCTCGGTGGTGGCGTTGAGCTTCATGGTGCACGAGCCGAGCGGGATCATGGTCCGGTCCAGCGCCATGTCCTTGTCCGACAGCGCGCGTAGGTACCGCAACATGGCCGTCTCCGTGCGGTAGCGGACGAACGCCTCGTGCTGCAGGAACTCGCTCGTGCGGTCGCCGTATCCCGGGTCGACCGCGATCTCCGCGGAAGCCGCGTCGCCGGCTCCGAACGCGCCGAGGACGATCCCCACGTGCTCCGCGGTGGTGGCCTCGTCGCAGGAGACGGACACCGTGTCGTCGTCGACCTTCCACAGGTTCACCCCGCGCGCGGCGGCCGCGCTCAGCACCTCGTCGGCGCGTCCCGGCACACGGGCGCGGACGGTGTCGAAGAAGTCCTGGTGCACGACCTCGACCCCGGCGGCACGGAGGCCGTCGGCGAGCGCTGCGGCATGGGCGTGGACGCGGCGGGCGATGGCGGTGAGCCCCTCCGCGCCGTGGTAAGAGGCGTACATCGCCGCGAGGACGGCCAGCAGGACCTGGGCCGTGCAGATGTTGGAGGTGGCCTTCTCGCGGCGGATGTGCTGCTCGCGGGTCTGGAGGGCCAGACGGTAGGCGACGCGCCCGTCCTCGTCCGTGGACACGCCGACCAGGCGACCGGGGAGGTTCCGCGCGTGGGCCGCCCGACAGGCGAGGAACCCGGCATGCGGTCCACCGAAGCCCATGGGGACGCCGAACCGCTGGGTGGTGCCGAAGCACGCGTCCGCGCCCTTCTCCCCGGCCGGGGTCAGGACGGTCGCGGCGAGCAGGTCGACGCCGGCGGCGACCATCACGCCGCGCTCGTGACACTGCTCGATCAGCGCCGACACGTCCGTTACACGCCCCGACGAGCCCGGGGTCTGGACGAGCGCGCCGAAGAACTCGCCCTCGGGGAGGCCGTCGTCCACCAGGTTGCCCGTGACCAGCTCGATGCCGAGGGGCTCGGCGCGGGTGGCGAGGATCGCCGCGGTCTGGGGGAAGACGTCGACGTCGACGGCGAAGCGGTGGCTCTTGGACGAACGGTTGGCCCGTCGCAGCATGGTCATCGCCTCGGCCGCGGCGGTGGCCTCGTCGAGCATCGAGGCGTTAGCCATGTCCATACCGGTCAGGTCCGAGACCATGGTCTGGAAGTTCAGCAGCGCCTCCAGGCGCCCCTGGCTGATCTCCGGCTGATACGGGGTGTAGCCCGTGTACCACGCGGGACTCTCGATGATGTTGCGGATCAGCACCGGCGGGGTGAGGGTGTCGTAGTAGCCCTGACCGATCATCGACACCGCCACTGTGTTGCGGTCGGCGAGGGAGCGCAGTGCGGCCAGCGTGTCCGCCTCGGACAGCGGTTCCGGGAGCGCGTCGATGCCTGCCGACCGTCCGTCGGGCCCCACCCGGTCGAGGATCACCGACGGGACGGCCCGTTCGGCGAGCTCGTCCAGGGAGCCGACGCCGATGGTGTCCAGGATCTTCGCCAGCCCGTCGGCGTCGGGACCCAGATGGCGGGCGACGAACTCGCCTCCGGTCCGGGCGGTGTGGGGGGTCGTCGTCACAGGTGCTCCTCAGATGGCGGGGCCGCCCGGACAGGCGGCCTGCGGGCCGGTGCTCCCTCTCCGCTCTGTCCCCTGCCGGACGGGTGCCGGCGCCTGAGAGATTCGCCGGGCCCGGTCTACGGACCCCGCTTTCCCCGTGGGCGGGTGGTCTGTTCCACCGCTCTCCAGAGGCGTTCGACGACCGCACGGTCCGGGTGCCTGAGAGATTCTCGGAGAGGAGTTGCTCCTTCGGCGCCCGCGGCCATGGCCGCGGAGCTCTCCCGTGGGACGCGTGAACGCACCGCCGAGTCTAGACGACGGCGGACGATCAGCCGGTACGGCGGGAGGCGCGGGCCCGACGACGGGCGGCGAGCTCGTCCTCCATCGGCGCCACGATGTCGTCCTCCGACACCGTCTCCGCCGGGAACTCGGAGATGGACCCGGCCAGCTCACGCATCGCACCGCCGATCCCGATGCCGAAGACGCCCTGCCCGCCCTGGAGGAGGTCGAACACCTCCTCCTTGGACGTGCACTCGAAGACGGTCCGGCCGTCCGAGAACAGCGTGATGGTGGCCAGGTCCTCGACGCCGCGCGACCGGATCTGATCCACGGCCTTGCGGATGTTCTGGAGGGAGATGCCGGTGTCGAGGAGCTGCTTGACGATCTTCAGGACCAGGATGTCCTTGAACGAGTACAGACGCTGACTGCCCGATCCCGCGGCGTTCCGGATCGACGGCACGACCAGGTCGGTGCGCGCCCAGTAGTCGAGCTGACGGTAGGTGATCCCCGCGATCTGGCAGGCGATCGGCACGCGGTACCCGCTGGTCCCGTCCGGGATCCCGTCGTCCGGGAACAGTCCGGGCTGCACCTCGTCGAAGGACGCCTGCGTCCCCTCGACGGCGTCACCGAAAAGGCTCTGCGTGTTCGGTACGGCGTCGGACGGCTCCGAGACCCGGGTGTGGTCGGCCACGTTTGCTCCCTCAAGCTGCGGGTGCCGCCTCGTTCGGGGCGGCACGGTACCCGGGACGAGACCCGGATCCTGGACGCGTGAACACCATCGGTGTAGTTCACTGGGGGCAACGCTATGCCCGCCGGGATCCACTATCAACAGGACACGCGGTAAACCTCAACCTCAAGTTGAACTTTAGACTCAATCGTTACCTGCGGATTGGTGACCGAGTGACTGGAGTGAGCCGCCTATCCCCTGGTCAGGAGGTGGATCCGCCGGGATTCTCAGCCGGCCCGCCGCCTCCGAGGAAGTCGTCCGGGCTCACCTGGTCGAGGAACTCGCGGAAGGCCTCGACCTCTTCCTCGCCCTGCTCCACGAGAGAGATCCCGACCTCGTCGAGAACCTCCGGACTGACGAGAACCGGGGCCGCGGTCCGCAACGCCACCGCCACGGCGTCGGACGGGCGCGCCGACACACGGGTGTCGGCGAACACCATCTCGGCGTAGAACGTCCCCTCGGACACGCCCACGATCTCCACCTTCTCCAACGGGTGCGAGAAGGTCTCGAGCAGTGTGGCCACCAGGTCGTGCGTCAGCGGCCTGCTGGGCCGGACCCCCTGCTGCTGGAGGCTGATGGCCGCGGCCTCGGACGCGCCGATCCAGATCGGGACGTATCGGCCCCCGTCCTTCTCGTGCAGGATCAGCACGGGCGCGTACTCCGGCTCTTCGAAACGGATACCGACGACGTCGACCTCACGCATGTTCTTCCCCATGTTCTCCGCCTCTCCCACGTCCCCAGCCTAGCCTCGATGTGGTTCGTCGCGAGCGGACGCGTGAGCCCTCAGTGCTCCAGCGCGTGCCTGACCGCTACGGTCACCAGGGTGGAATGCAAGGAGACCGACAGCGCGGCGATCTCCCGCGCGAGCTCGGCGGCCCGATCCCGCGCATCCGCGTCACCCTGCCGGGCGACGGGCCCGGCGATCTGCGTAATCAGCCCGGTCTGCCGGTCGGCCGCCGTGCGGAAGCTGCGGAGGTGGCGGACGTCCACGCCGTGCGCGGCGAGATCGTGAGCGGTCCGGGCGATGAGCACCGCCTCCGGATCGTAGAAGCCACCGGCGCCCGCGACGATCAGGCCGGCGTCGACCAGGGCGTCGACCAACGCCGCGTCGACGCCGGACTGCTCGATGACGTTCTCCCTGGTGAGCCGCGTGACGGTGTCGCTGCGGAAGTCGTCCGGAGCGGAACCGGGCACCCCGTCCGCCCCCGGCCGCGGCCGGAGCGCCGTGGTGGACCCGTCGGCGATCGCCGCGTCGAGGGCGTCGAGTTCCTGGCGGATCACCTTGAGCGGCAGATACCTGTCCCGCTGGGCGGTCAGCACGTACCGCAGGCGTTCGCGGTCCTCGACGCGGAAGCGCCGGTACCCGCTCGCCGTACGTTCAGGGGTGACCAGCCCTTCGTTCTCGAGGAACCGGACCTTCGACACCGTGAGGTCCGGGAACTCCGGACTCAGAAGTGCGATGACGCCTCCGATGGAGAGGTATTCCTCCTCTTTCGGGGCGCCCTGTCCGGCGGCGGTCACTGCCCGGGCGTACCCGTCAGGAAGACGAGACGGAACTTGCCGATCTGGACCTCGTCACCGTTGGACAGCGACGCGGAATCGACCGGCTCCCGGTTGACGTAGGTCCCGTTGAGCGAACCCACGTCGACGACAGTGAAGGTCTCACCCTCGCTGCGGAACTCCGCGTGCCGACGGCTCACGGTGACGTCGTCGAGGAAGATGTCGCTGTCCGGATGCCGACCGGCCGAGGTGGTGCTCTGGTCGAGGAGGAACCGAGAACCCGCGTTGGGGCCCCGCTTGACCACGAGCAGAGCCTGCCCCTCGGGCAGCCCCTCGACACCCGTCACCGCGGAATCGGACTGGGCCGACTGCTGGTCGGACTCGTTGAGGAGTTCGGCACGGAACACGGAGGTGGTCTCGGCGGTCGCCTCGGGCATGTTCTTGTTCTCGGTCACGTTCGTCTCTCCTCGTCCGAGCCCGAAAGCGGGCTCACCGTACGGTGCAGTTGATTCTATGTCGGAGTCGACGCCCGCGTGGGCAGGGGGCGTCGGCGATCCGCTCAGCTCTCCGTGATCTTGGCGTACCCGTCCGAGTCCAGCGTCTGCTCGAGCTGGGCCTCCAGGTCGTCGACGTCCGCGATCTCGAGGACGATGATCCACCCCTCCCCGTACGGGTCGGAGTTGACCAGCTCGGGAGACGTCTCGAGGGCGGTGTTCACCTCGACGACCTTGCCGCTGAGCGGCGCGTACAGGTCCGAGACGCTCTTGGGCGACTCCACCTCGCCGAACGGCTCACCCGACTCGGTCTCCCCGCCGACGTCCGGGAGCTGGACGAACACGATGTCGCCGAGCTTCGACTGCGCGTACTCGGTGATGCCGATTCGGACCCGGGTGTCCGACACCCGCTCCACCCACTCGTGCTCATCGGTGTACCGGAGCTGGTCGGGGATGTTCTGATCGCTCACTGATGCGCCCTTCTCGAGTGGCTCACTGGGAATTCCATCTGGCGACATTACACACCGTCGGACGGGCCCACAGCAGCCGATCGCACCCGCCGCAGGGGAACCGCGCGGACGATGTTCCGCGCCTGCCACAGATAGATGCCGCCGCTCCACACGTACAGACCGACGCCCCAGTAGAGGCACGCCTCCCCGACGATCTGGAAAGCTCCGCCACCCGGCACCCCTGCGTGGCCGGCCAACAGCAGGGGGAACGACCAGAACAGCGCGAACGTCGCCGCCTTGCCCAGGTAGGTCACCTCCGGGTCGAGTCCGCGTCGCCGGTAGACGGGCAGGGTGGCCACGAGGAGCAGGTCCCGCGCCACCAGGACGACGACGATCCAGGCGGGTATGAGACCCGCCAGGGCGAACGTCACCGGGACGGCGGCCACGAGGATCCGGTCGGCGATGGGGTCGAGTCGCTCCCCCCACACCGACCGCATGTTCCAGAGCCTCGCGATCTTCCCGTCGAGCCAGTCCGAGACGACCAGGACGCCGAGCAGCCACAGCGCCAACGTCGCGTCGTCCCAGGCGAGGATGCTGGCGATCAGCACGGGGATGAGGGCGATCCGCCCCAGCGAGATCGCGTTGGGCAGCGTCCAGAACCGGTCGCTGACCTCCGGGTCACGCGGCGGGCGTTCGGGCCCGAGACCCGGTGGGACCGCCGCGGAGAGATGACCGTCCCGCGGCGGGGGGATGCGGGCACCCAGGACGCGGCCCTCACCGGTCCGCCAGTCCCTCAGGTCGGTCTCGCGCCGGGCCTCACGTGCCGCGTTCATCGGAACGTCGACATCATCCCGGAGAACACGCTGCCACCGGCCGCCATCGGGTTGTCGTGCACCATGTACGTCCAGGTCGACGTCGGACGCGCCATCGAGTTCGCCTCGAGGTCCACCCCGGAGTCGGTGAACTCGATCTCGGCGAAGGTGGCCTCCGACTCGCGGACCGCGTCCGCCGCGAGATCGCGGAAATGGTCGATCGCGATCCGGTGGAACTCGTCGAGCGGGTTCTCGCGGCCGAGAGCACGGAGGTGGATGGACTCGCGGACGTCGTTCATCGTCTCCAGGTGACGGGCCCACCCCCTGTCGAGGTGCCACAACATGATCTCCCGGCAACCCTGCACCACCGCGTCGCGTCCGTGCGCCTCGACCAGGCGCGCGCCCCGCTCGGGATCGTGTGTGGTGAGCTCCTCGAAGGCCTTCTCGGTGAGCAGCAACGCCGCCCGACGCTCGGCGAGGATGTCACGCTGCTCCGCGAGCAGTCGGCTGTAGCGCCAGGTGTTGGCGTGGATCTCCAACATCTGCCCCTCGGTGACCCGCTGCGCGTGGTCGACCGCGTCCCGGCCGCGGTTGCCCTTGAGCAGACCGGTGATCCGGTCGTGCGCGGTCGGGATCTTCTCGGGCTCGAGCGCCGACGTCACCACCGGGTCGTCCATCGCCGCGAAGAACACCGAGCTGCCCGGATCGCCCTGGCGCCCCGACCGTCCCCGCAACTGGTTGTCCAGCCGCTCGGTCCGGTGCCGACCCGTGCCCACCACGTGGAGCCCGCCCAGCGCCACCACCTCGTCGCGCCGGGCCTCGTCGGACCCCCCGAGACGGATGTCCGTCCCGCGGCCGGCCATCTGCGTGGACACGGTGACGTTGCCCACATCGCCCGCCTCCGCGATGATCGCCGCCTCCTCCTCGTCGTTCTTGGCGTTGAGGACCGAACACCGGACGCCCTTCTCCGCGAGCCGGGCGGCGAGCGCCTCCGACTCGGCGACGTCGTGGGTCCCGACCAACACCGGCTGACCCGTGGCGTGGACCGCGGCGATGTGGTCGACGAGCGCACGCGTCTTGCTGTCGTTGTCGATGTAGGTCCGGTCGGCCTCGTCGACGCGGATGTTCGGGGTGTTCTGCTCGATCTGGGACACCCCCAGGGAGTAGAACTCGCGCAGCTGCGCCCCGGCGGCCAGCGCGGTACCGGTCATGCCGCACACCTTGTCGTACCGACCGATGAACGCCTGGACCGTGAGGCTGTCGAGGATCTGTCCCGCCTCGGAGACCGCGACACCCTCCTTGGCCTCGACCGCGGCCTGGAGCCCGTCCGGCCACCGCTGCAGCTCGGCGACCCTGCCGCGGGAGGCGTTGACCAGCTGGACCCGGCCGTCGCGGACGATGTAGTCGACGTCCCTGCGCAGCAGGAAGCACGCGTGCAGGGCGACGTTGACCTGGACGAGGGTCGTGCCCACGTGCTCGGCGTCGTAGAGATCGTCGATCCCGAGCTCGGCCTCGATGGCCTCCGCCCCGTCATCGGTCAGGAAGATGTTGCGTCGCTCGGAGTCCGTCTCGTAGTGCCGCCCGGGGCGCAGCTTGCGCACGGCCGCCAGGACCTCCCCGGTCGGCGCCTCGCCGGAGGTCGATCCCGCGAGTACCAGCGGGACCAGTGCCTCGTCGACGAGCACGGAGTCCGCCTCGTCCACGAGCGCCACGTCGGTGGTCGGCGAGATGAGATCAGCGGGATCGGTCACGAGCTGCTCCCGCAGGACGTCGAACCCGATCTCCGACACCGAACCGTAGGTCACGTCGCAGGCGTAGGCGACACGGCGCTCGTCACGGGTCGACGCCTCCGTCACGTGGCCGACCGACAACCCGAGCAACTCGAGCATGGGCCCCATCCACCCGGCGTCGCGGGCCGCGAGGTAGTCGTTGACCGAGATCACGTGGACGGTGTGCCCCTGAAGGGCGTACCCGGCCGCGGCGACGGCCCCGGAGAGGGTCTTGCCCTCGCCGGTGGCCATCTCCACGACGTCGCCGGCGAACATCCGCAGGGCCCCCTGGAGCTGCACGTCGAACGGTCGCAGGCCGACCGCCCGGGTGGCGGCCTCCCTCGCCAGGGCGAGGAACCGCGCCAGGTCCTCGGGGGCGTCACCGAAGAGGTCGAGGCCGTGCGCGGCGTCCGCGAACTCGCCGTCGTCCAGGCCCGCGGCCCAGTCGTCGTACCCGTGCGACGCCTCGACCGCGCTCTGGGCGCGCGAGGTGTCGCGGCCCTGGGTGGAGCCCATCAGCTTCCAGAAGCGGTTGGCCAGTCCCACGCGTGGAGTCCTTCCCCGTCACGAACAGTTGATCCCACCGTACGCAGGGCCCGACCTCCCCGGGTCCGCGCCCCGCCGGTCGCGGCGTCAGCGATCGGGGTCGATCTGGCCGCGGAGCCGGCGCATCGCCTCGGTCGAGAGCATCCGGTCCCCCGCGCGCGCCGCGAGGTGCTCCGCCGCGAGGTCGGCGGGGGTCGGGCGGTGCGCCGCGGTCGGTGGCCGGACGCCGTTGTCACGGGCGATACCGGCGAGCCGTTCCGCCTCCGCGACCGCGGACTCGGCGCGGGCCTCGACCGACTCGACGAGCTCGCGGAACGCGACGGCGCGCTCCACCACCTCCGCCCACACCCGGTCGATGGCGTCCCCGAGACCGGTGAGGGTGGTGAAGCCGTCGCGGGCGGGGGGCACGCCGCCCGACGCGGACGCCTCCCGCAGGCGACACAGGTCCCCCGCGAGGCCCACGAGCTCGGATTCGGCGTCGAACTGCAGGCGGATCTCCTCCACCGCCCGACCACCCCGGGCGTACGCCCGTTGCAGTCGGTCATAGAGACCGCCCACCTCCATCACCATGGCGGTGTACATCTCCGGGATGCGACGCCGGTCCGGACGGATCCGGGGTATGGCGGGCAGCGAGGAGACCACGTTCTGTACGCGCTGCGGCAACACGACCCGGCCCATCTCCCGCTGGCCGTAGGCCGCGGCCACCGTCCCCAGTTCGCCTATCGTCCTGGGAACCAGGGGCACCGGGGCCATCGTCGGTGTCGAGGCCAGGGCGTCGAAGAGCCGCCCCCGGTCGTCCGTGTCCAGATGGACGCCGCGTCGACGGTCGGCCCGGATGTCCTTGACCCGGAAGGCCCAGACGCCGGTCCCGCGGGTGAAGCCCGTCCGGAGCATCAGGTATTTGCGGTCCAGATCCGCCAGCCGGGTCCGCAGGGCCATCCGCAACATCGACGGAGCGGGGCTGTCGATCGTCCGCCTCAGGTCGTGGCGCTGCTCCTCGATGATCCGGACCCGGTGGAAGCCCCCGACCGTCGGGAACGGCAGGTTCCGGTGGAGCCGGGCCAGCACCACGTCGGCGATCCTGGGCTCGACCAGGCCACAGGCCACGAGCAGTGCCGACCGGTCGGACAGCTCCGCGACCGGTGGCCGCCCCTCTCCGCGACACATGCGGTCGACGTCGGACACGATCCGGTCCCGTGCGGTCCGTTGCCCACGCTCATCCGCCATGTGTCCCTCCTCGCCCGTGCCCACCTGGTCGAACCGCTTTCACCCGGGTACAACGGTCCGCCGCCGCCTCGTGTTCCCCGCCCGGGGGCGTCCCGGGACCACCGCGGTCACCGCTCATAGCCCCGCCGGGCGTCGTCGAGGATCCTGGGGCGGTCGAGTGTGGACGGTTCGAGGCGCAGCGGCGCCACATCCCGTCCGAACCGGCCAGCGGCCTCGAGGGTCCCCGCGTCGAGGTAGCGCAGCCCGGAGACGTCGGGGCGCAGTCGGAGCTCGGGGGCGTCACCGTCGGCCGAGGCCAGGACGAAGCCCCAGTCACCGAACGTGGGGACGTGCACGTGGTACGGGGTCGTCCCCCACCCCGCCGAGTCCACCGTGGCCACGGTCCGCCAGAACTGCCGCGGCGTGGAGAACGGACTCCCCGACTGCACGACCATCAGGCCGTTCTCACCGGTCACCCCGCGCACGAGACCGTAGAACTCCTCCGAGTACAGGCGGGACAGGGCGGCGTTGCGCGGATCGGGCAGATCCACGAGCACCGCCCCGAAACCGCCCGGCGGCACCGCCCCGTCGCCGCCGCGGCGTAGCCACGCGAAGGCGTCGTCCACCACGACCTCCACCCGCGGGTCGTCGAGGGACCCCCGGTTGTCCGCGAGCAGCTCGGTGCGGGCGACCTCCAGCACGGCCGGATCGAGCTCCACCTGGACCACCCGCCGGACCCCTGGCACGGCCAGGAGATCCCGGGCCGCCAGTCCGTCGCCGCCTCCGAGCACCAGAACATCGCGGGGCCGGCCCGCCACGGCGGGTTGGACGAGCGCCTCGGTGTACCGGTACTCGTCGAGGCTCGAGTACTGGAGGGTGCCGTCGAGGTAGAGCCGGCGGTCGGTACGCCCGTTGTAGCGCGCCCTGGTGACGACGATCTCCTGGTACGCGGACTGGGTGTGGGAGAGCACCGGGTCCGGGTAGAGCTTGGACCTCGACCACTCGGTCACGCCGTCGAGAGCAACGAGCAGAGTGCCCAGCAGGGCCGCGACCAGTGCCAGTGACAGCGCCGCGACGACGGTCTGTGTCCGGGACAGCAGGCCCCGCAGCGCCAGGGCGAGCAACACGGCCGCGGCGGCGACGTTGACCAGCCCCGTGATGGCGGCGGCCTGCTGCATCCCGAACGACGGCAGGAGCAGGAACGGCCACGACAGTCCCCCGACGAGCGCGCCCAGGTAGTCGGCGGCGTTGAGATCGGCCAGCACCCGACCGGCTTCGGCCGACCCGGTCCGCCGGCCGGTCTGCAACAGGGACATGAGCAGCGGGACCTCTGCGCCCACCAGCATCCCGATCGCGGCGGTGGCCACCACGAGCGTGACCAGGGACGCCGCGTCCGACCCGAGGGTCGTGAAGGTGACGTAGAGGGCTGTGGCCGACACACCGCCGACCAGACCCAGCGTCGCCTCGACGCCGATGAAACTCGACGCCGGGCGGTCGACGAACGGCTTGGCCAGCAGCGCGCCGAGGCCGAGGGCCGCGACGTACCCGGCCACCACGAGACTCGTGGCGACGATCCCGCCGCCCTGGACGGTGGTCGCGAGCGTGAGGAGGGCGAGCTCGTAGATGAGCCCGCAGGCGGCGCAGGCCGCGACGGAGGCCAGGACGACCGGGCGCCACCAGCGGCCCGCGCGCGGCGCGGGACGTCCGGCGGGCTCGGCCCCGGTCCGCACGGCCCCCGCCGTGCGGACCTCGTCAGGCAATGGCGGCCGCGTTGACGGCGGCGACGGCGAGCAGGGTGGCCGCGACGGCGAGCACGGCGGTGCTGAACCTCGGGGCGCTGACGAGGTCACGGAACCGCCCGGGGACCAGCACTTCCAGGATCACCAGGGTGACCGCCTGGAAGATGACCCCGAGCAGGCCGTAGACGGCGACGTCGATGAGTCCCAGCACGAGGGAGTCCGAGGCGTTGGTCATCACGGTGACGACGATGATCGCGAGGGAGATCGCCGAGGAGGCGAACAGCGCCGCCGCGTTGGGGCGGTGATCGACGAAGACGTGGTGGCGCAGGCTCCCCGGCGTCAGCAGGTCCAGCATGACGAACCCCAGCGCCAGGACCAGGGCGCCCACTCCGAAGTAGGCGAGCGACACCCCGATCCCGTCCAGCAGTTCGGGTACGTGGTCGGCGGGTCCGGCGGCGATGGTCACCGTGTCTCCTCGGGGGTCGTGTCGTGAGCGGTCTTCCGGGGGGTCACTTCGCACCCACCCCGCCGGAACTGCCTCCGGCGGACCGGGCCGGGCTGCCGGGGCCGAAGGCCCCGCCGAGGAAGATGAATCCTCCGGAACGGAGCGTGCGGGAGTTCTCGTCGAGCTGGACCCGGCAGGCGAGGTCGCCGGACCGGCCGACGATGATCATGTCGTCCCCGTACCGGAGATACCGGGTGTCCTCGTTGAGCTGGTCGGCGTCCGGTCGCTCGTGGTCGCTGATGTCCCTCGCCGTGGCGTCGCGGTCGCCCCGGCACTCGTAGGTCTGGGACGCGCCGGCCACCGGGGTGTAGTTCTCGCGGACGTAGCGCACGGCGTTCGTGCCGGCGCCCACCAGTGCGAGGCCCAGCAGGACCGCGCACAGCCCGGCGACGAGGGCGATGATCCACCCGCGGTGGGGCTTCACGAGGCCACCTCCGCGGCCACGCCGATCCCGGCGACGTGCAGGCGGGAGGTCGTGCTGACGACGTCCCCGCCGCCGCCGGCCTCCTCGCCGGCGGGGTAGAGATGCCACGTGTCCCAGGACCAGCCGGTGTCGTCCGGCGTCGGGGCCACCACCGTCAACGCGCCCTCCGAGCCCGGGAACCGTCCGGCGAGCACCGCCGGGTCGTGCGCAGCGAGAGCGGTCAGGCGGTCCACCAGCGCGGAGAAGGCGTCGGCGGAGAGTGTCTCGGTGTCCCCGCGGAGGTGGTGGACGCCCCACGGTCCGGGGCAGGTCACCTGGGCCGGCAGCGGGGCTCCCCCGGCGGAGGTCGCCAGACAGGACACCTCCTCGGTCATCGTGTCGCGGCCGTCGATCAGGAGCGTCACCGCGTGGGACGCACCGAGGATCGACAGGCGTAGAGCGATGTCGTGTTCCGGGTGTTCGAGGACGGTCGACAGGAGGGCGTCACGCTCGGGCGTCACGCCGACCCGGTATCCCAGCGCCCCGGCCGCCACGTCGCTCGGTTCCGCGGCCAGCTCTCGCACGGTCACCGCCGGTAGTCCGGGTCGCCGGCCGCGGGAGGGGCCGGGTAGACGGTCAGCTCACCCCGGGACATCGGGCGACCCGACGAGACCTCCCAGCCAGCCCCGTCCCAGTTCTCGAACGACAGCAGCGAGCTCCCGTCCCCGGTGCGCATGTCCTGGTACCGCATCCGCCCGCGCTCGGGCAGTCCGGTGGTCCCCTCGCACGAGTACTCCGCCTCGCCCGACTCCTCGGGACGGTGGACCCGGTCGTCGACGACCACCTCGGGGCCGGGGCTGACACCCAGGCCCTTGCGCGTGGTCCACCAGGTGAGTTCGAGCGTCCCCTCGTCCTCCTCGACCCCCAGCCACTGCGCGCCGTCGCCGCCCTCGAGGAGGTGTTCCCACCAGATGTAGGGCCCCTGGCGCAGGGTGATGGACCCGCGCACCACGTAGTCGACACCGCCGTAGGCGACGATGGCGCCGGGGCCGAGCTCGCGCGGGCCGAAGCCGTGG
This sequence comes from Dietzia sp. CH92, assembly GCF_032248695.1. Lineage (NCBI taxonomy): Bacteria > Bacillati > Actinomycetota > Actinomycetes > Mycobacteriales > Dietziaceae > Dietzia > Dietzia sp. CH92. Next base: position 17,621 of record NZ_JAVHXC010000001.1, on the reverse strand, counting down.
ACGGGCTGGTCGGCGGCGAGCGGGTCGCGGCGGGGGGCGGCCGTGGCGGGCTTCGTACCGCCCCGGGCCCTGACGATGATCCCGACGATCGCGATCACCGCGACCACCAGCCCCACTATGACGAGTAGCTCTCCCACCGCGCACCCACTCCTGGATCGATGACTGACGGTCGACCCGGGCCGCCGCTTCGTGACCAGGAAAGGCTAACCCACCCGGGTCCGCGCGAGGGGCGCGGTTCCCGTCAGACGGCCGTGGCTCCCGGAATGCGCCCCGCGCCCCGAAATGCGATCAGGGCCGGCTCCCCTCTCGGGAAACCGACCCTGATCCTCGTGTCGGGCTGACAGGATTTGAACCTGCGACCCCTTGACCCCCAGTCAAGTGCGCTACCAAGCTGCGCCACAGCCCGTCACCGTCTCCGCGGCTCGCGCGGCGACTGGATCAGATTAGCGCACCCGGTCGGCGGACCTGAAATCGGCAGGTCACTTGCGCTGTCGGCGCTCCTTGACGCGGACGTTGACCCGCACCGGGGAGCCGTCGAACCCGAAGGTCTCGCGCAGGCGCCGCTCGAGGAAGCGGCGGTAACCGGCCTCGAGGAAGCCCGTGGAGAAGAACACGAACGTCGGCGGCCGGGTCGTGGCCTGGGTGCAGAAGCGGATCCGGGGCAGGCGCCCGCCGCGCATGGGGGGCGGGGTCGCGGCCACGACCTCGTTCATCCACGTGTTGAGCGGCCCGGTGGGGATCCGCTTGTCCCACGAGTCGAGCGCGGTCTCCATCGCGGGGACGAGCTTGGCCAGGGCGCGGCCGGTCTTGGCGGAGATGTTCACCCGGTGTGCCCACGACAGCACCCGGGACAGCTCGCGGTCGATCTCCTTGTCGAGGTCGTAGCGCCGGTCCTCGTCGACGAGGTCCCACTTGTTGAACGCGATCACCAACGCGCGTCCGGCGTCGGCCACCATGGAGATCACCCGGAGGTCCTGCTCGGTGATGGGCTCGGAGGCGTCCAGCAGCAGCACCACGACCTCGGCGGCCTCGATCGCGCCCCGGGTCCGCAGCGACGCGTAGTACTCGTGCCCGTAGGCCTGGTTGACCTTGCGCCGCAGGCCGGCCGTGTCGACGAACCGCCACGTCCGTCCTCCGAGCTCGACCAGGGAGTCGACGGGGTCGACGGTCGTGCCGGCGACGTTGTCCACCACCGCGCGGTCCTCGCCGGTGAGCTTGTTGAGAAGGCTCGACTTGCCCACGTTGGGTTTGCCCACCAGCGCCACGCGCCGGGGCACATCGGTGGCCTCCCGCATCCTCGCCTTGGACGGCAGCTGACGCAGGATCTCGTCGAGCAGGTCGGCGGTGCCGCGACCGTGCGCGGCGGAGATGGCGTAGGGCTGGTCGAGCCCGAGTCCCCAGAACTCGGCGGCCTCGAGCTCGGCCTTGTCGCTGTCGACCTTGTTGACGGCGAGGATCACCGGGGTGTCGGCACGGCGCAGGCTCCTGGCCACCGTCTCGTCGGCCGCGGTGATCCCCACGGTGCCGTCGCACACCAACACGATGAGGTCGGCGGTGCCCATGGCGATCTCGGCCTGCTGGGCGATCGAGCGGTGCATGCCCTTGGCGTCCTGCTCCCAGCCACCGGTGTCCTGGACCATGAACGTCCGGCCGTTCCAGAGGGCTTCGTACGAGACGCGGTCGCGGGTCACTCCCGGGACGTTCTCCACGACGGCCTCGCGGCGGCCGATGATCCGGTTGACCAGGGTGGACTTGCCGACGTTGGGGCGGCCGACGATCGCGACGGTCGGGAGGATCTCCACGCCCTCGGTCACCGCCCCGATCTCGTCGGCGAACTCGGCGGCGACCGCGTCCCAGTCGGTGTCGTCGTTCCAGCCGTCCTCGACGGTCTCCTCGCCGGGGCCGGTCGGCAGGTCGAAATCGGTGGTGTCCTCGTTGCTCGTCACTGTGCGTTCCCTTCTGCGGTGGCGCCGTGCGACGCGTGGGTGCCCTCGGCGAGTGCGACCAATCGGTCGAGCACCTCGTCGAGGGTGAGGTCGGAGGTGTCGATGACCACCGCGTCGGCGGCCGGCCGCAACGGGCTCGCGGCGCGCGTCGAGTCCTTACGGTCACGTTCGACGACGGCGGCGAGCACCTCGTCGAAGTCGGCCGCGCGCCCGGCGGCCAGGTCCTGGTCCGTACGTCGGCGTGCGCGCACCTCGGGGCTGGCGGTGAGGTAGATCTTCACCTCGGCGTCGGGCAGGACGACCGTCCCGATGTCCCGACCCTCGAGGACGACGGTGCCGCCGTCGGAGGCGAGCCGCCGTTGGAGGCGCACGAGGTTCTCGCGCACCTCCGGCACGGCGGAGACGGCGGAGACGTCGGCGGTGACCCGGGCGGTCCGGATCTCCTCGCTGACATCCTCCCCGCCGAGCAGGACGCGCTCGGAGCCCGCGTCGGTGCCGATCTCCAACGGCAGGTCCGCGGTCGCCGCGATGACGGCCGCGGAGTCCTCCGGGTCGATGCCCGCACGCAGGACCTGCAGGGTCGCGACGCGGTACATCGCCCCCGTGTCGAGGTAGGCGCCGCCGAGCCGGCGGGCCAGCGTGCGGGCGAGGGTGGACTTACCGGTGCCGGCGGGTCCGTCGATGGCGATGCGGCGACGCGGAGCGGGCACCGGCCCGGTGGCGGAGGCGGTGAGGGTGCTCACAGGCCCACCGCCCCGTACAGGTCGGAGACCTCTTTACGGTTGAGCTTGCGGAAGGTGCCCGCGCGCTGGTCACCCAGGGCGATCGACCCGAAGCGGGTCCGCACCAGCGCCTCGACGGGGTGGCCGACCTCGGCGAGCAACCGCCGGACGATGTGCTTGCGCCCCTCGTGGAGCACCACCTTGACCAGGGACCGACCCTCGTGGACGTCCAGCAGGGAGAACTGATCCACCTTGGCCGGGCCGTCCTCGAGCTCGACGCCCGCGCGCAGCTGCGCGCCGACCCCCTTGCCGACCACGCCGGTGACGGTCGCCATGTACGTCTTGGACACCTCGTACGACGGGTGCATGAGGCGGTGCGCGAGCTCGCCGTCGTTGGTCACCAGCAGCAGCCCCTCGGTCTCCGCGTCGAGACGCCCGACGTGGAACAGGCGCTGGCCCGCATCCACGCGGTCGGCCACGAGGTCGCCCACGCAGGGCCGTCCCATCTCGTCGGACATGGTCGTGTGGTACCCGCGGGGCTTGTTCAGCGCCAGGTGCACCAGGGTGTCGTCGAGCACGATGCGGGTGCCGTCGACGCGGATCACGGCGGTGGAGGGGTCGACCTTGACGCCCATCTCGCGCACGATCTTCCCGTCGACCTCCACCCGCCCTCGGGCGATGAGCTCCTCGGAGGCCCGGCGGGAGGCGACCCCGGCCTGGGCCAGGATCTTCTGCAGGCGGACCGGTGCGCCGTCTCGGCCAGCGGATTCAGTCATGCGTGGGTCACATCTCTTCGTCGTCGTCTCGGGGTGTGGGTTCGGGCGCCGCGGCGCGGCGCCGCCCCAGGGGGATCCGCGGATCCTCCGCGGGGTCGTCGCTCATCTCGTCGACCAGGTCGACATCCGGTAGCAGCGGGGCGATGTCCGGCAGCTCGTCGAGCGACCCGAGCCCCAATCTTTCCAGAAATAGCTCCGTCGTCCTATACAGCATGCCTCCGGTGTCCGGGTCGGTGCCGCATTCGACCGCCAGTCCGCGCGCCACGAGGGTCCGCATGACCCCGTCGACGTTGACGCCGCGGACCGCCGCGATACGGGACCGGGTGACGGGCTGGCGGTAGGCGATCACCGCGAGGGTCTCCAGCGCGGCCCGGGTGAGCCGCGAGCTCGCCCCGTCCGTGAGGAGGCGCTCGACGTACGGTGCCAGCTCGCGACGGGTGTAGAGGCGCCACCCGTCCCCGGTGCGTCTCAGGTCCATGCCACTGCCCGCCGCGGTGAGCTCCTCGCGCCACGCCCGCAGCTCCGCCTCGACCTCGGCGGGAGTGGAGTCCGCGGCCGCGGCCAGCGCGTTCTCCGCCGTCGGCTGGTCCACCACGAGCAACAGGGCCTCGAGCCGCGCCCGCAGCGGCGGGGTGTCGGAGGCGGGTCCGCCGTGCTCGTCGTCGTCGTCCCCCGGTACCACCGCGTCCACACGGCGCGCGTCCCCGGGCCCTCCCCCGGTGCCACTCACGTCCACTCGTCCCTCCCCCTCGTCACGTCGTCGGCGTCCTCACCGGTCCAGCTCACCATGAGGTCCCCCAGCGCCTCGTCCTGGGCGAGCGCGACCGCGCGCGCCCGGTACAACTCCAACAGGGCGAGGAACCGCGCGACGACGACGAGGGATTCATCACACCCGGCGACCAGATCGCGGAAATCCACCCACCGACCCTCCCCGTGGAACCGCAACAGCTCGAGGACCCGGGCCGCCTGCTCGGGCACCGACACCACGGGGGCGTGCACGTGCCCCCCCCCCCCCTCCTCCCCCGGCCGCGGCCGGAACGCCACCGCGGCGATGGTGGCCAGCTGCCCGGCGTCGACCCCCAACTCGACCTCCGGCAGCAGGCCGAGGAACTCCTCGTCAGGCCCCGCGGTCCGCGGATACGAGTGCCGCGCGGTGCGGTCGAGCTCGGCGAACAACTCCGCCACCCGCCGGAACGCCCGGAACTGCAGCAACCGGGCGAACAGCAGGTCCCGCGCCTGGAGCAGCGCCAGGTCCTCGGGGTCCTGCACCTCCCCCGACGGCACCAGGCGCGCGGTCTTGAGGTCCAACAGGGTCGCCGCCACCACCAGGAACTCGGTGACCTCCTCGAGCCCCGCCTCCTCACCCAGGCGGCGGGTGTGGGCGATGAACTCGTCGGTCACCGCGTGCAGCGCCACCTCGGTCACGTCCAGGCGGCGCGAGTCGATGAGCCCCAGCAGCAGGTCGAACGGGCCGGAGAAATTGCTCAGGTGCACGGTGAACGCCCGCGGGTCCCCCTCCCCGGCCTCGGTCACCGCCTGCTCACCTACCGCGTTGGATGACCTCGCGCGCCAGGGCACGGTAGGCCTGGGCACCCGCGGACCTCGGGGCCCACGTCGTGATCGGCTCGCCCGCGACCGTGGTCTCCGGGAACCGGACCGTGCGCGTCACGAGCGTATCGAACACCTTGTCCCCGAACACCTCGACGACCCGGCCGAGCACGTCACGGGCGTGCACGGTGCGGCGGTCGAACATGGTGATGAGGATGCCGGTCAGGTGCAGGCGCGGGTTGATCCGGTCGCGGACCTTGTCGATCGTGTCGGTGAGCAGCGCCAGCCCGCGCAGGGAGAAGTACTCGCACTCCATGGGGATCAGCACCCCGTCCGAGCAGGCCAGCGCGTTGACCGTGAGCAGACCCAGCGACGGCTGGCAGTCGATCAACACGTAGTCGTACCGGTCCAGGACCGGGTAGAGCGCGCGCCCCAGCGCCTGTTCCCGCCCCACCTCGTTGACGAGCTGGATCTCGGCGGCCGAGAGGTCGATGTTCGCCGGGATGAGGTCCACGCCCTCCACGCGGGTACGGACCAGGACCTCCTCGGTGGACACGGTGTTGTCCACCAGCAGGTTGTAGACGGTGAGGTCCAGCTGGTGGTGCGGGATGCCCAGGCCGGCCGACAGCGCACCCTGGGGGTCGAGGTCCACCACGAGCACGCGACGCCCGTACTCGGCGAGCGCGGCGGCGAGGTTGATGGTGCTGGTGGTCTTGCCGACGCCGCCCTTCTGGTTGCACATCGACACGACCATCGCGGGCCCGTGCGAGCTCAGCGGCTCGGGCTCGGGGATCGCGGAGAAGCCCTCACCGGCCGCCGGGTCGTCGGCCCCCAGCAGCTCCGCGCGCGAGAACAACGCGGGATCCATCGCCCCAGTGCCCTGCGCCACCCGCGTCTCCTCTCGTCACCGTCTCACCCGACGCGCGCCTCACCGCGCGGCCCGGGCCGTACCCACGGTCACGTTACCGTGCGCGGGGGTGGCACTCGGCCCAGACCTCGCGGAGCGTGTCGACCGTGACGAGGGTGTACACCTGCGTGGTGGTCACGGAGGAGTGCCCCAACAGCTCCTGCACCACCCGGATGTCCGCGCCGCCGTCGAGCAGGTGCGTGGCGAAGGAGTGCCGGAACGAGTGCGGGGACACCTCCTGTTCCACCCCCGCGCGGGCCGCGGCCCGCGACACCACGGTCCACAGGGTCTGCCGCGAGATCCGGCCGCCGCGGGTGTTGAGGAACAGTGCGGGGCCGCCTCGCCGGGCCAGGGCGGGCCGCGCACGGGTGAGGTAGGCGCCGACCGCGTCGCACGCCGGACGACCGACCGGGACGACGCGTTCCTTGTCGCCCTTGCCGCGCAGGATGACCGTGCCCCCCTCCGGGTGGTCGAGGCCCTCGAGATCGTCGACGTCCAGGCCGATCAGCTCCGCGGCCCGCGCCCCGGTCGCGTACAGCAGCTCGAGCATCGCGCGGTCGCGCAACCGGCCGGGGTCGGTGTCGACGCCGGTGTCCCCGGCGGCCTCGATCACGGCGATGACCCGATCGACGGGCAGCGCCCTGGGGAGCCGTCGTGGCGGGCGCGGCGGGGTGACGGCGGCGGCCACGTCGGCGTCCGTCACGCCGTCGCGCGTGGCGAAACGGTGCAGGCCGCGGACCGCGGCCAGGGCCCGCGCGACCGAGCTGGGGGCCAGGGCCGGGCGGCCCTCGTCGAGGTCCACGGTGGCCAACCGGGCGCGGAAGCCCTCGACGTGGGCCTCGGTGACCGCGGTGAGGTCGTCGACGCCCACCGACGCGAGGTGCCGCCGGTACCTGTCGAGGTCACGGCGGTAGGCGGCAAGGGTGTGGGCCGAGGCCCCCTTCTCGACGGCGAGGTGGTCCAGGTACTCGCGGATACGGGCGGTCGCCCCGCCCCCGGAGGTCATCGGCGAGGCCCGCCTCGTCAGGACCGGTCGATCACCGCGCGGGCCGCGAGGATGCCGGCCACGGCGATGCCGTTGGTGATCCGGCCGTCGAGGACCGAGTCGACGGCGTCGGCGAAGGGGACGCGGGCGATCTCCATGTCCGCCTCCTCGTGCTGTGCGTCCGGGCGCCCGACCTCGCGCAGCCCCGTGGCGAGATAGACGTGGACGCGCTCGGTACAGAAGCCCGGCGAGGGCACCATCTCGATGACCGGGCGCCAGTGCTCGGCCTCGAGCCCTGTTTCCTCGACGAGTTCGCGGCGCGCGGTCCCGAGAGGCTCCTCCCCCTCGACGTCACACAGTCCGGCGGGCAGCTCCCAGAGCCGCTCGCCCACCGCGTGCCGGTACTGCCGCACGAGGGTGATGCGCTGGTCGTCGTCGAGCGCCACCACGGCCACGGCGTCGTCGTGGCCGCAGATCTCCCGCTCCGCGGTGCCCCCGCCCGGCATGGTCAGGGTGTCGACACGCAACCGCACCACCCGGCCGTCGAAGATCTCGCGGCTGGAGACGGTCCGGTAGTCGTGTGTCCCGGGGGCACCGCTGTCGGTCATGTGCGTCAGCTCCGCTCCGCGGCGGCCTCGGCGTCCGACCCGGCGTCCACCTCGTCGGCACGCACCGTGGAGGTCTTGGCGTCCGGCGCCTCGACGACCCCGGGCGACCCCTCCCCCGCCTGGTCGGCGCGCCACGGCTCGACGGGCAGCCGCATCTCGTTCTCGTAGTCCAGGGCCGCCTTGATGAAGGCCACGAACAGCGGGTGGGGGCGCGTCGGGCGCGACTTGTACTCCGGGTGCGCCTGGGTGGCCACGAAGAACGGGTGCTGCTCGCGCGGGTACTCCACGAACTCGACCAGGTGACCGTCGGGCGAGGTGCCGGAGAACTGCAGACCGGACTTCGCGATGGTGTCGCGGTAGGCGTTGTTGACCTCGTAGCGGTGGCGGTGCCGCTCGGTGATCTCGGTGGTCCCGTACGCCTCGGCCACGATCGAGCCCTTGGTGAGCACGGCCGGGTAGGAGCCCAGGCGCATGGTGCCGCCCAGGTCGGCGTTGCCGGCGACCGCGTCCACCTGGTCGGCCATGGTCGAGATCACCGGGTGCTCGCCGTCCGGCTCGAACTCGCTGGAGGACGCTCCGTCGAGGCCGACCGAGCGGGCCGCCTCGATGACCGAGCACTGCAGCCCGAGGCACAGGCCGAGCAGGGGGATCCTGTTCTTGCGCGACCAGGAGATCGCGCCGAGCTTGCCCTCGATGCCGCGGATGCCGAAGCCGCCCGGGATGAGCATGCCGTCGACGCCCTCGAGCGCCTCGCGGGCGCCGGCCTCGGTCGTACAGGCGTCGGACTCCACCCACCGGATATTGACCCGGGCGTGGTGCGCGAACCCGCCCGCCCGCAGGGCCTCGGTCACGGAGAGGTAGGCGTCCGGCAGGTCGATGTACTTGCCGACCAGGGCGATCTCGACCTCCTCGCGGGGCTCGTGGACCCTCGTGAGCAGGTCGCCCCACACGGTCCAGTCGACGTCGCGGAACGGCAGGTTGAGCTTGCGGATGACGTGCGTGTCCAGGTGCTCGTTGAACAGCACCTTGGGGATGTCGTAGATGCTCGGCGCGTCGGGCGTGGACACGACGCCCTCGAGGTCCACGTCGCACATGAGCGCGATCTTGGCCTTGAGCCCGTCCGGCACGTCCCGGTCGGAGCGCAGGATCAACCCGTCGGGCACGATGCCGATGGAGCGCAACGCCGCCACCGAGTGCTGGGTCGGCTTGGTCTTGAGCTCGCCCGACGGCGCCAGGTACGGCACGAGGGAGACGTGGAGGAAGAAGATGTTCTCGCGGCCCACCTCGTGGCGGACCTGCCGGCACGCCTCGAGGAAGGGCTGCGATTCGATGTCGCCGACCGTGCCGCCGACCTCGGTGATCACCACGTCCGGGCGGCGACCCTGCTCGTCGGGGTCGCCCATCGCGATGATGCGTTCCTTGATGGCGTCGGTGATGTGCGGGATCACCTGGACGGTGTCACCGAGGTACTCGCCGCGACGCTCCTTGGCGATGACCGCCGAGTAGACCTGCCCCGTGGTGACGTTGGCCTTCGCGTTGAGATCGCGGTCGAGGAAGCGCTCGTAGTGACCGAGGTCGAGGTCGGCTTCCGCGCCGTCCTCCGTGACGAACACCTCTCCGTGCTGGAAGGGGTTCATCGTGCCCGGGTCGACGTTGATGTACGGATCGAGCTTCTGCATGGTGACGCGGAGTCCGCGGGCGGTGAGCAGCTGCCCGAGGCTCGAGGCGGTGAGCCCCTTGCCCAGCGACGACGCCACGCCGCCGGTGACGAAGATGTGCTTGGTCGCGGACCGCGATGCGGCTCGGTTCAGTGCCAAGGGGACTCCCGTGTCCATACGCCGGAATGGATGAATGCTGGTGCGGCTCCGGTGCACCCCACGGGGCTTCAGGCTATCACCGCTACGGCGTCGGGGGGAGCGACGGTGCCGCGCCGGACGCATCCGGCCCCAGCCCGTAGTGACCCTGCTCACGGGCGAGCTGCTCGGCCAGTGCCGAGGCGATGGCCAGGCGGCCGGCGGCGGTGCCCGCGTGGTCGATGGTCGAGACGTCCTCCGCGCCCGAGGAGCGCAGGACGCCCACCGGGTCGCCGCCGGCGCCGGCCCCCGGGCGGGTCGCCACCACGGTGCCCGCGCCCTCCCGGTCGAGCGTCCGCGCGAGGGCTGCTACGCGGACGGCGGTCGACTCCTCGTCGCGGGGGCCGGAGAGGACGAGAGCGACCTGCCCGGGCCGCAGCGTGCCGGGTTCGAACTCGATGACGCCCGCGTCGGCGAGAGTGGTGAGGACCGTCGAGCGGTCCTCGTCGTCCAGGTGCGGTTCGGCGTCCTCGGCGCGCAGCAGGGCGGCGCGGCCCAGGGCGGTGCCGAGTTGGGTCCCCAGATCCGCGTCGGCGGGCGGGGCGCCACCGATGGGCAGGTTCGCGACCAACGCCTGGACCTCGGCGTCGGCGGCCGGGTCGACTGCCTTGTCGGTGAGGGTCACCCGCCCGGCGTCGATCCCGCCCGCGACGGCGATGGCCTCCTCCGCCGCGGTGACGTCCTCCGCGACGGCACCGGGGGCCACCACGACCAGGACGGGTCGTCCCTCGAGCAGGCCGTCGAGAACGGTCGGGGTCAGGTCCGCGGCGAGGGCGTCGAGCCGTTCGGTGGCCCTGCGCTCCGCGGCGAGGTCGTCCCGCGCCGTCTCGAGTCGCGCCGCCGTGGTCTCCTCCCGGTCGACGACCGCGTCCCGGATCGAGGTCGCCACGGACGTGGATCCCAGGACCACGCCGACCGCGAGTGCGAGGAACACGGCCACCAGCGTGAGGACGTGGCGGCGCATCGAGATCAACGGAGGAGCCCCTGGACCCACAGGGCGAAGGAGTTCCAGGTCTCGACGGCCCAGAGCAGGAGGTCCTGCGCGGCGTCGCGGGCCACCACGACGGCGGCGACCGCGACCAGCGCGGCGAGCACGATCAGCGCGAGTCCGATCCCCGAGCCGCGCGAGCGGTAGAGGGTGGCGCAGGCCCGGGCGTGGACGAGTTTCGCCGACACGGTGGTGTCGACCATCGTCGACGAGGGTGCGGAAGCCGGTCGGAACGCGTTCTCCAGGCCCCGGTCGTCGCCGGTGACGACGATCATCTCGGCCTCGCCGTGGTAGGCCAGCAGCAGCGCCATGTCCCGCGCCGTCGCGGCGGCGGGGAAGGTCGTGGCGCCGACGCCGAGCTCGGTGATCTTCTCGAGGCCCTCCGCCCGGCCGTCGCGGTCGGCGGGGACCACGAGCACCGCACCGTCGGTGAGGACCTCGTCGGCGACCGCGGTGGGGGTGGCGACGACGACGTCGGCGGCCAGCCGGGCGGAGCGCAGCAGATCCGCCCCGCCGTCCACGCCCACGAGCACCGGGCGGTACTCGCGGATGAAGGGCTTGAGCTCCGCCAGCTGCTCCCGCGAGGAGGCGTCACCCGTCACCACCACGACGTGGCGGTCGGTGAAGTCCACGTCGATCTCCGGCAGGCCCTCGCCGTCGAGGAGCAGCGGGTGTTCGAGGCTGAGGAACTCGGTCGCGTTGGCGAGGTGCGCCAGGGCCGACTCCACGTAGTTCTTCTCGGCCCCGTCGACCTCGGCGAGCAGCGTCGCGGAATCGGCCTCGCGGCCGGCTGCGAGTTCGTCCTCCGTCTTGACGGAGTAGACCGCACCCCCGTCGATGCGTACCCGGGTCCCGTCGGCGACCTCGGCCAGATCGGCGTCCTCGATGACGGGCACCGTCGACGCGGCCAGGATGCGGAAGGCCGACCGCGGGAGCATCTCCTCGCCGGCGGCGGGCGCGTGGACGACGGCGGCCACCCCGGCCTCGACGAGCGCCCTGGCGGTCTCGGCGGGCGCACGGTTGAGGTCGAGGACGGCGACGTCCTTGGCGCCGAGCCTCCTGGGCACCGGAGCCCCCGGCTCGATGCGGCGCACGGTGCCCACGACACCGGCGAGGTCCTGGGAGCGACGATTGAGCAGACCCGACATCTTCATGTGCACGAGTATCACGCGTGTGATTCGAGTGACGAGGGAGGTCACCCCGGCGTGTCGCCTTAACGGTCGACTTGAGCTTGAGACTTCTCCAGTTGGGCCTTCTCCAGCAGTTCCCGGGCGTGCGCGAGCCCGGTGTCCGTGTCCTCGAGCCCGGCGAGCATCCTGGCCAGTTCGGTCACCCGGTCGGCGTCCGCGACGGCGGTGACCCCGGAGACGACACCCGGTACATCGGAGGCGTCGCCCGCGGGGTCGGCGTCTTTGTGCACCACCAGGTGCGTGTCGGCGTAGGCGGCGACCTGCGCGAGATGGGTCACGGCGATGACCTGGTGGGTGCGCGCCAGCCGGGCGAGTCGTTTGCCGATACTCAGCGCGGCGCGGCCACCCACGCCGGCATCGACCTCGTCGAACACGAGGGTGCCGCCACCGGAGCGTTCGGCCAGGACCACCTCGAGGGCGAGCATGACCCTCGACAGCTCGCCGCCGGAGGCGCCCTTGCCGAGCGGCACCAGGCCGGACGGACCGTCGAGCGCCAGCTCGACGTCGTCGAGGCCGCTCTCGGTGGCGCCGTCGAGCCCCTCGCCCAGCGGGGTGACGCGGACGACCAGGCGCGCACCGCCCATCGACAGGTCGGCCAGCTCGGCGGTGACGCGGGCGGCGAGGTCCTCCCCCGCCGCGCGACGGACGGCGGTCAGGGCGGCACCGCGTTCGCACAGCTGCGCGGCGAGACGTTCGACCGTGGCCCGGAGTTCGGCGACGGCGGAGTCGGACGTGTCGACCTCCTCGAGTCGGGTCCGCGCCCTGGCCGCCCAGGCGATCACGTCGTCGACGTCCGTCCCGTACTTGCGCGTCAACGCGCGGAGGTCGTGCTTCCTCTCCAGAGCGGAATCCAGGTCGGCCGCGTCGACGGGGAGCTCGGCGAGGTACAGGCCGAGCTCGGTCGCGGCGTCACCGAGCGCGGCGACGGCCTGGCCGATGCTCGTGGAGATGGGTTCGAGCGCGGGGTCCCCGGCGCCGGCCAGTCGTTGACGGAGCTGATCGAGCACCGCGACCATCGGCTCGGCGGTCTCCCCGTCCCCGGTGAGGGCCTCGTGGGCCTGCCCGGCCACCTCGCGCAGCTCCTCCGAGTCGGTCAGGCGGCGGATCAGCGCGTCGAGTTCGGCCTCCTCCCCCGGCCGGGGGTCGAGGGCGTCGATCTCCTCGAGGCCCATGCGCAGCAGGTCGGCCTCCCGGGCGAGCTCCCGGGCACGCCCCGTCCGCTCGGCCAGGGAGCGCTCCGCCTCACGCCACCGACGGTAGGTCTCGCGGTAGGCCGCGAGCGCGGCTCGGGCCTCGTCGCCGCCGTGGGCGTCGACGGCGTCCCGTTGCCGGTCCGGGCGCAGCAGACGCAGCTGGTCGTTCTGTCCGTGGACCGCCAGCACCGGGGCGCAGAACCGGGCGAGGGTGCCGGCGGGCACGGAGCGGCCACCCAGCCGGGCGCGGGAGCGTCCGTCGGCGCCGACCCGCCGGGCGGCGATCACGCTGCCGTCCTCGTCGAGATCGACGTCGGCGTCCTCGAGCAGCTCGTCGAGGTCCCGGCGGTCGGCCGGGTCCATCGTCGCGGTGGCCGACAGGTCGAAGCGCCCCTCGACCACCGCCTTGTCCGCGCCCCGGCGGACGCGGCCGGGGTCGGCGCGGCCGCCGGCGAGCAGCCTCAGCCCCGTGACGACCATCGTCTTACCCGCACCGGTCTCACCGGTGAGCACGGACAGTCCTGGTGAGAAGTCGGCGACGGCCTCGTCGATGACGCCGAGGCCGCTGATCCGGAGTTCCGTGAGCACGCACCCACCCTAGGGGAGGGGACGGACACCCGATCGTCCGCGCCACCCGGTGACCGGCAGTTCGAACTTCGTGACCAGCCTGTCCGTGAACGGTGAGTCGTCGAGCCTCACCCACTTGACCGGCCGGCGACCGCGGATGACCTCGACGCGGCTGCCGGGCGGGGCGTCGACCAACCGTCGTCCGTCGAGGACGACCACGGCCGGGCCGGAACGGACCCCGGTCTCCACGGCGACCCTGGAGGTGGGGGCCACGACCATGGGGCGGGCGAAGAGCGCGTGGGCGTTGTTGGGGACCACGAGGATGGCGTCGAGCTCGGGCCACACGATGGGGCCGCCGGCGGAGAAGGCGTACGCGGTCGACCCGGTCGGCGTCGAGACGAGCATGCCGTCGCAGCCGTAGTCGCTGACCGGGCGGCCGTCAATCTCGACCGAGGCCTCGAGCACGCCCTGCCGCGCCACCTTCTCGATGCTGACCTCGTTGAGTGCCCAGTCGCGGGCGAGCTCGGTGTCCCCGTGGATGACCGTCGCCTCGACCGTCATCCGCTCGACCACCCGGTAGTCGCGGGCGGCGATCTGCTCCACCACCCCGCTGAGGGAGGAGACCTCCGATTCGGCGAGGAAACCGATGTGGCCCAGGTTGACGCCCAGGACGGGGACGTCCGCGGCGTGGGCGTACTGGCAGGCGCGGAGGAAGGTGCCGTCACCGCCGAGGACGAGCACGAGCTCGCAGCCCTCGGCGGCGCTCGGCGTGTCGGGGACACACTCCACCGCCCCGCCCGTGGCGACCTTCTCGTGGGTGTCCTCGAGTACCCGGACGGTGATGTCCTTCGCGGCGCAGGCGTCGATCACCTGGGCGACCGTGGCGACGATGTCCGGCCGGGCGGTGTTGGGTTCGAGCAGGATGCGGCGCGGCTGCGGGGTCCCTGGTGCGTCGGCCACGGGTGTGTCGGTCATCGTGGTCCCTCCTCGACGGCCGTGCGGATCGCGGCCCGCGCGTCGTCTGACAGCCCCGCACCCTCTCCCGCTTCCGACCGCCGCAGGTGGAGGAAGTACTCGACGTTGCCGGAGGGGCCGGGCAGCGGACTGGCGACGCAGCCGAGCGGTTGGAGTCCGAGACCGGCGGCGGCGTGGGCGACGCCGGTGACCGCCTCGATGCGCAGTTCGGGGTCACGGACGACGCCGCCCTGACCGACCCGCTCGCGCCCCACCTCGAACTGGGGCTTGACCATCGGCAGCAGGTCCCCGCCCGGGCGGGTGCACCGCGCGAGGGCGGGCAGCACGAGCGGGAGGGAGATGAAGGACAGGTCGGAGACCACCAGGTCGACGGGGCCCCCGATGTCCTCGGGGGTGAGGGACCGGACGTTGGTCTTGTCGTGGACGCCCACCCGTTCATCACTGCGGAGCCGCCACACCAGTTGGCCGTACCCGACGTCGACCGCTTCGACCCTGGCGGCGCCCCGCGAGAGCAGGACGTCGGTGAAGCCACCGGTGGAGGCGCCGGCGTCGAGGCAGCGCGCCCCGTCGACGACCACGTCGGTGAAGGTCTCGAGTGCGCCGATCAGCTTGTGGGCTCCGCGGGAGGCCCAGTCCGGCTCGTCGGAGGCGGTCAGGGCGATGGAGGTGGTGGGTTCGACCTGCGTGGCGGGTTTGGTGGCCGCCACCCCGTTGACGATGACCCGTCCGGCGTCGATGAGGTCGCGCGCCCGCTCGCGGCTGTCGCACATCTTGCGGCGGACGAGTTCGGCGTCGAGCCGCATGCGTTTGCCCGCCATCAGCGCCGGTCGTCCAGTGCGGTGAGCGCCCGGGCGAGCAGCTCGTGGGCGGCGTCGAGTGCGGCCACCTGGTCGTCGCGGACCACCCCGGCGTCCGCAGCGGTACCCGGGGCCCCGGCGGAGTCGGCGAGGAGGTCGTCGAAGGCCGAGCGGAGCTCGTCGATGTCGGGCCCGGAGGGCCCGGGTCGTGGAGGGGATCCGGGGGTGGTCACGGCTTACACGCTAGCCGACGACGAGTCCCGCATCCCCGACCCGGGACCGCAGACCGTCCCCGACCACGGAGAGGTCCGAGACGTCGTGATGCCACGCCTCGGCGATGACGGCGCGGGCCAGATCCAGCCCGTGCAGGTCCTGCGGGGCGCCGGTCAGGCGCAGGCTCCCGGAGTCGACGACGACGTCGAGACCGGCCCCGGACCGGATCCGACTCGCCTCGGCGGGTTCGGCCAGCGCCGACAGGTCGTGCGCCAGGTGCGTGGGGCGCCGGTGCGGCTCGGCGGCGAGGAGGTCGGTCTGATCGTGGACGCCGGTGAGGACCATCAGTGCGGGCATCCCGGCGGCGACGGCGCCCTCGATGTCGGTATCGAGGCGATCGCCGATCACCAGGGGGCGCGTGGCTCCGACCCTGTCGGCGGCGGCACGGAGGACCCCGGCCGCCGGTTTGCCGGCGACGACCGGCTCGCGGTCCGTGGCGGCGCGCAGGGCGGCCACGAGGGAACCGTTGCCGGGGAGCAGGCCCCGTTCGGTCGGGAGGGTCGTGTCGACGTTGGAGGCCACCCAGGGCACACCGCGGCGGATCGCGAGGCAGCCTTCGGCGAGATCCGCCCAGGTGAGTTCGCGCGACAGGCCCTGGAGGACTGCGTCGGGGGCGTCGTCGGCGGACAGCACGACGTCGTACCCTCCCTCGCGGGCGAGCTGCCGGAAACTGTCGTGTCCCACGACCAGGACCTTCGACCCGGGTGGGACGTGGTCGCCGAGCATGACCACCGCGGCCTGCGCGCTGGTCATGACCTCGTCGGCCCGGGTGGTGAACCCCAGTTCCCGCAGGTGGGCGGCGGTGTCCTCGGGGGACCGACTGGCGTTGTTGGTCACGTACACCACGGGCAGTCCGGCCCGCTCGAGCGCGTCGGCGGCCCCGGGGATCGGCTCGGTGCCCCGGATGAGGGTGCCGTCGAGGTCCACGAGCAGCGCGTCGTGCGCGTCCGCCAGGGTGGGGGCGCTCACCGTGCTCAGTCCTCCAGCTCGGCCAGACGGGAGGCGGCGTCGGTGGGGTCCTCCGGGTCGGCGTTCAGGGCGTGCCGGAACCACTCGGTCGCCTCGTCCTTCCGATCGGAGGCCAACAGGACCTCCGCGTACGCGTAGTCGAGGCGGGCGGCGGCTTCTCCGCGGGCCTCGGGGTCCACGCCGGCGTCCTGGAGCGTGACGAGGGCGGCGTCGAGCTGACCCATGTCGACCCTGGCGCCGGCCTCGACGATGCGGAGTTCGACGAGGTCCTCCGCGTCGAGGAGACGGGATTCGTCGCCGCGGGCGAGTTCGATGGCCCGCTGGGGTCGCTCGAGTCCGCGTTCACAGTCGGCCATCATGGCGAGCAGGCCGGGCCCGCCGGAGATCCGCCGGGCGGCCCGGAGTTCGCCCAGCGCTTCGGACCACTCACCGGCGCGGTAGGCGAGGACGCCGAGAGTCTCGCGGACGACACCGATGCGTCCCGCACGGTTCTTCGCGGCCCTCCCGTGGGCGAGGGCCAGCTGCGGGTCCTCGTCGACGAGGTACATGGCGGCGACGAGGTGCCGGGCGACGGTCTCGGCGTTGGACTTGTCCAGGCTCCGCAGATCGCGGCGCACGTCGGAGTCGAGGTCCGCCGCGTCGATATCGTCCGGCAGGGTCGGCTCGTCGGCGCGGGCGGCGTGTCGTGCCTCCTGCCCGGGCCGGCCCGGGCCCCGGCGGTCGGGGGCGGGCCGATCACCGCGTCCGGCGACCGCGCGGGGACCGGAGCCGCGCCGATCACCACCGGGGCCGCCGGCGCGTCGATCACCGCCGGCCCCGCTGCCACCCCGCTCACCGCCGGGAGCTCCGCCGCGGCGATCGCCTCCGCCCGCGGCACCCCGACGCTCGCCCCCGGCCCGACCACCGACGGGCGCCCTGCGGGGTCCGCCTCCGGTGCGGCCGGCGCCGTCCCCACGGCCGGCGTCTCTCTCGCCACCGGAGCGGGCTGCGCCCGAGCGCCGGTCGCCGGAGGAATCACGGTCCGGCCGGGGAGTGTCGGACCCGTCGTAGCGCTTGCCGCGACGTTCACCGAAGGAACTGTTGTCGCGTCGTTGGTCTCGTGGGGCCCGGTCGCCCCGGCGGGGTACGTCACGGTCGCCGCGTCGGGGCGAGCGGTCTGCGTTCTCTGACCGGGGTTCGTTCACGTCGTTCACCTTACGTGCGCCGGCGGTGCCGACGGGGATCGGGTTGACAGGGGTACAAATAAGACCAGCGGGAGGAACAGTGAAGTCCCTCCCGCTGGTTGTGAAGTTGTGTTCGGCGGTGTCCTACTCTCCCACACCCT